>NZ_VIUM01000003.1:0-573547 GCF_007828315.1 Burkholderia sp. SJZ089 | reverse complement strand
GATCGTCGCCTTGGTGGGCCTTTACCCCACCAACTAGCTAATCAGCCATCGGCCAACCCTATAGCGCGAGGCCCGAAGGTCCCCCGCTTTCATCCATGGATCGTATGCGGTATTAATCCGGCTTTCGCCGGGCTATCCCCCACTACAGGACATGTTCCGATGTATTACTCACCCGTTCGCCACTCGCCACCAGGTGCAAGCACCCGTGCTGCCGTTCGACTTGCATGTGTAAGGCATGCCGCCAGCGTTCAATCTGAGCCAGGATCAAACTCTTCAGTTCAATACCTGTTACTGTTTTCGGTTCTAACGAACCGGTCGCTCACTCAAAGCTGACAGGTTAATGAATTGCTTCACAAACCTGACTTACTTTTGTGTGAGACTCTTGATACTTTTGCTGACCTGATCCGGAGATCAGGACCGCTGCCATCAAGCGTCCACACTTATCGGCTGTAGATTTTTAAAGAGCGTATCTGCGAAGCAACTTGGTTTCTTCAGCAGCGCTGCGTTTTCAGCAGCAGAGAAGCGAGATTATGATCAACATTTCGCAGCGCGTCAACTACTTTTTTCAGCGCCGCGATCAACTCACTGCGTCGATCACTTCTCAGTCAAACGAATCAGCGGCCAACTGCTCAGGCGCTCGACGCGTCCAACCTTGCTTCCTCTTCCGCACCGCGTTTCCGTTAGCGCGAAAGAGGCGTGATTCTAAGCAGCCCATCGCCTTCCTGCAAGCGTTTTCGCAAAGTAAATGCATGAAGGGCGCCGCTCGCGCGGCGCCCTTCATGGCAACTCGTTGATACCAAAAGAAGAAAGGCGAAATTCGGTTGCTCACGCAACCAACATCGCCCTCACTGACCTGCCGGCGCCCCCTCGTAGAAGCGCGCGAGATCGTTCTTCATCGCGTGCAAGGCGGCATCGTCGAGGTAGATCATGTGCCCCGTCGGGTAATAGCGCAGCTCGAGGTTCGAACGCAGCGACTTGTCGAGCCCGAGATGCGACAGCGCATATTCAGTGGCATAGAACGGCGTCGCCAGATCGAAATAGCCGTTCAGCGACATCACCCGCAGCTTCGGGTTCTGCCGCATCGCCTCGGCGAGATCACCGGCGGCATAGGGCACCGCCAGTTGCTCGCCCCACCATTCGCGATGCTTCCAATCCCATTGCCGCAAGGCCGCATCGTTGAAGACGCGATAGCGGTCGCTCGGCCGGTAGTCGAGATCCTGCGCCAGATGCCGATGCAGCGCCGCGTCGAACACGCTGGAGATGCTGGTCGCCGATGCATCGAAATCGCCATGCTCACCCGCATCGTCGTAGTCGATACCCTTGAAGCGCGCATCGTAGCGCCCCAGGTTACGCGACTCGCCGCGCAGCAACTGCTTGCGGAACCGCGACGGTCCGATGCGCAGCCGCGCCTCTTTTATATATGACACGTCGAGTCCCGTATAAGCGGCGATGCGCGCCGCGATCGCATCGCGCTCGGCATCGGGCAAGGCATCCCCCTGCGCGAGCGCCTGCTCATAAGGGCCGCGCGCGAAGGCACGGACTTCGTCAAGAAACGCGGGCAGGTTCGGCGGCCTGGGCGAAAGACGGTCGTGATACCAGGCGACAGCGGCGAAGCTCGGCAGATAGCTTTCGCTTTCGAAGTCCGAACCTGGCGAGAACGCCGCCGAATCGAGCACCGACGACATCAGGATCACCCCGTTCAAGGCGATGTTGCTGCGATCGTTCAGGCGATACGCCAGCATCGCCGCCCGCGCCGTGCCATAGGACTCGCCGAGCAGGTATTTCGGCGAATCCCAGCGCTGGTACACCGTCAGGTAGCGCTCGATGAAATGATCGAAGGCATCGAGATCGCTGTCGACGCCCCAGAAATTCTTTCCGGTCGCGCGGCCGACCGCACGCGAGAAGCCGGCGCCCACCGCATCGATGAAGACCAGATCGGTCTGTGCCAGCAGGCTGTCGGGATTGTCGGCGAGATCGTAGGGCGCGGGTCCGCTGATATCGGGACTGGCCGTGCGTGCGCGCTTCGGGCCGAACGAGCCCATCATCAGGAACATGGTGCCGGCGCCGGGGCCGCCGTTGAACAGGAAGGTGACCGGCCGCTGCGAGGCGCGCCGGCCATTCGCCGTATATGCAATATAGAAGATGCTGGCCGTGGCCTGCCCTGCATCGTCGCGCAGCAGCAGGTTGCCTGCCGTCGCGGTGTAGTCGATGGTGCGGCCGTCGAGCCGGATCGAGTGGCGCGTCACGGCGCTGGTTTCGGGCGGCACCGGAATGAACTCGCCGCCGCCATTCGGCGCGCGATGCGCATCGACGCCTGCATGCACACTGTCGTCGGCGGACGGATGGCCCGTCCTCGCCGAAGCAGGCGAAACAGCCGAAGCGGCCGAGGCAGACGCCGCCCCCTTCGAAGAAGCCACCGCCCGCGCCGGCACCTCGCTGGCCGGCACCGCGGCCGGCTCGGCCGCCCGCGCCCATCCTCCCGCCGACATCGCGACGAGCCACCCCAGACAGCACAACGATGCATTCAGACGAAGCGGCATGACATCCTCGATCGAGACGGCGCGCGTGACGGTCTGCGGATTGTCGGCAGATCGTGCCGGGGCGTCAACGCGAAGCCGTCGCCCTCGAAACAAAACGGGCGAGCCACCCGGCCCGCCCGTTCCCGATCCAGCCGCCGCCCCGCTCAGGCGCGCCGCCAGACCCGCACCAGCAGCGCCCCGATCGAGCTCAGCACCGCCATCGCGACCACCGCCGTCCAGCCCCATTGCGCGAACAGCAGGGTGCCGATCGCGGCGCCCGTCGACATGCCGATGAACATGCCGACGAACAGCACCGCATTGAGGCGGCTGCGCGAAGCCGGATCGATGCCGTAGACGATGGTCTGATGCGCGATCAGGGTCGACTGGAAGCCGAGATCGAAACCGACCGTGGCCAGCGCGATCAGGGCGAGCTGCGCCGACACCGACAGCCAGGGCGCCAGCCACATCGCCGCGAACGAGACGGTGGCGATCGCGATCCCGAGCCGGGTGACGAACTCCGGCCCGCGCCGGTCCGCCAGCCGCCCGGCCAGCGGCGCGGCCAGCGCGCCGGCCGCGCCGGCCAGGCCGAAGGCGCCGGCCACGGCGCTGCCGAGATGGAAGGGCGCGCCATGCAGCATCACCGCGAGCGTGGTCCAGAACGCGCTGAAGCCGAGCGCCAGGATGCCCTGGGCGAAGGCCGCCCGGCGCAGCGCCGGGTGCCGGCGCCACAGGCCGCCGAGCGAGGCGATCAGCTCGCGATACGGCATCCGCGTGGTGGGCCGGAAGCTCGGCAGCCCGCGCGCGGCAGCCAGGCCGATGGCGGCCACGCTCGCGGCCGCGATCACGAAGGTGGCGCGCCAGCCGAGGCTGCCGGCCACCACGCCGGCCACCACCCGCGACAACAGGATCCCCAGCAGCAGGCCCGTCATCACGGTGCCGACCACCTTGCCGCGATGCGCGTCGGGCGCGAGCGTGGCCGCCGCCGGCACCACGTCCTGGGCGAGCGTGGCCGCCAGCCCGACCGCGAAGCTCGCTGCCAGCAGGAAGCCGATCGACGGCGAGATCGCGGCCAGCAGCAGCGCGGCCACCAGCACGCCGGCCTTCACCAGGATCACGCGGCGCCGGTCGAAGCGGTCGCCGAGCGGCGCCAGCAGCAGGATGCCGATCGCATAACCGAGCTGGGTGAGCGTCGGCACCAGGCCGACCATGCGGGCCGAGGCGCCGATGTCCGGCCCCAGCACGCCGAGCATCGGCTGGCTGTAATAGAGCGGCGCCACGCCGAGCCCGGCGGCGGCCGCCAGCAGCAGCACCAGGCGCGGCGTCAGCAGGGCATGCAGCGCCTGCGCCCCGGCGGGCGCAGCCGAAGCCGCGCCCGGCCGGGATCCATGGAGCGGCGCCGGGTCGGCCAGCACGGCCTCGCGCGCGGCATTGTCGAAGTCAGGGGTCGAACTCATCTTGCGGTGTCCATCGGTATCGAATCAGCAAGCCGCGAGTGTGAAGGCAGCGGCGCGAGCCTGGTAGTGGCACCGTCCGCACATTTGTTATACGCTCGGCGCATGAGCGCCAAACTGCCCACCACGCCTGCCTCTGGCGGAAATCGCCGTCTTCCGGAAGTGTCTCCCGGTGATGCCGGCTATCGTTTCCAGCTTATGGAGACCTTCGTGCGTATAGTCGAATCGGGCAGCCTGTCCGCCGCGGCGGCCCTGCTCCGGACCACCCAGCCCACCGTCAGCCGTCGCCTGCAGGCCCTCGAGCGCTCGCTCGGCGTGCGCCTGCTGCAGCGCTCGACCCACTCGATGCGCCTGACCGTCGACGGCGAACGCGCCTTCAAGCGCGCCAAGGAGCTGCTGGCGAGCTGGGCCTCGTTCGAGGCCGACCTGCGCGGCGCGCAGCAGGAGCCGGAAGGCCATCTGCGCGTGACGGTGCCGCACGCCTTCGGCCAGCAGATCTTCGTCGGGCCGCTGATCGGCTTCCTGCGCGAGCACCCGCGCGTGAGCGTCGAATGGCTGCTGCAGGACGAGGTGCACGACTTCATCGGCACCGGCATCGACTGCGCGATCCAGATCGGCGAGGTGACCGATCCATCGGTGGTGGCGATCCGGATCGCCGACGTGGCGCGCTTCGTGGTCGCCGCGCCCTCGATGTTCGAGGACGGCAGGATCCCCGCCACGCCCGAGGAACTCGCCGCGCTCGACTGGCTCTCGCTGCGCACCTACTACCGCAACGAGGTGGTGCTCCGGCACCGGCGCAGCGGCGAGACGCAGCGCTTCACGATCCAGCCGCGCATGAGCACCGACAACCTGTTCGCGCTGCGCTCGGCGGCGCTGCATGGCATGGGCGTGGGCATCGGCTCGTCCTGGCTGCTCGCCGAGGAACTCGAGGCCGGCCGCCTGGTGCGCGTCGCACCCGACTGGGAGGCCGCGCCGCTGCCGGTATTCCTGGTCTATCCGCACGCGCAGTTCTACCCGTCCAGGCTGCTGCGCTTCGTGGCGACCATGCGCGAGGCGGTGCCGAAACTGGTCGGCGATCCGCTGCGATTCGGCTAGGCCGGCCCGCGCCGGCCCGCCTCGCGAGGCACGCATTCCCGCCTGCCCCGCATACCGACCAGTCCACCTCCAGGCCGCACCTCACCGCCAATCCGCAACGATTCCTCCGATTGCTGCACGCGCCGCCGGGCACGTATCGCGGCGCTTCGGATTCCCTGCCCGGGATTCGGCAGTCCGGCAGACCGATCGCCCCTCGCGATGATGCAATCCCCGCCACCGGTTGCGCATGCAAGCATGCCGGCCGGGCCCCGCCAGCCACACCCCCTACTTCTCGAGGAATCTCATGGGCATCACACGTCGTTCGATTCTCAAAACCGGCGTTGCGGCAGCGGCCGTCGGCGCGCTCGATGCGCGCGGCCTGACGCGCGCGCTGGCCGCCACGCAGCGCGCGGCCGTCAGCGGCGCCGGCGACGTGGTCGGCAAGGTGACGGTCGGCTACCAGGGCTGGTTCGCGGCGATCGGCGACGGCGCGCCGATCAACGGCTGGTGGCACTGGGCCGGCAACTGGTCGCAAGCGCCCTCGCCGAGCAACAACGCGATCAAGGCCTGGCCCGACATGCGCGGCTACGCGCACGGCTACCAGAGCGCCTTCAGCCCGCTCAACAGCGGCGCGCCGGCCACGCTGTTCTCGCAATACGACCTCGACACGGTGAACCGGCAGTTCAGCTGGATGCAGGCCAACGAGATCGACACGGTCGCGCTGCAACGCTTCAATCCGTTCTCGGGCGAGGGCGCCACGCGCGACGTGGCGGCCGCGCATGTGCGGCAGGCCGCCGAAACCTACGGCCGCAAGTTCTACATCATGTACGACGTGTCCGGCTGGACCGCCATGCAGACCCAGATCAAGCAGGACTGGACCTCGAAGATGTCGCAGTACATCGCCTCGCCGGCCTATGCGCGCCAGAACGGCAAGCCGGTGGTCTGCATCTGGGGCTTCGGCTTCGACGACGTGAACCACCCGTTCGACGCCGCCGCCTGCGCCGACGTGATCCAGTGGTTCAAGGCCCAGGGCTGCTACGTGATCGGCGGCGTGCCGACCCGCTGGCGTACCGGCGATTCGGTGCGGCCGAACTTCCTTGACGTGTTCCACCAGTTCGACATGATCTCGCCATGGATGATCGGCGCGATCGGTTCGATCGCAGACGCCAATGCCTTCGCGGTGGAAGTGGCGGCCGCCGACAAGGCCGACTGCGACGCGCACGGCATCGACTACCAGCCCTGCGTGATGCCGGGCGACCTGTCGGTCCGCCAGCGCGCACACGGCAATTACATGTGGCGGCAGTTCTACAACCTGGTGAACCTCGGCGTGTCGGGCCTCTACATTTCGATGTTCGACGAGTACAACGAGGGCAACCAGATCCTCAACACGGCCGCCACCCAGCAGGACGTGCCCGCCGGCTCGGGCTTCCTGAGCCTGGACGAGGACGGCACGCCCTGCTCGTCCGACTACTACATGCGCCTGACGCGCGACGGCGGCCTCATGCTGAAAGGCTCGCTCGGCCTGACCCAGGTGCGCCCGACCGCGCCGGTGTTGAACAGCACGGTCGGTCTCGCGACGGTGGTCAGCCTGCGCTCGCGCACCAACAACCTGTACGTGACGGCCGAGAATGCCGGCGCACAGGCGCTGATCGCGAATCGCACGGCGATCGGCCCATGGGAGCAGTTCGATCTGGTGAATGCCGGCAACGGCGCGGTGGCGCTGCGCTCGCATGCCAACGGCCTGTACGTGACGGCCGACAATGCCGGCGCCGCGCCGCTGATCGCCAACCGCAGCGCGGTCGGCCCCTGGGAAACCTTCGATCTGATCGTGCAGCCCTTCACAGGCGCGGCGGTGGCCTTGCGCGCGCATGCCAACGGCAACTACGTGAGCGCCACCAACTCGGGCCAGGGCCAGTTGATCGCCACCGCCACCCAGGTCGGCGGCTGGGAGCAGTTCGACCTGCTGGTGTCCTGATCGCGCGCTCGGCCCGACCAGGCCGAGCCGCCCGCGTATGCGCCGCCGACCCGGCGCGTACGCGGCAGGCGGGCCTCAGCCCTTCACCAGCCCGCCGTCGACGATCAGGTTCTGCCCCGTCACGGCACGCGCCCAGGGCGAGAGGAAGAACAGCACCGCGTCGGCGAATTCCTCGGGCGTGGTCACGCGGCGCAGCGGCGTGAAGCCGGCGATCATGTCGAACACCGTCTCGGGCGTGGCGCGGCTCGCGTCCGTGGTGCGCAACAGGCCGCCCGACACCATGTTGACGGTGATGCCGTGCGGGCCCAGGTCGTTGGATGCCGTGCGCGTCAGCGACAGCAGCGCGGCCTTCGAGGCCGTGTAATCGTGATAGGGCACCACCGGGTTCTGGAACAGGTTGGTGCCGACATTGACGATGCGGCCGAAGCCTCGCTCGCGCATGCCGGGCACGGCGGCCTGCATGGTGTTCAGCGCGCCCTTGACCGCGCTCTCCAGTTGCTGCTGCATGCGCTGCCAGGAAAGCTGCTCGAGCGTCGGCCGCGCATCGCCGTCGAAGCGGAAGCTGGCCAGCGCGTTGTTGATCACCGACGCCACCGGCTGGCCGGTGCGCGCCCGGGCCGCCTCGAACATCCGGCCCACCTCGCCCGCATCGGTGACGTCGGCGCGCAGCGCGATCGCTTGCGGGCCGAGCTCGGCCGCCAGCGCATTCGCGGCCGATTCGCTATGCAGGTAATTGACGATCACCGACGCGCCCTCGCGCGCCAGCGCCCGGGAGATCGAGGCGCCGAGCCCGCGCGCGCCACCGGTGACGAGCACCCATTGTTCGGACAGTTTCATTCGCGACGTCTCCGCACCGGAAAAGCGCGATTATGGCGCGCCGCCGCGAACGGCGACGTCTCGTTCCCGCCCGGGACGATCGGCGGCGGCGCTCAGGCCGCCGCGCCGCGCTGCGCCACCCAGGCCGCGAAATCGTCGACGATCGCCTCGCTGAGCTGATGGCCGACCGGGTAGCGATGCACGCGATGCGGCACGCCCAGCTCGTCGAGCATCGCATCGGCGCGCTCCGCCCACGATATCGGCAGCTTGTCGTCGTATTCGCCGTGGGCGATGAAGGCGTCGAGCCCCGCCAGCGCCTCGCGCGGCGCCAGGTGCTCGGCGATCTCCGGCAGGATCCGTCCGCTCAGGATCGCGAAGCCGCGCACCGCCTCCGGCGCGCTCAGGCCGACGCTCGCGCTCATGATGCCGCCCTGGCTGAAGCCGCCGATCAGCGTCGGCAACGGCGCCGCGCCGTCGGCCTGGCGCAGCGCGCGAACCAGGCCGATCAGCTGCTGCCGGCTCGCCTCGGCCTGGGCCGCGTCGATCGACGGGCCGTTCGGCCCGAAGCGCACGTGGAACCACGCGTATTGATCCGGGCCCAGCGTCAGCGGCCCGCGCACGAAGGCGATCTCGAGACGCGGATCGAGCGCCTCGGCCACCGCCAGCAGATTGGTTTCGTTGCCGCCCACGCCATGCAGCAGCAACAGCCGCGCCAGCGGCACGCCGGCGGCCGGGCGCGGTCGGAAGACGAGCGGCGAGCCCGGCACCTGGGTCAGGGATGAGGTCATCGGGTATGGCTCCATGGCGCGAGCGGCTCGCGCGTCGAGAAAAAGCCTCAGTCTGAATCAATCGGATCGAGCAACAAACCACTCACGGGAAATGCATTCCATCACGAATGGAATCAATCGCCGCCTTGCCCCGTTTTTGCACGGCCGGGCGACGACGGCGCACAATGAGGCTCCCGACCGGCCCCGCCGTCCCTCCCGCCCCTGCCCACCCCTGCCCGCCGATGAGCACCCAGCCCGCCCCGCTTCCCTCCGAACCGTCGCCCGTCGGCGTCTACGCGCGCGACGACGACGCCTGGCTGGTCAGCCATTCCGAGCGGCCGCACATGTACCGGATCCAGCACCGCCGCGCCGACGGCTCGACCGACATCGACACCGTGATCGACCTGGACAACCTCGACGCGAAGCTGCGCAAGTGGCAGCGCGAGGGTTACGCGCGCCGCGACGAGGCCGGCGAGGGCGTGCCGCCGCCGCATCGCGCGCGCTTCCTGGCCGAGCTGCGCGCGGCGATGCACGACGCGGCGCAGCCGGGGCAGGCCGATGCAGAACCCGCCGTCACGCTGGCCGGCGCGCGCCTGCCGCTCGGCGCCGGCGGCCCGCTGGTACCAGAGCGCAACCCCGCCTACCTGTTCGCCGAGCGCTCGGCCAATATCGTGCGCGACATCGCCGAGAACCGCCGGATCCTGCTGATCGGCCATACCGGCGCCGGCAAGACCAGCCTGATCGAGCAGGCCGCGGCCCATTCGGCGCACGGCGTGCTGCGCGCGAACATGAACGGCCAGACCACGGTGGGCGACTTCGTCGGCTTCTGGACCGTCAAGGGCGGCGAGACCCTGTGGGTCGACGGCGTGCTGCCGACCGCGATGCGCGCCGGGCTCTGGCTGATCGTCGACGAGATCGACTTCGCCGAACCGGCGATCCTCGCCGTGCTGACCGCCGTGCTCGAGCCCGGCGGCCGCCTGCTGCTCAAGGAGCGCGGCGACGAGATCGTGGCGCCCCATGCCGGCTTCCGCCTGTTCGCGACCGCCAACGCGGCCGGCGCGATGAGCCGCTTCCGCCACCTGTACCAGGGCGCCAACCTGATGAACGACGCCTTCCTGGACCGCTGGCGCGTCTACCAGATCGACTACCTGTCGCCGGCCGAGGAGGCCGAGGTGCTGCGCCGGACCTTCGGCGCGCGTGTCAGCCCGGCGATGGCCGAGACGCTGGCGGCGATCGCCGCGGCCTGCCGGCGCGCCTTCGAGCGCGACGACCTGGCCAGCGCCTTCTCGACGCGCCGCCTGATCGACTGGACCGCGCTGATGCTGCGCGCCGGCGATCCCGAGATCGCCGCCGGGCCGACCATCTACGCCAAGGTGAGCGACGAGGACGCCGCGCTGATCCGCGACATCGTCCGCCACTACATCGACCTCGACGCATCGTGAGCCAGCCGAACCCGCGCCCGGGCACCGCGCCGCCGAGCGCCGGGGACGATCCCGGTGAGCGGCTCGGCAAGCTGGCGCGCGTGCTGACGGACCAGCCGTCGCTGCAGGTGAGGATCGCGCGCGACGGGCCGCGCATCGAATGGGTCGAACGCGACGGCAGCGCCGTGCCCGACGTGCTGGTACTGCCGGCCACGGCCGGCGAGCAAGCCTTGTCGGACGACGAACTGGCCGGCTGGGTCGACCTGCTGGCCGCTCGCCTGCGCTTGGGCGAGCCCGCGCAACATGCGCGCCTCGCCTCGGACGCCACCCGCGCGCTGGCCGAAACCATCGACGACCACCGCGCGAGCCTCGCGCTGGCCGCGCGGTTGCCCGGCGCCGCGACGCTGCTGGCGCGCCAGCGCGAGGCGGCCGCGCGCGAGATCGCCCGGCGCTGGCCGAAGCTGAACTGGCGCGAACGCTTCGTCTGGCGCGTCGGGCGCGCGCTGCGCGGCGAGGCGGTGCCGCTCACCGAACGCGTCGACTCGATCGAGGCCACGCTCGGCGCCAGCACCGAGCTGATCGCGGCCGCGCGGGCCTCGCGCTCGACGGCCGAGAGCATCGCCGCGGCCGGCCGCATCGTCGAGCGCGTGCGCCAGCTCGCGCGCGGCGAGGCCAACAACATGATGATCACGGTCGATCGCGAGACCTCGCTGGACGCGCCCGCCACGCCCACCGAGATCGATCCCGACCGGGACTTCGACGCGGCCGGCCCGCCCGATGCGCGCAGCAGCAGCACCGAGCCTTCCGGCGCGGCGACGCTGGCCGATTCGGCCTCCTCGGCCTCCTCGGCCGATAACCAGGCCGCCGGCGACAGCGCCGCGCCGCCGCCCCGGCCGCGCGCCGAGCTCGCGCCCGGCCGCTCGATCCCGATCACCACCGCCTTCGATACCGTCACCGACCTCACCGGCGCTGGCGACGCCACCGCCTGGCGCAAGCTGCGCGGCGCGGCACGCGCGCAGACCACGCGCCTCAAGGCGCAGCTCGAACGCGCGCTGGCGGCCGACGAGCACCTGCACTGGCGCGCCGAGCAGGAGCGCGGCGAACTCGAGCGGCGCGCGCTGGCGCGGCTGGCCACCTCGCCGGGCTATCGCACGCCGTTCCGCACGCGGCGCGTGATGTCGGGGCGCGACACGGCGGTCACCCTGCTGATCGATCGCAGCGGCTCGATGGCGGGCCGCAAGATCGAGCTGGCGCGACTCTGCGCGGCGGCGCTGTGCGATGCGCTGATGCAGCTCGGCTTCGCCTGCGAGGCGCTGGGCTACAGCTCGGTCGACGATCCCGCGATGCGCGCCTGGCGCGACCGCTGGCTGGCGCAGGGCCACTCGCCGCGCGGCTACAACCGTTTCGTCGAGCGGCTCGACCTGGAGATCTACAAGCGCTTCGATTCGGACAATCCCAGCGGCCTTGCCCGCATCGACTGCGGCCACGAGAATCCCGACGGCGAGGCGCTCGGCTGGGCCGCCGAGCGCCTGCTCGGCCGCCGCGCCCGGCGGCGCATCCTGATGGTGTTGTCCGACGGCTACCCGGCCACCGGCGACGGCGACCCCGCCCTGCTGCGCGCCGACCTGCGCGCGCGCATCGCCGATCTCGGCGCGCGCGGCGTCGAATTGATCGGCGTCGGCATCCTCGACGACGCGGTCGAGACCTTCTACCCGACCAGCACCGTGGTCGAACGGCTGCCCGACCTGCCGGCGGTCGCTTTCGAGACGCTGGGGCGGGCACTGCTCGGCGAACGCGGACGCGCCGCCTGGTCGGCCGGCTTCGCCTGAGCGAACTTCGGTGCCGAGGCGACTGCACGACATGGCGCGACGAAGCCCCGTCGCCGCGCCCAGGGCCGGCATGGCGGCACGCGCCGCTCATGGCCATGTCGCGGCACGCCGCCTCGACATGGCGCCGATCCGGTGCCCGACCCTCGAACACGCCCCGCTCGATCGCGTCACGCTCGTTGACAAGCCCGCTCGCCCGAAACCCGCACGGAACCCCGGCCAGCCAAGCTGGCCGGACCTGTCGCGGGCTTCACCGTCCATCCCGATCGCCCGGCTTCGTCGCCCATTGTTCACACAACGGAAACGAACTGTTCGGCAAGCCGGCGATGATCGGATCGACGAATTCGCGGATACTTCCGCCATTCCCCGTGCAGCGCCCCGCGCTGCCGCTACCCAGCAAAGAACCTGCCATGTCTGCCAGAACCCCGTTCGTCGTCATGATCGCGGCCTGCCTGACGCTATGGCTCGGCGCATGCTCGAGCGTGTCCGAAGTCAGCGCGACCGACAAGCCGCACGTCTATATCGTCAACACCAGCGCCCACGGCGCGGTGCTGTCCTGGGCCGCCGCCCACCGCAAGGCGATCAGCACCGCCGACGCCTATTGCGCGCAGCAAGGCATGCGCGCCAGCCCCGGCTTCGAGCACGTCTCCGAGCGCGAGGCCAAGCTCACCTTCGAGTGCCATCCGACGCTATAAACGATGAAGGGCCGGCTGCTCGCGCGTGCCGGCCCCTCGTTTCAAGCTCGCTGTCTTGGCCGCGGGTCCCGCCCGGGCAAGGTTTCCCGCTCGATGCCCGGATCGCGGCAATCCACGAGGCATCGACCGGCTCGCCCGAGCCGGCGGCTTCACACCCCGTCCGTCACCGGCTCCATCGCGCTGGCCAGCACCGCGTGCAGCAGCACGTTCGCGCCGGCTTCGGCCCAGGCGGGCGTGATCGCCTCGGCCTCGTTGTGGCTGAGCCCGTCGATGCAGGGCACGAAGATCATGCCGGTCGGCGCCACCCGCGCGAGGTAACAGGCATCGTGCCCCGCGCCGGAGACGATGTCCTGGTGCGACAGGCCGAGCCCCGCCGCCGCCTCGCGAACCGCCTCGATGCAGCGCGGCGCGAACGGCACCGGCGCGTAGTCGAAGATCTGCTCGACGCGCGCGCCCAGCCCGCTCTCGCTGGCGATACGCGCCACTTCCGCGCGCAGCTCGGCATCCATTTCGGCCAGCACCACCGCGTCGGGATGGCGGAATTCCACCGTGAAGAAGCACTCGCCCGGCACCGTGTTGCGCGAGTTCGGCCGCGCCTCGATCATGCCGACCGTGGCGCGCGCGTCGGGCGCGCGGCGCCGGCCCAGCGCGTCGACGAAGCCGATCACGCGTGCCGCGCCGACCAGCGCATCGCGGCGCGCGTCCATCGGCGTGGTGCCCGCATGCGCGTCGACGCCGCTGAAGCTCAGCTCGTACCAGCGCTGCCCCTGCCCCGCCGTGACCACGCCGATGGTGGTGCCGGCGCGTTCCAGGATCGGCCCCTGCTCGATATGCAGTTCATAGGCGGCATGCACGGCATGGCCGCCGACGGGCGCCTCGCCCGCGTAGCCGATCGCGGCCAGCGCCTCGCCGAGGGTGGTGCCCTGCCGGTCCGCGCGCGACAGCCCGTAGTCGAGCGTGAACACGCCGGCGAACACCCCCGAGGCGACCATCGCCGGCGCGAAGCGCGAACCTTCCTCGTTGGTCCAGAGCACCACCTCGACGGGCCGCTCGGTCTCGATGCCGGCGTCGTTCAGCGCGCGCACCACCTCCAGCCCGCCGAGCACGCCGTAGATGCCGTCGTAGCGGCCGCCGGTCGGCTGCGTATCCGCGTGCGAGCCCGTCATCACCGGCGCCGCGTCGGCCACGCGCCCGGCGCGGCGCGCGAACACGTTGCCCATCCGGTCGACGCGGATCGTGCAGCCCGCCTCGCGCGCCCAGGCCACGAACAGGTCGCGCGATTCGCGATCGAGCTCGCTCAGCGCGAGCCGGCAGACGCCGCCCTTGGGCGTCGCGCCGATCTCGGCCATCCGGTCGAGCGAAGCCCACAGACGCGCGCCGTCGACGCGCAGGCTCCCGACATCATTCGTCATGCTTGCGCTCCTGGTCGACGGCCGCCGGGTTCCCGTCGCGCATTCGATAGCGGAAATCGCAGCGCTTGCCGCCCTGCATGATGGTGCTGGTGCGCGTCAGCGCCACGCGCGGATCGTAGCCGCGGATGAAGTATTCGTCGCGCGCGCAGCTGAGCAGGTGGCCGATCTCGCCGAGCCCCATCGCGTGATACATCTCCGCGTAGGCGCAGCGATGCACGTCGTAGTCGTAATGCCCGGCATCCTCGCGCCGCACCTCGACGTCCAGCGCGTCGTCCTTCTCCCACAGCACCTGCAGGGCGACGAAGGAAGCGATGCTGGTGCCGCCGGGCTCCTGCGCGGCGAAGGACTGGCCGGCATCGACGGCCGCGCCGCGGATCGCCTCGGCGATCACGGCCTGCGCGCGCTCGATGCCGAACTCGCGCTTCATGATCTCGTAGATCGGCTTGATGATTTCCGCCTCGATCCTGCGTCGCGCGAGGATGCCCAGGCGATGGTCGGCCGCGTCGCTCGGCGCGGCCGATGGGTTCGGCTCGGTCATGGGGACTCCTGACTGGGGTGATGCGTTATTCGTGTTTGATTCGGATATCGCGGGTGCCGCCTGCGCGCCGCCGGGAACACGGCGCGCCCGAATCCGCTGCGACCCGGCTCGGCAAACGCGAACGGGCAGCCGCCGATCCTCGATCGGCCGCCGCCCGCTCGCCTTCATGCCACCTTCATGCCATGCTCAGTGCGCGGCTTGCGTGCCGGCGCCGGAACCGCCGCCGAGCACGTCCACCACGTTCCACTTGCCACCCTGCACGCGATAGATCGTGTAGGCCGGATCCTTCAGGTTGCCCTGCTCGTCGAAGGCGATGCGCCCCGTCACGCCCTGGCGGTCGACCTTGTGCAGCGCCGCCACCAGCTTGGCCGGATCGGTCGACTTGCTCTGCTCGGCCACGGCGATCAGGGTCGCGGCGGCGTCGTAGGCGAACGGCGCGTGCAGCTCGATCGGCGCGTGGTAGCGCGCGCGGTACTGCGCGTCGAAGGCCGGGCCGCCCGGCATCTTCGCCAGCGGCCGGCCCGGTTCGAGCGCGGTCACGCCCTCGCCGTCCTTGCCAGCCAGCGACAGGAAGGTCTGGCTGACGAAGCCGCCCGCGCCGAGCAGGGTCGCGTCGATGCCGAGCTGGTGCATGCGGCGCGCGATCGGCGCGGCCTGCGCGTCGAGCCCACCGAAGAACACCAGGTCCGGGCGCTTGCTCTTGATGGCGGTCAGCACGCCGCTGAAATCGGTGGTCTTGTCGGTGACGTACTGGCGATCGACGATCGTGCCGCCGTTCGCCTCGACACCCTTCACGAACTGGTCGGCCAGCCCCGAGCCGAACGAGGTGCGATCGTCGAGCACGGCGATGCGCCGGGCGTGCAGCGTCTTCACCGCATAGGCGCCCGTATAGGCGCCGCCCGTGTCGTCGTGGCCCATGATGCGGAAGGCGGTGGCGTAACCCTGCTGCGTGTACTGGTGGCCCGTCGAGGCCGGCGCGATCTCGGGGATGCCGGCGTCGCGATAGACGCGCGCGGCCGGCACGCTGCAGCCGGTGTTCCAGTGGCCCACCACGCCGATCACATGCTGCTCGACCAGGTCCTGCGCGACCGTCACGGCCGTGCGCGGATCCGATTGATCGTCGACGGCCACCAGCTTGTAGACCACCGGCTTGCCGTCGATGGTGGGATGGCGGCGGTTCGCATCGTCGAGCGCGAGCTGCGCGCCGTTCTGCAGATCCTTGCCGATCCGCGCCGAGGGGCCGGTCAACGGCGCGGCCAGGCCGATCAGCACGGTTTGCGGCGCATCGGCGGCCTGAGCGGCACGGGCGGCCGGCGCGGAGAACGACAGCGCGAGCGCCGCGGCGGAAACGGCGAACGCTGCGCCGGCGAGGGGAACGATTTTCTTCATGGGAAAGGTAGCGTGTGGCGGACGATTAAAACATGAAAAATACTAAATAGTCACACCCTCACCGGCAAATATCCTTTGATTGAATACTTATGCGAACCAGGCCATATCGCGCAAAATGCTTTAATCACAAGGGATTCGGGCATTTTGCCGGTTCCGGAATTATTCGATAGAATTCAAAACATGAAAAATATCGAACAATTGCCGAACGACCCGCCGCTGCGCGCGGTACGCGCCTTCGAGGCCTTCGCGCGGCTGGGCTCGGTCACGGCGGCGGCGGCCGAGCTCGACATCACGCCCTCGGCGGTCAGCCACCAGTTGCAACTGCTGGACGCCTTCATCCTCACGCCGCTCACGGTGCGCGAGGGCCGCACGCTGGCGCTGACCGACGAGGGCCGCGACTACTACCGCTCGATCAGCGCGGCGTTCTCGGTGCTGCGCAGCGCGACCGGCTTCGTACGCGATCGCTCCTCGCTGCGGCAGATCACCATCAGCCTGATCCCACTGTTCGGCATCGGCTGGTTCGTGCCGCGCCTGCATCGCTTCCTCGACCAGAACACCGATGTCGACGTCAACGTGCTTTACGCGAACCATCGCAACTATCGCAGCGACGCCTCGGATCTATCCATCCGCTTCGGCGCCGGCGCCGCCGACTGGCCCGGCTACCGCTGCGAGAAGCTGCTGCCCGGCGCGATGGTGCCGGTCTGCCACCCGGCGTTCCGGCGCCGCTTCGGGCCTTTGCGCAAGCCGGCCGACCTGGCGACGGTGCCGCTGGTGCACGACGAGGACCGCAGCACCTGGGTCAACTGGCTGCGCAATGCCGGCGTGCGCAACGTGCCGCCGGTGGTGGGGCCGATGTTCGAGGACGGGCAGTTGACGCTGAGCGCGATCCGCGCCGGGCTCGGCGCGGGGCTGATGCGCGCGCCGCTGATCGAGGCCGAGCTGGCCGGCGGCGAGCTGGTGCAGTTGTTCGATACCGCGCTCGACGACGGCCGCGACTACTACCTCTGCACGCGCGACGACCTGGACCTGCCCGACGGCGCGCGGCGGCTGGCGCAATGGCTGCGGGTGACGGCGGCCGAATCGATGCGCCGGCTGGCGGCGGCAGCGGCCACGCAACGCTGAGCGGCGAAGGCAGGCAGGAAGGGGGAAAGGAAAACGGCGGTGAGCTGGACGCTCGCCGCCGTCGTGCGCGTCGTGCATTAGGCCGGTCAGGCCCGGCGATCAATCGCGCCGGCCAGGATCGATGGCCGATCCGAAGCCCGGGCCGGCCATCGAGCGCACCGGCCCGCGACCGGCTCAGCGATCGCCGAGGAAATGCTCGACCGCGAAGTTGAAGGCCTCGGGATCCTGCAGCATCGCGAAGTGGCTGGTGTTCGGCAGGATCTGCAGGCCCGCGCCGGGAATCGTCGCGGCGATGTACTCGGTGTGCTCGCGCTTGATCGCCTCGTCGTGGTCGCCGTCCATCACCAGCACCGGCGTCCTGATCGACTTCAGCTGCTCGTCGCTCCAGTTCGGCTGCGAGGCCCACATGTGGCTGATCTGGTCGACGAAGGCATCGTATTGCTTCGGCGTGGGCGACAGGCGGCGATATTCGTCGCCGCCGCGCTTGATGAAGGCGGCGAAGGTCGGGTTCTTCTCGACATCGGGCATCACGCCGTCGGTCTTGGTGTTCGCCGCGAAGGCCACCACCTTGCCGACCCGGTCGGGATGGCGGATCGCCATGTCGATGCCGATGATGGCGCCGTCGCTCCAGCCCACGATATCGGCGCGCTGCAGCTTCAGCTTGTCCATCAGCGCGACCACGTCGTCCGTCATCAGGTCGTAGCCGAAGGGCTGCTCGTTGCGCGAGCTGCGGCCGTGGCCGCGGCTGTCGAGCACGATCACCTTGTGGTGCTTCATCAGCGACTTGACCTGGTAGCCGAAATAATCGGAATTCGACAGGCCGCCATGCACCAGGATCACCGGCGAACCATGGCCGATGGTGGCGTAGTAGAGACGGATGCCGTTGACCTCGGCGATGCCGTGCTGCTCGCCCGCCACCGGCGCCGGGGTGGGCGGCAGCGTCTGCCAGCGCGGCTCGGCCGCCTGCGCGTGGGCGAGGGTGAAGGCCGCGACGGCGCCGAGGACGAATCGTTGCAGATGCAGCCAGCTGAGGTTCTGGAAGAGGGACATGGCGGAAGGCTTCGCGCTCGAAATGGGAAAACCATTATAGGAGCGGATGAGCCGGCATCTCTCACGAAATATCAGCAGACAGACATGTTCGTCGCGCCATCGCATCCCCGAGGCTGCTCAGGAATGCGATGCAATGCGTCGGCGTCACGAGCGGCGCGATGTGTCCATCGTCCGCGGCAATGAGGGCTCCGGCACCCGGGTGTCGGAGCGGTTGCCTGCCGCGCCACAGGCATGCGGCCGCAAGCTCTGCGGGTTTAGGGGTGATGACCCGGGCACTCGCGCAGTAATCCCGGCACGGCACCGGACGAAGGGGCGACACGGTGCCGTGCTCTGGAACGGATCATCGCGTGCCCCGCGACTCGCGTACAGCAGCAGCCGGAACGAAAACGAGCGCAGCAGTTCGGGAGCGCTCCCACTCGCCGCGGACCATCGCAACTGCTGCGCCGTTTCGCGCGCGATCTGCTGCTTGTCCCGGCGCGGCGTGCCACGTAAGGTCGGCGCTTCAGGGCGCGCCAGCCCGCTCTCCCCCACTCATCATGTATCGATACACCGAATTCGACCGCGCCTTCGTGCGCAGCCGCGCCGCGCAATTCCGCGACCAGCTCGAACGCTGGCAGGACGGCCGGCTCGACGAGGAAGCGTTCCGCCCGCTGCGCCTGCAGAACGGCTGGTACGTGCAGCGCCACGCGCCGATGCTGCGCGTGGCCGTGCCCTATGGCGAGCTGTCGAGCGCCCAGCTGCGCGTGCTGGCCCGCATCGCGCGCGACTACGACGTGCCCGAGCCCGAGGTCTACCGGCGAGCGCGCGACGCGCAGCGCGCGCTCGGCACCACGCGCCTGCCGACGCGCCATGCGCACTTCACCACGCGCACCAACGTGCAGTTCAACTGGATTCCGCTCGAGCGCGCCGCCGACGTGATGGACCTGCTCGCCACGGTCGACATGCACGGCATCCAGACCAGCGGCAACTGCATCCGCAACATCTCCTGCGACGAGCGGGCCGGCGTCGCGCCCGACGAGATCGCCGATCCGCGCCCGTTCGCCGAGATCATGCGGCAGTGGACCACCCTGCATCCCGAGTTCGCCTTCCTGCCGCGCAAGTTCAAGATCGCCATCACGGGCGCGGCCGAGGATCGCGCCGCCACCGCCTGGCACGACGTCGGGCTACGGCTGGTGCACGACGCGCGCGGCGAGCTGGGCTTTCGCGTCACGGCCGGCGGCGGCATGGGCCGCACGCCGCTGATCGGCACGCTGATGCGCGAGTTCCTGCCCTGGCGGCAGATCATGAACTACATCGAGGCGATCGTGCGCGTGTACAACCAGTACGGCCGTCGCGACAACAAGTACAAGGCGCGCATCAAGATCCTGGTGAAGGCCGAGGGCCAGCGCTTCATCGACGAGGTGGAAGCCGAGTTCCGGCAGATCGTCGAGCACGACGGCGGCCCGCACACGATTCCCGAGGCCGAGCTGGCGCGCGTGCAGGCATCGTTCGTCACGCCCGCCTCGCTGGCGCGGCGCGCCGCCGATCCGGGCGCGGCCGAGCGGCTGGCCGAGGCGGCCGCGCGCACGCCGGCGCTGGCCGGCTGGCTGGCGCGCAACGTCGCCGCGCATCGCGATCCGGCGCTGCGCATCGTCACGCTGTCCTTCAAGCGCCCCCTGCAGGCGCCCGGCGACGCCTCGGCCGACCAGCTCGAACGCGTCGCCGGCCTGGTCGACCGCTTCTCCGCCGGCGAGGCGCGCGTGACGCACGCGCAGAACGTGGTGCTGCCCTGGGTGCACGCCGACGACCTGCTGGCGCTGTGGGAAGCGGCGCGCGCCGAGGGCCTGGCCAGCGCCAACGTGCACCTGCTGACCGACATGATCGCCTGCCCCGGCGGCGATTTCTGCGCGCTGGCCAATGCGCGCTCGCTGCCGATCGCCGACGCGATCGCCGAGCGCTACCAGGATCTCGACGAGCTGGAGGATCTCGGCGAGATCGACCTGCATATCAGCGGCTGCATCAACTCCTGCGGCCATCATCACAGCGGCCATATCGGCATCCTCGGCGTCGACAAGGACGGCCGCGAGTGGTACCAGCTCACGCTGGGCGGCGCCGATGGCTCGGCGCGCGGCGGCCAGGCACGCGCCGGCAAGGTGATCGGCCCGTCGTTCTCGGCGCGCGAGGTGCCGGACGTGATCGACGCGGTGCTGTCGGCCTATGTCCGGCTGCGCCTGCCAGGCGCGGCGGACACCGGCAATGAAGGCCGCCGCGAAACCTTCGTCGAGACCGTCGCCCGCGTCGGCCTCGAACCGTTCAAGGCGGCGGCCGAGGCCGCGCGCATCGTCGAGGAGGCGCCTGCCGCATGAACGCACCCGAACCATTCTTGCTGCTGACGGCAGCGGAACACGCGGCCCAGGGCGGCGACGCGAACGGCGAGGTGCTGGCGCTGGCCAACGATGCCGACGTGATCGAGCAGGCCACGGCGATCGCCAAGGCGAGCCGCGTGGAGCTGCACTTCCCCAGCTTCACCGATGGCCGCGCCTACAGCCAGGCCTATCTGCTGCGGCGCCGGCTCGGCTTTCGCGGCGACCTGCGCGCCACCGGCGAGGTGCTGGCCGACCAGTTGATGCTGATGCAGCGCACCGGTTTTTCCAGCGCGGTGCTGGCCGAGGGCGTCGCACCCGAGGACGCGCGGCGCCAGTTGGCGCGCTTCCCGGCCTTCTACCAGGGCGATGCCAGGCAGGACGCGCCCTATCGGCGCGAGGGGGAAGACGGCGCGGCGGCGGACGCGACGGCGCCATCCGCCTGACGAAAGCCGGGAGGACCGTCCCGGCAATCGCGCTTCAACCCTGCCCGCCCATCGCCGGGCAGGAAGCGGGAATCGGCTGCCCCAGCAGGACCGCCGTGCCGCATTCGGAGGTGAACATGCGCAGGTTGTCGTGGCCGACGCCGGGCACCTCCACCAGCGTCTGCGCGAAGTCGGAAGGATGGCGCGCGCGCAGGTAGTCGAAATAAGCCAGCCCGCGCGCGAACCGGTTCGGCCCCTGGGCCATCGCCGCGCAGGAGCGATCGATGAAGTGCGTGGCGGGATCCGTGTCGGCCGTGCCGAGCAGGTAAACCACGTCGCGCGCCACGTAGCGGCGCTCGAAATCGGCCTTGCCTTGCGCCGTCACATAGGGCGGCGCGCCGTCGAAGCCGTATTTCCAGCGGTTCACGCCTTCGCAATCCGCCGGCGGCGCCGACGCGGCAGCCGGCCGCCGATCGTCGAAATAGAGGTAGCTGGACGGATTCGCCACCACGTAGCGAACCGCCACGTCCAGTCTGGCGAGCGCCTCGTCGCCATGGCCGACCACCGCGTAGCGCTGCAGCAGTTGCGCGCCGGCCGAATGCCCCGCCACCACCACGCTGCCCAGCGCCGGATAGCGCCGACGATCGGCGAAGCGCGCCAACAACGCGTCGAGCACCGCCATCGAACCGAGCGGCGCCGGCTGGCGCGCCGCCTCGCCGGCCTTCCAGCTGCGCTGGGACCAGGCCAGCGTCCGCGGCGGCAAGTCGAAGGCCCGCGCATCCGCGCGTGTCAGGAACTGCGGCGCGACCACCAGCACGTGCTGGCCGGCCTCTCCCGCCTGCGCGATCACCTGCTGCCCCGTGGCTTCATAGACGTCGGCATTCCTGAGCGTGCCGTGCAGCACGATCAGCACGCGCGTGACGTCGGGCGCGGGCGCCTCGAGATCGCGGTTCGCATAAACGGGCAGCTCGCCGCTGCCCTGGGCCGTGTCGATATGCAGCCGCTGCGGCGCGACGGCCTTGACCGGCGCATCGAGCCGGGTGGCCTGCCGGCGCGCGAATGCGTCTCCGGGCGGCTGCGCCAGCGCGGCGAGCGTGGCCGAAACGAAAGCGACGACGAGACCGGCACGAAGACGATACGGGGAGGTTCGAAGCATCGGTGGTGGCCCTGGGAGCGCGATTGGAGGATTGAACGCCGGATCGGGATCCTACCCGTCACCGAAAAATATTACCTCTCGTTACAGCGCGGGCCGCCGCTCATTCGGCCCATTCGAGATCGCCGGTGAACACCACCGTGAGCCAGCGATCCGGGCCCTCGCCGCCGATCAGCTCGCCGATCTCGTCGCGCAGCCGGTCCCAGCCGGCGATATCGCGCGCGGGCAGGGTCGCCGGCACGATGAAATACAGTTCGATCTCGCGCGAGCGGCCGGTCTTCGCGACATAGGCACGATAGGACTGCAGACCGTGTTTCTCGACGAAAGCCTGGGCGATTTCCTCGACGTGCCGCCTCAGGTCCGGCGGCGTGATCAGGAAGATTTCCCCCAGCGCCTGGCGGATCACCGACATCGGCAAGGGAATGATGACCAGGCAGACCGCCGCCAGCACGGCCGGATCGATGTAGGGCGAGATCCAGGCCCACTTCGTGCCCTGCACCGCGAGGCCGACGCAGAAGGCGATCAGCAGCGCGCCGGTGATGCTGGCCGCCATGATCCAGCCCTTCACGTCCATCCGCACGAAATCGGAGCCGATCCGGCGATTGGCGCGCGCCTCCACCAGCGCGATCGCGCTGCAGGCGCAGACCGTCAGGAATGCATACAGCACGGCCCAGTTGAACTCCAGCTCGCGCCCGCCGCGCAGCAGGCTGGCCACGGCGTTGATCAGCGCGTAGATGGCCACCCCGCTCAGCAGGATGCCGTTGAGGGCCAGCACCATCGGCTCGAGATGCCAGAAGCCCATGCCGAAGCGCTCGCGCAGCTTGCGCGGCAAATCGCGTGAACTCGCGTGGGAGGTGATCAACTGGACCACCAGCAGCGACAGCGCGCTCATGCTGGCGTCGACCAGCGAATACACGCCGTCGAAGATGATCGAGAACGAGCCCGAGAACAGGCCGAACACGATGCCGATGCTGGCGATGAAGAGGGTGACGACGATCGATACGCGCAGGACGCCGCGTTCGTCGTCGAGGTCGAAGAACAGCCGGATACGGCTCATCACGGATTCTCACGGGAGCAAGGACCCCGCCATCCTACCCGAGCCGCCCTTGCCGGCCCACGCCCGCCCTTGCCTGCCGGATCGGCCGGGCGGCGCCTTCCGGCACCGCCGAATCCAGCGCGCCGCGTTCAGGCCAGGGCGCCTTCCGCGAGCCGCGCGGCACCGGCAGCCGAGCCCGCCGCCGCGCCGATCCGCTCCACCAGGTACTCCGCATCGCGCGCGATGCCCGAGAAGCGTCCCGATCCCCAGGTATGCAGCCAGGGCAGGCCGACGAAGTAGAGCCCCGGCGCCGCGGTCACGCCGCGCCGATGGGCCGGGTAGCCGCGGCCGTTGAACACCGGCACGTCGATCCAGCCGAAGTCGGGCGTGAAGCCGATGCACCAGACGATCGCGGCGATCCCGCTATCGGCCAGGTGCAGCGCCGCGCGCTCGGCGGCCGGGCGCCAGCTCGCTTCGTAGCGCGTCGGCGGCGGCGCCGCGATGCCCTGCTTGGCGATGAAGGCGTCGATGCTGGCGTTGATGCCGTTGTAGGTCTCGTCGGCGCGATCCAGGCACTCGCCCAGGTTGGTGGCGAAACGCAGCGCGCCGTCACGGTAGTCCTCGAGGCGGCCATACAGCTCCATGCCCTCGGCCGCGAAACGGCGCAGGTCGATATCCCGGCCGCCGTCGCGCCCCGTCACGTAGTGATTGGTGTTGTCGCGCACGCCTTCGCGCAGCGGGTGCTTCTCGACCGGCATCTCGTAGTAGTGCATGTCGGCCAGCCAGTCGACCACGTCGCGGCCGCGATAGAAGCGCGCGCAGCGCGGCGCGTCGCCCACCGCGAGCGTGACGCGCCGCCCGGCCAGGTGCAGGTCCTCGGCGATCTGCGCACCCGACTGCCCCGAGCCGACCACCAGCACCCCACCCTCGGGCAGCGCCGCCGCGTTGCGATAGGCCGAGGACTGGACCTGCGCGATCGAGGCCGGCAAGCGCTCGGCCAGGCGCGGCACGATCGGCGTGTGATAGCCGCCCGAGGCCACCACCACCTGGTCGGCCGTGTAGGCGCCGCGCGTGGTGAGCACCCGGTAGCGGCCGTCTTCCTCGCGCGCCACGTGCAGCACGCCGGTGTGCTCCAGCACCGGCGCGTCGACCATCGCGACGAAGCCGTCGAGGTAGTCGATGATCTCGTCGCGGGTCATGAAGCCGTGCGGATCGTCGCCGCGATAGGGATGACCCGGCAGTTGGCACTGCCAGTTCGGCGTGACCAGGCAGAACGCGTCCCAGCGCTGCCGCCGCCAGCCGTGCGTGACGGTTTCCTTCTCGAACACCAGGTGCTCGATGCCGGCCTGCTTCAGGTAGTAGCTGATCGACAAGCCCGCCTGGCCGCCGCCGACGACCAGCACGGGGTAATGCGGAATCGCCTCGGGCCGGGCGGACGAGGCGTTATCGGAAATCGCGGAAATCGACATGTTGGGGCTCCTGGAGATGGGCGGGCAGGGTTCCGGGCACGGGCGGCCGATTCATTCCAGCGCGAGCACGGTCACGCTGGCCTCGGCCTGCTGGCCGAAGCGCTCGGCCAGCGCCTCGATGCGCGCGAGCTCGTCCATCGCGGCCGAGCAGGCGAAGCCGAACTTGGCGCGCACCCGCTCCGAGGCGATCCCGAGCGATTCGCGCGAGCGCGCGACGAAGTCGTCGAGCGGGTACTCGCTGCCGGGCGTGAAGTAGTCGGCGACGACGGTGGACGGCGAATAACAGCGCGTTTCCGTGGCATCGGGCCAGCGGACCCGGAAGTGCATGACGGGCATGATCAGGTTTCCTGTGGTGCGGTGATGGGGAGAGGATCGGCGAGTTCACCGGCCGGCCCGCGCGCGCTCGCGCGCAGCCAGTCCCGGTAGATCGCCAGATGGGCGGCCGCGCTGGCGGCCCAGCCGAAGCGCGCCAGCAGCGCCGGCACGGCCTCGCGGAAATCGGGCAACCGCCGGCCGTCGAGCGCGTCGCGCAACGCGGCGGCGATCGAGGCCGGCTCGCCAGGATCGGCCCACACGGCGGTGCGCACGTCGAGATGCTCGGTGAAGGGCGCGATGCGCGACACCACCACCGGCCGCCCCGCCGCCAGCGCCTCGAGCACCACCAGCCCGAAGCCCTCGCGCAGCGAAACCATCGACACCACGTCGGCCGCATGCAGCAGCGCGACGATCTGCGTGTCGTCGAGCGTGCCCGTCGCCACCACCGCCTCGCCGGCGCCGATCTTCAAACCCAGCTCGGCGGCGCGCGCGACGAAGCCGCGCGTATAGGCATCGTGGTCGAGCAGGCTCGCGCCGCCGGCGATCACCAGTTGCATGCCCGGTTGCGCGCGCCGCAGCAGCGCGAAGGCTTCGAGCAGCGCGCGCGTGTTCTTGCGCGCCTCGATGCCGCCGATCGCCAGCACGATCGGCCCCGCCTCGTGCAGGCCGAAGCGCCGGCGTATCGCATCGATATCGGCCGCGCGGGCGCTGACGAAGCGCTCGACATCGACGCCATTGGCCACCTGCAAGGCCGCCACACCGTGTTCGTCGCGCATCCGCGCGGTCCATGCCGCGCTCACGCACAGCACGCGATCGGCATCGCGCCAGGCGCGCCGCTGCCAGGCGGCCAGGCGCGGATCGGCGAAGGTATCGAGATGATGGACGGTGCGCAGGAAACCCGGGATCGCGCCTTCGGCCTTCCATTCGGCCAGCGCGTTGCCGCTGATGCTGTCCTGCGCGTGCAGCACGTCGAAGCGGGCCAGCTCGCGACGATCGAAGGCGGCACGGATCGCGGCGATCCGCGTGGCCACCATCGACACCGTATCGGCAGCCTTCGCCCGCGTGTGCGCCAGCACCACGCGATAGGCCTCGCCTTCGCCATCGCGGCGGAACATCCGCTCGCCCGGCCCGGCCGGCGCCACCACGCTGACCTCGTGCCCGGCCGCGCCGAGCGCGCGCGCCAGTTCCAGCGTATGGACCACGCCGCCGCGCGGATTCACCGAATGCGTGAACAGCCCGATCCGCAGGCGCGCCGCACTCATCGCGCCACTCCCGGCGCGGCGCCGATGAAGGGCGTCTCGCGCAGGTCCCACAGGCGCCCGGTTTCGCCGCCTTCGGCAAGCACCAGCTCGCGCGATGCGTCGACCACGCCGATCGGCGCGCAGGCCAGGCCGCGCGCGACGAAGCGCTCGACCACCTGCGCCACCCGCGCCTCGCGCACCGACAGCAGGAAGCCGTAGCTGGGAAAGGCGCCGAGCCAGCGATCGAAATCGACGCCCTCGGGACGCGGCACCGCGTCCAGATCGATACGCGCGCCGACCTGCGAGGCCTCCAGCAGCATCAGCGCGGTGCCCAGCAGGCCCGCCATGCTGATGTCCTTGGCGGCCTCGCACAGGCCGTCCTCGGCCAGCGCCGGCAGCAGTTCCAGATCGCCGCGCAGCCGCGCGCCCGGCGCGCCCACCGAGGCGTTCCAGAACGGATAGGGATCCTCGAAGCGCCCGCGCAGGTCGACGGCCATCAACAGCCTGTCGCCGGGGCGCGCCGCGAAGCTCGACAACAGCCGGCGCGCGCGGCCGAGCACCGCCACCGCGAGCTGCGCGCTGCCGGCGCGCGCGTTGCTGTGGCCGCCGACGATCGGCACGCCGTAGGCGGTCGAGGCGGCGGCCATGCCGTCGAGCATGGCGCGCGCGGCGTCGAGCCCCTCGCTCCAGAGCGCGTCCACCACCGCGATCGGCCGGCCACCCATCGCATAAATATCGCTGAGGTTGACCATCACGCCGCTGTAGCCGGCGAACCACGGCATGGCCTCGACGAAGTCGGCCACCAGCCCCTCGATCGCGAACAGCAGGTAGCCGTCGCCGTCGGCGATCGCGGCGCAGTCGTCGCCCACCGCGACCGCCTGCGCGAGATCGGCCGCGCCGTTCGGCAAGGCCCGCGTCAGCGCGCCGACCACGCCCGCGATATCGGTCTTGTGCGCGAAACCGCGGCTGGCGCGCAGCCCGGCGATCCGTTCGGCGAGGCTCATCGCGCGCCTCCCGCCGGCATCACGAAACCCGCGTACGGCGTGGCGCAGGGCGGGTAGTGAGCAAGATCGGCCAGCATGCGGTGATGCAGGCGCCCGTGCAGCATCTCCTCGCCGAGCGAGCGCCAGTGCAGGCGCTCGAACAGCGGCACGTTCTGCACCTGCACGTGCGCGTGGAATTCGCGACAGCCCAGCGCGTGCGCGCTGCTCACCGCGAGCCCGATCAGGGTGGTGCCGATGCGGCCGTGATTGCGGAACGCGGCATGCACCGCCAGCCGCGAGCCGAGCCAGACGCCCGGCGCCGTTTCGTGGATGCGCACCGTGCCCACCACCTGGTCGGGCAGGCCGGCGCAGCCACTCACGGCCACCAGCAACTGCGCCGTGTCGTCGGCCTCGTCGCGATCGTCGCCGACGAACACGCCCTGCTCGACGCAGAACACCGCGCGGCGCAGCCGATAGGCCTCCCCGATCTCCCAGGGCAGCGCCGCCCACTTGATCCGGTATTCGGCGGGCCGGTAGGCCAGCGCCGCGCCGCTCTCCCACATCGCGTCGCAATCCATGCTCAGGCCTCGTAGGTCGACAGCGACGAGCAGGCGCCGCATTTCCCGCAGCCGGCCTTGATGTCGGCCGAGCGCAGCCCCGCCGCGCCCAGCATCGCGCCGAGCGGCGCCAGCACCTCGCGCATGAAGGCCGGCGACGGCGCGGGATGGCTCTCCAGCGGCGTGCCGCTGATCGGCACGAAGGGCACCACGAAGGGATAGACGCCGCGCGCGATCAGGTCCTCGGACATCGCCAGGATCGCCTCGGGCGTGTCGCCGAGGCCGGCCAGGATGTAGGTGCTGACCTGCCCGCGCCCGAACACCGCCACCGCCGCGTCGAAGGCGTCGAGGTAGCGCGACAGCGGCACGCTGGCCTTGCCCGGCATGATCCGCTCGCGCACCGCCGGCGTGACGGCCTCCAGGTGCATGCCGAGCGTGTCGATGCCGCTGGCCTTCATGCGCGTGAACCAGGCATCGTCGTCGGGCGGCTCGCACTGGCCCTGGATCGGCAGGTCGACGGCGGCGCGGATCGCGAAGGCGCTGTCGCACAGGATGCTGGCGCCGCGATCGCTCGCGGCCGGCGTGCCGGTGGTCAGCACCATGTGCTTCACGCCGTCGAGCAGCACCGCCGCGCGCGCCACTTCCGCCAGTTGCTCGGGCGTCTTGCGCGCGATGGTGCGGCCCGCCGCCAGCGACTGCCCGATCGAGCAGAACTGGCACATCTTGCGGCGGCTCTCGTAGCGGATGCAGGTCTGCAGCACCGTGGTGGCGAGCACGTCGGCGCCGTGCAGCGTGGCGATCTGCGAATAGGGCACGCCGTCGAGCGTCTGCAGCGCGTAGAAGCGCGGCTGCGCCGGAAAGCGGATCTCGGCGATCGGGATGCTGCCGCGCGTGAGCGTGCTGGCGCCGAGCGCGTCGGGCGCGCCCGCCACGTAGGGCGAATCCCAGGCGGTGCTGGTATGCACCGGCACCATCACGGTCACGCCGTCGACCGTCACGGCCTTGTGGTCCGAGGGCCCGGCGCCGCCGCGGCGGCTCGCGACGCCGGCCTTCGGGTCGACCAGGCGCAGCCCGACCGATTGCAGCTCAGTGATCAGTTGCCGGCTCTGCACCGACGGTTTCGCGATGGCGTTCATCGACAGCTCCTGCGGGGAAGGGATAAGCCGGCGCCATGGCCGTGACGGGCATGGCGGGCCGGTCGTTGATGGCGAGACTGAGCAGCTCGGGCCGCGCGTAATGGCCGACCGAATCCATCATCCGCTTGCGCTTGGTGATCAGCGACAGGTCGAGGTCGGCGATCACCAGGCCCTCGCCCTCGCGCAACGGCTCGGCCAGGTGCTGGCCCTCGGGCGAGACGATGGCGCTGTGGCAGCCGCCGCGCAGCGCCTTCTGCAGGCCCGGGTCGGGCGTGATCGACTCGATCTGCGCGTCGCTGAGCCAGCCGGTGGCATTGACCACGAAGCAGCCCGATTCGAGCGCGTGATGGCGGATCGTCACGTCGATCTGCTCGGCGAAGATCGGCCCGACCAGCGAGCCCGGGAACTGCGCGCAGTGGATCTGCTCGTGCTGCGCCATCAGCGCGTAGCGCGCCAGCGGGTTGTAGTGCTCCCAGCAGGCCAGCGCGCCGACGCGGCCGACCGCCGTGTCGACCACCCTGAGGCCGGCCGCGTCGCCCTGTCCCCAGATCATCCGCTCGTGGAAGGTGGGCGTGAGCTTGCGGCGCTTGAGCAGCAGGCTGCCGTCGGCGTCGAACACCAGCTGGGTGTTGTAGAGGCTGCCGTGGTCGCGCTCGTTGACGCCGAGCACCACCACCATGCCGTGCCGCCGCGCGCGCTCGGCCACCGCCTCGGTGACCGGCCCCGGCACCACCACCGCCTCCTCGTAGAGCCGCATGTGCTCGGCGCCGGAAGCCACCGGCGGGCGCACGAAGGAGAAATACGGGTAATACGGCACGAAGGTTTCCGGGAACACGATCAGCTGCACGCCCTTGGCGGCGGCCTCGTCGATCGCCGCGCAGACCTTGTCGAGCGTCGCGGCGGCGCGCGCCAGATCGGGAGCGATCTGGGCGGCGGCCGCGCGAATCACGGATTTGTCGCTCATGCTGGCTCCCGCGCGTGGCTCAGACGGTCCAGGTGTGGATGATCAGCGCGTCTTCCTTGCGGTGGAGCAGTTGCAGGTCGAGCACGTCGAGCGGGTTGATCGGGCGGATGCCCTCGATCAGCGAGGCCTCGCCGTGGCCATAGAGGGCCTGCAGCGCGAAGCGGCACGCATAGACCTTGCCGCCTTCCTCCATGAACTTCAGCAACTGCTTGTTGAAGTTCAGGTGGCCGGGGAAGGCCTCGTCGCCGAGCGTGGGGAAGCCGCGCTGCAGGCCCAGCGTCACGCCGGGGCCGTACAGCAGCACCGAGGTCTCGAAACCCTTGCGCTGCAGGCGCGTGGCCTGCAGCAGGTTGACGAAGCCGATCGAGCCTTCGAAGGCGACCGTGTGGAAGGTCACCAGCGCCTTCTCGCCCGGCTCCGCCTTCACGTCCTCGAATACCTTCTCTTCGTAATCGACCAGCACATCGCCTTTCTGGTGTTGCGGGTGGTTGACGGCGGGCATCGCGTTCTCCATGTGTCGGTGAGGGTGTCGGGTGCTCGGGCGGCTGCCGCCCGCACGCCATTGCTCACGCAACCGCCATGCCGCCGCGCCGCGCCGCGATGCGATCACCATCCGATCATCGAGAAGGCGGGGCCGCGAAACGCGTGATCGTCCCCCGTGCCGGGTGCGCCGGCGCGGTGCCCGGCCCCGCGCCGCGCCGCCGGCGCGCACCGCGCTGGCGCAGCGCGATGCGCCTCGTGCGTGCATGCCTGCATCAAAAACGATCTGTCACCCGATCAATGCGATCGGTTTCGATTCGGCATCCGATCGATTTTTTTTCGCGAGGATTCGCGTGTTAACGTCGGGCGCATCGAGGTCAACCGCCTGCAGGGACGCCCGCCATGGATCACTCGCTCGCCCATTGGTCGAAACGGCTGGCCGAAAGCCGCCAGCCCGCCTATCTGCTGATTCCGGAACTGATCGAGGAGGACGTGGCGGTGGGCCGGCTCAAGCCGCGCGACCGCATGCCGGGCCTGCGCGAACTGGCCGACGTGCTGCGCCTGAACTACACCACGGTGGCACGCGCCTACGCCGAGGCGCGCAAGCGCGGCCTGCTCGACAGCCGCGCCGGCAGCGGCACCTTCGTGCGCGGCCCGACCCAGACCTTGCCGCTGTCGGGCGGCGGCAGCGTCGAGATGTCGATGAACATGCCGCCCGAGCCGCCGGCGATGGCCGCGCGCCTGGCCGAATCGGCCGCCGCGCTGCATGCGCGCGCCGATCCCTACCAGTTGCTGCGCTACCAGGATTTCGGCGGCGCGCCCGCCGATCGCGCCGCCGGCCGCGCCTGGCTGGGCCGCCGGCTGCCGGGCTGCAACGGCGACGCGGTGCTGGTCTGCCCCGGCATCCACAGCGCGCTGGTGGCCCTGGTCTCGCTGCTGGCGCGCCCCGGCGACACGCTCGCGCTCGACGCGCTGGCCTATCCCGGCATCAAGGCGATCGCCTCGCAGCTCGGCGTGCGCCTGCAGGCGCTGCCGCGCGACGAGGACGGCCCGCTGCCGCATGCCTTCGAGTCGCTCTGCAAGAGCCACAAGCCGGCCGCGTTCTACTGCAATCCCACCCTGCAGAACCCCAGCACGCTGACCCTCCCCTTCCACCGCCGCGAGGCGCTGGCCGACGTGGCGTTGCGCTACAACGTGCCGATCGTCGAGGACGACGCCTACGCGATGCTGCCGCAAGGCGCGCCGCCGCCGCTCGCGCTGCTCGCGCCCGAGCTGACCTACTACGTGACGGGCATGTCGAAGAACTTCGGCGCGGGGCTGCGCATCGCCTACCTGCTCGCGCCCTCGGCGCGGCAGGCGCAGCGCATCGCCGGCGCGCTGCGCGCCACCACGGTGATGCCGAGCCCCTACACGATGCTGCTGGCCACCCAGTGGGTCAACGACGGCACCGCGCTGGCGATGCTGGAGGCGATCCGCGCCGAGGGCAGCGCGCGCATGGCGATCGCCGCCCAGGTGCTGCGCGACTGGCGCTTCGACGCGCATCCGAACGGCTTCCACCTGTGGCTGCCGATCCCCGCCGAGTGCCATCGCTTCGCGCCCGAGCTGGCCCAGCAGTTGCGCAATCGCGGCGTGGCGGCGGTGGCGGGCGCGGCCTTCTCCACCGACGGCGACCCGCCCAATGCGATGCGCCTCTGCCTGGGCGGCCCGCAGACGCCCGAGGACTGCCGCGAGGCGCTGCGCCTGGTGGCCGACGCGCTCGGCGATCCGCATCACCTGGCCACGCCGACCATCTGAGTGGCGCGCGCATGAAAAAAGGCGCAGTGCCCGCGGGCAATGCGCCTTGGCAACGACCGCCGTGTCAGCGGCGAAAACTCAGTCCTTCGCCATCGCGCGCTCGATCGTGATGTGCGTCGGCATCATGTTGACGTTGGCATTGTGGATCACCCACAGCGAGAGCCCGACGATCACGGCGATCAAAAAGCCCGTGCACAGGAAGATGCCCGTGTTGGCACGCTGGCTGCGCGCCGTGCCGATATGCAGGAAGTAGAACAACTGCACGATCAGTTGCGCGACGCAGGCGATCACGATCGCGGCCAGGCCCCAGCCGCGCGGCACGATGTCGGTCATCACCGCGCCGAACGAGACGAAGGTCAGCAGCACCGACAGGATCATGCCGATCACATAACCCCTGAGCGTGCCGTGCGAGGCATCGTGCGCGTGATGCGCGGCGTGCGTGTGGGACGTGGGCTTCATACGAACTCCCGCAGGTAGACGAAGGTAAACACGCAGATCCAGACCAGGTCCAGGAAGTGCCAGAACATGCTGAGGCAGGCCAGGCGACGCTGCACCATGCCGTTCAGGCCGAACTTCCAGACCTGGTGCATCATCACGCCGATCCACAGCAGGCCGCAGGTGACGTGCAGGCCGTGGGTGCCCACCAGCCCGAAGTAGGCCGACAGGAAGGCGCTGGTATGCGGGCCCGCGCCGTCGGCCACCAGCTTGGCGAACTCGTGCACTTCCATGCCGATGAAGCCGGCGCCGAACACGAAGGTGATCGCAAGCCAGGCGATCACCGCGCCGCGCCGGCCGGCGTTCATGGCCAGCATCGCCAGCCCGAAGGTGAAGCTGCTGACCAGCAGCAGCATGGTTTCGCCGAGCACGTAGTCGAGCTCGAACAGGCCCTGCCCGGTGGGGCCGCCGGCCGTGGCGTTGGCGAGCACCCCGAAGGTCGCGAACAGCGTCGCGAAGATCAGGCAGTCGCTCATCAGGTAGATCCAGAATCCGACGGTGGTCTTGCCGCCGTCGTCGTGGTGGCCATCCTCGTGGCCGTGCGCAAGGGTCTGGGCGCTCATCATGCGACCTCGGTTTCGTTGAGCGGCACCACGGGAACGTGACGCCGCAGTTGCGCGAAACGCGCGTTCTCGATCCGCTCGACTTCGGCGGCGGGGACGTAGTAGTCGGTGTCGGTGTCGTAGCTGCGCGCGATGAAGGTGCCCACCATGCCGAGCAGGCCCAGCACCACGAACGGCCACATGTGCCAGACGAAGGCGAAGCCGAACACGGCGCTGAACGCGGCGATGATCACACCCGCGCCGGTATTGCGCGGCATGTGGATGTCCTCGTACTGCGTCGGCTGGCGATAGGCGCGGCCGCTGTCCTTGTCGTCCCAGTGCTGCTCGACCGAGGTGATGGTCGGCACGATCGCGAAGTTGTAGAACGGCGCGGGCGAGGAGGTCGACCATTCGAGGCTGCGGCCGTTCCAGGGATCGCCCGTCTCGTCGCGCAGTTCGTGGCGGCGGCGCACGCTCACGGTGATCTGCACCAGCATCGCCAGGATGCCCATGCCGACGAACACCGCGCCGACCAGCGCGACCACCAGCCAAGGGTGCCATTCCGGCACCGAGTAGTGGTTCATGCGGCGCGTCATGCCCTCGAAGCCGAGCACGTAGAGCGGCGTGAAGGCCAGCCAGTAGCCGATCAGCCAGCACCAGAACGAGACCTTGCCCCAGAACTCGTCGAGCGTGAAGCCGAACACCTTGGGGAACCAGAAGCTGATGCCGGCCAGGCAGCCGAACACCACGCCGCCGATGATCACGTTATGGAAGTGCGCCACCAGGAACAGGCTGTTGTGCAGCACGAAGTCGGCGCCCGGCACGGCCAGCAGCACGCCGGTCATGCCGCCCACCGCGAAGGTGATCATGAAGCCGATGGTCCACAGGGTCGAGCTGTGATAGCGGATCCGGCCGCGGTACATGGTGAACAGCCAGTTGAACAGCTTCACGCCGGTCGGGATCGAGATGATGGTGGTCATGATCCCGAAGAAGGCGTTGACGTTCGCGCCCGAGCCCATCGTGAAGAAGTGGTGCAGCCAGACGAAGAAGGACAGCACGCCGATCGAGGCGGTGGCATAGACCATCGACTTGTAGCCGAACAGCGGCTTGCCCGAGAAGGTCGCGATGATCTCCGAGAAGGCGCCGAAGGCCGGCAGGATCAGGATGTACACCTCGGGATGGCCCCAGACCCAGATCAGGTTGATGTACATCATCGCGTTGCCGCCGAGCTCGTTCGTGAAGAAGTGCATGCCCAGGTAGCGGTCGGCGGTGAGCAGCGCGAGCGTACCGGTCAGCACCGGGAACACGGCGACGATCAGGATGTTGGTGATCAGCGCGGTCCAGACGAACACCGGCATCTGCATCAGCTTCTGGGTCGGCGCGCGCATGCGCAGGATCGTGACGATGAAGTTGATGCCGGTCAGCGTGGTGCCGAGCCCCGATATCTGCAGGGACCAGATGTAGTAGTCCACCCCCACCGTCGGGCTGTAGCCGAGCTCCGAGAGCGGCGGGTAGGCCACCCAGCCGGTGGCCGCGAAATCGCCGACGAACATCGAGACCATCACCAGCCCCGCGCCCACCACCGCGAACCAGAAGCTCAGCGAGTTCAGGAACGGATAGGCCACGTCGCGCGCGCCGATCTGCAGCGGCACCACCACGTTCATCAGGCCGATGATCAGCGGCGTCGCCACGAAGAAGATCATGATCACGCCGTGCGCGGTGAAGATCTGGTCGTAGTGATGCGGCGGCAGGTAGCCGGCCGCGTCGTTGTTGGCGATCGCCTGCTGCGCGCGCATCATGATCGCGTCCGCGAAGCCGCGCAGCAGCATCACGATTGCCATCACGATGTACATCACGCCGATCTTCTTGTGGTCGACCGAGGTGAACCATTCGCGCCACAGGTAGGTCCATTTGCCCGCGTAGGTGATCGCGCCGAGCAGGGCCGCGCCGAGCACGAGCACCACGGCCAGGGTGCCCATGATGATGGGTTCGTGCCAGGGAACGGCATCGAGTGTGAGCTTTCCAAACATGATGTTTACCGGGTAGCCAGGATCGGCGCCTTGGCGGCGCCGGGGGAAAGGGAGATCGCGCCGGCGCCGGCCGACTGGATGGTGGCCGGGATCACGCCCGGCGAGGCCGCCGTGCAGCTCGGGTTGGCCGAGCCGGCGCGCATCGCGGTGGCGACGATGTTGTCGAACAGGTCCGGCACCACGCTCGCGTAGAGCGTCGGCGCGTTCTTCTCGCTGGGCTGCGCGAGCCGCGCGTAGGCCGCCGCGTCGAGCGACACGCTCGCGGCCCTGGCGCGCGCGATCCAGGCATCGAATTCGCCGCGGCTGGTGGCGTAGGTCTTGAAGTGCATGTCCGAGAAGCCGGGGCCGCTGAAGGCCGCCGACTGGCCCAGGTAGGTGCCGGCTTCGTCGGCGATCAGGTGCAGGCGCGTCTGCATGCTCGGCATCGCGTAGACCTGGGTGCCGAGCTGCGGGATGAAGAAGGAGTTCATCAGCGATTCGGCGGTCAGGCGGAAATCGACCGGCGTGCCGACCGGCACCGCCAGCTCGTTGACCGAGGCGACGCCGTAGTCGGGATAGATGAACAGCCACTTCCAGTTCAGCGCGACCACCTCGACGCGCACCGGCTTCTCGGCCGACTCGATCGGCTTGTAGGGATCGAGGCTCAGCGTGGTGCGCCAGATCAGCCCCGCGAGGATCACCACGATCACGCAGGGGATCGACCACACCACCACCTCGATCGCGGTCGAATGCGACCAGCGCGGCGCGTAGGTGGCGCTGCGGTTCGAGGCGCGATAGCGCCAGGCGAACCACAGCGTCAGCGCGATCACCGGAATCACGACCAGCAGCATCAGGCCCAGCGCGATCAGGATCAGCTGCTTTTCCTGCACGCCGATGTCGCCCTTCGGGTTCATCAGCACGCTGCTGCAGCCGCCGAGCAGCAGCAGGCCCGCTGCCGGCGCGAGGCGCGCCAGCGGCGCCAGCGCCTTCAGCGCGCCGCGACCGCGACCGGCAGCGGCACGCGAGGGCGGGGCGAGCGAATCATGGCAAGGGGACGAGGGGGACAGCGGTGGTCCCGATTCGACATCGGGCCGGGTTCTGGAGGATGGAGTGCGCATGGAATGTCCGTGTTGGCCGTGCACGCAAATCCGTCCATCCGCATCGCTGCCCGTCGCTGCCGGCCCCCGGAACGCGCGGCCGGCAAGGCGTGCATACAAGTCGCATCATGTATGGATTTACGCGCTTCGATGTCGGATGGTAGAGTAAGACATCACGCATACAAGCCGCGACAGAATGACGCAAAAACACGCGAATCCGATCGATGTATGGAACTCGGGGCTGGTGGCCGGACAAGGGCCGCGCTACCTGCAGATCGCCAACTTCATCGAGCACGCGATCGCCGACGGGCGCCTGCAGCCCGGCGATCGCGTGCCGCCGCAACGGCAGGTGGCCGCCCGGCTCGGCGTCGACCTGACCACCGTGACACGCGCCTTCAACGAGGCGCGCCAGCGGCACCTGCTGGAGGCGCGCGGGCCGCTCGGCACCTTCGTGGCGGTGCCCAAGGCCGAGCTGGCGCAGCGCGTCGACCTCAGCATGAACATCCCGCCGCCGCCGGCCGGCGTCGACCTCGAGATGCTGCTGCGGCGTGGCATGTCGCAGGTGCTGCTGCGCAGCGACATCGATCTCCTGATGACCTACCACGTCGGCGGCGGCAGCGAGGCCGATCGCGAAACCGCCGTCGGCTGGCTGCGGCCGATGCTGGGCGAACCGGCGCGCGCGCGCGTGGTGGTCGCCCCCGGCGCGCAGGCCACGCTGGCCGCGCTGATCATCGCCATGACGGCCGCCGGCGACACCATCGCCTGCGAGCCGGACATCTACCCGGGGCTGCCGCAGGCGGCCTCGCAACTGGGGCGCGTGGCCAGGCCGATCGCGGTGGACGCGCAGGGCATGCGGCCCGATGCGCTCGAGGCGGCCTGTCGCGAGCCCGGCGGGGTGCGGCTGATCTACCTGAATCCGACGCTGCAGAATCCGACCGGCACCACCATGCCGGCGCCGCGTCGCCAGGAACTGCTGAAGGTGGCGCTGCGGCACGGCGTGCTGATCGTCGAGGACGATCCCTACTGGCTGTTCGCGCCCGACGCGCCGCCGCCGCTGGCGAGGATCGCGCCGGCCCAGGTGGTGTATGTGTCGACGCTGTCGAAATGCCTGTCGCCGGGGCTGCGCACCGCCTTCGTGGCGCTGCCCGACGAGAGCCTGCGCGACGCCTTCCTGAGCGCGCTGCGCTCGTTCTCGCTGATGGCGCCGCCGCTCACCAACGCGCTGGTCACGCAGTGGATCAACGACGGCTCGGCCGCGCAGGTGCTGGGCGGCGTGCTCGGCGAGGCGCGCGAGCGGCAGCGCGCTGCCGCCCAGGTGCTCGGCGCGAGCCATGGCGACGGCGCCGGCATCCATCTCTGGTATCCGCTGCCGAGCTACTGGGCGCCCGGCGAGCTGGCCGCGGCGGCCAGCGCCGAGGGGCTGGCGGTGGCGCCATCCACCGCCTTCCATCTCGGCGGCCAGGCGCCCAACGCGATCCGCGTCTCGCTGGGGGCCACGCCCGATCGCACCCAGCTGCACGCGGCGCTGCGCCGGCTGTCGGTGCTGCTGGCCAGCGACATCTCGAGCGGGCGAGGCCTGATCGTCTGAGCCAGGCGGCCGCCGCCGGCCGCGAAGGCGAGCAAGGTCACGAAAACGAAACAGCCCGGTCGAGGCAGGATCGCTTCGACCGGGCTGTTTGCTTGGTGCCGCGCGCGGATCAGGCGGCGGCGGGCTTCGATACGCCGATAAGTCAGACTTCGAGGCCGGGCTTGCGCGTGGCCGGCGCCGGCGCGGCGGGCATCGGCGCCGGCGTGCGGGCCGGGGCCACCGTCCTCGCGGGCGGCGCCACCGGCACCAGGTACAGCACCGGCTGCGGCATCTGCATCAGGACCACGGGCGGCCCGGCGAACATCGCGTCGAGCGGTGCGCCGGCAGCAAACGCCGGCATCCCGCCCAATGCTGCCTGCTGCAGCGCCTGCATCTGCGCCTGCATGCGGGCCTGCATCGCCGCCATCTGGACCATCTGCATTTGCATCCGCGCCTGCATGCGGCGCAGATCCGCGGGCGGCATGCCGCCCGTGCTCGACTGCATCACGAAGCTGGCCTCGCCGTTCGGGCTGTGCCAGCTCCAGGTCTTCACGTGCGCCGGGCCGTCGGCCGTCTGCACGATCCGGGATGTTTCCTGGGCGGCCACGGTCCTGCCGTCGACCTGCACGAACACGGGCTGCGCCGCGAACGCCAACACCGGGGCCAGCACCAGCGCGCCGGCCATGATCGCTGAATGAAGTCGCATCGGTTTTCCTCCTGTCGTTATCGCTCGTCGGGACGGGCGGCGAAAATCTCGCGCGGAAATCTTGTTGGAGGAGGCTTAAACGGGGCTTAAGAAACGCGGCCACTTCAAGGGTTCAACAGGGACGGACAAAAACCACCCAAATGCGGTGGCGGGCGCCTCGTCAAGCCTTCAACGAACCCTACATTCAACCACCCAGAAAAAAATAAAAACTCATATAAAACCGAAAGTTACGATACAATTTCGCCGACAAGGAACCCTACATTCATCCCCTCGGGTTCAACCAGGATCGACCATGACCAGCGTCGCAACATTCCAACCCCTGTTTCCGGAAGATCGCGTCCTGGATGGCTCGATCGAGCGAGCGGCAACCCTGATCGACAAGGCCAGGCGCCTCCTGAAAGCTGACGACACGCCCTTGGCCGCTGCGCTGGTTCCTCAACTGCGCAGCATGAATTCGTATTACACAAACAAGATCGAGGGTCAGCACACCACACCTGGCAAGATCGAGGCCGCGCTTCGACGCGACTACTCCCCCGATGCCGACGAGTATCGCAAGCAACGGCATGGCGATCGCCCATATCGCCGCGGAGTCCGAACTGGAAAGCGAATGGCGCGAGGTCTCGGTACAAGCTCTCTTCGATCCCGGCAGGGTCCGTGATATTCACGCCCGATTTTTCTCGGCCATGCCGCTCGAGCTGCTGGTCACACCGGATGGGGACCCGATCATCCCCGGCGCGCTTCGGGATCAGGACGTGACGGTTGGGCGGCACGAGGCGCCCGAAGTCGCCATGATCGAGCCGCTGATGGCCGAATGGGGCGCACGCTATCGCCTCATTCGACCGCGCGAGTTCCAGTTGATCGCCATCGCCTGCTCCCATCATCGGCTGGCGTGGATCCATCCATTCATCGACGGCAATGGACACGTCTGTCGGCTTCATTCCCACCTCGCACTCCATGCCGCCGGATTGACGCAAGGTCTCTGGTCTCCGCTGCGAGGCTTCGCCCGAAGCCACGAAACCTATTGTTCGCGTCTTGCCGAAGCGGATATGACCCGGCGCAACGACCTCGATGGCCGTGGCAACCTTTCGCAGGAAGCGCTGATTCGATTCGTCGATTACTTCCTCGATTGCTGCCTGGATCAAGTCGACTTCATGTTGAAGATGGTCGATTTCGACGGAGTCTCGATGCGCTTGAAAGATCTGCTGTTGTATCTGGAGGCGCATCCGTGGCAGATCGGTTCCGAGAAGTCGATCATCAAACCGGAAAAAACGGCGACGCTGCTTGAATTCATTGCACTGCGCCGAGCGTTGCCCCGCGCGGATTTCGTGCGCATGCTGGGAGAAAGCGAAAATACCGGGCGCCGCATCATACGCAGCCTGCTCGATTTCGGCATTCTCAAATCGGCTACACATCGCGATGACCTCGCTTTCGCTCTTCCGCTGAAAAGCCTGCGTTTCGTCTTCCCCAGGCTTTGGCCGGAAGTCGATATCGAATAGTCATTGGTCTGTCGTCGTGCGCACGCCCCCCAGCCCCGCGAAATACCCCAGCGCGAACGCCCGGAACCGCTCCACCGCCGGGCTGTCGCGCTCCACGCGCCAACCCAGGTCGAGATCGGCGGTGGCCTCCTGCGTCCACAACGGCCGGAACACCACGTCGCGCATGCCAAGCTCGCGCGCCGAGGCCGGCACGATCGACACGCCGATTCCGGCGCGCACCAGGGTCAGCACCGTGTGCGTCTGGTCGAGCTGCTGGGCCACGTCCACATGCACGCCGGCCGCCGTCAGCAGCGCGACGACACGGTCGTGGAAATAGCGGCCGCCGTCGGCCGAATACATCACGAAGGGCTCGCCCGCCAGGTCTGCGGCCGCGATCGTGTCGCGCGCCACCAGCCGATGCGCGGCCGGCAGCACCGCCAGCAGCGGCTCGCGTGCCAGCAGCTCGATGCCGATCTGCGGGTCGGGCGACTGCGCGCGCAGGATACCGAGATCGATCGCGCGCGTCTTGAGCGCCTCGAGCTGCGCCACCGACACCATCTCCTTGAGCACCAGCCGGATTCCCGGCAACTGCTCGCGCGCCGCCGCCAGCAGGTCCGGCACCAGCCGGTAGCCGGCCACCGCGGTGAAACCGATCGCGACCTGCCCCGCATCGCCGCGCGCCACGCGCCGCGCCGCATCGGCGGCCTGCTCGGTCAGCCTCAGGATGCGCAGCGCGTCCTGGTAATAAGCCCGCCCCGCGTCGGTCAGCTTCACGCTGCGGCTGTTGCGCTCGAACAGTTGCAGCCCGAGCGATTCCTCCAGCAACTGGATCTGCCGGCTCAGCGGCGGCTGCGTCATGAACAGGCGCGCGGCGGCCCGCCCGAAGTGCAGTTCCTCGGCCACGGCGATGAAACAACGCAGATGATTGAGTTCGACGTTCATTCCAATTCTTGAATTGATCGATGCGAAACATAGCTTAGACCTCGATCGATCGCCTGCCTATACTCGTTCGCACCCGGCCGCCGAGCAGGGCGCGCCGGCCCCGCCGCACCGCGTCACGGCGGCCTTCGCGGCAGCGCGCGAGGCCTCGCGGCCCGCGCGCCCGGCGCGCCTGCCAGGCGCCGCCGCTTCATCGTTCGAGGCTCCCCCGCATGTCGTTTGAAATCCTGCTGATCAATCCCGTCCTGCCCTCGCTCGAGCGCCAGCTCGCCGAGCGCTACACCCTGCACCGCTACTACGAGCACGCCGACAAGGCCGGCTACCTGCGCGAGATCGGCGCGCGCATCGACGGCGTCGTCACCGGCGGCGCCTCGGGCATCGCCCGCGAGGTGATGGCGCGCCTGCCGAAACTGCGCATCGTGGCGGTCAACGGCATCGGCACCGACGCGGTCGATCTCGACCACGCCCGCGAGCGCGGCCTGCATGTCTCGACCACGCCCGGCGTGCTCACCGACGACGTCGCCGACCTCGCGCTGGGCCTGCTGCTGGCGACCTGCCGCGGTATCTGCAACGGCGACCGCCAGGTGCGCGAGGGCGGCTGGGGCAAGGCGCCGGCCCTGCCGCTGGCGCGCAAGTTCAGCGGCATGCGGGTGGGCATCGTCGGGCTGGGCCGGGTGGGCCGCGCGATCGCCACGCGCGCCGCCGCCTTCGGCTGCCCGATCGCCTACACGGACCTGCGCGCGATCGACGGCGTGCCCTATCGCTTCGTCGACGATCTCGCCGCGCTCGCGCGCGACAGCGACGCGCTGGTGCTGGCGGCCTCGGCCGACCGGGCCGAGGGCATCGTCGACGCGCGCGTGCTCGACGCGCTGGGCCCCGATGGCTACCTGATCAATGTCGCGCGCGGCCGGCTGGTGGACGAGCCGGCGCTGGTGCGCGCGCTGGCCGAAGGCCGGATCGCGGGCGCCGGGCTCGACGTGTTCGTCGACGAGCCGAACGTGCCCGCCGAGCTGTATTCGATGCCCAACGTGGTACTGCAACCGCATCGCGCCAGCGCCACCGTGCAGACGCGCGAGGCGATGGGCGCGATCGTGCTCGACAGTCTCGCGGCCAGCTTCGCGGGCCGCCGGCCGGCCACCAGCGTCACGCCCTGAACGCTGGCGGGCCCCGGGCGCCCGATGAAGCCCCGCCCGGCAGGCAGCACCCACCAGAACCATCCCGCCAGAACAGGGAGGAGACAGAGATGAAAAGCATCGACCTCGCGACGCCGAAGGCGGCCGTCGCCGCCGGCCGCGTCGGCCATTTCCGCTACTGGATACTCGCGCTGATCTTCACGGTCACCGTGCTCAACTATGCCGACCGCGCCACGCTCTCGATCGCCGGCACCTTCGTCGCCAAGGACCTGGGCCTCACGCCGGCCTCGCTCGGCATCGTGTTCTCGGCCTTCGGCTGGGCCTACGCGATCGGCCAGGTCCCGGGCGGCTGGCTGCTGGACCGCTTCGGCGCGCGGCGCGTCTACGGCGCGAGCATCGTGCTGTGGTCGCTGTTCACGATCGCGCAGGGCAGCGTGTCCTGGTTCGGCGGCGCGGCCAGCGCCACCGCCGCGCTGTTCGTGATGCGCTTCATGCTCGGCCTGGTGGAGTCGCCCGCCTTTCCCGGCAACGCGCGGATCGTCGCCACCTGGTTCCCGACCAACGAACGCGGCACCGCCAGCGCGCTGTTCAATTCCGCGCAATACCTGGCGGTGGTGATCTTCACGCCGCTGATGGCCTGGCTCACCCACGCGCTGGGCTGGCACCAGGTGTTCTTCTTCATGGGCGCGCTCGGGCTGGCAATGGCGGCGGTCTGGTTCGCGACGCTGCGCGAGCCGGGCTCGCATCCGCGCATGAGCCGCGCCGAGTTCGAGCACATCGCCGCCAACGGCGCCCTGGTCGGCCTCGACAGCAGCCGCGGCGGCACCCGTCGCCGCTTCAGCGCGCAACAGATCGGCGCGCTGTTCACCAGCCGCACGCTGTGGGCCGTCTACATCGGCCAGTACTGCATCACCGCGCTCACCTACTTCTTCATCACCTGGTTCCCGATCTACCTGGTCAAGGCGCGCGGCATGAACATCATGACGGTGGGCCTGGTGGCCGCGCTGCCGGCCATCTGCGGCTTCAGCGGCGGGGTGCTGGGCGGGCTGCTGTCGGACTTCCTGATCCGCCGCGGCTGCTCCACCTCGGTGGCGCGCAAGACGCCCTTCCTGCTCGGCATGACGCTGGCCACCTCGCTGATGCTGGCGCCCTGGGCGCGATCCGACTCGCTGGTGGTGGTGCTGGTGTCGCTGGCCTTCTTCGGCAAGGGGCTCGGCGCGATCGGCTGGGCCGTGCTGGCCGATGTCGCGCCGCGCGACATGACCGGCCTGAGCGGCGGCATCTTCAACGGCATCGGCAACACGGCCGGGATCGTCACGCCGCTGGTGATCGGCTTCGTGGTGGCCGCCACCGGCTCCTTCGACATCGCGCTGTGGTTCGTCGGCGCGCACGGGATCGTCGCGATCCTCGCCTACGGGCTACTGGCCGGCAAGTTCGAGCGCGTCCGGTTGCCGGGCTGAACGCGCCCCGGGACGGGGCTCGATGCGGGCCGTGCCACGCGGCCCGCCCCCCCGGCTCACGCCTGCCCGAGCTGCGCGATCAACTCGGCCAGCAGGCTCCTGGCCACCGCCGGCAGGCGACGCTCGCGCATGCTCATCACGCGCAGCCGGCGCTCGCTGAGCAAGGGCTCGTCGATCGCGCGCGCCAGCAGCGTGCTGCCCTGCGCGAGCCCCTTGAGCGCCACCGCGCTGCCGAGCGTGACGGCGCCGGTACGCGCCGCGAAGGCATGCAGCACGGCCGAGTTGTTGCTCGACAGCAGCGGCTCGATGCGCACGCCGCGCGCCGCGCAGCACAGGTCGAACAACTGCCGCACCGTGTTGCCGCGTTCGAGCAGCGCCAGCGGCCAGGCGCGCAGGTCCTCGAGCGTCAGCGCCTGGTTCGCGGCCAGCGGATGCGTCGGCGCGAGCAGCGCGCGCACCGGCATGCCGATCTCGTATTCGATGCTGACCGCGGGCGTGCCGCCACCCGAGAAGGCGATGCCCAGATCCACCTCGCCGATCGTCACCCAGTGCTCGACCTGGGCCGGCGTGCCCGAGCGCAACTGGTAGCGCGCCAGCGGCACGCGCTCGTGATGGCGCGCCAGCACCTCGGGCAGGAACGAACGCGTGAAACCCTCGGTGCAGCCCAGCCGCACCAGCCCGCCCGCCTGCTCGCGCCCCGCCGAGATCTCGCCGATCACCGCCTCGGCCTCCAGCAGCGCGCGCCGCGCATGCGCGGCCAGCAGCTCGCCTGCCTCGGTCAGCACCATGCCGCGCGGCATGCGCTCGAACAGCGGTGCGCCGACATCCTGCTCGAGCTTGCTGATCTGTCGGCTGATGGCGGAGACGGCCACGTGCAGCGTATCCGAGGCCCCCGCCAGCGAACCGGTGCGCGCCACCTCGACGAAATACCGCAATGCGATGCCGTGCAGCATGCCCCGTTCTCCCCGGCGCGAGCGCGCCCTGCCTTGCCATTTCGGCAAGTCTATTCGACATCTTTGTAATTGTTGCGAATTTTTGGCGTTCCTAGAGTGGGGCATTCCAGCCTTCCGCCTTGCCAGGAGCGACCCCGATGTCCACCACCCAATCCGCCCGCAACCCGCGCCAGCAGGCGCTCGACCTCGCCGTGCGCGCCCACGACGGCGGCGCGCTGCTGGCCGATCTCGCGCGCCGCGTGGCCTTTCGCACCGAAAGCCAGGAGCCCGCGCGGGCCGAGGCGCTGCATGCCTACCTGAGCGACGAGATCGCCCCGGCGCTGGCCGCGCTCGGCTTCCGCTCGCGGCTGGCCGACAACCCCGCCGGCGCGCGCGCGCCGTTCCTGATCGCCGAGCGAATCGAGGATCCCGCCCTGCCCACCGTGCTCAGCTACGGCCACGGCGACGTGGTGCGCGGCTACGACGCGCAATGGCGCGCCGGCCTCGCGCCCTGGCGCGTGACGGTCGAGGGCGATCGCTGGTACGGACGCGGCACGGCCGACAACAAGGGCCAGCACTCGATCAACCTGGCCGCGCTGGCGGCCGTGATCGAGGCGCGCGGCGGCCGGCTCGGCTACAACCTCAAGCTGATCTTCGAGACCGGCGAGGAAATCAGCTCGCCCGGACTCGACGCGATCTGCGCGCGGGAGCGCGAGGCGCTGGCCGCCGACCTGTTCCTCGCCTCCGACGGCCCGCGCGTGAGCGCCGAGCGCCCGACCCTCTTCCTCGGCTCGCGCGGCGGCCTGAACATCGAGCTGAGCGTGGCGCTGCGCGAGGGCGGCCATCACTCGGGCAACTGGGGCGGCGTGCTGCGCAATCCCGGAACGGTGCTCGCGCATGCGATCGCGAGCCTGATCGACCGGCGCGGCGCGATCGCGGTGGAGGGCCTGCGCCCGCCGCCGATCCCCGACGCGGTGCGCCGCGCGCTGGCCGACATCGAGCTGGGCGGCGACGAGAACGCGCCCGCCATCGATCCCGACTGGGGCGAGCCGGGCCTCACGCCGAGCGAGCGCGTGATCGCCTGGAACACGCTGGAGGTGCTGGCCTTTCGCACCGGCAACCCCGAGGCGCCGGTCAACGCGATCCCGCCCGACGCGAAGGCGATCTGCCAGTTGCGCTACGTGGTCGGCACCGACACCGCGAACGCGCTCGCGCATCTCGAGGCCCACTTCGCCCGGCACGGCTTCGACGAGGTGCAGGTGACGGTCTCGCAGCGCTCGCCCGCCACCCGGCTTGACCCCGACGATCCCTGGGTCGAGTGGGCGCTGGGCTCGCTGCGCGCCTCCACCGGCAAGCCGCCGGCGCTGCTGCCCAATCTCGGCGGCACGGTGCCCAATCACGTGTTCGCCGACACGCTCGGGCTGCCGACGCTGTGGGTGCCGCATTCCTACCCGGCCTGCGCGCAGCATGCGCCGAACGAGCACCTGCTGGGCTCGGTGGCGCGCGAGGCGCTGGCCGTGATGGCCGGGCTCTGGTGGGACCTCGGCGAGGACGCGGCGCGCATCGTCGCCGAACGTCGCGCGCGCGACGCCCGGCGCACCAGCGCCGCGCCAACCGCCGTCTGCGCGTAAGGACCGGCGCGCCTCGCGCCACATCTGCCCGGCATCGTCGCCCTCCCGCGCGGCGACGCCGGCCTCCGCCGTCGTACCCGAACCGATCGAGCGTCCCATGAACCGTCCCGTCCCCTCCCCCGCCCCCGCGCGCAAGCCGCCCAGCCTGGTGCAGATCGTCGTCGCGACCTCCGCCGGCAATGCGCTCGAGTGGTTCGACATCGCCGTCTACGCCTTCTTCGCGGTCTATATCGGCCAGCACTTCTTCCCGGCCCGCAACGAAACGGCCTCGATGCTGCTGACCTTCGGCTCGTTCGGTGCCTCCTACCTGGTGCGCCCGCTCGGCGGCCTGGTACTGGGCGCCTATGCCGACCGGCGCGGCCGGCGTGCCGCGCTGATGCTGACGGTCACCCTGATGATGATCGGCACCGGCCTGATCGCGGTGATGCCGGGTTACGAGAGCATCGGCATCGCCGCGCCGCTCGGCGTGTTCGCCGCGCGCCTGATCCAGGGCTTCTCGGCCGGCGGCGAATTCGGCGCCTCCACGGCGATGCTGATCGAGCACGCGCCGCATCGGCGCGGTTTCCTGGCGAGCTGGCAGTTCGCCACCCAGGGCCTGGCGCTGCTGCTGGCCGCCTCGTTCGGCTACGGCCTGGCGCGCATGCTGTCGCCGGCCGAGCTGGCCGCCTGGGGCTGGCGCCTGCCGTTCTTCTTCGGCGTCCTGATCGGCCCGCTCGGGCTCTACCTGCGCCGCTTCCTGGAGGATGCGCCGGCCTTCCTCGAGGGCGAGCGCTCCGAGTCGCCCGCGCGCGACCTGCTCGCCACCCACAAGCGCGCGGTGCTGGTCGCGATCGGCGCGCTCAGCGTGTCGACCGCCGTCAACTACCTGCTGCAATACCTGCCGACCTTCGCGATCCGCCAACTGCACCTGCCCACCGCCACCGGCTTCGCGGCCACCATGGCCGGCGGCGCGATCCTGACCCTCGTCACGCCGCTGGCCGGCCATCTGTCGGACCGCATCGGCCGGCGCCGGCAGATGGCGGTGGTCGGCATCCTGTTCGCCGTCACCGCCTGGCCGGCCTTCTCGTACACGGTCACGCACGTCTCGGTGCCGACCCTGTTCGCGCTGGTCTGCTGGCTGGCCCTGCTCAAGTCGATCTACTTCGGCGCGCTGCCGGCGCTGATGTCGGAGCTGTTCCCGGCCGCCACGCGCTCGACCGGCATGTCGGTGTCCTACAACATCGGCGTGACCGTGTTCGGCGGCTTCACGCCCGCGATCGTCACCTGGCTCACCAGCGCCACGGGCGATCGCAGCGCGCCCAGCTTCTACCTGATCCTCACCGCGATGATCAGCCTGGCCGCGCTCGCCTCGGCCGGCCGCAAGACAACGCCGCTGGGCCGGCGGCCCGCCGCGGCCTGAAACCGGCGCACGTCCGAGCAGGAGCCCGAGCAGGAGCAGGAGCAGGAGCAGGCACCGACATCCGCGCCGGGCACCGGCTCCGAACACCCGCATCGGGGCCGGCGCCGAACACGGGGATCGCTTCCATGCCCTTCCCGTCCCTGCCTCGCCTCGATCGATGTGCATGCATCGAACCACCCGGCAAGCTTGCCGCCGGCCGCCCGGCGCCGGCATTCCATAAGCAGCGATCCATCCCCGACCCGGCACCGATTTCCCCCTTGGGGTTTGTCACCATCCCTTCACACGGCGCCCGCATCCCGGCCGGTTTCGCGTAAACTGCGCCGGATAACTCCCTCGCGTCCCCACGCGATGGTCGAAGCATCCGGAATGCAAGGAGATGTCACGCATGCACGCAGTGCCTTTACCGACCCAGAACGTGATCGACTCGACCGCCACGCAGCCCGTGCGCGATCTGCGCCGCGTGCCGATCCATCCCGATTTCTGGTATCCCCTGGCCTGGTCGCGCGAACTGAAGCGCGGCAAGACCCTCGGCGTGCAATTCGCGGGCGACCCGATCGTGTTGTTTCGCGGCGAGTCGGGAACGGTTTTTGCGCTGGAAGACCGTTGCGCGCACCGCCAGGTGCCACTGCACGCCGGCGTGGTCGACGGCGACGCGCTGCGTTGCGGCTATCACGGCTGGACCTACGATTGCAGCGGCAAATGCGTGGACGTGCCCTACCTGGGCAAGGAGCGCCTGCCCAACGGCGTGCGCGCCTACCCGTGCCGCGAGGTGCGCGGGCTGATCTTCGTGTTCACGGGCGATCCCGCCCTGGCCGACGAGAAGCCGGTGCCCGAGCTGTCCACGGTGGCCGACCCGAAGTACAAGACGCGCCGCTTCGGCCGCGCGGTCAAGTGCCATTACTCGTTCATGCACGAGAACCTGATGGACATGAACCATCAGTTCCTGCATCGCCGCGAGATGGGCCAGATGAAGGCGCGCTCGCTGGGACGCCGCCGCGGCGAGGGCTGGGTCGAGGTCGACTACACCTTCTCGCGCGCCGAGGGCAAGCAGCCGATCGGCGAGGCGCTGGTGTTCGGCGCCAGCAAGAAGCCGCAGGACCAGAGCGACAAGAGCGTGATGACGATCCGCACCGAGTACCCGTACCAGACGCTCAAGATCCTCTCGAGCGAGGGCACCCTGGTGATGGACCTGTGGATCGTCTACGTGCCGCTCGACAAGCAGCAGCGCACCAACCGCACCTTCGGGCTGCTGTCGATCCGCAAGCCCTCGGTGCCCTTCGCGCTGGACCTGGCCTGGCCGCTGCTGGTGTGGTTCACCGAGCGGATCTTCAAGGAGGATCGCTGGATCGTCGAGCGCGAGCAGGAAGCGCACGACATGCAGGGCGCCGACTGGAACCACGAGGTGTTCCCGGTCATCAACGACCTGCGCGACGTGCTGCGCAACAACGGCGGGCGCACCGTGATCCCGATCCGCGAGCTGGGGCCGGCGGCCTGACGGACACGCGGCAACGGAGCGAAGGCAGGCGAAACGCCTGCCTTTTTTATTGCGCGCGGCTCAGCGCCCGACCACGCCCCGCATCAGCAGGTGCTCGAAGTCCTTCAGCGCGGCGGCGGCCGTGGCCAGCGGGCTGGTGCGGCCGATCGCGATCAGCTCGCCCATCGCGTCGGTCTCGATGCGCACCGCCTTCATGCCGGCGCCGATCCCCGCGAAGGGATGCGCCGCCTCGTAGGCGGCCAGGCGCACCGAAGCCTCCACCCGCCCCGCGCCTCCCGCGCGCCGCTCGATGCGGCCGACCAGCTTCGGCACCAGCCCATCCGCGCGCCAGCGCGCCAGTTGCCCGGCCTCGATCGGCGCGATGCCCTCGCGCGCGATCTCATCGAGCGTCAGCCGCGCGCCGAAACCCGCGTTGGCCAGGATGCAGACCTTGCAGGCCGTGTCCCAGCCCTCGATGTCGAAGCGCGGATCGGGCTCGGCCATGCCGGCGCGCTGCGCCTCGGCCAGCGCATCGGCGAAGGCGATGCCGGCCATCATCCGGTCCAGCACGTAGTTGGTGGTGGCCGTGAAGATGCCTTCCATCACGCGCACCTCGCAGCCGGCCGCGTTGTAGTCGAGCAGGTCGATGGTCGGCAGCGCGGCCGAGGTCGCGCCGCTGATCTTCAGCTCCACGCCGTTCGCATCGGCCAGCGCGCGCAGGCCCGGGTAGTCGAGCACCAGCGCGCCCTTCGAGATCGCGATGCCGTGCGCGCCGGCCGCGAGCGCCGCGCGCAGGTAGCCGAGCGCGGCGCCGCCGCTCAGGTAGTCGGTCGGGCCGGCCTCGATCAGCACGTCGGGCCGCGCGGCGGCCACGAAGGCCTCGCCCGTCAGCGACGCGTCGAGCGGCGCATCGGCCGCGAGCGGATCGCGCAGGCCCTCGCGATCGACGCGAGCGCCGCGCGAGCGGCCGATGCCGACCAGCCGCACCTCCACCCCGTAGCGCTCGCGATAACGCGCGCGGCGCGCCGCCAGCAGTTCGGCGACGGCCCGGCCGATCTGGCCGAAGCCCGAGATCGCGACATGGCAGCGTGACATCGGCGCTCCAGGACGATGAGGAGGAACGGGGCGAGGACTGGGCGGCCTTACTTCGCGAACAGCTTGCCGAGATCGGCGAAGGCCTTGAATTCGAGCGCGTTGCCCGACGGATCGAGGAAGAACATGGTGGCCTGCTCGCCGGGCTCGCCCTTGAAGCGGACATACGGCTCGATCACGAACTTCGTGCCGGCCGCGCGCAGCTTGTCGGCCAGCAGGTGCCATTGCTCCAGCGTCAGCAGCGCGCCGAAATGGCGGACCGGCACGCCGTGGCCGTCGACGGCATTGGTGCGCGCCACGCCCGTTTCGTCCGGCGCGAGATGCGCGACGATCTGGTGCCCATAGAGGTTGAAGTCGACCCATTCGGCCGAGCTGCGGCCTTCGGGGCAGCCGAGCAGCTCGCCGTAGAATTCGCGCGCGGCCTCGAGGCTGTGGACCGGGAAGGCGATATGGAAAGGCAGCAGCGGGGCGGCGCAAGTGCTCATCGATCGAAACTCCGTAACGAGGTATCAAGGGGACATCGGCCCGCCGCGCGCGTCGGCGCGGCAGATCAGTGACACCGATGTTACCGATTACAATCTTCGATGAAAAACGATATTTTTCCGATCTGAGTATCGATTTATTCGATCAAAAGGAACGCCGCGGTTCCGCCTCGTTCGCCGCCTCGTTCGCCGCCTCATTTGCCGCGCTGGTCGCCGCCGCGACGCAGGCCCTGGCCAGCACCTCGGTCGGGTCGACCAGGCTCACGCGCGCGCCGCCCGGGCCGGCGATCTCGCCTGCCGGCAGCAGCAGCGGCAGCTCGGTGCAGCCGAGCAGCACCACGCGAGCGCCGGCCGCAACCAGCGCATCGAGCGCGGCCTCGATGTCCTCGCGGCAGCGACCCTGCACGAACCCGGCCTTGACGCCCGCCTCGCCGTAGATCGCCGCCATCACGCGCGCCTGCAAGGCTGGCGGCGGCACGCGCTGCGCGAACCCCTCGGCGGCCAGCGCCTCGCGATAGACGCCGCTGGCGAGCGTGCCCGAGGTGGCCAGCACGCCGATCTCGCGCACCTCGGGAAAACGCTCGCGCAGATGGCGCGCCGTCACCGTCAGCATGTTGACGATCGGGATCGACAGGCGCGGCTGGATTCGCTCGACGAAGGCGTGCGCGGTATTGCAGGGGATCGCCACCAGCTTCGCGCCGCCCTGCTCCAGGCGCTTGCAGGCGGCATAGAGCGAGACGGTCGGATCGGGGCCCTCGCCGACCAGGTGCGCGGTGCGATCGGGGATCTGCGGATTCTGCTCGACGATCAGCTTCAGGTGGTCCTGGTCGCGCGCGGCCGGCGTGTGGTGCACCAGCTTGCGCAGGAAGTCGACGGTGGCCGCCGGCCCGACGCCGCCGACCACGCCGATCCGGAACGGCTCGGCCTGGCCGCCATGCGCGCCCTCGTGGTCGGCGGCGAGCACGCGCCGCGCATAGACCTGGTTCGGGTCGACCAGCGGCACCGGCAGCGTCCCGAGCGCGTCCAGCACCAGGGCGATCTCGGTCAGGCCCGGCACGATCACCTCCGCGCCCTGCTCGATCAGCGAGGCGCAGGCACGCCGCAGCAGCTCGACCGGGCGCCCGTCGAGCGCGCCCTCGCGAATGCCGTCCACGCCATAGACCGCCTCCGTCACCGCATCGATGCCATCGACCTCGCCGGGATGGCAGAGACTGAATTCCGGCGCCGCGAAGTAGCGCTCGAACAGGCGCCGCTCGCGCGTCGCCGCCGAGGCCAGCACGCCGACGCGCCGCGCGAGCGGCCACGCGCGGCGCACGTGCTCGCGCACCGCCTCGACCAGGTCGACGATCGCCAGCGAGGTGTTCGCGCGCAGCTCGTCGAGGAAGGTGTGGCTGAGGAAGCAGGGCAGCACCACGGTGGTCACGCCGCGCTGCTCGAACTCGCGGATCAGGTCGAACACATGGAGCTTGCGCTCGGCGCTCGCCTCGCGATCCGGGCCGCCGCGCAGCGGATGCTGGGCCAGGATCGCGTCGATCGGCGTGGTGCCGGCCGCGCGCATCAGCTTGGCGTACAGGTCGGCGCCGGCCAGCGGGCCGAGCCCGCCGACGATGCCGAGGCGCCGTGCCGGCGCGCCGGCCGGAAGGCTCGCGCCGCTCATCGTGCGTCGCCCGCCAGCGGCTCGAGACGCGGCAGCTCGCTCGACACCGGCCCCGGCTCCCTCGCTTCGGCCGCCTCGCCCGCCGCGCGCCGCGCTTCCCACTTCGCGATCACGGCGCTGGCCACGCTGTTGCCGATCACGTTGGTCATGGTGCGTCCCATGTCGAGGATCTGGTCGATCGCCAGCACCAGCGCCACGCCCGCGGCGGGCAGATGGAACAGCGGCGCGACCGCGGCGACCACCACCACCGAGCCGCGCGGCACGCTGGCCATGCCCTTGCTGCTCAGCATCAGGACCAGCAGCATCAACACTTGCTGCGAGACCGGCATGTCGATGCCGAAAGCCTGGGCGATGAAGATCGCGGCGAAGGACTGGTACATCATCGAGCCGTCGAGGTTGAAGGCGTAGCCGAGCGGCAGCGTGAAGCCCACCACCTTCTTCGGCACGCCGAAACGTTCGAGCTGCTCGGTCAGGCGCGGATAGGCAGCCTCGCTGCTGGCCGTCGAGAAGGCCAGCATGGCCGGCTCGCGCACCGCCTTCAGCAGGCGGCCGACGTCGCGCCCCAGGAACAGCCAGCCGACGCCCACCAGCAGCAGCCACAACACCACCAGCGCCGCATAGAACGCGCCGATCAGCCGGCCATAGGTGAGCACCACGTCGAGCCCGCGCAGCGTGACGGCCGAGGCGATCGCGCCGAACACGCCGAACGGCGCGGCGCGCATCACGTAGCCGGTCAGCCGCAGCATCACCGGCACCAGGCCGTCGATCGCGCCGACCAGCAGGGCCACGCGCGGGTCCTGCCTGAGCGCGCCGAGCCCGAGCCCGAAGAACAGCGAGAACACCAGGATCTGCAGGATGTCGTTGCGCGCCATCGCATCAAGCAGGCTGGTGGGGAAGGCGTGCGTGAGCACGTCCTTCAGGTTCAGCCCCGCCGTGTCGAGCCCGGCGACGCGTTCCCCGGCCCCCGCCGCCAAATGCAGGCCGGCGCCCGGCTGCAGCGCGTTGGCGAAGGCCAGCCCGATCAGCAGCGACACGAAGGAGGCACACAGGAACCACAGCACGGTGCGCAGGCCGATGCGGCCCACGTCGCGGCCGCCATCCATGCCGGCGAGCCCCGACACCAGGGTGGCGAACACCAGCGGCGCGATGATCATCTTGATCAGCCGCAGGAAGATGTCGGTGAGGATCGAGAAGTAGCCGGCGATATCCCGGGCTTGCGCGGCATCGGCCGCCGTCGCGTGGCAGTAGCCGCCGGCCGCGATGCCGAGCAGCATGCCGGCCGCGATCCATGGAGTGAGGCGTGATTTCATGTCCGTCCCTGGAGGCGCCGGGCGAACCTGGAGGGTCCTGCGGCGCGTGTCGATGAGGAAACGTCGGGGTTCGACGCGGGCGACGGACGAAAGCGGAAAGCGGCTTGCCTCGACCGTCAGGACGAATGGTAGGGACGGTCAAAAAACCCGCGATGCGGGTCCGGCATGCGCGTATGCGTGATTCGCATAGGCAGGGAAATCCCGGGGGCGGCCACGGCAGGGAGCCTCAGATCGAGGCGCGCAGGTGCTGCCAGAGCGTATCGACGAAGGCGCCGCGATTGCTGGTATCGCGATAGACACGCAGCTCCACCTCGAGCTGCCAGGCGGCCGGCCCCGCCGGCACCAGCTCGCCGGCCGCGAGCTCGCGCGCGATCGCGCTGCGCGGCAGCCAGGCCAGGCCAGGCCCTCGCCCTCGACCACCAGCTTCTTGAGCACCTCGGCCATGTCCGACTCGAAGTGCAGCCGCAGCATCGGCGTGGCCGGCGCGCGCGACAGCAGCAGCGCCTGGCAGCGCCCGAAATAGCTGGTTTCCGTGTACGAGATCAGCGGCAGCGCGGCCTTGCTGGTGCCCGGCAGGCGAAAGCGCGGCGCCGCGCGCGGCGTGGGCTGGCTGACCGGCAGCAGCGTATCGAGGCCGACCGTGAGGTGCTCGTAGCGCGCGGGATCGAGATGCAGCGGCAGCTCGGGATGGTGGTAGGCGAACATCAGCTCGCAGTTGCCGTTCACCAGCGAGAGGATCGAATCATGGACATTGGCCGGCACCACCCGCGCGCGCACCTCGCCGAAATGGCCCGACAAGGCCTTCAGCCAGCCCGGCAGGAAGTTCAGCGCGATGGTGTGGCCGGCCGCGATCTGCAGCCCGCGCCCGGCGATGCGCTGCTCGTTGCGGATGATGGCGCGCGTGTCGTGCAGCTTGTGCAGGATGTCGTCGGCGGCCTCGCGGAACAGGCGCCCGGCCGGCGTCAGCACCGGCGGGAAGCTGCTGCGGTCGATCAGCTCCGCGCCGACCCACTGCTCCAGCGACTGGATGCGGCGGCTGAAGCCCGATTGCGTGACGTTGCGGAACTCGGCCGCGCGCGAGAAGCTCTGGTATTGCGCGAGGGCGATGAAGTCCTCGATCCATTTGATTTCCATGCGCGTCGCCGATGGCTTGGGGATGATGGGAAGTCGGTCGAGCGCATTCTACGACGCGGCGGCGCCGCTGCCCGCCAGGTAAGCCGAATCGCAGACTGTCACCGCCTGCGCGGCCGGCGCTTGCCCCGGCATCGAGATGGTGCTGGAATAGCGCTCATTCCTACGACAACGCACAACGAATCGAGAGAGACCATGACCATCGGATCGCCGCGCCGGAACCGTGCAGCCCGGGACGCCCTCACCTCGCTCATCCCGCTCGCGCTCATCGCCTCGCTGGCGCTGGCCGGCTGCGCCGCCAACGACCCGCCGATGCCCTCCCCCGACCAGATCGCCTCGATCTGCCTGAAGCAGGCCGCGAAGGGCGGCGATCCTGTCTCGCTGGCGCACCTGAGCGCGCTGCAATGGCAGCGTTACGTGGGTTGCCGGATCGGCGGCAGCCTGTATGCGGCGCGTCCCGCCGTCGACGGTTATCCCGAGGCGGTGCTGTCGACGCATTTTTCCCGCAGCGGCGCGGTCGAATCGTCCGAGCTGCAGCCCGCCAACGGCGACGGCGACCCGGCCTGGAACGCCGCGGTCACGCAGGCGCTGGCGAGCGCCTCGCCGCTGCCCGCGCTGGGCACGCCCAACCAGACCGAGCGCATCGACCTGCATTTCAGCCCGCGCTGGAAGCTGGCGGGCCTGACCGGCGGCGCCGGCCTGTCGAGCAGCAGCCACTGGAGTGTGGAGCATTGCACTGTCATGGCCGCCGGCGCGAAAAGCTGCACCGGCCCCACCGACTGAGTAGCGGCCCCGCGCGGGGTGATCGGCACCCCGCCGCCATTCTTCGCGTTTCGCGAACGATCCATTCGCTCCCCGGCGTATTCCTGCAAGCCCTTCGCGCCCCTAGACTTCCTCTCCATGCGATCCGATCCCTGGATCGCGCGGTCCTGAGGAAATCATGGCGCTTCAGCCTCGTTCGTTGTCCCCGCATCCATTTCTCGTGACGACCTCATGGCAGGCACGACGTCGGGCACACGATCGACGCTGATACGGACCACCTTCGTCGGCCGGCATGACGAATCAATAGTTCGTCATGCAAATCAAGCTCGACACGATTTTTTTTCCTTTCCATCACATCGCCCCTGGAGCCTTCACGATGAAATTCCCGACCCTCGCCGGCCTGGCCGCCGCTTGCGCCCTCACGTTCGCCACGCTCTCGCCCGCCGCGCAGGCCGCCGGCACCGTCGCGTCGACCGGCGCCCCCGCGGCAAGCGCCGATGCCGTCAGCTATCACACCGTCGATGTGAACGGCGTGAAGATCTTCTATCGCGAGGCCGGCCCGAAGAACGCCCCCACCGTGCTGCTGCTCCACGGCTTCCCGACCTCGTCGCAGATGTTCCGCAACCTGATGCCGCAGTTGGCCGACCGCTACCACGTGATCGCGCCGGACTACCCCGGTTTCGGCCAGAGCGACATGCCGCCGCCGGATCGCTTCAGCTATACCTTCGACAATCTCGCCAAGGTGATCGACGGGTTCACCGAAACCCTCGGCCTGACGCGCTACGCGCTGTACGTGCAGGATTACGGCGCGCCGGTCGGCTATCGGATCGCCGCGGCGCATCCCAAGCGCATCACCGCGATCGTCGTGCAGAACGGCAACGCCTACGAGGAGGGCATCGCCGGCGATTTCTGGAAGCCGCTGAAGGCCTACTGGGCCGATCGTTCGGCGGCCAATGCCGAGCGCCTGCGCCAACTGCTGCAGTTGAAGGTGACGCGCTGGCACTACGTGGACGGGACGCGCGATCTCGGCCACCTGGACCCCGGCACCTGGACGCTCGACCAGGCCTATCTCGATCGCCCCGGCAACCAGGAGATCCAGCTGGACCTGTTCTACAGCTACGGCAGCAACGTGGCGCAATACGCGCAATGGCAAGCCTATTTCCGCGAGTACCAGCCGCCGATGCTGATCGTCTGGGGCAAGAACGACAAGGCCTTCCCGCCGGTCGGCGCGCGCGCCTATCTGCGCGACCTGCCCAAGGCGGAGCTGCACCTGTTCGATACCGGCCATTTCGCGCTGGAGGAGGATGGCGCCGAGATCGGCCGGCTGATGCGCGCGTTCCTCAAACGCAACGTGCCCGCCACGCGCTGAGCGGCTCGCCGCCGGCAAAACCGGGCCGCGACGGCATGTTCCGGGCGACGGTGCCGCCGCAAATCCCGCGCGCGCGGCACCACCGCCCAGCGCCGTGCACGCGACACGGCGCCCTACACCAGCTTCATCAAGGCCGGCACGCCGAGCACGGCCGCGTAGTAGCCCATGAACTGCACGCCGGTATTGAAGCCGAACAGCCTCGACAGCACGCCGCCCACCAGCCCCACCGTGAGGATCACGGCCAGCCCCGCCAGGCCGCCCTCCCACACGCCGATCACCACGATCAGCCCCGAGAAGGTGGCGATGATGGCCTCGTGCGAGAGCTTGCGCGCCACGAACGACGCCGCGCGATGCGCGTAGTTCATCGCCAGCGGATAGGCGATCAGCGCGGCCAGCAGCACCGCGAGCAGCCCGTAGCCGAGGAAGGCCCAGGCCGACATCAGCGTGTGCAGGTTGTGGACCTGCCCGCCGGCCGCGTCGACGAAGAAGCGCGGCGGCGCATTGAACAGCGGCGCGGCCGGTCCCGCCGCCACCGGGCTCAGCGGCAGCCCGAAGGCGATCAGCGGGATCAGCGCCTCGGCGATATAGGTGGCCTCGGTCACGCCGTTGCGCGCGGCGATCACCGTGGTCAGGCGCGGATAGGCATGCTTGACGCGCGCGCCGACGATCTCGCCTGCCACCACCGTCATCGCCACCGGGCTGAACACGAAGGTCGCGCTCGACAGCGCGGCGGTGCCCAGCGTCCAGCCGGCCTGGCTGCGATCGAGGATGCGCAGCGGGTTCGGGAACCAGCCGCGCCAGCCCTTCAGGTCCGGCGCCAGCGAGAAGGTGGCCAGCCCCTCGCGCCGCATCGCGCGGCGCGCCGGCGGCGAGAGGATCGCGAACAGGTCGGCGATCAGCGGGCCGATCGCGATGCCGAGGAAGTAGCTGACCGAGAGCTTCACGCCGTACTTGCCGGTCAGCGTCTGCAGCGCCACGATCAGCAGCACGAAGGGCACCAGCAGCAGCACGCAGGCCCAGCGCCCGGCCGAGGCGTAGGCGATTACGCAGGCGGCGGCCAGGAACACCCAGGGCGCGGCCTTCGCGATCGCGCCGCCGAACGGCGCCAGCAGCACCGCGAACAGCACCGCCAGCGGTACCGCCACGCAGGCCGCCACGATCGCGCCCGAAATCATCTTGCGCAGCGCGATATGCGGCACGCCGAGCGCGCGCAAGGCAGTGGCCTGCTGCAGCAGCGGCGCGGCCATGGTGTCGCCGGGAATGCCGAGCAGCGCGGTGGGAATCGCGTGCGTCATGTGCTTGGCCACCGCGCCGGCCAAGAAGAAGGTGAACACGCCTGCCGGCGGCACGCCGAGCAGGGCCACCAGCAGGGTCAGCGGCGCGATGGTGGTGGTCTCGTCGGTGCCGGAAACCAGGCCGATCGCGGCAAAGGCGATCGCGCCGAGCAGGCCCATCGCCAGCGCCACGGAGAAGTCGGACAGCAGCGGGGTCATGAGCGGGCTCCCGGCTTGGCGGCGGCAGCGGCAGCGGCAACGCCGGCGGCGGCGGCGCCCGCCTCGGCGGCGACGCGGCCCGCGCCGCGCTCGTAGGCGGCGAACACGGCGGTCAGGCCCAGCTCGTCCATCTCGGCGCGCGCGGCCGGGCTCAGGTCCTCGAGCGAGCCGAGGCCGCCCGATTCGGCATCGAGCTGGGCCAGCACGCGCAGGCGCGCGGCCTCGTCCACCACCTGCTCGACCACCACGCGCTTGGGCGCGAACAGCTTCGCGCAGATCACGCCGGCGGCCAGGCAGCCGCCCAGGCCGACCAGCATCGCGTAGGCGCGCGCGATCTGCGGATCGGCGACCAGCGGCGCCAGCAGCGCGCGTCCCGCGAGGAAGGCGCCCAGCGCCACGCCCACGCCGATCGCCACCGACCAGCCCAGATGGCGCAGGTCGACCGTGTCGCCCCACACCTCGGCCAGCGGCGCCGCGGCCGCCGTCTTGGCCGCCGCCTCGTGTCGCGCGGGCCCGGCCGCCAGCGCGGCGGAATTGCCACCCATCTCGTTCATGCGTCTCCTCCTTCGGCAGGCAAGCTGCCGTCGCGGCCGGGGTGGATCCCCGGTCCGCCTGGTTATGGGCCCGCGCCTTCCGACGACGAGCCGCCGCTCAGTCGCGCGGGCCGGCCAGCAGTTCCAGCGCGCGATCGGTGCGCACGTCCCTGGCGGCCGCCATCTTGCGCGCGACCCAGTCGATGTCGGCGCCGCTCGCGCCGGCCGCGATCGCGATATTGCGCGCGTGCAGCGCCATGTGGCCGCGCTGGATGCCTTCGGTGGCGAGCGCGCGCAGCGCGCCCATGTTCTGCGCCAGGCCGACCGCCGCGGCGATCTCGCCGAGCCGCTGCGCGCTCTGCACGCCGAGGATCCGCAGCGCCGCGCGCGCCAGCGGATGGGTGCGCGTGGCGCCGCCCACCAGCCCGACCGGCATCGGCAGCTCGATGGTGCCGACCAGGTCGCCGTTGGCCGCCTTCTCCCAGGTGGTCAGCGAGGTGTAGCGTCCGCCGCGGCTGGCATAGGCATGCGCGCCCGCCTCCACCGCGCGCCAGTCGTTGCCGGTGGCGACGATCACCGGATCGATGCCGTTCATGATGCCCTTGTTGTGGGTGGCCGCACGATAGGGATCGACGGCGGCCAGCAGGTAGGCGTCGATCACGCCGTCGATCACCGCCTCGCCCGAATACTCGCGCGTGGCCAGCGTGGCCGCCGAGTAGCGCACGTGCGCGCGGGCCAGCCGCAGGTCGGCCAGGTTCGACAGGATGCGCAGCCGCACGGTGCCGCCGGTGAGCGCCTCGATGCGCCCCGCCACCGCCTCGGCCATGGTGTTGACGGTATTGGCGCCCATCGCGTCGCGCACGTCGACGATCAGGTGCGCGACCACCATCGCGCCGCGCGGCGTGTCGGGGAACACCTGCACCTCGATGTCGCGGCAGCCGCCGCCGAGCTTCACCAGCACCGCGTCGCGCGCATTGGCCAGCTCGATCAGTTCGTCCCTGGCGGCCAGGATGGTCTGGCGCGCGCCATAGGGATCGTCGATGCCGAGCACCTGCACCTGGGCGCGCATCAGCGGCCCGGTGCTGGAAGTGCGGAAACCGCCCGCCTCGCGCGCCAGCTTGGCCATGAAGGAGGCGGCCGCGACGATCGAGGGCTCCTCCACCGCCATCGGCACCAGCACGTCCTCGCCGTTGATGCGGAAGTACCCGGCCACCGCCAGCGGCAGCTCGAAGGTGCCGATCACGTTCTCGATCATGCCGTTGGCCACCTCGATCGGCAGCGCGCCGGGCTTGGCCAGCAGCGCGTGCTGCGCGTCGTCGAGGCCGGCGGCCGCGGCGATGCGAGCCAGGCGCTCGGCGGGAGTCAGGGAACGGAAATCGGGCAGGGCGGAATCGATGGGCATCGCGGGCGTCTCCATGTCGGATGGCGCGGCCCCGCGTTTTCCGGTGTTGCGGGGCCGCTTCGAATGGACGAATAATAGGCGCGCTGTACCTTAATGAAAGGTACAGTTCCCCACAACACTCGATGCACTGTACCTGGCACAGTGCGCCGGCCCGACGGAGCGGACGCGATGATACGGCGTGCAGGAACCACCTTGTCCGAGGGGATCGCGGACAATCTCGCCAGACAGATCGAGGAAGGCATCCTGCCGGCCGGCAGCAAGCTGCCCTCGATCAGGGAATACGCCGATGCCTCGGGCTGCTCGAAGAACACGGTGGTCAGCGCCTTCGACATCCTGACCGCCAACGGCCTGATCGAGCCGCGGCGCGGCTCGGGCTTCTTCGTCTGCCGGCGGCCCGGTGCCGGCAGCGGCGCGGCGGCCGCGGCCATCGCCGAGAGCGAGGGCAGCGCCACCACCCTGGACCGCGCGATGGACGTGGTCTGGCTGATGCGCGAGCAGCTGCACGAGAGCGCCAACGTGCTGAACCTGGGCGAGGGATTCCCGCCCGTCGACTGGCTCGCCAAGACGCGCCTGGACCTTTACCACCAGCGCGTGGTGCGCACCGGCGTGGCCTCGCTGTTCCGCTACGGCAGCCGCTACGGCTACCTGCCGCTGCGCCAGTCGCTGCAGCAGAAGCTGGCCGGCTACGAGATCGACGCGCAGCCCGCGCAGATCGTGCTGACGCACGGCGCCAACCAGGCCATCGACATCGTGCTGCGCTACTTCGTGCGGCCCGGCGATGCGGTGCTGGTCGACGATCCCGGCTACTACCCATTGTTCGGCAAGCTCAAGCTGAGCGGCGCGCGCATCGTCGGGATCCCTCGCGAGACCGACGGTCCCTCGATCGCCGCGCTCGAGGCGGCGCTCGCCGAGCATCGCCCGCGGCTGTTCTTCACGCAGTCGGTGGGCCACAACCCCACCGCCACCGACACCAGCGCCGCCAAGGCGCATCGCATCCTGCAACTGGCCGAGGCGCACGACCTGATGCTGGTGGAGGACGACGCGCTGGCCGACCTGAAGCCGCGCACGCTCACGCGCATCGCCACGCTGGACCAGTTGCGCCGCACCATCTACGTGGGCAGCTTCGCGAAATCGGTGTCGGCCGCGCTGCGGGTGGGCTTCCTGGCCTGCGAGGCGGGCCTCGCCAGCGACCTGGCCGACGTCAAGATGCTGATGCACGTGAGCAGCTCGGAATACTGCGAGCGCACGCTCGACGCGATCGTCAGCGACGGCCATTTCCTGCGTCATACGAATTTCCTGCAGGACAAGCTGCGGCGCGCCACCGAGGCCGGCATCCTGGCGCTGCGCCGGCTGGGCGCCGAGATCTTCCGAGAGAGCGAGCAGAGCCTGTATCTGTGGGCCTCGCTGCCGGGCTGGCCCGATTCGATGCAGCTCGCCCAGGCGCTGCTGGAGCGCGGCGTGATCCTCGCGCCCGGCGCCGTGTTCGCGCCCGGCGCGGACCGGCTCTCGGCCTATTGCCGCTTCAACGTGGCCTACCTGGCGGACAAGCGCTTCGTGGCGGCGCTCAAGGCGGTCGGCTGAGCGAAGGCACGCCGACGCCGCCCCACCTACACGCGCTCCAACAGGTCCCGCAGCAGCTTCGCCCCGGCCCGGCCCTTCGCCGCGTCGGCCCACAGCCGGTCGATCATGCGCCGGTACATCGCCACGGCATCGGCCGAGGTGGTAATGGTGGCGATGCCGGTGCGGATGTTCGGCAGCTCGCCGAGCCGGAACGGCGAGACCGCGACCTGCGCCTCGTGCTCGCCCTCGAAGATCTGGAAGGTCTCGTTCGGCAGCGCGTCGGCGACGATGCCGATCCGCACGCCCGCCGTCTCGTCCTCCAGCATCCCGACGATGCGCATCACCTCGCGCCGCGCCGCGAGCTTGCGCTCGAGCTGCACGCCCGGCGGCAGGCCGAGCCGGCCCACCAGCCCGTGATGCAGGAACTGCTCGATCTGGCGCAGCCCGATCAGGCTGGTCACGTCCAGCGGCGTCGCGCGGTACGCGGCCTTGCGCTCGGCGAGGATCGCCATCACCTTCGACAGCGTCTGCGTCCAGGCCGCGTCGGCCAGCGCCGGCGGCACGCTTTCCTCCAGCATGCGCCGCAGCCAACCGGCGTAATCGTCCGAGGTCAGCAGGAACGAGAAGGGATCGAAGTGCGCGACGATGCGCCGTGAGCGCCGCTCGATCTGCCGCATCCGCTCGAAATAGCTGATCGCCGAGTCGTGATACTCGACCTCCACGCCCAGCAGGTTCGCCAGCGACACGCCGAACAGCGTGGCCAGCCGCTCCAGCGTGTCGATCTTGACGATCTCGCCGCGCTCGAGCTTGTAGACGGCCGCGCGCGAGATGTCGAGCCGCTCGGCCAGGTCCTCGCTGCGCAGCTCGGCCGCCATCCGGTAGGCGCGCAGGCGCTCGCCGATGCTGTCGAAATCGAAGCGCGCGCCTCGAAGACGCTTCCTGCGGGGGCCGGCTGCGGGCATGCGGGACCTTGGGGGCTCGGAAAGGAAAACGGCACGATATTACGCGAAAGCGCCGCGCGAAACGCGCCGGCCCGGCTTCCTCGTGCCCCGAAAAACGGCGCTTGCATTCGTCGCCCGCCGCAGTTAGTCTAAATATTTAGACGACAGGCACAAGCAAAGGCAAACCATGAAGCTTTCCGAAGGGGTGCAATGGCTGGCGCGCGAGATCGCCGGTTTCGCCGAGCTGGAGGCCTTCGAGGCCTGCTGCCGCGACGCGGCCGGCAGCGCGGGGCGCGAGGCGGCGGCGCTGCTGTTGATCGCGCGGGCCACGGCGGCCTTCGCCGAGCGGCAGGACGGCGTGGCCGTGCAGGCGGCCACGATGCACGCGTTCCTGACTCGCCTGCATGCCGAGGCGCAACAGCTGAACGAGGCGAGCGAGCGCTCGGACGCGGCCCTGTTCGAGGCCCTGAACCGCTTCGCCGCCAATCTCTCGCGCGCCGATTTTTGTCTCAATTGTCTATAAAAATAGACAACCACCCTTTCCAGCAGGAGTGCCATGCAGGCCAGACTCGCCACCCTGAACACCGGCGCAAACATCGCCCTCGCCCTGCTCGCGGCCGGCCTGGGCGCGATCGCGATGCTGGCCGCACGCGGCACGCTGGCCCCGCACGACGCCCGCATCGTCGCGATCGTGTTCGCCTGCATCGTGCTGTGGGCCACCAACGCGATCGCCAGCCTGTGGATCTCGCTGCTGTTCTTCTTCCTCGCGGCCACCTGCACCCGCGTGCCGGCCGCCACGATCTTCTCGGGCTTCGGGTCCAGCGCGTTCTGGCTGGTGTTCAGCGGCGCGGCGATCGGCTTCGCGCTGAAGGACAGCGGCCTGAGCGCGCGGCTCGGCGGCGCGCTGGCGCGACGCATCGGCGCCGCCTATCCGCGCGCGCTGCTGGCTTTCGCCGTGCTCGGCTTCGCGCTCTCGCTGGTGATGCCCTCGACCTTCGGGCGCATCGCGATCCTGGTGCCGATCGCGCTCGGCTACTGCGAGGCGGTCGGGCTCGGCCCCGAGTCGAACGGCCGGCGCGGCATCCTGCTGCTGGTGATCGTCGGCGCCTATGAGCTGGCCGCCGCGGTGCTGCCGGCCAACCTGCCGAACGTGATCATGGCCGGCATCCTGGAGCAGTCGCATGGGCTGCGGCTGCGTTTCTCCGACTATCTCGCCTGGTTCTTCCCCGCCGGCGCGATCCTGCGCGGCGCCGTGCTGGTGCTCGCGGCCTGGCGGCTGTTTCCCGATCGGATCGACACGGCGGGCGCGGCCGCCACACCGCCGGCCGCGCTGTCGCGCCGCGAATGGCATGCCATGACGCTGCTCGCGATCACGCTGGCGGGCTGGTTCAGCGATGCCTGGCACCACGTCGCACCGGGCTGGATCGGGCTCGGTTTCGCGCTGGTCTATTTCGCGAGTTCGCCCGCCGACGCCCTGGAGCGCTTCACGGCCTCGCTGAAGATGGAGTTGCTGTGGTTCATCGCGGCCATCATCGGCTTGACGGCCCTGGTCGACCAGCTCGGTGCGCGCCTGCCGGGCATGGCCGCGCTCGACGCGCTGCGCGACAGCCCGATGCTCGCTTATGCCGCGCTCAGCGCCTTGTCGATCCTGCTGTGCTTCGCGGTCACCTCGAATGCGGAGCCGGCGCTCTATATACCGATCGCCTCGCAGGCGCTCGCGCAAAGTGTCTACCTGAAGGCCGGCTTGCTGGCGCAGGTGATGGGCTACGCGACCACGGTGCTGCCTTACCAGTCGCCGCCGATCGTGTTCGGCATCGCGCTGGCCACGCTGGAGCGGCGCGCGGCGCTGCGCTATTGCGTGGTGACGGCGGGATTGGGCGTGCTGTGCGTGATCCCGTTCAACGCGCTGTGGTGGCGATGGCTCGGGGTGCTGTGAAGGGAAAGCGGGGATGCCGCGTGTGATCGCGGCGATGGGATGCGTTCCTTCGACGAAGGAACAGGGCAATGCGGGAAAAACGCCGCTGCGCGAAGCAGGCGAGGCTGGCTGCCCTGCCCGCTGCCGTCGCGGCCGATCGTCGAGCGGTTGCCGGTTCGCGCCGCATCCATCGAGAGGATGCTGCCCCGACGGGGACGATCGGCAGCGCGCAAGCTTCGCGCTACCGGCTGGCGCAGGCCATGGCGAGCAAGGCCTGGACTGCGCGGAGCCCGGAACCCGAATTCAGCCCCGGACTCGATACGCGGCTTCGGTACCACGAGGATTCGATACGCCGTCGCAGCCAAACGCCGCGCCGCTCCGTATCGCCCCGCCGGCGGCCGAGCCGCCCGCCATTACATGCGGCGGTGTGCTTCGGCGATCAGTTCGCAGGTACGGACGTGGATTTCCCACGCGCGGGCCAGACCGCTGCGCAGTTGAGTAAACCATTGGACCAGAGCAGGAGTCGATGCAGTCGCAGCTTTCATGATGACCTCAGGGTTAGTGCCTAGGGGAAAACCCGTATTATACGGATCGCTCGCTGCACTGCAACAGGCAATACCCTTTTTGCAACAGATTGGCTGCGGCAGGGCGCCGCAGCCGCCAAGCCAGGCGACGTCTCGCCGGATTGGGCCCGCTTTCTCCTGAAAATGGGGATGAATTGCGCGCCCGGACGGGAAGCGGGCGCGTGGCCCGCGCGCCGCGCATCGGGCCCGCTCAGGCAAACACCGCCGGCGTCACTTTCAGCAGCACCACCCCCACCAGAATCGCCGCGATCCCCAGCCACTGCGCCGCGCTCGGCCGCTCGTGCCGGATCACGAAGCCGAGCAGCACCGTCACCGCGCTGGCCAGCGAACTGAGCACGGTGACGATCGCCACCAGCAGCCCCGCGTCGAGCGCGCCGATGCGCAGCCAGGCGGGATGGAAGGCGAGCACGACGCTCAGCAGCAGCAAGCCGATCGACTGGCTGTAGAACAGCGAGCGCGTCACGCCCACCCGGCGCGCCGCCTGCCCCGCCATGAAGTCGGTACTGCCCCAGCACAGGGCCGAAATCAGCCCCATCAGGATTGCCATGTGGTTGTTCGCTCCGCGCGAGGCGATGACGGCGACGATGGGTGCTTGCCTCGCCATCGCCGTCACCGGATTGGGCCGGCCGCCAGTATCGATTCGCGCGCGCAGCCACGGCAAGCACGCGGCTCGCGAGAAATTCTCACAAGGCCGGCAGCCGCGCGGCAGCGGCGTCCCGGACGAGCGAACGAGAAAAACCCTGTCGCCGTATCGGCGACACGCGCATCAGGAAGGGAAGGAAAACCGACGGGAAGGTGCTGCATCGGCCGCGCGGGGACACGCGGCCGGAACGGAACATCAGCCGAGAAAATCGACGCGCGCCTCGCGCACCGCGAACATCGCATCGACATGGCTGCCGGAGATCTGCCGCGCGATGGCCTCGAGATCGCCTGAATCGGGCTTGCCGATCAGCGCGTAGGACAGCTCGTTCTGGCGCCAGGCCACCACGGTCATGCCGTGCATCTCGTGCTTGGCGATGCCCTGGTCGGGCCGCGCATCCTTCATCACGCACAAGGCGACCGGCACGCCGTGCTCGGGCAGGTAGACGATCTGGACCAGCGGCTTGCCGTCGTAGCGCAGGCGGTCGATGGCCTTGAAGCGCATGCCGGCCATGCTGAGGTCGGGCACGCGCAGGCGGATGCCGTCGTCGCTGCGGATCTCGCCGACGATCTTCGCGGAGACGGCCGGATCGGGCGTCAGGTTCGCGACGGTATCGCGCGTGTAGAGCTGCTGGTAGTCGGCCGCGACGCTGATCCACGGCTTCTTCGCGCCGCTGGCCGCCAAGCTCGGGCCGCTGCCGCCGCCGAAACCGCCGGCCGCGAACTGCTGCACCAGCCCCGCGCAGAACGCGCCGGCCACGAAGGCCGCCGCCAGCCACAGCATCGGGCGATTGCGTCGCGCCGGCAGGGGCACCACCTTGGCCGAGGCCGGCACCGGTTCCTGTTCTTGTCCCTGTTCGCGCGGCTGAGCCTGGGCTGCCGCCGCCGCCGACTGCGCCTGCGCGGCGCTCGCCATCGCCTCGATGCGCAGGCGCAGCGCATCAGGCAACGGCGGCAGCTTCTGCGCGGCGAACGCGTCCTGGTACGGCAGGCGCGACGCACGCAGGCGCGCCACGCTCTCCCGCAGCTCGGACGATTCGGCCAGCGCCTGCTCGACCGATGCCGCGCCGGCCGCATCGAGCTCGCCGTCGGCATACGCGATCAATGTGCTGTCGTCGGGTTTCATGGACGAAGAGGAAACTCAGGTGGGCCCAGATAGACCATTTGTATCGGTAACATCACCGACCGGCCGGTCTTGTTAGCAAACCTCTATGATAACCATAGTTCCGCTTTATGAGCATATCGACAGGGAAGCGGAACAGCTTTCCGACCCTGCCTGCCGGGCCGGTATTCGTAGGACGATCTTCAGCATCGCCAAACAATTTGCATGATGCCCGTTTGCGCGCGTCGCTGCACGCTCGCGGGCGCCGCATCATGCGCCCGGCCCGGCCTCAATGCGCGCGTGCCTCCTCGCGCGTGCGCCGGTCGTAGGATTCGCGATAAGTCGAGGAGCGCGCGGCCAGCAAGGGATCGCGCGAGGGCGCGAGCCCGTCCGGCAGGATGGTCGGATCGAACACGATATCGCGGCAGGGGCCGTCGAGCTGCGCCTGCGCACGCTCGATCACGAAGCTGCCGGCATCGATGCGCAGCCGGCGCGGCGAAGGCGCCCAGGCCTGGGTCGAATCGTCGAGCGGGTCGCCCGGCATCGCCACGTTCAGCATCAGGTGCCAGCGCAGCGGGCCGTTCGCGAGCCGCATCGCCAGGTCGTAGGCGAGGAAATCCGGGTCGCGCTGCTCGCGCAGGTCGACCGGCCGGTACGGCGCCTCGGGCACCACCTCCCAGCGCACATGGCGGCGGATCCGGTGCGCGTCGCTGGTCACGAAGCTGCTGATGCCGTAATAGGTGGCGTTGTCGAAACGCGAGGACGGCGGATGGCGCTCCACGTAGGCGCGAAACGCACGCGCCTCGGGATGGCTGGCGAGGAAGGCCTGCATCCTGGCCGGATCGGCGCGGCCCGTGCGCGGGTCCCGCGCGTCGGCACGCAACTGCTCGTAGAGCGCCTGCGGCGTGCGCACCGCGAAGATCGGCGCCGAGTTCATCGCCAGGCGCCAGTCGGCACCATGCGGCAGGCTCACGCGCAGCGCGAAGCTGCGCACCATGCCGGCGCTGTCGTCCTGCCCCGGATCGCTGCCCGGCATCGACAGGCGCCCCACCACCGGATAACGGCCCGGCGCGAACACGCTGGCGCGCGACAGCAGCTCGCCGCGTCCGTTGCTGTCGAAATGGCCCGTCACGCAGATGCCTTTCGCGTGATTGCGGCGAAAGCCCGGATGCGGGGTGCTGGTGGCCTCGAAGGCGTCGACGATGCGCGCGGCCGTCAAACGTCCGCTGAGCCAGCCGCCGCACCAGGCGAACAAGCCGACCAGCAGGGCCGGCGCGCCGAGCACGAGCGCCCAGCGCCACACCAGCGAGAAGCCGCGCGGCGTCGCGACGCGCGAATCGGAACGAGGGGGCATCATCGATCGCCGGCCGCGAGCGCGACCCGATCGACGCGCGCAGCCGCGCGCGGAAGAACGAAGGAAGCGGCCGGCGCGGCGGCTAGCGCCACGGCCGGCTCCCTCCCGTCGAGGACAGCTTGCTCAGGACGCGGAGCGTTCATGCACCCCGGTATCGGCGGCGCTGATGGTGGTCGACACCTGGCCGTTGTAGAGCTGCTTGCCGAGCGCATCGAGATCGACGTCGCCGGGCGCGGCGATCAGTGCATAACCGAGCTGGCCGCGCCGCCACGACACCACCGACATGCCTTCCACCTGCGCGCTCGAAGGCGCGGCATCGGCCTTGGCCTCCTTCAGCACGCACAATGCGACCGGCTTGCCCTGCTCGGGCAGGTAGACGATCTGCACCAGCGGCTTGTCGTGGAAACGCAGCCGCTGCACGCGCTTGAAGGTCAGGCCCTGGCTGCGCAGATCGGGAATCTGCAAGGCCAGCTTGTCGGCATCATGGATATCGGCGACGGTGGTGGCGGTGGCGCCCATGTCGGGCTGCAGCGCCGCGACGGTGTCGCGCGAATAGAGCTGCTGGTAGCCGGCCGCGGCCTTGATCCAGGGCGTCATGCCGGAATCGTTCGAGGCGGTGAGCAAGCCGCCGCCCGACAGGCGCGGCGCGAACTGCAGGGCCAAGCCGCAGCAGAAGGCGCCGGCCACGAAGGCCACCGCCAGCTTCGGCCAGGAGAAGCTCGGCAGGCTGCGCGTGCGCGGCTTGAGGCGATGCACGTTCGGCCCCAGCGATGCTTCGGAATCCTCGTCATCGGCGTTCGCGGCGGCGGTCGCCTGCGGTGCCGCGACCGACGCGCCCTCGCCGGCCAGGTGGCGGCGAATCAGTTCGTCGACGCTGCGCGTGAGCGATTCCGGCACCGGCGGCAGCGACTGCTGGTCGAAGGCCTCGCCATAAGGCAGTTGCGAGGCGCGCAGCATGGCCACGCGCGAGGCCAGTTCCTCCGAGGCGGCGATCGCCTCCTCGATGCGGGCGTTTTCCTGCGGCGTCAGTTCGCCGTCCACATAGGCCAACAGGCTGGCGTCGTCGATCTTCATCGCGCAGCTCGCTGGTTGGCGGTGGAACGGGGGCTCGCCTCGCGCTGGCCGAACTGCGCGCCGATGGTCTGGCGGGCGCGCGACAGGCGGCTCATGATGGTGCCGATCGGCACGCCGAGCACCTCGGCCGCCTCGGCATAGCTGAGGCCTTCGACGGCCACCAGCAGCATCACGATGCGCTGCGCCTCGGGCAGCCGCTCGACCGCTGCGATGATCTCGCCGTTCATCAAGGTTTCCTCGGGATTGCGCGCGCCCGGATCGGGCACGGTCTCGAGGAAGTTGTCGTCCCATTCCATGCTTGAGCGGCTGCGCACGTTGCGCGAGCGCAGCTCGTTGATCCAGGTGGAATGCACGATGGAGAACATCCAGCTCAGCGGGGAAGTACCGGGCTGCAACTGGTGGGCGCGTTCGAGACCCCGCACGCAGGCGCGCTGGAGCACATCCTCCGCGTCGTGCTGATTCCCGCAAAGGCGCAGGGAGAACGCCCAGAGCCGCGGCAACATGCCCGGCAGCAGACTGGGCAGACTCTCGACATCTGCTGTTGACATGGTTGACTGGCTGAAGACAGGATTGCCGGCTGGCACACCGGGCGAAAACTGGCCGTTTCCGGCTGGTTGACTGGCTCGCGGATTGTACAACGTCCGATTAACGTTTGCTGTTGCAAAACAAAAAGAACGAACTGACAACATAGGCAGTTTCCGTGACATTCGCAAGCGGCATCCATCGTCCCAAAGCCGCGCCGGGCGCGACATCCGCCACGCCAGCCTACGGCCAACTAAACAATTCGATTGCACGACGCCAAACGATCCGGGCCGCCGCGCACCAGGCTGGCGCGGCGATTCGGTTGTAGATACATGAATTCGGCTCAACGCGGCATGGAATGCCGTTTGGCTTTCGACTCGATGACAGAACACGCGATGCGCCGGAATATTCCATCGCCATCGATCGTTCTGCATGGAGCGCCCTGTTTCCGGGGCACCGTCACGCAGGACCGGAGCGAAGCCACCATGACCCATTCCGACTCGACCGACCCGAACCCGCTGCTCGCCGCGATCGACGACGCGGCGCCCACCGGCCCCGATCTCGAATACGACCCCGCCTTCACCGATCTCGAGCGGATCGCCATGCCCACCCCCGAGCGCGCCATGGGCGACAGCCTGAAGGCCGCCCAGGAGCCCGACTGGGACAAGGTCGCGCAAGCGGCCGAGGCGCTGTTCGCGCGCACCAAGGACCTGCGCGTGGCCGTGCACCTGACCGCCGCGCGCACGCGCCGCCAGGGCCTGGCGGGCTGGGCCTCGGGCCTGGCCCTGGTGCGCGAGCTGCTGGAGCGCTACTGGGACGACGTGCATCCCCGGCTCGACGCCGAGGACGACAACGACCCGACCGCGCGCGTCAACGCGGTGATGCCGCTGGGCGACCCGCAGGGCACGCTGGCCTATTTCCGGGTGGTGCCCTTCGTGCAGTCGCCGCGGCTCGGCCGCTTCTCGCTGCGCGACCTGCGCGTGGCGACCGGCGCGATCACCGCCGCGCCCTCGGCCGACGGCTCGCCGCCGCCGACCCTGGTGGACCTGGAAGCCTGCTGCCTCGACTGCCCCGAGGAGCAGTTGCCGGAATCGGCCGCGCTGCTGGCCGCCGCGCAGGATCACGCCAACGCGCTGATTGCCCTGCTGCGCGAGCGGCTCGGCACCGCGAGCCCCGATTTCGGGCTGCTGGCTGCGGATATTGCCGAGCTGAGGAAATTCGTCGATGCCCAGTTGTTGCGCCGCTTTCCCGAGCGCGCCGCCGAGCTGGCCGCCGCCGCGCAGGCGGACGGCGCCGACGGCGAGATACCGGCCGATGTGGCAGCGGCAGCCGCGGCCGTGGCACCGCCGCCCGGCAAGATCTCGGGCCACGACGACGTGATCCGCCGCCTCGACGAGATCTGTGAGTATTACGAACGAATCGAGCCGTCCAGCCCGCTGCCGATCCTGCTCAAGCGCGCGCGGCGCCTGGTCGGCAAGAGCTTCGTCGAGGTCCTGCGGGATATCGCGCCGGGCGGGCTGTCGGAGCTGCAGACGCTGTCGGGGCCCGAGGCCGATTGAGCCAGCGCGCCGGCCGGGCCGGCCGAGGCCCGGCCCGGGCTCGCTTCGCATCGGCCACGCTCAACTCATCATCATGAACCAGTAGACCGCGGCCACCCCGAAGGCCATGCCGAGCAGCACCACCAGCCAGGTGGTCGCGCGCCCGGCATTCGCGGCCCGCGCGCGCCGCTTGCGCGGCAGCTTCGTGGCCGCGGCCGACACCAGGCGCGCCTCGCCGGCGCCGTCGAATTCCTGCGCCGGCACGGTGCGGCGCACCGTATCGCGTCCCGGTTCCCGCCCGATCGCGGCCAAGTCCTCGCCGGCCGTCACCGCCGCCTCCCCCGCGCCCGAGGTATCGCCGAGCGCCTCCAGCACGGCGCGCCGGCGCTGCCGGTAAGCCTGTCGATCGATCTCGCCGTGCCGGTGCATGTCGTCAAGCACACGCAATGCCTGGTTCGCCTGCTGCTCGCGTACGCCCATCGTCCCTTCCCTCATCGCCGGCCGCGCTTCGTCGCGACGCGAGCCAGCCTCGCTCGCGCCGCGCCGCGGCCTGTTGCTTCTCCGGCGGAGTCATCCGCCGATTTGTCCATCGATCCGGCCATCGACTCGGCTACCGATTTGCCCGCCATCGCGCCCGCTCAGCCGCCACTGCCGCTGCTGCCGCCCACCACCTGCGGCTCGGCATCGGAGGCCGCGCCGCCCTGCGCGCGGATCTGCTCCAGCACCGCGCCCAGGCCGCCCTGCGGCAGCGCGGCGCCCGCACCGAGATCGCGTTCGAGCTGCTGCATGCCGGCCGCGTCGGCCGACAAGGCCGCCTGGTAGCGCGCATGCAGGTCCTGGTAGTCGGGATCGGCGAGCGGCTTGCCGCGCGCATCGAGAATCGCCGCCGCCACCAGGTAGCGCTGCGCGGCCGCGCCGAGCCGCGCGTCGCCCGGCACCGCGTCGGCGCCTTGCGAGACCAGCGCGGCCGCGTCGGCCAGCCGGCCGCGCCGCGCCAGCACGCGCGCATTGCCGAGATAGGCGCTGGCCACCAGTTGCGGCGCGGCGCTCGCCAGCACCGCGCTGCCCGGCTGCAGGCTGCGCAGCCGGTTCAGCGCCGCCAGCGCGCGCGGGCCGTCGTTGGCCGAGGCCGCCAGGCGCAGCGCATCCACCTGCGCGGCCGGATCGCTGCTGGCGATCTGCTGGTCGATGCGCTGCTGTTGCAGCAGCATCAGCATGCGGTCGCGCTGCTCGGCCAGCCCCGGCGAATGCGGCGCGTAGCGCAGCCCCACCTCGACCAGGTCGAGCGTCTGGTGCGCCAGCCCCGGATCGCTGACCTGGGCCGCCGCGGTGACGATGCCGTCGGCCAGCGCATCGATCGCCTTGCCGGTCTCGGGCGCGTCGTCGCCCTGCAGCGAGGCCATCGCATTGGCCACGCCGTCCAGCCAGGCCTTGTTGGTCGACGGATTGGCGGCCAGCTCGGCCAGCGCGTGCCGCGCATCGGCCACGTTCATCGCGGCGGCCTGCGGGCCCGGATGCGCGGCGGCCGAGGCCAGCTCGGCGGCCAGTTGATCGCGGCGGCGCTGCAGGCGCGACGAATCGGGGAACAGTTGCAGGCCCAGCGCGATCCGCGCGCGCGCCTCGTCGTACTTGCCCAGGTCGATCGACTGGCCGATCGCGGCGTCGTACTTCAGTTCCAGGCGGTTGCCGCGCAGCAGCGCGCTGCCCGGGTCGAGCAGGCGGATGCGCTGCAGGATGTCGGCGGCGCTGCCGGGCTGGTCCTCGAACAGCGCATCGCGATCGACCGCCTCGTCGAGGCTGCCGCCGAGCCGGGCCAGCATGCCGGTGCGCTCGTCGTCGATCTCCTTGCGGCGCGCGTCGAAGGCCGGCGAGAACAGCTTGAGCTGGTCGCGCAACTGGAACACGTGCTGCACGGCGGCGTAGTCGAAGCGGCCGAGCGGCGGGCTCCAGTAGGCGTCGAGCCGCTCGGCGAGGTAGTGCAGGATCACGTCGCTGCGGGTCAGCACCAGTTGCTGGCGCGCATCGGCGCCGAGCGCGTCGAGCGCGGCCATCGCCTGGTCCTCGCTGGCGTAGTGCTGCGGGTTGCCGTCGGCGAAGCGCTCGATGGTGGTATCGAGCTGGCGCTGCCGGTAATGGCCGTGCAGGGCCACCGCGCCGGCCGCCACCGCCGCCAACGCGAGCAGCGCGACCAGGTAGGGCGCGACGCGCTCGCGCGGCCGGCGCGGACGCAGGCTCTCGACCAGCGCGCCCACCGTCTGCAGCCGCGCGTCGCCCTCGAAGGCCACCGCCTCGGCCAGCGCGCGCGCCTGGCGCCGCGACAGCCCCGGCACCGCGGGCGGCGCGGCGTTTTCGTTCATCGCCAGCTCGGCGCTGCGGCGCTCGAAGGGATGGCGGCCGGTCAGCAGTTCGTAGATCACGCAGCCGAGCGCATAGACGTCGTCGCGCACCGCCGGATCGGCGCCGCGGATCATCTCCAGGCTCGCGTAGGCCGGCGTCAGCGCGCCCAGCGTGCCGGCGTCGAACACCGTCTGGTCGCCGGCCGCGCCCGCGCGCGCGTTGCCGGCGCGGGCGATGCCGAAGTCGAACACCTTGGGCACGCCGTCGCGCGTGACCATCACGTTGCCCGACTTGAAATCGGAATGCACGATGCCGCTCGCGTGGGCACGCTGCAGCGCGCGCGCCATGCCCTCGATCAGCGGCCAGGCCTCGCGAAACGGCATGCCCGACGGCCGCTCGCGGATCAGCGTGCGCAGGTCGGTGCCGTCGATGTACTCCATGGTCATGAAGACGATGGTGCCGTCCTTGTCGAAATCGTAGACATGGACGATGTGATCGTCGGCCAGGCGCTGCGCGCGGCGGGCCTCGCGCTGCAGCGCGATCAGCGAATCGGGATGGCGCCGGAACTCGTCGTTGAGCACCTTCACGGCCACGAAGGGATCGCGGTCGCGCGCCTCGACCTTGCGCTCGTCGCGCGCCAGGTAGACCACCCCCATGCCGCCGCGGCCGAGCTCGCGCTCCAGCAGGAAGCGGCCCTTGAGCAGGGTGCCGACGCTCGCGTGATCGCCGCCCTGGGCGTTCGCCACGCGCTGCCAGCTCTCGCGGCTCAGGCTGTCGGACTGGGTGCTGCCGGCGGCCGGCGCGGGGCGCATCACCACCGTCGCGTCGGCGTCGAAGCCGGTGGTGCCGGTGACGCCGGTGGCGCTGGCGGCGCCCACGGTGCGCAGCGTGCGCACGGTTCGCTCGCCGCGCCCGGGATGGGCGGTCTCGTCATTGGCGGGGCGCGAGGACAGCACCACGGTCAGGTCGCCGTCGGCGGGCACCGCGCGCCCGGCGGTGGTGGTGACCGCGCGCGCGGGGCCGCCGCGCGGCGCGGCCGAGGGCAGCGCCGGCTTGCCGCGGCGCATGGCGCGTTCGACGAAATCGACCAGCCGCTGCCATTGCAGGCGGCCGGCGTTCAGGAGGGCGTGAGGATCGTTCATCGGGAATCTTTCACGGAGCTTCGAGCCGCACGATCACGGCGGAGATGTTGTCGCGCGCGCGGCGCGACATCGACAGTTCGAACAGGCGATCGACGCGCTGCCGGGGCGGGGCCGGCTCGCCGAACAGCACGGCGAGTTCCTCGTCGCCGAGTTCCTTGTTGACGCCGTCCGAGCAGAGCAGGAATTCGGTGCCGGCCCGGCTGCCGGCCACGGCCCAGTCGAGGAACAGCACGTCCTCCACGCCGACCGCGCGCGTGAGCACGCCGGCGCCGGCCGAGGGCGGCGCCGGCAGGCCGCGTACATGGGTGATGTCGACCGGCTGGCCATGCACGTGGTCGCGCGTGAGCTGGGCGAAGCCGCCCTGCTCGCCGACGTAGACGCGGCTGTCGCCGACCCAGCCGCACAGCACGAAGGCCGGATCGTGGATCAGCAGCGCGACGGTCGAGCCGATCACGTCGACCTGCCGCGCGAGCGCCTCGGCGCGCAGCTCGAGATTGACCTGCTGCAGCGCCTCCTCGACCGCGATCGCGAATTCATGAACATCGCCGTCGCGGGTGAGCGCGCCGAGCCGCTCGACGATCAGCGCGCTGGCGTAGTCGCCCGCCGCGTGGCCGCCCAGGCCGTCGGCCACCACCCACAGGCCGAGGTCGTCGCGCACCAGGATCGCGTCCTCGTTGCGGCGTCGCACCTTGCCGGTCTCGGTATGGCCGGCGGAAACATAGGAATGGGTCATGCCTGCACCTCCACCACCGCGAGCGGCCAGCCGGCCGAGGCGCCGGCGAGCCCGGCGTGCGCGGCCAGCGCCTCGCGCGCCGCCTCGCAGCCCGGCAGCGCCAGCGCCGCGGCCAGCGCCTCGCGCGGCAATTGCGTCATGGCGCGCGTGGCCAGCAACAGCAGCCGGTCGCCCGGCGCGAGACGGATCGCGACCGATTCGCAGTCGGGCTCGCCGGCCGCGCCGATGCCCGGCATGTCGAGCCAGGCGTCGCCGAACAGCAGGTCGTCGAATTCGCCGCCGGCGCCGGCCGCGCGCTCGACGAAGGGCGCACTCAGCACGCCTTGCCGCCAATGCCAGACGGCGGCGGCGCCGAAGCGCTGCACCAGGGCCGTGGCACCGTCGAAGCGGGCCACCAGCGCGGCGCCGTTCTCCCGCGTCGCGCCGCCCTCGCGCAGGCGCGCGTGCACGCCCAGCAGCGCGGCGCGGATCGCCTCGGGCGCCGCGGCGCCGGCGGCGGCCGCTTCGCGGATCTTCCGCGCCGCCAGGCGGCGCGTGCCGTCGGGCGGCATGTCGTCGGCGCTGAGCACCAGGGTTCGGCCGTCGTCGAGCCAGATCGCGGCGCTGTCGGCGCCATGATCCGCATCGAGCGGGGCCGCCGTGCCTGGTCCCGCATCCGCGGCGAAAGGCGCCTCGATCGCCTGCGCGCCGATCGAACCATCGGCCAGCGCTTCGGCATGCGCGCGCGGCAAGCCAAGCGGCAGCGAGGCGGCCGGCCGGACGCTCTCCACGGTGGCGTCATCGTCATCGTCGAGCCAGTCCTCGTGGATCGTCGCGGGCGCAACCGCGGCCGGCGCCGCGGGTCCCGTCGGCGCCCAGGATTCGGCGGCGGCGGCATTCGCCAGCCCCGGCGCAGCACCGATCGCATCGAACGCATCGAACGCATCGAACGCATCGAACGCATCGAACGCATCGAACGCATCGACGATGTCGTCGGCGATCCCACCCGGGCGAGCCACGCTTGCGGCCTCGCCCGGCGGCGGCGCGTCGAGCAGCACCGCATGGCTGCGCGGCAGGCCGCGCGTCGCGAACAGGCGCGTGGCGTTGCCGGTCCACCACAGGCACCAGGGCCCGGGGCGCAGGCACAGCTGGCGCCAGGCCTCGGTCAGCATCACGCCGGCGGCGGCCGCGCCCGACATGTCGAGCCGCCATTGCCCGCTGTCCCAGGGCAGCCCGCGCCACAGCGCCGAGAGATCGCCCGCCTCGGCCAGCGGCCGCGGCAGCACGGCCACCCGCGCGTCGAAGGTCTCGACGCTGGCGGCCTCGTGCTGCGCCTGGCGCCAGACGCGTTCGAGCGCGTCGAACCAGTCGCTGTTGCCGAGGATGCGCGCCACGTCGCCCGTGCAGGGCGCGGCCAGCACCATCGGGAAGGCGCGGCCGAGCCGGTCGACAGCGGGCCCGGTCAGGCCGCACCAAGCGCCGCTGCCGCACACCTGCGGCGGCAGCACGAAACGCCAGGCCGGGCCGTTGCGCCAGGCCTCGCCCCAGCGTTCGCCGAGCTCGCGCCGGCCGGTCTCGACCGCGCGCTGGAAATGCCGATCCCAGGCCTCGATGAAATCGACCGGCAGGCGCCGCTTCACGAAATCGCCGGCGCCCGGCAGCTTGCCGTAGAACCCCACGCCGCCGCTCATCGCGGGCACCTGAAGCGACGCACCGCGTCATTGAGGAAGGGGTTGCGCAGGCTGGCGGGCTGGATCGTCAGCTTCACGGGATGGCCGGCGAAATCGTAGCTGGCCGTGAAGCGCAGCTCGCCCTCCTTCTGCAGGCGCCCCGCGTCGAGCGCATGGAACAGCGACCAGTCGCCGTCGAACCTGTAGGGCGTGCCGACCGGGTGGTTGGAGCCGTCGAAGGCGCTGATCACCACATGGCCGGGCTGCGGGCCGGGCCAGCTCATCGAGCTGGAGGCCACGCTGGCGGCATTGGCCGTGAAGTCGTACTTCTGGCCGTCCACCTCCACCACCACGCGCGCGATCGCGGTGTCGAACTGCGGCGCGAGCAGGGTGAAGCCCACGTGCACCTGGGCGCCGCCGCCGAAGTAGAGCTGGCGGATCTCGTCGGCCAGTTGCGCGCCGGCCAGCACGCCGCTCGGGCCCGGCGGCAGGTTCGGCTTCCAGCGCCAGGCGCTGCCGCCGGTGTCGACCCGCGCGGCCAGCGCCGACTTGAAGAAGGCGTCGAAGCGCCCGCCGCCGCCGAACAGCTCGGTGAAGTTCTGCAGGGGGATGTCGGTGGCGCCGCCCGAGGCGAACGGGTAGCGGCCGTCGACGAAGCTCGCGCAGTCGTTGCCGGCCGCCGCGCGGAACTGGTCGGCCAGCGCGGCGCTGCCGCCGCTGGCCACCAGGTCGGCGCTCTTGCCGGTCAGGCCCGAGATCAGCCCCGCCACCTGCGGCGGCAGTTGCTGCGCTTCCTGGCGCGCCGACAGCAGGGCCGGGTTGTTCTGCGCGCTCGGGTCGCTGAGGTCGTTCATGGTCAGCAGGGTCTTGCCGAGCTGGTCGAGCACGCCGATCGTGTGATCGAGCGGCGTGGCGCCGGGCGAGCCCAGGCTCAACTGGTCGATCTGCGCGAAATGCGCCTCGATCGCCGCGCCCGGCTGGCTGCCCGCGTCCTGGCCGCCGCCGTGGTTGCGCGAGGCCAGCGTCACGCCATAGGGCAGCGGCGCGCCGGCCGTGCGCAGCTCGCCGGCCAGCCTGGTGTTGAGCGCGCGGCGCGCGGCGATGTTCTCGCCGATGGTCTTGGCCTGCTCGCCCGCCTCGGCGCCCGAGACACCCGCCACACCGGCCACGCCGCTCGCGCCGTTGGCGCCGGCGGGCCCGCTGCGCAGCAGGTCGCTGGTGTTGTCGCGCACCAGGTTCAGCAGCGCCTTGAGCGGCGAGCTCGGCCCCGACAGCTTCGCGGCCAGCGCGCTGGCATCCTGGATGCTGAGCACCGGCTGCAGCTGCAGATCGCCGAGCAGGCCGTCCCAGTTGCGGATGTAGTCCTGCTCGTAGAGCGTGAGCACCTGCTGCGCGTAACGCGAGCGCGCCAGCGGATCGACGCGGCCCGTGTCGAACACCCAGTAGTCCTTGACGAAGCCGTCCACCGAGCGATCGAGCCCGCCGTTCACCTCGTAGGCGAAATACGGCCGCGTGAACAGCACCGGCAGCGGCTGCGCGAGCGGCGTGCCGCTCTTGCGACGGAACACGTTGCCGAGCAGGCCCAGCGATTCGTCGAGCCGCACCGGCGAGACGCCGGAGCGATCGGCGTCGAGCTTGACGCTGCCGTAGATCAGGGTGGCGAGGTCGGCCGTCTTCAGCGTGGCGCGGGCCTGGTCCACCAGGCCGCTGTCGAGCGACAGCGCGCGCGGCTTCTGCGGATCCTCGACGCGCGCCGTGAAGTGCTTGTCGAGCGCCTTGCGGATCGCCGGATCGTCGGGGAACAGGCGCTGCCATTCCTGGCGCGCCAGCGCGGCCAGCTCGTCGGGCACCAGGTGCTGCGGCTCGCCGAGCATCAGGTAGCCCTTCAGGTAGCCGTACAGCGTCTGCGGATCGTTGGCGCTGTCGGTCAGCCCCTCGCGGAAACGCAGGCCGACGCCAGGCAGCAGGGTGCCGTCGAGCTCGCGCAGGTAGGCGCCGTGCGCCTGCGCATGCAGCGCCCGGCCCTGGAACAGCCCGAAGCGCATCAGCAGCGGCACATGATCGCGATAGCGGCCCGCCGAATCCTGCGTGTCCGAGATCACCTCCAGCCGCGCCAGCGCGCGCGCGAAATAGCTGCGCAGGTCGGGCTGCCCGGCCAGCGTGTCGGCGCCGGGCAGGTCCTTCAGGCTGTCCTGCACCTCGGCCACGTAGGCACGGTTGCGCGCGTAGCTGGTGGCGAAGCCGGCCACCATCAGCACCGTGAACAGGGTGATGCCGGCATAGGCGGCGATCTGGACCAGCAGCTTCTGGCGCTCCAGGCGCGGGTTGGTGCCGGCCAGGCCCGATTCGCGGAACAGCACCTCCTTGAGCAGGCGCTCGACGAAGAAGGTGCGGCGCTGGCTGGTGCCGGGCTGCACGCGCGCGGCATCGACGCCGAAGGTGCGCGCCACCGCGCCGAGCATGCGATCGATCGGCGCGCCTTCCTGCGTGCCCGAGCTGAGGTAGGCGCCGCGCAACAGCGGCGGCGTGCCGTATTCGTTGCGCCCGAAGGTGCCTTCCACGAACTGCCGCGCGATCTCGCGGAACGCGCCGAGCTGCTGCGGAAAGCTCAGCACGGCGGCGCGCCGGCCACGGTCGCGCTCGGCGTGCAGGCGCTCGAGCAGGCGCGTGTTGAGGCGCTCCAGCAGCAGGTCGTATTCGCCCGCGAAGCGGCTGCAGGCGGTGCCGTCGAGGCTGGCCTCGAGCGGGAAGGTCATGCCCCAGACCTGGGCGCGCAGCTCGGGGCCGAGGTCGTCGAAGAACTCGCCGAAGCCCGCCACCAGGTCGCTCTTGGTGAACACCAGGTAGACCGGCACCGGCACCTTCAGGTATTGCGTGAGTTCGTCCAGGCGCCGGCGCACCGCGCGCATGTGCTGCTGGCGCGCGGTTTCGTCGAAGCTCAGCAGGTCCGACACGCTCATCGTCACGATCACGCCGTTCAGCGGCCGGCGGCGGCGATAGCGGCGCAGCAGGGTCAGGAAGGCCTGCCAGGCCGAGGCGTCGGCGGCCGCGTCGGAATCCTGCGTGGTGTAGCGCCCGGCGGTGTCGAGGAACACGGCCTCGTCGGTGAACCACCAGTCGCAGTCGCGCGTGCCGCCGATGCCGCGCAGCGCCTTGTTGCCGAAGCGCTCGGACAGCGGGAAATCGAGCCCGGAATTCTGCAGCAGGGTGCTCTTGCCCGAGCCCGGCGGCCCGATCACCACGTACCAGGGCAGCGCGTAGAGATTGCGGCCGTTGCGGCGCGTGCGGCGCAGCGTGTCGATCGCCTCGCGAAAGCGCTGCTGCAAGGCGGCGCGCTCGGCGCTGCCCGGCTCCTCGGCGGCCAGCTTCGCCTCCTGCCCGGCCAGCTCGCCGGACAGGCGCGCGGTCTTGCGCTGGGCGCGCCATTGCAGCACCAGCAGCACCACCAGCCAGGCCAGCACCAGCGCGAGGATCAGCGCCAGGCGCGCGGCGGGGCTGGCCAGCGGCTGGCGATCGCCGAGGCCGAGATAGGGGCCGCCGAGCCAGATCAGCACGGCGATCAGCGCGAGGCCGACCGCCGAGGCGAACCACCGGGACCGCACCCAGGTTTTCAGCAGGTTCATGGGTTCAGTTCTCCGGGATGTAGAGGATTTCCACGCGGCGATTGCGCGCCCGGTTCTCCGGCAGGCTCGGCGGCGTGGCGATCGGCTGCGAGGAGCCGGCGCCGTTCGCTTCCAGGCGGCGCGGATCGTCCAGGCCCTGGGCCAGGATCGCCAGCGTGTTCTGGGCGCGCGCCGTGGACAGCGCGAAGTTGTCCTTGAACTTCAGCGAGCGGATCGGCTGGTCGTCGGTATGGCCGACCACGATCACGCGGCCCTTCACCTGGTTCAGCGCGGCCGCCACCTGGCGCAGCAGCGGCACCTCGGCCGGTGCGATGTCGGCGCCGCCCGAGGGGAACAGCAGGCCCGCGGCCAGGCGCACCGTGGCGCGGCCGTCGGGCTGCTCGTCGACGGCCAGCGCGCCGGCCTGCTCGAGCGGCGCGAGCAGCGACTTCAGGCGCTTGCCGGCCGGCTTGGGCGCGGCGTTGGCCTGCGGCGGCGGCACGTCCTGCAGGCCGATCGCGGCAAGCTGCGCGCTGACCGGCTCCACCAGGCCGTTCAGGCGCGTGAAGAAGTAGAGGAAGCTGGCCAGCAGGATCACCGCGGCGGCGGCCATCGCCACCCACAGCGGCACGTGGCGCATCACCGGGTTGCGGCGATCCTCCACGCCGCGCCAGTGCGGCGCGAGCTCGGCGGCCGGCGCCTCGCGCAGGCCGCGGATACGGCGGTACAGGTCGTCCTGGATGTCGGCCAGGCGCCCCAGGCCGCCCGGCTCGACCAGGTAGCGCCCGCCGAAGCCGAGCGCCAGGCAGATGTACATCAGCTCGATCAGGTCGAGATGACGCGAGAAGTCGACGCTCAGGCGATCGAGGATCTGGAAGAACTTCGCGCCGCCGTAGGTCTCGCCGTGGAAGGTGACCAGCAGGGTCTTCTGCGCCCAGCCGCTCAGCTCGCCCCAGGGCGCGTTGTTGACGGACTCGTCGAGCATGGTGCAGAGCACGTAGCGCGCGGCCATGATGGTCTGGGTGTTGATGCCGGCGCCCTGCGCGTAGCTCTCGAAGCTGTGCACCTGGGCCACCGCCTGCTCGCGCAGGCGCGCCACGTCGGCCGGCGGCGCGACGCTGTGGCGAAGCTGCACGGTCAGCAGCAGCAGCGGATTGGCCGCGCGCACCAGCGGATTGGCCACGCCGCTCATGAACTCGCCGAGCTCGGCGCGCAGCGCGGGGCGCGGGGCGGAACGCGCGCCGCCCTGCCCGGCCGCCGCCGCATAAGCGCCGCCGGAGATCACCGTCGCGCCGGCATCGACGCCGGTCGCGCGCGGCGCCATGATGCGGGTCGCGTCGTCGGCGCCGGAACCCGAGCCGCTGCTGCCTTGCGGGCGCAGCACGGTGGCATCGACGCGCGACGCGCGATCGTCCCTGCGGTTGTCCTCGCTCATGTGCGCACCGCCCAGAATTGCAGGTCGAGGCCCGCGAAGCCGCTGCCGAAGTGCATGGCGATGCCGCCCGAGGTCTTCAGCATCCGCCACATCGACGAATTGCGGTCGCATTCGAAGTAGAGGAAGCCGGAGGTGTAGGGAAGCTGGCGCGGGGCGACGGCCATCGGCGAGACGCCGATGCCGGGCAGTTGCAGGTTGACCAGGTCGCGGATCTTCTCGACCGGGCCGATCTTCGACTGCGTCGGCAATTGCCGGCGCATGTCCTCGGCCTTCATGTCGGCCTTGGCGGCCAGCACGAAGGTGGCGGTGTCGAGCAGCGTGAGGTCGGGCACCACGCCCACCCACACGCCGTACTTGCGCTGCTGCAGCGGGATCGGCACGGCGCTCTGCTCGAGCACCGCGCTCAGCGCGATGCGCAGCGCCACGATCACCGGCTCGAAGCTCTCGCGCAGCATCTCGTGGCGATACGGCGGGAAGGCCTGCGCGCGCTTGCCCGGCGCCGTGAAGGTGGCCAGCTCGCCGGCCAGCTCGATCAGCAACTGGTAGAGCGCCTCGGGATGCAGCAGCGGCGCGGCGGCCAGGTGCGCCACCAGCGGCTGGTAGCGGTTGATCACCTGCAGCATCAGGAAGTCGGCGATCTCGGCCGCGCCGCCGCGATCGGTCTCGGCCACGCGCCCGGCCAGCGCCTCGCCGCGCTGGTGCAGCAGGCCCAGCAGCTCGGAGAGGAAGGTCACCAGCCGCGCGGCCGCCTCGGTGTTCAGCGCGCTGGGCATGAAGCCCTCGTCGAGCACCACGCGGCGATCGGCACGGCACTCCACCACGCGCGCCACCGGGATCCGCATCAGGCCCTCGGTGGGCTGCGCCTCGGGCACCAGGCGCGCGCTCATGCCGGCCACCTCCAGCGCGGTCAGCCCTTCCATGCTGCCCGAGGCGTCGCGCACCTCGGCCTCGCGCACCCGGTAGCGATACAACTGGTCGCCATCGGCGCCGGGCCAGGCGCTGTCGGGCTGGGTGGCCGAGCGCAGCGGCAAGGTCAGGTGCACCACCTGGTCGCGCCAGTTCGATTCGATGTCGAGCGGCGGCGGCAGCGGATCGTCGCCGGGCATCGCGAACGGCGTGCCGTCGGGGAACACGCCGCGCGCGCGCTTGATGCCGAGCTTGCCGATCGCGAGCAGGTCGCTCTCCAGCTCGAGCTCCTGGAAGCCCCACGCGTGCGGACGCAGCGCGCCGGCGCGCAGCTCCACGTAGCGCTCCAGGTAGCGCTCCTGCTGCTGCATGTGCTGGGGCCGCAGGAACAGGCCCTCGCTCCATACCACTTTATTGCTCTGGGTCATATCGGATCGTCGATCAAGAGTTCTTCATGTCGGGCGCGTCGCGTCGGGCGGCGGCAAGCCGGTTCGTCTCAGGGGCGGCGCTGCTTCAGGCGCGCCAGTTGTTCCTCGTAGGCGCGCGCGAATTCGTCGCCGAACAGGCGCCGGAAGCATTCGTCGGGATTGCGCGTGAGCGCCTCGAACTGCTCCTTGTAGCGCTCCCAGTGGCGCGGGCGGTTGCCGCCCAACGAGAGCCGCCGCCCGCCGCCTTCGGACTCCTGCTCGATGCGCGCCGGATCGAACTGCGCGAGCAGGGACTCGAAGGCCGAGCGCACGCCGGCCAGCATCGCCATCTGGTGGTTGCGGATGTCGTCGGCCGCGTCGGCCAGCGCCGCGCTGCCGGCCAGGAAGCCGCTGTCGGGCGGCGCGAGCAGGCGACGCACGGCCTCGCGCGCGGTGGGCGCGAACTTCAGCGGGTTGTTCTCGGAGCGCTGGATCAGCGTGGCCGGCAGGCGGAAGCTGTTCTTCAGCTCGGCGCGCGCGCGCAGCACGTCCATCATCGCGTCGACGGCGATCTCGAACATCGCCGTGAGGTCGGCGCCGGCCGGTTCGGCGGGCGATGCCGCCTGCGAGCGGGGCGAGGCTTCGGCCGCGCCGAAGGCCACGGGCCGCGCCACCGGCGCCGCCGATTCCGCGGCGGTGGCCGGGGAACGCGTGGACGGCGCGGCGTCGGCGGCCGAGGCCCGCGCGGCGGACGGGGCGGCTTGATCGCGCGCGGCCGGGTTGGCCGGCGCGAGCGGCGGCACCTCGGCGGCATGTGCCGGGATCGGGGCCAGCAGCGAATCGTCATGCTGCAGCGCAGACGACCGAAGCACCGGCGCGGCATCGGCCGCGCGCGCCGGGATCAGGTCCGGCAGCGCATCGTCATGCTGCGGGGCGGCCGGCGCGACAGTCGCCGGGCGCGGCAGCGAGTCGTCCGGACGCGACGGCGACGGCTCCGCCGCGCGCACCGGAATCGCGTCCGACGACGAATCGTTCTGATACCGGGCCGACGACGGCGGCACCGGAGCAGCACCAGCCGCACGCGCGGGGACCGAGCCCAGCAGCGAATCGTCCTCGCGCGAGGCCGACGGCGGAATCACCGGCGCGGCACCGGCCGCCCGCGCCGGGCTCGAACCCGGCCGCGCGTCGTCCTGGTGCGAGGCGCTCGACTGCATCGCAGGCGCGGACTCGGCGGCACGCAGCGGCGCGGGCGCCAGCAAGGAATCGTCCTCGCCCGAAGCAGCGGGCGGAATCGCCGGCGCGGCATTCGACGCGGGCGCGAGCAGCGAATCGTCCCACTGGCGAGCGGACGGCGCGGCCGGCGGCGTGAAGCGGCTGCCGGTGGCGTCCCAATCGTCGGGCAGCAAGGCGCCGGCCGGGCGCGCGCCCGCCACCCGGGGCGGGCGGAATCGATCCGAGGGCGACGGCGTGTGGTTCCAGCCCTGGTCGGCCGGCACCGCGCCCGGCGCCTCGTCGTAATAGGACGAGGGGGCATCGAACAGCGCGAGCGGATCGAGACTCGAACCCGGCACGGCCGCATCGCGCGCGCCGGGGATCAGGCCGTCGGGACGGCCCGCATCGCCCTGCGCATCGAGCGGGCGCGGCGAAAGCAGCGCGCCGAGATCGAGCGGCTCGCGGTTCTCGGCCGACGACGATGACGACGATGACGACAGCGCGGCCGCGCCGGCTGCCGGCACGGCCGGCACCGGCGGAACCCGCGGCGTCGACGTCGAAACCGGTGCCGTCGGCGCGCGATCGGTCCGCGCCTGCCAGTTGCCGCCGGTCTCCCCGCCGAGCCGCACCGCGATCTCGAAGGTGTCGATCTGCAGGCGGTCGCCGTCGCGCAGCGCGGCCGGGTCGCCCTTGCGCAGCGGCGCGCCGTTCAGCAGCATGCCGTTGGTGCTGCGGTCCTCGACGAAGTAGAGCCCGTTCAGGTAGCGGATCAGCGCATGCAGCCGCGACACGCCCTCGGCGCCGAGCACCCAGTCGCAATCGTCGGCGCGGCCGATGCTGCCGTCGCGACGGTCGAAGCGTTGCTCGCGCTGCGCGAGGCGCTCGGCGCGTTCACCCTGCACCGCCAGGGTCAGGCTCGGTTCGGTGCTCATCGAGGTCCTCCATCGGGTCCGTTGGGCGTGCCGAGCAGGCCCAGCGCGTCGCGCACGTACGTCAGGCGTCGCGCGTCGAATCGCGCCGGCACCAGCGCGGCGAGGTAGTTGAGGGCGGCCATCGCCGCGATCGCGCACAGATGCGCGGGCGGCGGCGTGGGCCGCTCGGCACGCGGGTTCAGGTTGCCGCCGGTCCAGCCGGCGGCGGCGGCGGCCCAGGCGCCGATGCCGCGGTAGCGATGCTCGGCGGCGAAGGCCGCGGCGTCGGCGCGATGCGCCTCGGCCGGGTCGCGCACCCAGGCCTCGGCCAGCGCGAGGCCGGCCTGGTCGGGCGCCGCGAGCGTCTCGCCGCGCCCGCACTGGCACACCCAGGCCACCGCGTAGCGATGCGGCAGCAGGCGCGCGAGCAGGCTCAGCGCATCGGCCGCGAGGCCCGCGTCGAGCAGCGCGCGCACCGCCGCGTGCGGGCTCATCGCCGCGTCCAGGCGCGCCATCGCGGGCGCGGCCAGGCGCATCTGGCGGGCGGCGTCGAGAATCGCGCTCACAGGATCATCGGCATGTCGCCGCCCAGGACGGCCGTGGCCGTGCCGATCAACTGCAGGTTGGTCGACTGGATCAGGCAATCGGCCTCGGAGAGGATCTCCATCGCCGCGATCGAACTCATGTTCAGGTTCGCCTTGGAGTTGATCTCCATCGCGATGCCCGACATCAGGGTCACGTTCATCTCGCCGTTGATGGTCAGGTTGGTGCCCTGGATATCGATCTCGCCCGAGCTCTTCATGGTGATGCTGGCCAGCCCGGTGACCAGGCGGATCTGGTTGCCGGCCGTCAGCGTGTAGTTGTGGCCCACCTGCACGTCGTGGTCGTGCTCGGATTCCTCGCGCAGGTCCTTCTGCGCATGCACCAGCACCTGCTCGGCGCCCTTGCGGTCCTCGAAGCGGATCTCGTTGTAGTCCTCGCTGCCGCCGCCCTGGTGGCTGCGGCTCTTCACGCCGCTCTGGGTCTTGTTGTCGGGCAGGCTGTAGGGCGGCATGTTGTCGGCGTTGTAGACGCTGCCGATGATCAGCGGCCGGTCCGGATTGCCGTCCAGGAAGCTGACCACCACCTCCTGCCCGACGCGCGGAATGAACTGCGCGCCCCAGCGCTTGCCGGCCCACAGCTGGGCCACCCGCACCGGGCAGGAATTGTCGGCATGCGGCTTGCCGGGGCGGCTCCAGAAAAACGTCACCTGCACGCGGCCGTATTTGTCGACCGCGATGTCCTCGGGCGTGTCGCCATACACCACCGCCGTCTGCAGCCCGGCGATGCGCGGCCTCGGGGTGGTCTGCGCGGTACGGAACGGCTGGCGGCCGCGGATCGCCTTGAAGCTGCAGCGAAACGGCTCCTCGTCGTCGTCGATGCCGCCGCCGCTCACGTAGTCGGGCTCGACCAGCCGGATCTCGGTCTCGGTGACGAGGTATTCCTGGTTCGCGTCGGCCAGCGGGAAATCCTTGAGGCGGAACAGCACGCCGGTGGCCAGGCCGCAGGCATCGGTGCTGCCCCGGCTGAGCAGCAGCGGCACGTTCAGCGCATCGGCGCGCACCTGCGCGTAACGCTGGCCGTCCGACTGCTTCTGGTCGTAGCCGACGTATTCGTAGGACCAGTCGTACACCTCCAGGCCGCCGACGCTGGTCGCGTCGGCCTGGTCGGTGAGTTCCTCGGAGGCCAGCAGCGAGGCCTTCGGCTTCAGGTAGTCGTAGTCGTCGAGCTGCACGCGCGTGGTGTTGACCTCGCGCGAGGTTTGCCAGTCGCTGATCGAGGCCTTCATGCGCTTGCCGCGCTCGGTGGGCGGCGCATAGGGGATCTGCTCGAAGCTCGGCACCGTGGTGTGCGCGCCGAGCGCGTCGGCCAGCACCATGGTGTGGCTGCCCTCGGCATGCGTGAAGAAGTAGTAGATGCCTTCCTGTTCCATCAGCCGGCTGATGAAGTCGAAATCGCTCTCGCGGTACTGCACGCAGTATTCGCGCGCCGGGTAGCTGCCGCTCAGGCTCGGCTTCACGTCGCTGTAGCCCACGTCGTTGAGCACCGACTGCACGATCTGCGGCACCGTCATGCCGCGATAGATGCGGCAGTCGCGACGGCGCGTCGAGAGCCAGGGCTTGGGCACCAGGGTGAAGCCATAGACCGCGTAGCGCACGCCGTCGATATTGACGAAGCCGCCCTGCTCCGCATCGCGCACGATGCCGTTGAAATAGCGCGTGTAGCCCTGCGGGCTCACCAGCTTGACCGTCATCGGCGTGCCGAGCAGCGCGCGCAGGTCGGCCGAGGCGTTCTTGCTGATCGCCTCGAGCCGGTAGGTGAACAGGCGGCCGAGCGCTTCCTCGGCGCTGAGGTTCGAGAACAGCAGGCTGCTGCCGAGATTGGAGCTGAGCGTGATTGCGTGAGCCATGACGTGATCTGCGTTTCCTCGTTAGGGGGCGGGTCGGCTAGGCATCGGGTTCGACGCGTTCGAGCGCGTGCGCGAGGCACGGCGGGCGGCACGACGGCAGGCGGCTGGCCGCCGCGGCACGCTCGGGATGGGCCGGGCCCGCATCCGGGCTCGCGTGCACGGCATCGCTGGCGGCCTCGCGCCGTTGCCGATGCGCGGCACGCGCGCGGCTCGACGCGTCCAGCGTCCTGCATCCCTTGTCAAATTCGTCTGCCTGCATCGTTCGCCCTCCCGTTCCTGCTGCTTGCATGATTCGCAGGCGCGATTTGCACGCCCTTCGACAAGCAGAACGCCCGGCCACCGCGATCTATTCCTTCATCGGCCAGGGAAAAAATTCGCGACGACAGACAGGGCGGTACGCCATGGCGCACGTTTTTGGTGCGCGCGATGACGCGAGCGTGACGCGCGGCGGCCGGCTCAGTGCGCGCGGCGCGCGCGAACCACGCCGCCGTCGACCCAGCGGCCGGCTTCGCGGCGCAGGGCCTTGGCCTCGAAATGCACCTCGACGAAGCCGGCCCCGGCGAGCACGGCATCGAGGTAGGCGCGGCCGTGCCGATAACGGCCGCTCGGCGACAGCGCATGGCCGGCCGCCTCGCCGGGCAGGGTCTCGACGCTGAACGCGAAATGGCCGCCGGGGCGCAGGGCCGCGTGCGCGGCCGCGAGCAGCGCTTCCAGCGCGCCGAAATACACCAGCGTGTCGGCCGAGACGATCAGGTCCCAGCTTTGCGGATGCGCCTGCAGGAAGGCCGTCAGCTCGGCGTTGACCAGCCTGTCGTAGCCGCCGCGCCGGCGCGCCTGGTCGAGCATGCCTTCCGAGAGGTCGACGCCGCTCAGTTCGCGGGCATGAGCGCGCAACAGCGGCCCGCACAGGCCGGTGCCGCAGCCGGCGTCGAGGATGTCGAGCCCGGCGGCCTCGCCCTCGCGCTCGCCTTCATGCTTCATCGCCAGCACCGGCGCCAGCACGTCGATCAACGCCTGCGGCGCGCGATAACCGAGGTTCTTCACCAGTTGCTCGTCGAAGCTGGCGGCGAAGCCGTCGAACAGCTCGCGCACGTAGTCGTCGCCGGCGCGCGCGGGCGCCTCGGCCGCGCCGCAGGCGGCCAGCATGTGGCGCGGGATCGGATTGTCCTGCTCGCGCGCGGCCCAGTCGCGATAGACGGCCGCCGCTTCCTCGATCCGCTCCAGGCCGTAAAGCGCCATGCCGAGCGCCTCGAGCACGCGCAGTTGGCCGGCATCGAGCGCGAAGGCGCCGCGAAAGTGCTCGACGGCCTGCTCGACGTCGGCGCACTCGCGCGGATGGCTGCACAGGAAGCGGCCGAACTGGTAATGCCCGCGCGCATCGGCCGGCATCCTCGCGAGCCAGGCCTGGTAGGCTTCGCGCGCCTCATCCACGCGCTCCAGCGCCTCCAGCACGATGGCGAGATTGCCGAGCGCCTGCGGATGGTCCGGCGCCAGCGCGAGGGCGCGGCGATAGCAGGCCTCGGCCTCGGCGTGGCGCGCGTGCTCCTTGTGGATGTTGCCGAGGTTGCAATGCGCGTCGGCATGCAGCGGCGTGAGCCTGAGCGCGCGGTCGAGCAGGATCACAGCCTCGTCGCCGCGCCCGCGCTGGTGCAGCAGCACGCCGAGGTAGTGCAGCGCGTCGGGATGCGCGTGCTGCAGCTTCAGCACGCGGCGGTAGAGCGGCTCGGCGGTGTCGAGCTGGCCGTCGCGGTGCGCCGTCATCGCTTGCTGCAACGACTGCGCGAGGCGCGCGGCGCCCTTCATGCCCGCCCCTCGCTCAGCAGCGCCTTCCAGTCGGTCGATAGCTTCGGGTCGTATTTGATCTTCTTCAGCGTCTTCAGGTCGAAGCGGATCGCCAGCAGCAGGTGGCGCACCTTGCCGGTCAGATCGCCCTTCACGAATTCGTTGATCTTGCCGCAGCGCGCGCGGCGCGCATCCTCGCTGTTCGGCGTGCCGGGCTGGCTCGACCCTTCCTTCACGTAGTTTTCCTGAGCCTGCTGGTCGACGCCGAGGTTGACCAGTTGCCGCCAGCGCACCATCACGTCCGCGTTGCTGACGCCCGTGGCCCAATCGACCACCTCGGCGCCGAAGCGCGTCGATTCCTCGCCGAAGCTGCGCGAGTTCGCATCGTTCGGAATCACGGGATGATCGTCCTGCGTGGCATGGAGCCATTTCATCTCGTCGCGATCCAGGATCTCGCGATAGATCGGATAGGAGGTGACGAAGCGCTTGCGCATCATTGCCTCGGCCTCGCTGGCCTTCTGCCGGGCAGCATCGGTATCGCCGCCCGCGCCGCCGATCAGGTTCATATCCTCCTTGCGCGCTGCTTCGTCGTGGCCGACCACGCTGTAGTAGACGCTGGCGATCACCTTGTCGAACGCATTGAAGACGTGGTTGCCCTTGGCCATGATGGTTTCCGTTCGGGTTGGATGTGCCTGGCCTTATTGCAGCCAGTCGTGGAAGTACTTGTCCTGCACGCAGTACATCGGGAAATACCAGTGATCGCGCATCTCCAGCTTGCGCTCGTCGCTGAACTGGGTGACCGCGTCGCCCGACTTCGGCGTGACCGTCGCGCTGCGCGCCGCCTCGAAGCCGCTGCTCTTGCTGGCCACGCTCGGCCCGGTCATGCGGATCGTGCTGGTGCGCACGTCGTTGAAATACAAATCCTGCATCTGCTCGCTGGTACGCATCGAGGTGAAATTCGCGTTGATCAGTTGGCGATAGGACTTCAGGCCCTTGCAGCCGGCATGGCTGGCGATGATCGAATTGCTGACCGGCGGCGGCGTCTGGCCGGAGAAATTGCGGGCCCACCAGCTATCGTCCTTCCATTCGCTCTCCGAGATGCCGTTCCTCCACAGATGGCTGACGGCCGAGAAGCGCGGATAGGACTGGTGGCAGATCAGCGAGCCCAGCGGCGCCACGCAGTCGACGTCGGTATCGACATAGAGGCCGCCTTCCTGGAGCAGGATCTCGATACGCAGCACGTCGCTCGCCGCGCCGAAGTTCGCGCCGCGATCGACCAGTTCCCGCTGGTAGATCGCCGCGTTCTTGCCCATCTTCAGGTCGCGCTGCACCTCGCGCAGCTTGATGCCGTTGGTCGCGCAGAAACTCGCGATCGCGTTGACCTGGGCCAGGCGCTTGCCGCGCAGCACCTCGCCGCGCTGGTTGAAGTGCATCGCCAGGTACTGGATGGTGGCGGTATCGCCGCCGGCGCCGAGATTCCCGGCCATCGCCTTCCAGTCGTCGGGCGTGGCGGTGCCGCCGAGCTGCTCCTTGACCACGCTGCGGCGCTCGCCGGTCAGCAGCTGGTTGGCGTCGAACCACAGATTGATGGTCCAGTCGGGGTTCTGGCGCACGAACGTCTGGATGCAGGCGCGATTGCGCGCCGGAATGTCGCCGCCGATCCAGATGATGTGGACCTGCTTGGGGATAGCCTTCACGTCGAAACTCCTGGTACGGGCTGGCGGCGGACTGGATGCAGCCCGCCCTGAAACCAAACGCGCAGGGCCGGCGGTTTATTCCGCCGCCCGTCCCGCGCGCGGCGGCAGCCCCGCGTTCAAGCCTGGGGCAAGGCCAGCGCCTCCGTGGCGACCGCGCCCGGCACCGGCGCCTGCATGTCGAAGCGATAGGCGAAATCGCCGTGCTCGACGCCCACGCTCACGCGCGCCACCTCGCCGCCGTCGATCATGCGCGTGAGGAACTCGCGGCTGACGGCGGGCAGCATGGTGTTGGTCAGGATCGCGTCGATCATGCGGCCGCCCGATTCGCTCTCGGTGCAGCGGCCCACCACCAGTTGCACCACGGCATCGTCGTAGTCGAAGGGCACGCGGTAGCGCGCCTCGACCCGGCGGCGGATGCGCTCCAGTTGCAGCCTCACGATGCGCCCCAGCATCTCGGCGCTGAGCGGGAAATACGGGATCGCCACCAGGCGGCCCAGCAGCGCGGGCGGGAAGGCCTTCAGGAGCGGCTCGCGCAGCGCCTTGGCGAGGCCCTCGGCATCGGGCATCAGCTCCGGATCGCGGCACAGGCCGGCGATCAGCTCGGTGCCGATATTGGTGGTCAGCAGGATCAGCGTGTTGCGGAAGTTGATCGCGCGGCCCTCGCCGTCCTCCATCACGCCCTTGTCGAACACCTGGAAGAACAGCTCGTGCACGTCCGGATGCGCCTTCTCGACCTCGTCGAGCAACACCACCGAATACGGCTTGCGGCGCACCGCCTCGGTCAGCACGCCGCCCTCGCCGTAACCGACGTAGCCCGGCGGCGCGCCCTTGAGCGTGGAGACGGTATGCGCCTCCTGGAACTCGCTCATGTTGATGGTGATCAGGTTGTGCTCGCCGCCGTACAAGGCCTCGGCCAGCGCCAGCGCGGTCTCGGTCTTGCCCACGCCCGAGGTGCCGGCCAGCATGAACACGCCGATCGGCCGGTCGGGATTGTCGAGCCCGGCGCGCGAGGTCTGGATCCGCTTGGCGATCGCCTCCATCGCATGGTCCTGGCCGATCACGCGCTCGCACATCAGGTTCGCGAGGTTCATCACGGTCTGCAGTTCGCTGCGCAGCATGCGGCCCACCGGGATGCCGGTCCAGTCGGCCACCACCGAGGCGACCGCCTGGTAGTCGACGCTCGGCAGGATCAGCGGGCTCTCGCCCTGCAGCTCGGCAAGCTCGGCCTGCAAGGCACGCAGCTCGGCCAGCACGGCCGCGCGCGCGGCTTCGTCGAGCATGGCGGGCGCCGCGCCGTCGACGGCGGGCTCGAGCGCTGGCGGCGCGGCCTCGACATCGATGGCGCCGGCCTCGGGCGCGCCGAGGCTGCCGGTGCCGTCCACCGGCTGCAGCTCGCCGCGCAGTTGCGCGCGCAACGAGAGGATCCGCTCCACCAGCGCCTTCTCGGCGGCCCAGGCGGCCTCCAGCGTGGCAAGCCGCGCGCGCTGCGCCGCCAGCGCGGTGGCCGCCTGCGTCTCGCGGGCCTCCACCTCGATGCCGATCTGCCGCTCGCGCGCGATGATGGCCTGCTCGGTCTCGAGCGCCTCGATGCGCTTGAGGGTGTCGTCGATCTCGGCCGGCACCGCGTGCTGGCTGATCGCCACGCGCGCGCAGGCGGTGTCGAGCAGGCTGACCGACTTGTCGGGCAACTGGCGTGCCGGGATGTAGCGATGCGAGAGCTTGACGGCGGCCTCCAGCGCCTCGTCGAGCACCTGCACGCGGTGGTGGCGCTCCATCACGCTGGCCACGCCGCGCATCATCAGGACCGCCTTGGCCTCGTCGGGCTCGTCCACCGGCACGGTCTGGAAGCGCCGCGTGAGCGCCGGGTCCTTCTCGATGTGCTTGCGGTACTCGGCCCAGGTGGTGGCACCGATGGTGCGCAGGTTGCCGCGCGCCAGGGCCGGCTTGAGCAGGTTGGCCGCGTCGCCGGTGCCGGCCGCGCCGCCCGCGCCCACCAGCGTGTGCGCCTCGTCGATGAACAGGATCACCGGGCGCGGCGAGGCCTGCACCTCGTCGATCACCTGGCGCAGGCGGTTCTCGAACTCGCCCTTCATGCTCGCGCCGGCCTGCAGCAGGCCGATGTCGAGCGTGCGCACCTGTACGTCCTTGAGCGCGGGCGGCACGTCGCCGCGCGCGATGCGCAGCGCGAAGCCCTCCACCACGGCGGTCTTGCCCACGCCGGCCTCGCCCACCAGCATCGGGTTGTTCTGGCGGCGCCGCATCAGGATGTCGACCACTTGCCGGATCTCGCCGTCGCGGCCGACGATCGGATCGATGCGCCCCTCGCGCGCCTGCGCGGTGAGATCCACGGTGAACTGCTGCAGGGCCTGCTGGCGGCCCATCTGGGCCGGCGCCAGCGCGCCGCTGGCCTCGCCCGGCGCGGCCCCCGCCGCGCCCGCTGCGCCCACTGCGTCGGCGCGGAAGCCGTCGGTGGCGCCCAGGCTGTCCTCGGGCGAGCCGGCCACGATCGCGGCGAACTCGTCGGCCAGCGTCTCGGGCCTGAGCTTGCCGAACTCGGCCGAGACCGCCTGCAGCGCGTGGCGCAGATGGCGCGTGCGCAGCAGGCCGACCAGCAGGTAGCCGGTGCGCACCTGGGCCTCGCCGAACATCAGGGTGGCGAACACCCAGCCGCGCTCGACCGCCTCCTCCACCTCGGAGGACAGGTCGGAGATGGTGGTGCTGCCGCGCGGCAGGCGCTCCAGCGCGGCCGTCACGTCGCGCGCCAGGTTCGAGGGGTTGAGCCCGAAGTGGCGCACGATGCGATGCAGGTCGGAATCCTGCGCCTGCAGGATCTGGTGGATCCAGTGCACCAGCTCCACGTTGGGGTTGCCGCGCAGCTTGCAGAACACGGTGGCGCTTTCGATACCCCGGTAGGCGATCGCGTTGAGCTTGCCGAACAAGGCGCCGCGACTGATCTCGGCCATGATGTCCATCCTGTAGTCAGTGAGGCGGCGCCGGGCCAACGGCGGCCACCGGTTCGAAATGAAAGGCGCGTCGCGCCGTGCTGCGTGCGCCGCGCTAGGCCACCGGCGTCAGCACCACCTGGTCGGCATCGGCCGGCTTGGCGTAGCGCCCCATCCAGGTGTTGAAACCCATGCGGCCCGCCTGCCCGAGGTGGCTGGCGGGCACCTCCTCCTTCTTCAGCACGAGCTGCACATCCCAGCCCTTTTCCTCGCCCGCGTAGAGCTTGACGGCGGCCGTCAGCTCGCGCAGCGCCTCGCCGCCGGGCAGGAAGCGGTTGAACTCGGCCAGCCCGAGCGGGCCGATGCGCAGCCGGAAGCGCTGCTGCGCGCCGCGCACCTGGGCGCCCAGCGTGGCGTTGCGGCCCATCGAGGCCATCGCGCCGCCCATGCGCAGATGCGCGTCCTCGGGCAGGGTCATCCAGCCGACCACAAATTCGAGCACCTGCACCGGCACGCCGAAGTAGTGCTCCAGCAGGCCGCGCAGGCCCTCGGCATTGCGCGCCTGCGGCACCAGCCGCCCGGCGAAGAAGCGCTTGAACTGGTCCGGCAGCGCGTCGCGGTCCTGCAAGCGCGGCGTGGCGATGCCGATCAGCGCGCCGACATAGGTGCGAAAGCGGTCGCTCTCGGGCCGGTCGTACTGCACGGTGGGCTGCGCATCGGCCCAGGCGCGGTAGAACAGGCTCAGCATGCGGTGATGGAACACGTCGGCGAAGGCCGTCAGCGTGGGGTCCTTGGCATTGCGCTCGCGGTCCACCGCGTGTTCGGTGAGGTGCAGCGGCAGCGGCCCCTGCGGCCCGAACAGGCCCAGGAACAGCCCGTGGAGCCGCCCCGGCGCGCCGCCCGTGCCGGGCTCGAAACGCTCGATGCTGCGCGCCGGGAATTCCAGCGTGGCCGCGTGCGCGAGCCGCACCGGGTCCTCGGCCGGCTTGGTCGAGTGGCCCAGGCGCGGGCGGGCCGGGTAGGCGCATTCGAGCCGCCGCATCGCCTCGAAGAATTCGAAGTCGAACGGCCGCTCGCGCAGCGCCGCCTCCAGCGCTACAGGATCGGGCGCTTGCCGGGCGTTGCGGGCCATCGGGCCACCTCGTTGCGTTCTTGGGTGCGCAGCACGGTCTCGGTGAAGGCGTTCAGCGAGACGTAGCGCGCCAGGAAATGCTGCAGCACCGAACCCAGCAGGAAGGCGCTGCTGCCCTCGAAGGCCGAGTCTGCGCAGGTCAGGGTGATCTCCAGGCCGCGCCCGTAGGTGATCGGGCCCGGCACCGGCACGCGGCGCGTCACCGGCCGCGCCGAGGCCTGGCGGATGCCCTCGACCTGGCGGCGCGCGGCCGCGTCGAATTCGTCGTGGTAGAGGCCCAGCATCTCGCGCAGCGAGGCCGCGCCCTGCTCGCCCTCGTCCTCCAGCAGCGACAGGTAGTTCAGCTGCAGATGGCTGATCAGCCGCCAGGCGGTCTCGCCGGTGGCGACCGGCGCGCGCGGCCGGGTCGGGCCCGCCACGCAGCGGATCGAGGCCACCGGCGCGTCGGTGTCGAGCGTGAAATCGGTATAGGACTTGCCCACCGGCATGTGCAGCGGCAGGTCGCGATTGGTGCAGAGCAGGCGCAGGCCGAGCTGGCGCAGCGAGGTGGCGTAAGGCGCATCCTTGCCGTCCACCAGCGCGATGAAGGTCTCGCTGCCCACGTAGCTGGAGCGCGCGCCGTTCTGCTTCTGCCGCGTGGAGAGCAGGCGCGGCTCGCGACGCAGCGTGTAGAAGGCCGCCTGGCCGCCGTGCCAGTTGCGCGAATTGCTGTCGTAGAACGGCAGGAAGCGCTGCTCGGGTTCCTGGCGATCGCCGTAGCCCTGCACTTCCAGCACGCTGTGCACCTCGAAGTCCATCGGCCGCGTGCGGTCGCCGAGGATGTGATATTCGGTGCGCCCGCCCTGCAGGTGGATGCGATCGGCGCGCCGCTCGAACAGGTTGGCCGCCGGCGTGCAGAACAGCCTGAAATTGCCGGCGTCGATCGCGTTGTGCAGGCGCGCCACGCTGCGGTCGAGCCACACCACGATCTCGAACGCCTTGCCGCGCGCGCGAGCCAGCAGCGCGCGCAGGCCGGTGAATTCGACGAAGCGGAAGCGCTCGGGGCAGGCGAAGTATTCCTGCAGCAGCCGGTAGCCGCTGAACGAGCGGCTGCCGTAGGGCAGCATCGCCTGCTCCTCGTCGAAGCCGCTGGCGCGTAACGCGGCCCGCTCGTGATGCAGCTCGACGAATTCGCCCTCGCTGGCCGAGGCGGTGCGCACCGTGTAGCCCAGGCCGTTGGCCAGCAGTTGCTCGTAGAGCAGGGCCGGCAGCTCGTCGGCGCCAGCGAGGTAGACTGGCAGCGTGTCGAGCGCGAGCATCTTCGCCTCGGCACCCGCCAGGGTGCGAAACCGCAGCCGCAGCCCGGCACGCGCGGCGCGCCCCGGCGGCGGTACCAGGCCCGCCGCGGCCAGCGCGGCCGGCGTGTCGAAGTAGCGCGCCTCGGCCAGCTCCAGCGGCCAGAGCCTGACCTCGTGCGCGGTGCGGTATTCGCAGGCGGTGCGCTCGCCGAAGCCGGTCAGGCTGCGCAGCACCGTGTGCCGCGCCACCGCGTGGCCGGCCGGCGGCAGGTCCTCGGCCGTGTCGGGATGCAGCTGCACCACCGCCATCGACGGGATCGGCGACAGGTAATGCGGGTACACCATCTCCAGCAGGTGCTGGGTGAACACCGGGTACTGCGCGTCGAGCTTGAGCTGCACGCGCGCGGCGAGGAAGGCGAAACCCTCCAGCAGGCGTTCGACGTAAGGGTCGGCGCACTCGAAGCCTTCCATGCCGAGGCGGCCGGCGATCTTCGGGTAGGCGCTCGCGAACTCAGCGCCCATCTCGCGCACGTGCTGGAGCTCGCGGTTGTAGTAACGAAGCAGGCGGGGATCCATGGGGCTTCAGCCGAACAGGGGCGAGACGCGGAACTCGCCGGTTTCGAGGTCGACGTCGGTGCGCAGGTAGAGGCCGAGCGGCATCGGCTGGGCCCACATCTCGGCATCGATGCGGAACGACAGCGAGCGGCTGTCCATGCGCGAGGCGTCGGTGCTGACGCTGACCTGCACGGTATCGGCGATCAGGCGCGGCTCGAAGTCGAGCAGCGCGGCGCGGATGCGGCTCTGCAGCTCGCCCGCGTCGATGCCCGACAGCGCGCTGCCGGCCAGGTCGGGAATCCCGAAGTTGAGCACCGAGTTGCCGACCTGCTCGAGGCCGGGCAGGTCCTCGTCCTCCCACTGGCGCGTGCAGTTCAGCAGCGCGGCGATATCGCGCGTCACGCACTCGCGCAGCTTCGCGGCCGTGATCACGCGCGCCTCGCGGCTCTCCTCGGGCTCGTGCGGTGCCAGGTCGGTCAGCCGGTCGAGCAGCGAGGGCTGCAGGCGCTCCTGCGGGGTCAGTTCGGCCATCGCGGCGGGCCCCTCAGCGCGCGCCGAAGGTGATCGAGCGCACGTCGAGCAGCGGATACTCGGCGCGATCGGTCACCAGCATGCGCTGGCCGCGGCCGGTGAAGCAGTCCTCGCCGTGCTCGACCCAGGAGGTGCCCGCGGCCAGCGCCAGGTCGGCGATGCCGGAGCGCTCGCTGCCGGCGTAGCGGCAGGGTACGAAGCCCACCGATTCGGCGCCGCTCGTCCAGGTCAGCTTGACCGGTGCCCAGACCTTGTCGCGCAGGTCGCTGGGTGCCTCGAACTCGAGCGAGCGCAACTGCGAGAACGGCGCCCACACGTAGCCGCTCTTCAGGATCAGCTCCAGGCAGGGGCCGAAGCGCGGATCGGCGTCGGCGATCCACTCGAAGGGCTCGCCGTCGATGCTGCCGGCCACGGTCTCGGCCGTGTCGAAGGCGAGCGCGCGCTGCGCCAGCGTCTCGTCGATGCGGTTCTCGGTCAGCGCGTGCAGCGCGCGGATCAGCGGCGCGTGCCAGGTGGCCGGCTCGCCGGCGATGCCGGGGCACTTGCCGCCGGCCAGCACGGCCGCGCGCTCGTGCTCGCCGCGCAGCGCGAATTCATAGGCGGTCGACATCAGCGTGTTCCGCTCGTCGAGTTCGGCCGCCATCTTCAACTGGTTGGCCGCGCGATCCCATTCGCCCACCAGCGCGAGCAACTGGAACAGGAACACGCGCAGCGAGGCATCGGCGGGTCGGCCGCGGACCTCGGCGGACAGGGCGCTCAGGGCCTCGTCCAGGCGTCCATGGGCAAGCAGCGCCGCGGCGTCGGCCGGGCTGGTGTCGGCAAGGGTTGGGTTCACGTCGGTGTTCCGTTGGACGGGGCAAAGCGGGTTGGGCGGGGCCGGCCGTGCCAGCCCCGTTGCGCATGAGGCGCTTACTGCTTGGCGACCTGCTGGATGTCGTAGGTGAAATCCTTGGTGCCGCCGTTGGCCTTGCCCTCGTCGTCCTGCGGCTGGAACGAGTACTTGAACTTGCCGAAGTGCAGCGTGATGTTCTCGGTCAGGCGCTCGTCGCCGCCGGTGCCGCCGGTCGACACCGAGGTGATCAGCACGCCTTCGCTGAGCTCGATGGTCACGAAGTCGGTCTGCTGGCCGGTGGCGTTGGTCACGTACAGGTAGGCGTTGTCGACGCGCGCTCCGGTACAGCAGGCGTTCAGGATCGCGTTCGAGCAGCTGTCGATGTACTTGGTGACCGTGATGTCCTGGATGTTGGCCTTGCCGCCCGAAGCGTAGCCGGCGCCGGTGTGCAGGTTGCCGGTGTTGCTCACGCCCCACGACCAGGCGATGATCGGCACCTCGTTCTTGTGCTTCGAGTGGTTGGACGCGCCCTGGATCGTGACCGAACCGGAGCCGAATTTCAGGTGCATGTCGAATGCCATAATGACCTCTGCTTGCTAGTAAAGTGCTCGCCGATCCGACGAACTGGGTAAACCGGGGCGCCTCGCCCCGGTAAGGGCTGGGTACCATCGGCCGCGCGCGTCGAGCGCGCGCGGCCCTGTTTCATGCGGCGCGTGCCGAGGGCAGGCGCGAGACCAGGCGCAGCGACACCGTCAGGCCTTCGAGCTGGTAATGCGGCTTGAGGAAGAACTTGGAGGTGTAGTAGCCGGGGTTGTCCTCGACTTCCTCCACCACCACCTGAGCGGCCGCCAGCGGCTTGCGCGCCTTGGTTTCCTCGCTGGAGTTCACCGGGTCGCCGTCGACGTAGTTCATCACCCAGTTCGACAGCCAGTTCTCCATCTGCTCGCGCGTGCTGAACGAGCCGATCTTGTCGCGCACGATGCACTTCAGGTAGTGCGCGAAGCGGCAGCAGGCGAACATGTAGGGCAGGCGCGCCGACAGGTTCGAGTTGGCGGTGGCGGCCGGATCGTCGTATTCCTCGGGCTTGGCCACCGACTGCGCGCCGATGAAGGCGGCCACGTCGGAGTTCTTGCGATGCACCAGCGGCATCAGGCCCATCTTGTCGAGCTCGGCCGAGCGGCGGTCGGTGATCGCGATCTCGGTCGGGCACTTCATGTCCACGCCGCCGTCGTCGCTCGGGAAGGTGTGCACCGGCAGGTTCTCCACCGCGCCGCCCGATTCCACGCCGCGGATCCGCGTGCACCAGCCATAGAGCTTGAACGAGCGATTGATGTTGACCGCCATCGAATAGGCCGCGTTCTGCCAGGTGTACTTGCCCGAGTCGGCGCCTTCGGTGTCTTCCTCGAAATCGAATTCCTCCACCGGGTCCGTCTTCGCGCCGTAGGGCAGGCGTGCCAGCGTGCGCGGCATGGTCAGCGCCAGGTAGCGCGCGTCGTCCATCTCGCGCAGCGAGCGCCAGCCGGCGTAGTCGGGCGTGGTGAAGATCATCGACAGGTCGCGCGGGTTCGCCAGCTCGTTCCAGTTCTCCATGCCGAGCAGGCTGGAATCGGCCGCCGAGATGAAGGGCGCGTGCGAGGCCGCGGCGATCTGCGAGATGCCGCGCAGCAGTTCGACGTCCTGAGGACTGTGGTCGAAGTAGTAATCGCCGATCAGGCAGCCGTAGGGCTCGCCGCCGAGCTGGCCGTATTCTTCCTCGTAGACGCGCTTGAACACCGGGCTCTGGTCCCAGGCCACGCCCTTGAAGCGCTTGAGGTTCTTGGCCAGTTCCTTCTTCGAGATGTTCATCACGCGGATCTTCAGCATCGGATCCGTTTCGGAATTGGTGACCAGGTGATGCAGGCCACGCCAGGCGCCTTCCAGCTTCTGGAATTCGGCGTGGTGCAGCACGTGGTTCAACTGCTCGCTGAGCTTGCGGTCGATCTCGGCCACGTAGGCGTTGATGGTCTGCGTGACGTCGTCCGAGACCACGTTCGAATCGCGCAGCACCTGCTCGGCGAGCGTGCGCACCGCGGCTTCCACTTCCTCCTTGGCGCGCTCGTTCTTGGGCTTGAACTCCTTGTTCAGCAGCGCCGCGAAATCGTTCGCCTCGGCCACCGCGCCCTGCGGCGCGCCTTCGAATTGCTTCTGGCTTTCCATGATCGCCATCACTCCTGTCCGGGTTCGGTGTCGGCGGCCTTGGGCGCCGAGCTCAGCGACTGCAGCAGCGCCGGGTCCTTCAGCGCCTGCGCGATCAGCTTCTCCGCGCCGACCTTGCCGTCGAGATAGGTGCCGAGATTGGCCAGCTGGGTGCGCGCCTCGAGCAGCCTGGCGAGCGAATCCACCTTGCGCGCCACCGCGGCCGGCGAGAAGTCGTCCATGCTCTCGAAGCTGATGTCGACCTCGAGGTTGCCTTCGCCGGTCAGCGTGTTCGGCACCGTGAAGTTGACGCGCGGCTTCATCGACTGCATGCGGCTGTCGAAGTTGTCGACGTCGATCTCGAGCGCCTTGCGCTCCTCGATCGGCGGCAGCTCGCCGGCATTGGCGCCGGACAGGTCCGACATCACGCCCATCACGAACGGGATCTGCACTTTCTTCTGCGCGCCGTACAACTCGACGTCGTACTCGATCTGGACGCGCGGCGCCCGATTGCGCGCAATGAATTTCTGACTGCTCTGCCTCGTTGCCATGCGCTGGTTCCTCTGAGGTGCGTAAGGGTTCAGGAATCCGACGGGTGCCGGGGATGCCGCTGGCTGCCGTCGTCCACGACTACAGAACAGCGCGCCGTCGCGATCTATTCCATGCGGGCCGTGTTTTTCGCGAAGCGCGGCGTGTGCTGCCCGCCGCTGCCGCGACACGTCCGTCGGTGTCGTTGCTGGCCTTAACGCATGAGGCTTCGCGAATATTCCTTGCGCATACCGCAGGAAAACGTTTTGTTACGAATTCGCCGCGCGGCGGTCTTCGCGCACGGAATTCGTGCATGGCGTCATGCGCGCGACACGCCGATCCGGCTTCGTGAAGACAAATCGGAATAAATGGCGGGGGCCGGCCGTTCAGCAGATATCCGGTTTCATTCAAGCGGCGCGCACGACGCGTCGCGGCGCTCTCGATGACACGTTATCCAGTTTTTTTCCATCGGCTTGCCCGCCTCGCGCCGCTCGGCCTGCTGGCCTTCGCCTCGGCGGCGCAGGCCTGGACGCTGGTGCGCGCGGCGGCGCCCGTCACGGTGATACACCAGACAGGGCTGTATCAGGCGCAGCCGGGCCAGCGACTGGCGGTGAACGACATGGTCGAGACGCCCGCCCAGGGCGGCGCGCAGTTGCAGGACGAGAGCGGCCGGGTGGTCGCGCTCGGCCCCGATACGCGCGTGCTGTTCGCCCGGGACGCGCACCTGTCGCTGCTGCGCGGCTGGCTCAAGCTCGCCGACGGCTGCGCGGCGGCCGATTGCGCGGCGCCGGTGGTCGACACCGAAGGCACGCGCTTCACGGCGTTGGACCATGCGGCGCTGGTGATCGCGGCCGCGCCGGCCGGCTATCCCGGCGCCGACGATGCCGATGCGGTATTCGTGGAAAGCGGCTCGGCGCGGCTGCTCGCGCTGGGCGCCGCCGCGCGCGGCAAGCCCGCCCAGGCGAAGCTGGCCACGCATCAGTTCGCCGTGCATGCCCGCGCGGCGGCGGCCATCACCAGCGTGCCGAGCCCCGCGCCCGCCTTCGTCGGCGCGATGCCGGTGGCGTTTCGCGACGCGCTGCGCGCGCTGCCGCCGGCGGCGGTGCCGCCCGCGCCGCCCGCGTCACATGCCGCGCCCGCCAACGCCGCGCATCCCGCCGCCTACGCCGAGCTGGCCGACTGGCTGGTCAGCGCCCTGCCGGCCCGCAATGCGCCCGATACGCGCTTCGCCGAGCGCTTCCGCGCGCGGCTGGCCGATCCAGCCTTCCGCCGCGACGTGAAGCAGCACATCCGCGAACTGCCCGATTGGCACGACCTGGTATTCCCGCCGCCGCCGCGACGGCCCGCCGTCGCGGCGCGCAATCCCGTTCCCGACCCGCCCTCGGCCTATCCCTCGATCCACGTCCGCCCATGAAGCTGTCGCTCGCCATCAAGTTCAATCTCGTGTTCGTCGCGATCTTCGCGATCGGACTGACCGCGGCCGGCATCGTCGCCGACCGCGTGCTGCAACAGCAGGCGCTCGCCGAGACGCGCCACGACGCCGACGTGCTGATGAGCGCGGCCGAGGCGATGCAGGACTACACCGCCAAGCACATCACGCCGCTGCTGTCGACGCAGATCCAGTATTCCTTCGTGCCCGAATCGGTGCCGGCCTTCTCGGCCATCGAGATGCTGAACACCTTGCAGGGCAGCTTCCCGAACTTCTCCTATCGCTCGACCATGCTGAACCCGACCAATCCGCGCGACCGCGCGACCGATTGGGAGTCCGAGGTGATCGCGCACCTGCACGACAAGCCCGCGCTGAAGGAGGTGACGGGCCAGCGGCGCACGCCGGGCGGCGAGCAGCTGCTGTTCCTGGCGCGGCCGACCCGCATCACCGACGCGACCTGCATGCAGTGCCACAGCACGCCCGCGGCCGCGCCGCGCACCATGCTCGACAAGTACGGCCCGGCCAACGGCTTCGGCTGGCAGATGAACCAGGTGATCGGCGCGGAGTTCGTGTCGGTACCGATGTCGGAATCGATCGCGCGCGGGCGCGCGCTGTGGCGCAGCTTCATGGAGGCGCTGACGGTGGTGTTCGTGGTGGTGCTGGTGGTGCTCAACGTGCTGGTGCACTTCCTGGTCACGCGGCGCCTGCAGACGCTGTCGCGCGCGGCCGACGCGGTCAGCCTCGGCAAGCTCGACGACGTCGAGCTGCCGACCCGCGGCGGCGACGAGATCGCCTCGCTGGCGGTGTCCTTCGGGCGCATGCGCACCAGCCTGGTGACGGCCTTCGAGATCCTCGACGAGACCGGCGCGGCGAGCACCGCGCCGAACGGGTCGCGGCCATGACGCGCTTGCCGGAACCGCTGCCGGCCAGCATCGGCCGCTACCGCATCGACAACGTGCTGGGCCGCGGCGCGATGGGCGTGGTCTATCTCGCCACCGATCCGCATATCCAGCGGCCGGTGGCGCTCAAGACCATCCGCGGCGAGCTGCTGCACGCGGCCGAGGCGGGCGGCGAGCCCGGCATCGCCGCCGAGGCCGCGCTGCCGGCGCGCTTCATCAACGAGGCGCGCGCCGCCGGGCGGCTGGTGCATCCGAATATCGTCGGCGTGTTCGACTACGGCGAGGCCGACGGCACGGCCTATATCGCCTTCGAATACGTGCGCGGCGAGACCCTGGCCGCGCGACTCGCCGCGCACGCGCGCCAGGGCACGCGCATGCCGGCGCGCAACGTGCTGGTGTGGTTCGCGCAGCTGCTGGACGCGCTCGCCTACGCGCACGAGCTCGGCGTGATCCATCGCGACATCAAGCCGGCCAACCTGCTGATCGCGCCGCGCGGCGAGTGCAAGATCACCGATTTCGGCATCGCCCAGCTCGATACCGGGCGGCTCACCCAGGTCGGCATGCTGATCGGCACGCCCAGCTACATGTCGCCGGAGCAGGTCTCGGGCGCGCCGATCGACGCGCGCAGCGACCTGTTCTCGGCCGGCGTGGTGCTCTACGAGATGCTGACCGGCCGCTGCCCGTTCGCGGGCTCGTCGGCGGCGGTGATGCGGCAGGTGCTCGACGAGACGCCCGCGCCGCCCTCCAGCCTCGCGCCGGAGCTGCCGCCCGAGCTCGACGCGATGGTGCTGCAGGCGCTGGCCAAGGATCCGGCGCAGCGCCACGCCTCGGCGCAGCACTGGCGCGGCGAAGTGCTGGCCCTGCTGGAGACGCTCGCGGCCAGGCTCGACCCGGACCAGACCATCGTGCTCGCGCCGCTCGCGCAGGCGGCGCTGGCCCCGCCGCCGCCGGCCGCCGAGGCGCGCACGCTGCCGGTCGACTGGTCGCCGGAGTTCCTCGCGCAGTTGGAGCAGCGGCTGGTCACCCATGTCGGACCGGTGGCCTCGCGGCTGGTGCGGCGCGCGGCGGCGCAGGCCACCGATCCGCGCATGCTGGCCGCCGAGCTGGCGCGCCACCTGCCCGACGAGGCCGCGCGCCACGACTTCGATACGCTGCTGCAGCGTCACGCGGCTTCGGGCACGGCCGTCACGCGCGTGATGGCGATGCCGGGGGCGACGCAGGCGGGCAGCGGGGCCGGCCAGGCGCCGGCCGTGGATACGGCGCTGGTCGAGACGGCGGTGCAGCGGCTCGCCACCCATATCGGGCCGATCGCGCGGATCGTGGCGCGCCGCGCGGCGGTCGATGCCGATCTCGCCACCTTCCAGGCGCGGCTGCTGGAGGCCCTGCCGGATTCGGTGGACAAGGCCGCGTTCCTGCGCGGGCTCGACGAGGGTTCGTAGCTGGGGGAAGTGGCGGCGCGGCGTGGTGGTTCGGTGGGCTGGTCGATGCGTCGGGCGGGTACCTGGCCGGTTCGCCGCGCGTCCTGCCGCTCGATGCGTCGATCAGTTCGGCGCTTGCTGGCTCGGGGCGGCGAGCGGCGAGTCGAGCGTGGCCGCGGCCTGTTGCGAAACGCGCGTCCAGTCGCGCGCATATTGCGCGCGCAGGCGTGCCGCGCTGCCGGGCAGCCAGTCGCGCCATCCCGCCGTTTCCGGGTCCAGGCGCGCGGGATCGAGTCCGGCGAGGACCTCGCGCAAGCCGCCGCGCAACGCGAGCTGGCGATCGCGCAACTCGCCGAAGGCGTCGCGCAGCCGATCGCGCGAGGCGCTCGCGGTGGAGGCCGACAGCAGCAGGCGCAAGGCGGTTTCGACATCGCCGCGGTCTCGCAGCGGATCGGCACCGTCGAGTTCCGGCCCTGCCGCCGCGCCGGGCATGTGGCCCGTGCGCAGCGCCGCCATCGCGCCGCCCACCGCATCGCGCAGCAAGGCGCCGGCCAGGCGCGCGACGTCGGTCGCGTTCCGGCCCGCCAGCGATGCCGCGTCGATGCCGAGGCCGTCGCAGAGCGCGACGAGCAGTGTGTCGTGCGCGGTGGGGTCGATGGGTTCAGCGTGACGGGTGGTGGCGGCCTCGACTGATTCGAGCGGCCCCGCCTGCATGGATGGGGCCACCTGCGTGATCGAAGACGCTTGTTGCTGGGTCGGAGCCGCTTGCGGGACTTGCGGGGCTTGCGGGGCTTGCGGGGTCGCGATCACCGGGAGCCGCACCATGGTCGGCGTATCCGGCAACTCGTCGACTGCATCCAGCGCGCCGCTTTCGCCCGGCGCCGCCTGCGCCTGATCCGCCGCGCGCAACTGCGTCACCGCATCGACGAGATCGGCCGCCTCGCGCTCCGGCACGCGCACCATGGTCGGCGCGTCGACCTCCTCCTCTTCGCGTCCCGCCAGCGCCGCGAACACCGTCGCGTCCTCGCCGTGGCTCGCGCCCTCGATCTCGATCACGATCCGGTACACGTCGATCGTCAGCGTATCGCCGTCATGCAGTACCACCTCGCGCGAGACACCCGGGATCCGGCCGTTCACGAGGGTCGGGTTGCTGCCCGAATCGGTCAGCAGGTAATGGCCGTCGCGCCAGTCGATGCGCGCCTGCAGGCGCGAGATGGCACGTCGCGTATCGGCCAGCACCACGCTGCAGTCGGTGCCGCGGCCGAGGGTGGCGCCGGCGCCGTCCACCACGATGCGGCGCGAGCCGGTGGCGTCGTGGACGGACAAGGTCAGGCTGGGAACGGCGGACATGCGGGTTTCCTCGCGAGTGCAGGGGCGGACCATGGACAGCCGGGCGCGGCTGGCAGGCGGAAGACGGCCGCTCGTCGATCACAACACCCGAGGCCCGCGATTTATTCCCGCCGTCTCATGCGCCCGCTGCGAGGCCGCCGCCGCGACTCAGGGCGCGTCGTCGCCCTCGGGCACCGGCGAATGCCGCGGCGGCATCGCCGGCAGCGGATGCAGCGAGTCGGCATCGAGCGGCCGGGGCGCCTCGCCACGCGGGCCCTCTTCCTCCACGCGCTGCATCGAGGGCCGCCGGGCCGGCGCGGGCGGCGCGCCCGAGCCCGGCGAGAAACCGCCCCAGTTACCGAAGGACGGAGGCGGCACCTCGACCGGCAGATCGGTGCCGGGCACCTCGTGCGCTACCGGCGCCGGCCGGGTTCCGCCCGGCGCCAGGCCGGGCAAGGCGGCGCCGCCGCCGATCGCGCCGCGCCGTCCCGGCGGCGCAGGCAGCGGCGGCAAGGGCGCCACATGGGGCTGCGAGTGCCGCCGCCCGCCGAGCTGCCCCACCATCTGCTCGGGCCGCAGGCCGTGGCCCTCGACCGCCGAGGCGCGCCGCGAACCCATCGGCGTGGACGGGCCGCTGCCCGAGCCGGGTATCGACGGGCGTCGCGTGCCTTCCTCGCCCTCCCAGCCCGGCTTGGCCGCGTAACCCATGTCCTTGTTGAAGGCGTTCAGCTCGGCCGGCGTGCGGATCAGGCGCCACTCGCCGCGCACGCAGGCCGCCACCGGCAGCGACGCGGCCGCCACGCGCGGGTCGATCGGCTTGTCCGGCTCGTGGTTGCGCATATGCGCGACGTAGTTGTACTGCGAGCCGTGCTGGACCACCGCCTGCCGCGCGTCGCCGAACGGCCGGCCCTGGTCGACGGCGCCGACCGCGCAATTGAGCGCGGCCACCGTGCGCAGCTCCTCGCCCTGCGCCTGCGGCCCGCGATTGCCGGCCAGGTTGATGGTGTGCAGCGTGTCGTAGTCGCCGGTATACATGCCCTTCACGTAATCGGGCACCTGGTGCAGGGCCACCAGGTCGGGGCCCGGCTTGTCGGCATGGATCGGCAGGTAGTGGTGCTTGCCCTGCTCGTCGGCCACCAGCGGCAGCTCGGCCATGCCGGGATGGTTGCGATCGACGTAGACGCCGTCGAGACGGCCGTTCGTGTAGTGCCCGACGAAACCGTCCAGGTCGTGCTCGCGCATCACGCTCATGCGCGCCTCCACGTCCTCGCCCCCGATGGCCGCGAAGGTGCCGGGCTTGATCGACTTGTGCAGCAGGTCGTGCGGCTTGGGCAGCGCGCCCTGCCCGAGCCGCCTCAGGGTCTCGGCGCCGGCCGGCCGAAAGCTGACGGCGGTGCCGGTCAGGCGCGTCGCCACGCCGAGCGCCTTCAGGTGCTCGGGGCGCACGTAGCTGGCGGCGATCTCCGCCTCGAGCGGCGTGAGCGGCTGCTCGCTCGCGATTCGGGCACTCTGCTCGATCTGCTTCTTCATCGGCTCGGACAGCGCGGCCAGCTGCGGCTGCGACGCGCGCCGCAGCGAGCCGGTCGAGTCGCGCTTGCCGCCCGCGCCCTGCGCGGAGGCGCGTCGCCGCGCGCTCAGCGTGCCGTCGCCGAGGCTGCCCTGGCGCGTCGGCTGGCCGGCGGACGGGCCCGGCGCCGGCAGCGTCTCGTGCTCGGCGGAAAAGGGATTGGCGAAGCTGGGCGGCGGGGCGGGACCGGCAAGAGGCTTGGGCATGGATCGAAAGCGGACGAACGGGGCAGGACGAGACGATGCACGGCGGCGGCGCCATGCGGCTCGCTGATTGTCCACGCACGCCGGCTGGTGCGCGTATCGGATCGGAATCCCTTGTCCGGAATGCGAAGCTCGGGCGCATGAGCGGGCCGCGGGCAGGTATTGCCGCCAACCGGGGCGGCTGAACCCGCGCATCCTTCGCGCTACACGCTGTCGAAACGCGCCATCAAGGCCGTCATCTGCGCACCGCCGGGCTCGGCCAGATCGTCGAGCACCGAGAAGTGCGTGGCCCCCGCCACCGGCAGGTAGGCCACCGGCTGGCCCGCCGCGCGGCAGGCCTCGGCATACTCGCGCGAATGCCGGACCAGCTCGGGCAGCTCGGCCGCGCCGACCGCCACCGTCAGCGGCGCGCCCGCGCCGATGCGGCGCAACGGGCTGTAGCTGTCGACCTCGGCCTCGCTGAGCTGCAGCCGCTCGTTGAGACGGCCGAGGCGGATCGGCTCGAGCTCGACCAGCGCGCTGACCGGCATCGCATGCTGCACCGAGGGATGCGCGCGATGCACCGCCGTCAGGTGGCCGCCGGCCGAATGCCCGCTCAGGCACAGCGCGCGCTCGCGCGTGGCCGGCTCGGCGGCGAGGTGGTCGAGCAGCGCGCCGATCTCGCCGACGATGCGCGCCATGCCTGCCTCGGGCGCGAGCGTGTACTCGGCCAGCACCACGTCGAAGCCATGCGCGAGCGGGCCGGCCGCGACATAGGCGAAATCCTCCTTGTCGCATTTCTGCCAGTAGCCGCCGTGGATGAACACGAACAGCGGCGCGCCCTGGTGGCCGCAGGCGAGATAGTCGTAGCGCTGCCGCGGCGCGGGGCCGTAATGCAGGTCGCGCTCGCTGGCGCCCTGTCCGGCCAGCCGCGCGTAGAGCGCCGCGCTGCGCGCGCGCATGGCGGCATAGACGGCGGGGAAGTCGTCGACGGCGCCGGGGTTGTCGTAGGCCGCGTCGAGCTGGGCGCGCGTCATGCCGCGATAGACGGATTTCATGCGTTCTCCGGGGCGCGGGGGCGTCAGCGGGCGGGGCCGTCGCGCAGCACGGCGCGGATCGCCTCGTCGAAACGCGTGCGCCGGCCGATGCCGAGCGCTTCCAGCCGCGACGAGTCGAGATGGCAGTCGCGCGGGCGCGGCGTGGCGTCCTTCGGCTCGGCCACGGCGATCAGGCGCGGCACGATGCCGAGCGCGGCGGCGATGCGCGTGGCGATCTCGTGCTTGTTCATCGGCTCGTCGCCGGACCATTGGCAGAGGCCCGTCACGGCGGCGCCCGCCGCATGGCGCTCGGCGAGCTGCACGATCACCTCGGCGACGTCGGGCGTCCAGGTGGGATAGCGGGTGGCCCAGGCATCCATCTCGACGGGCGCGGCGCCGTCGCGCGACGAGGCGACGATGGCCGGCACCAGGCTGGTGACGGCCGAATCGGCCCAGTCGATCACCGGCCCGTAGAGCAGCGGCAGGCGCAGCGCGCAGGCGCGCGAGGACGCGGCCAGCAGCGCGGCCTCGCCGTCGGCCTTGCCGCGGCCATAGGCGTTGAGCGGTGACGGCACATCGGTTTCGCGATAGGGCGGCGCGCTGCCGTCGAACACGTAGTCGGTCGACATGGCCAGCGTCCAGGCGCCGATTGCCTCGGCCCGCGCGGCGATCGCGGCCGGCGCGTCGACGTTGAGCGCGCGCGCCGCGGCGGGGTCGCGCTCGCAGACGTCGGGGCGCCGCTCGGCCGCGCAGACGATCACCGCGTCGGGGCGCTGCGTGGCGAAGAAGCGATCGAGCGCGCCGGCATCGAGCACGTCGAGCGGCGTCAGCGCGGCGGGGTCGAGGCCGGCGATGCGCGCGGCGGCCAGCGCGTGGGCGCTGCCGGGGTCGCGCACGGTGGCCAGCAGCTGCCAGTCGCGGCGCGGCACCAGCGCGGCGGCCACCGCGCGGCCCAGCAGGCCGGAAGCGCCGATCAGGGCGAGTTTCATGCGTCGTTCTCCCAGTGGCCCGGCGACCGGGCGGACCGACATTGTGCCGGTTCCACCGTGACGGCGCGACGGCGACGCGCCGAGCATTTTTGAGCGGGGCCGGACCACAACAAGGCAAAATACGGGTTTTTCGAGCCCGTGCCGGGCTCCTTCCTTTCCTGCCGCGCCCCTGAGCCGGCGCGCCCCGAGCGCGCGCCGCCGTGCCGGCAGGGCAGCTCGCGCCTCGCCGCGAGCCCACCGGAGTTGTTTGACATGCCTGAATCGAATCTGTCCTTGCTGGGCCGCCTGTCGGTGGCTATCGGCTCGTTCTTCGCCATCCTCGGCAACGGCAAGCTGGCCGCCGAGGTGCGCGACCTGCGCAATGGCGTCACGCCCGCGGCAGCGCCCGTGGCCCCTGCCGCGCCGCAACCGGCCCCGGCCAAGCCGCAAGCCCCGGCCCCCGTCGCGGCGCAGCCGGCACCGGCGCCCGTGATCGCCGCCGCGAGCCCCGACGCGGCACTGCAATTGCTCGGCCTGCTGCAGAAGAACGCGCGCTTCGTCGATTTCGTCGAGGAAGACATCGCCGCCTATGCCGACGCCGAGATCGGCGCGGCCGCGCGGCTGGTCCACGAAGGCTGCCGCGCCACGCTGCGCGAGCACTTCACGATCCGCCCGGTGCGCGGCGAGGCCGAGGGCGCGCGCGTGACGCTGCCCGCCGGCTTCGACGCCACCGCCAACCGCGTGACCGGCAACGTGGTGGGCGCCGCGCCCTTCACCGGCACGCTGAGCCATCGCGGCTGGCGCGCCGACGAGGTGAAGCTGCCGAAGCTGGTGGCCACGCACGACCTCACGGTGATCGCACCGGCGGAGGTGGAGCTGTGAGCGAGGCACGTTATTCGATCGGCATCGACCTCGGCACCACCCACTGCGCGCTGTCCTACGTGGACCTGGCCGCCAGCGACGGCGACGCGGCCGCGCAGCAGGTGCTGCCGATCGCGCAGCTCAGCTCGCCGGGCGCGGTGGCCTCGCCCGAGCTGCTGCCCTCCTTCCTCTACCTGCCGCACGAAGGCGAACTGGCCGCGGGCGACCTGAGCCTGCCCTGGACCGCGAGCCGCGACTACGCGGTCGGCGAGATGGCGCGCAGCCGCGGCGCCGGCACGCCGATCCGCCTGGTGTCGAGCGCGAAGAGCTGGCTGTGCCACCCCGGCGTGGACCGCCGCGCGGCGATCCTGCCCAACGACGCGCCGCCCGAGGTGGCGCGCGTCTCGCCGCTGGAAGCCTCGGTGCGCTACCTGAACCACCTGCGCGAGGCCTGGGACCACGCGCATCCCGATGCGCCCTTCGCCGCGCAGGACGTGACGGTGACGATCCCCGCCTCGTTCGACCCGGCCGCGCGCGAGCTGACGGCCGAAGCCGCGCAGGCCGCCGGCTACACCCGCATGACCCTGCTGGAAGAGCCGCAGGCCGCCCTCTACAGCTGGATCCAGAAGAGCGGCGGCGGCTGGCGCAAGGACGTCAAGGTCGGCGACATCATCCTGGTGGTGGACGTCGGCGGCGGCACCACCGATCTCTCGCTGATCGCGGTGGTGGAGCGCGAAGGCAATCTCGAGCTGCATCGCGTGGCGGTGGGCGAGCACATCCTGCTCGGCGGCGACAACATGGACCTGGCCTTGGCCCACGTGGTGGCCCGCAAGCTGGCCGCGCAGGGCACCCAGGCCGATCCGTGGCAGTTGCGCGCGCTGACCTACGCCTGCCGCGGCGCCAAGGAGACGCTGCTGTCCGATCGCAGCGTCGAGACCGTGCCGCTGGTGGTGCCCAGCCGCGGCGCCAAGCTGATCGGCGGCTCGATCCGCACCGAGCTGACGCGCGCCGAACTCACGCAGATCCTGCTCGAAGGCTTCTTCCCGCAGGTCGAGGCGAGCGCGCGCCCGGCCGTGCGCACGCGCGCCGGCCTCACGCAGCTGGGCCTGCCCTATGCGCAGGACGCCGGCATCACGCGCCACCTGGCCGCCTTCCTCGGCAAGCAGGTGGGCGCGCTGGCCGAACTCGACGGGCTGCCGGCCGCCGCGCACCACCCCGGCGCGAGCTTCCTGCACCCGAGCGCCGTGCTGTTCAACGGCGGCGTGTTCAAGTCCGAGCTGCTGACCGAGCGCATCCTCGCGATCCTGAACGGCTGGCTGGCCGCCGACGGCGCCGCGCCCGCGCGCCTGCTCGGCGGCGCCGATCTCGACCTCGCGGTGGCGCGCGGCGCGGCCTACTACGGCTACGTCAAGCGCGGCCGTGGCGTGCGGATCCGCGGCGGCACGGCGCGCGCCTACTACGTGGCGATCGAATCGGCGATGCCGGCGATCCCCGGCATGGAGCCGCCGATCTCCGCGCTCTGCGTGGCGCCCTTCGGCATGGAGGAAGGCAGCGACGCGGCCCTGCCCGAGCAGGAATTCGGGCTGGTGGTGGGCGAGCCGGTGCAGTTCCGCTTCTTCGGCTCCTCGGTGCGGCGCCAGGACCAGGTGGGCGACATGCTCGACTACTGGTCGCCGGAGGAACTGCAGGAGCTGGAGGCGATCCAGGCCACCCTGCCCGCCGACGGCCGCACGCCGGGCGAGGTGGTGGCCGTGCGCCTGCATGCGCGCGTGACCGAGGCCGGCACGCTCGAACTCGAGGCCCTGCCGCGCGGCAGCGAGGCGCGCTGGAAGGTGGAATTCGACGTGCGCGGCGGCGTGGACGCCTGATGGCGCGATACCACGTCGGGATCGACCTCGGCACCAGCAACACGGTGGTGGCCTATGTCGAGGCGGGTGGCGCGAACGAGGCGGCGATCCGCGTGTTCGAGATCGAGCAGTTGGTGGGGCCCGGCGAGATCGGCGCGGCGCCGCTGCTGCCGTCCTCGCGCTATCACCCGGCGCCGGGCGAGCTGGCCGCCGAGGCGCTGGCGCTGCCCTGGCCCGCCGGGGAATCGGCGAATCGCGCAACGGATCGCGCCGCCGGGCAGGCCGCCGGCGGCAGCGCGCCACCTGCCGCGCCGTCCCCCGCGCCGTCCCCCGTAATCGGCCGCCTGGCTCGCCAGCTCGGCGCGCAGGTGCCGGGGCGCCTGGTCAGCAGCGCCAAGAGCTGGCTGTCGAACGCCTCGGTCGACCGGCTCGCGCCGATCCTCCCCTGGGGCACGCCCGACGAGGTGGAGAAGGTCTCGCCGGTGGCCGCCAGCGCCTCCTATCTCGCGCATGTGCGCGCCGCCTGGAACCATCGCTTCCCCGAAGCGCCGCTGGAACAACAGGACCTGGTGCTGACCGTGCCCGCCTCGTTCGACGACGGCGCGCGCGCACTCACGCTGGAGGCCGCGCGCGCCGCCGGGCTGCCCGCGCCGCGCCTGCTGGAGGAGCCGCAGGCGGCCTTCTACGACTGGCTCTACCAGCATCGCGACGGGCTCGACGCCGAGCTGGCCGGCTCGCGGCTGGCGCTGGTCTGCGACGTCGGTGGCGGCACCACCGATCTCACCCTGATCCGCGTCGAGACCGACGAGGCAGGTGCCCCGCGCCTGACCCGGATCGGCGTCGGCAATCACCTGATGCTCGGCGGCGACAACATGGATCTCGCGCTCGCGCACCTGGCCGAGAGCCGGCTTGCGGGCAAGGACGGCGGCGGCGGCGCGCGCCTGTCGGCGGCGAGCCTGTCGCAACTGGTCGAGCGCTGCCGCGTCGCCAAGGAGCAACTGCTCGGCGAGGCCGCGCCCGATTCGGTGCCGATCACCCTGCTCGGCGCCGGCTCGAAGCTGATCGGCGGGGCGCGCAGCATCCAGCTCGGCCGCGAGGAGGTCGAGCGGATCGTGGTGGACGGCTTCTTCCCGGCCGGCCGCGCCGACGAGCTGCCGCGCCGCTCGCGCGCGGCGATCGTCGAGTTCGGCCTGCCCTACGCGGCCGATCCGGCCGTCACGCGCCACGTGGCGGCCTTCCTGGCGCGCTTCGCCGCGTCCTCGGACGAAACCGTCGCGCCCGCAAGCAATGCGCCGGCCGCGCCGCTCGCGATGCCCGACACGCTGCTGCTCAACGGCGGCGTGTTCCGCGCCCAGGCGCTTGCCAAGCGGCTCGCCGACACGCTCGGCACCTGGCGCGGCGCGCCGCTCAAGCTGCTCAACAACGACCAGCCCGATATCGCCGTGGCGCGCGGCGCGGTGGCCTATGGGCTGGCGCGCGCGGGCCGCGCGCCGAGGATCGGCGGTGGCGCGCCGCGCAGCTACTTCCTGGTGCTCGACGAGAACGGCGACACGCGCGGCGCCGGCAAGGGCGGCCAGACGGCCCAAGCCGACGAGGCAGACAACTCGGCGGCCGCTGCCACCGCTGCCACCGCTGCCGCCCCCGCGCCGCGCGGCGTCTGCGTGCTGCCGCGCGGCACGCCCGAGGCGCAGGACGTGCGGCTCGACGATCGCACCTTCGCGCTGCGGCTCGGCCATCCCGTGCAGTTCCACCTGGTCTCGACGGTGGCCGAGACGCCCTGGCGGCCCGGCGAGATCGCCGAGCTGTCGGGCGCCGATTTCGTCTGGCTGCCGCCGGTGGCGACCGTGGTGCGCCGGCAGGGCGGCGAACGCCAGCGCGAGCGCAAGGTGCGCCTGACGACGGCGCTGACCGAGCTCGGCACGCTGGAGATGCACTGCGTGGCCACCGACGACGAGACGCAGCGCTGGCAGCTCGAATTCAAGCTCAGGCAGGACGCGCGCGAGGACGGCGGCGAGGCGCTCGACGAGACGCGTCATCCGCGCCTGGACGAGGCGATCGAGTCGATCGAGGCGGTGTTCGGCGCGCCGTCCGCGCGCGTCGACCCGAAGGCCGTGAAGCGCCTGCGCGCGCAACTGGAGCAGACGCTCGGGCCTCGCCAGGACTGGGACCTGGCCCTGCTGCGCGAGCTGTTCGGCGCGCTGTGGGAACGCGCCGGCAAGCGCCGCCGCTCGGCCGACCACGAACGGCTCTGGCTCAACCTGGCCGGCTGGTGCATCCGCCCCGGCTTCGGTCATCCGCTCGACGGCTGGCGCGTCGAGCAGCTCTGGACGCTGTTCGACGACGGCATCCAGCACCTCAACGACGCGCAGGTCTGGTCGGAATGGTGGACGCTGTGGCGCCGCGCGGCGGGCGGCCTGCCGGCCGAGGCGCAGCAGCAGGTGCTGGAGGCGCTGAGCTGGCTGGAGCAGGCCGCCTCGCAGAAGCATCACGGCCTGCCCTTCGATCCCTCGAAGCTCGGCCAGGCCGACATGACGCGCCTGTATGCCTCGCTCGAGCAGATTCCCGCCGAGCGCAAGATCGCCATCGCCGAGGCGCTGCTGGCGAAGCTGGAGCGCGCGCCGGGCAATCGCCAGGACTGGTGGGCGATCGGCCGGCTCGGCGCGCGGCTGCCGTTCCACGGCAGCGCGCACGAGGTGGTGCCGGCCGAAGTCGCCACGCGCTGGCTGGAGGCGATCCTCGCGCTCGACTGGAAGAAGGTGGAGCCGGCCATGTTCGCGGCCGCGCAGATCGCGCGCATGACGGGCGATCGCTCGCGCGACCTGCCCGATGCCGTGCGCGAGACGGTGCTGCGCCGGCTGGAGGCCGCGCATGCCTCGCCGAGCTGGGTGGCGATGGTGCGGGACGTGGTGACGCTGGATAGCGCCGATACCGGGCGCGTGTTCGGCGAGGCGCTGCCGGCGGGCTTGAAGCTGATCGGGTGAGCGGGCGCCGCGCCCGTTGGCCTCAAGCGTCGGCCGCGCGCCAGTGAGCCCGGCGGGTCTGGGTCGCCAGATTGACACGAGCCGAGATCAGGTCCGCCAGCAGCCGGAGCGAGCCCATCTCGGTGTCGCCGGCCTGGCGGGGAACACGGTCGATGACGCATAGCGATCCCAGTGCGTAGCCGTCGTTGTCGCGCAGGGGCGCGCCTGCGTAAAACCTGATCTGCGGCGCCCCCGTGACCAGCGGGTTGTCCTTGAAGCGTGAATCCTGCAAGGAGTCCTTCACCACGAAGGGCTCGCCGAGAATGGTGTAGTTGCAAAATGCCCAGACCCGCGGCGTCTCCCGCACATCGAGCCCATGGTGCGACTTGAACCATTGACGATCCTTGGTCACGAGACTGACCAGCGCGATGGGCGCCGAAAACACGCGAGCCGCCAATCTCGCCGTATCGTCGAATATGGCTTCGTAGGGACTGTCCACCAAGCCTGAGCGTTGCAGGGCAAGCAGGCGCCTGGCCTCGTTGCGCGCCACCGGGTAGGGCAAGGCTGGCTCCGCCTCGGCGTCGCCGGGCGCACCGTCGAGGAAAGGCGCCAACGCGGCGCGGATGGCCTGGACGGCGGCCATCTCGTCCTCGCGCGCAAGCACGGTCAGACGTGCCGAAGCCGGCGCCGCCAGATGGCCGCGGCCGCGCTCCTCGCACAAGGCGATCACCGCGACGTGGGCCAGGTGCGGGTCCGACAGGATGTGATTGACCACCAGGGTGCGATCCCAGTCCGTCGCCGATATCTCGATCACCACCACGGCCGGCTGGATGCGGCCGAAGGTGGACAGGGCGGTGAGGGCATCGGCCACATGCTCGAGCCTGGCGCCCAGCCCGGCCAGTCGTTCGCGAAAGCCATGCCAGGTCGGCTCGGTGGTCAGGAAGGCGACGGGCACAGGAGCGAGCGCGAGGCCCAGCGGCCCGGCCTCGCGCGCCTGCGCGGCAAGCACATCGCGTTCATGGGCACGGCGATGCCCTCCGGGTGTTTTCCACGACTGCGGTACGTTGGCTTCGATCCAGCTCTGCGCGGTCTTGATGGACACCCCGAGCCGATCGGCCACATCCCTCGACGTCAGGACACGATCCTCGTCTGACATGCTCATGCACGACCTCGGAATTGGTAAATTTGAAAGGATAGTAGCCTCTTCCGTCAAAATTTAGCAACGCCCGGTAGAAATTGGGCGAAAAGAAAACGTTTGCCAACTTGAAAGTGGAAAAATTGATACTTCCCAATTCGGTATTGGGATATCGTCACCGCAACGGCTGCACACGAGCCCTCACCGACGAAACAGCACCGGTACCCGCCGAGCGCAGGCGCGCCGAGATAGACGGGATCCGCCCTGCCGGCCTCGCGCGGTGCAGGCGAGCGCTCGGCTGCGACAGCGGCTCGCTATCGTACTGCGTTTGGTCGTTTGGTGCGCTTGGTGCTCGCTCGTGACGTCACCTCTGAGGCGGCTGGTCGCGATGCATGAGTTAGTGATGCGAATGAATGTGGAAAATAGTCTGAACGGAAGGTGCCAGTTGCCAACTTGCCTCGCTCACCACCGCGATCTTGTGGATGGGAATTCATGAGTTCATTCGAGTTCATCGTCGTCGACGGCGATCCAATCGTCCGCTTCGGCATCCGTGCGCTGCTGACCGGCGGCATGCAGGCCCCCACCGCCGGTGAAGTGGCCCCAGGCTTCAGGTTCCGGGACTTCGACTTGGCCGCCACGCGATTGATCGTTCAGATCGCGAACGGCAAATTCGGGGCTGGGCTCGAGCGCATCGGTGAAATCAGGAAATACTCTCCGCGAGTGCCGTTGCTGGTCCTGGCCGCGAGCGTCGATGCGGACGACGTGGTCCGTGGCTTGCGGGCGGGGGCGACAAGCTTTCTCCGACACACGGCCGACATCGGCGAACTGCGCTCGGCCATCGAGACGACATGCCGAGGGCAACGCTACCTGGGCAACGACATCGCCGCCCTGCTGTCGGAGCACCTCGTCTCGGGACAACCCCGGAAACACGCGAGCCTGTCCAATCGGGAACTGCAGGTCATGTTGCGACTCGCGCAGGGCCGACGCGTCACCGATGTCGCCCGCGAGCTATGCCTTTCCGTGAAGACCGTCAGCAGCCACCGATCGAGATTGCTCGAGAAGATGGCAATGAAATCCAACACCGACCTGACGCGTTATGCGCTGACTCACAAGCTGATCGACGGGGATCTCGGCGACGCGGAAGCGGACCCGCACGCCCCCTCCATCGAAAGCGGAATGCAGCCCGCCCAGCCGCGTGGAGCACTGCGCGAGCGTGCTCCCCACGAGGACTGGCTCGGCAAGCGAATCGAAGCGGCACCTCGATTGCCTTAGGGCACCAGCCGCCGAGGCACCCCGGAAGAAGTATCGACCGAGACAGCGAAAACAATTCATCGCCATCAATCATCTGATTAGGAATACGACATATTTCCGCCTTCCGAGAGACGTGTCGTTCCGAACCCGGGTCAGCCATCCGAAACCTTGCGGCAAGAGCCAGGCCGAAGGACCGGATCGCGATTCAACGACGGAGCTAGATATGAGTTTTGACGGCCTGACCATGCGTACCAGGTTTTCCGCGACCTTCGGTGCGCTCACGGCGATCGTGCTGATTGCATCGGCCATTTCGATCCATGCCCTGGACAACGCGAACACCCGTTTCTCGAGCTTTGTCTCGGGCGTCCAGGAGCGCGCGGCGATGGCACAGGCGATACGGGCGGCGGTCGACGACCGGGCCATGGCGGTACGCAACCTGGTGCTGGTCTCGTCCCCGGCCGATATCGAACTCGAACGGAATGCCGTGTTCGATGCCGAGCGCCGCGTCGAGACGACTCTCGCCCGTTTCAATGCCATGGTGGCCGCCGCCCAGGATGCTTCCGACGAGGAGCGGAGTCTGGCGGCCGAAATAGGACGAATCGAAACACGCTATCGCCCGGTCGCCCTGGAAATCACCAGGCTGGCCATCGACCATCGCAACGACGCCGCCGGCGCCGAGATCGTCAGCCAGTGCAGGCCGCTGCTTGCGGCCCTGATCAAGGCGTCGAACGACTATGCACGCGCCAATCGCGCGCGTGCCGACGACATGGTGCGGGAGTCGGAGGATCGATTCGCGCGGCAGCGTGCCTTGCTGGTCGTCATCTGCCTGCTCGCCGTCGCGACGGCGACGGTGTCGGGGCTGCTGATCACGCGCGGCCTCCTGCGCGCCCTCGGCGCCGAACCCGCCGCCTTGAGGGAGGTGTCCCGGCGGATCGCGGGCGGCGACCTGAGCCCGGTTGCCGGCGCCGCGCAAGCCCCGGCCGGAAGCGTATTCGCCGCGATGAGCGCCATGCAGTCGAACCTCGTGAGCTTGATCGGGCAAGTCAAGGTCTCGGCGGGATTCATCGCCACCGGGACGAGCGAGATCGCCTCCGGAAACCAGGATCTGTCCTCGAGGACGGAACAGCAGGCGTCCTCCCTGCAGCAAACCGCCTCGAGCATGGAAGAACTCACCGCCACGGTGAAGCAGAACGCGCAGAGCGCCAGGCAAGCCAGCGCCATGGCGGCCAACGCGTCCGATGTCGCCCGCAAGGGAACCGAGGTGGTCGGCCGTGTGGTTGAAACGATGAACGACATCAGCCAGAGCTCCACGAAGGTCGCCGACATCACGGGCATCATCGAAGACATCGCGTTCCAGACCAACATCCTGGCACTGAACGCGGCAGTGGAGGCGGCCCGCGCCGGCGAGCAGGGACGAGGCTTCGCGGTGGTGGCGGGCGAGGTCCGCGGTCTCGCCCAGCGTTCATCGAGCGCGGCAAGGGAGATCAAGGACTTGATCGGCGCGTCGGTACAGAAGATCCGTGACGGCGCACAGCAGGCAAACGACGCCGGCGACACCATCGCCGAGGTCGTGCACGCGGTGGCGCGCGTCACCGACATCACCAGCGAGATCGCGGCCGCGTCGGACGAGCAAAGCCGCGGCATCGAGCAAGTCAACCAGGCCATCGTCCAGATGGACCAGGTGACACAGCAGAACGCGGCGCTCGTCGAACAGGCCGCGGCTGCATCGAGTTCCCTGGAACGCCAGGGACGCGAGTTGCATGGTGCGGTCGCATCGTTTCGCGTCTAGCCCGGTGAGCTTGCCGGCTTGCCAGGGCGGTGGCCGGCGAAACCCATCGTGGGCCAGGCGCGAACCATCTCCCGATCGCCGCCTGAACTCGGGCAAATCGGAGTCGCTTGGGGCAGCAGGACAATGAACATGGGACGGACATGAGCAGCATCGAGAAATATTGGCGCGGGTTGGCGATGGGAATCCGGTCGATCGTCTATTCGAACACGGAAAATCGACTGCGGCAGTTGGCGCGGCAACACCCACGTCATTGCCGGTTGTTCGATCCGCTCGCATGGGCGCAGCGCTGCATCGCGCAGGCGGCGGCGATGATCGATCGTGCGGACTGGGACGATGCCCCCGGCTCGGACGATGCGCAAGCACTGCGCTCATACGCTACGGGGGTGGCGATCGGCTTCTATGGTGTCGAAGCGCGGCGCAGCTTCGCATCGTCGCCGCCTTCCGCCGGCTCCAAGTGGAGCCAGGAACAACTGCACCGCTTGCAATCGTTGGGGCTCGAGCACGGACGCTACATTCGCGATGCTTGCGCCAACCGGCAAAACCTGTCCGGATGAAAACCGGGCGCCTGGCGACGGACGAATCCATTGTCCAGACGAGAACCGCTGTCTAGGCATGCCTGGTCAAGCCCCGGGAGCGGTGCCGTCTGCGAGCGAAGCGCCACCACCTGCCATGCACGAAAACACGAAGATGAGCGCATTCCACATGCAGCACGGCAGCGGCCCGGCCTGGAAATCCGGTCAGATCGCCCGCCTGGGCACGGCCCTGGATTCGCTTTGCGGGGCGCTTGTCGCCATCGACAAGCGGTACGATGAAACCATCGCCCTGCGCCGGGCGGTATGCGAGTCGGCTCGCGCCCTCGGCAAACGGCGACCGCACATGACGGAGGTGGCGCACTTGCTGGAGGCGACGTTCGCGCTGACGGCCCCTGCCCACCTGAGCATGGCGCGCCGCCTGGCCGTCGAGATGCGATGCATCCTGGAACAGGCCATCGCCAGCCTGCGCGAGTTGCCGGACGCGGACGCCTCTCGCGAATCGTCATGCACGATCGTGGGCTCGGCCATGGCGGATCTCGTCCATCATTGCGACGAAAATGCCGTCGCCCTGTCAAAACTGCTGGGTAATGCGGAGCACGAAATCCAGGTGCTGCAAGCGCTACTCGTCGAACTGTCCGGGCCGTGAAGCCGCTTGCCGTCCCGCCACGGGCAAGGCCGGGCCCGACGGCTTGCCGGCGACACCCGCCAGTCACGGGCGCCGCGCCCCCGATTTCCGCCGATGCGGCATCGGTATAAACACCCGAACCACTCAAGCAAATCGAGCCGGTGTCGTTATTACATTTTCATTGTCGTGTCGCGCATTGCCATATGAGGAATGCGCCGTGCCGAAATCAATCGGTCTGAGGATTGAAGGCGGCATCGGCGATGCCAAACGCTATTGGAGAATGTTGCCGCTCGCCCGCCCGCGAGGATATCGGGCCAGCAGACGAGCGGTGGGATGAAAGCGCGGGCGCTCGCCACTTCGGCGATGCCAGCCGGCTTGATGGTTTTCAATTCGCCTGGAGGATGGTTGAGATGCAAGCCGGCACTGCCGATCGCGAGCACGGCCTGGCGATCTTCGCCAAGCAGGCGATCGTCGATCGCGTTGGAAAGATATACGGCCACGAGCTGCTGTTTCGTGACGGGGCGGGCGCCGTGGCATCCGTTACCGATCACTCACGGGCAACGATGACCGTGATCGAGGCAGCGATGGGCCACGTGGGCCTCAACAATGTCTCGCCGGTCGGCACCTTTTTCCTGAATTGCTCGGCGGCCTTTCTGATGTCGCCGGCGATCCACACGTTACCCGTTCGCCGCTTCGTGCTCGAGATTCTCGAGACATGCGAGCTGGACCGGCAGCTCATACGCCGTTGCGAGCAGCTGAAATCGCTCGGCTTCCGCCTGGCGCTCGACGACGTGCGCACGGCGTCGCCCGATCTGCTCAACATCCTCCCCTTGATCGACATCGTGAAAGTGGATTGGCCCTATACCGATCCCGAGCAGCGCGACCGGCTGATCGATACCGTCGTCAAGCACGGCAAGATGGCGCTCGCGGAGAAAATCGAAACGGTTGCCGAGCGTGCATGCGCCCTGGCGTCCGGCTGCGCACTGATGCAAGGGTTCTATTTCAGCCGACCTCAAGTCATATCGAAGAAGAAGGTCCTGCCGGACCTCGAGGTCGTCACTCAGTTGATACAGGCGCTGCTCGACGAGGCAAGCCTGCCTCGACTGGCGGAGAAGATCGAGCGAAGCCCTGGGTTATGCGTGCAGTTGCTGCATCTGGCGAACAGTTGCACCGTCGGCAACCCGTCGAGGTCGAGAATCTCGTCGATCGAGCATGCCGTCTCGCTTGCCGGCACCCAGATGCTGCTCACGTGGTGCGCGCTGCAACTGTATCAAGGGGGAGCCGACGCGACGGCCGACCCGCTTACCGACCTGGCTCGGCAACGCGCCGACCGGATAAGCGACTGGCTGACTTCCCGGGGTGCCACGCCCCAGGCGTACAACAAGGGCCGGTTGGTGGGACTGCTGTCCCTGCTCCATATCAGCCAGGGCGTTTCCGCCGCCGAGCTGTGGCGCCCGATTTCGTTCGAACCGGAAATCAAGCGCGCTCTCGTACTGCAGGAGGGGCTGCTCGGCAACGCGCTGATCGCGGCGACGAGACTGGAACAGTCCTTCTCGCCGGGCGATCGCGTGCCGGCCCTGAGCTGATCGTTCCCGTCGCAAGCACCATGACGTGAACGCCCAGGCAGCCTTTCGCCAGCGCGGCATGCCATGCGCTGCCCCCGCCCCCCAATCGGACTCAATCCGCGAAACCAGGAGATCTCATGAAAACCATCGACGGCAACATTGACGAACGCACGACGCTGACGAGCAACAATCGGCTCGAACTCCTGCTGTTTCGCCTGGGGAGCGTGCGCCCCAACGCGGCACGCGCCCTGTACGGCATCAACGTGTTCAAGATCCGCGAGATCGCGACCATGCCCGAGGTCACGCCGATCGCGGGCTCGGCCGCTCACATCCTCGGCGCGGTCGACATTCGCGGTCAGATCATCCCCGTCATCGATCTGGCCTCCCTGATCGGCACCCGGACCGACAGTGCGCCGGCCATCCTGCTGGTGACGGAATTCTCGCGCGGCACGCAGGCATTCGCCGTCGAGGAGGTCGAGGACATCGTGCGCCTCGAATGGAACCAGGTGCTGAGCGCGGAATCGAGCGGCACTTCGGGCTACGTGACCGGCATCGCGCGACTCGGCGACGCGGACGGACAAAGCCGGCTCGCGCAGATCCTCGATGTCGAGCAGGTGATGCGCGACGTGTTCCCCGAGCAGCACGAGGACGTCAAGCCGGCGGACGTGGGTGCAGCCGTGCGCGCATCGAGCGGGAGCATTCTCGCGGTGGACGATTCGGGCTTCGCGCGGGCCTTGCTCGACCAGGCGCTGACCGCGCTGCAGGCGCCTCACATGATGGCGTCGAACGGGGAAATGGCCTGGCAGATGCTGCTCAAGCTGACCGAGCAGGCCGAGCAGGAAGGCGTGCCGGTACGCGACAAGGTTTCCCTGGTGGTCACCGATCTCGAGATGCCCGAGATGGACGGCTTTACCTTGACGCGGAAAATCAAGGCCGATGACCGTCTGAGACATATTCCGGTGCTGATCCATTCCTCCCTGACCGGGGAAGCGAACGAGACCCATGCTCGAAATACCGGTGCGAACGGCTATATCGCCAAGTTTTCGCCGGCCGAGCTTTCCGCGGCAATCCGCAACGCGCTTGCGGCCTGATCCCGATCCACATTCGGCCATGGCCGACATCCTCGGGCTGCCGCCTCGGCGGCGGCACCGGCACGCGCTTCAGCCGATCCGCGAGGCGTGCCCCGCGATCACCCGCCAGCGCGCACCCGAGGCACGCCAGAGCCGCGTATAGGCGAATTGCCCGTCGATCGGCGTGGAGCCGAAATGTCCCGCCAGATCGGCCTTGGTGACCGTCACCACCATCTCGCCTACGCGCCGCGAGCGCGTCTCGATGATGTCGAGCCGATGCAGGCGCAGCAGCCGCGCGCGATGCGCATCCAGGTCGTCGTCCTTCGACAGCACCTGCCCGTCGGGCGCCGTGAACACCAGGTCGTCGTCGATCAGCTCGGACAAGGTCATGACATCGTTGGCCAGCATCGCGTCGCGCAATGCCGCTTCGTAGCGGGCGATGATCTCGATTCCGTTCATGCGAAGCTCCTCGGCGGGCGGAGGCTGCGGGTGGTCGCAGCGTACACGAATCCGGGGAGCGCCGTGCAGGCTCCGGGCATCGGCGGATACCCTGAGTGATCGGACGAGTGAGGTAAGTGGGCGCCGGCTTTGGCGGGGCTTGTTGCGTGGTGCGAAACAAAACCGCTCGATTCTCAGGAATCGACCCATTTGAGATTCAAAACGCCGCTCGCCATCCATGCATCACCCCTCCCGCGCCTGCCCCCCGAACACCCGCCGCACGCTCACGAACAGCAGCGGCACGAAGAAGATCCCCAGCACCGTGGCCGCGATCATCCCGCCCAGCACGCCCACCCCGATCGCGTTCTGCGCGCCCGAGCCCGCGCCCCTCGCGAGCGCCAGCGGCAGCACGCCGAGGATGAAGGCGAACGAGGTCATCAGGATCGGCCGCAGGCGCTGCCGCGCGGCGTCGAGCGTGGCTTCCAGCAGGCTCGCGCCGCGCGCCTCGCGTTCCAGCGCGAACTCGACGATCAGGATCGCGTTCTTGGCGGCCAGGCCGATGGTGGTCAACAGGCCGACCTTGAAATAGACGTCGTTGGTCTGCCCGAACAGGAAGGCCCCCGCCAGCGCGCCGGCGATGCCCACCGGCACCGACAGCATCACCGCGATCGGGATCGACCAGCTCTCGTACAAGGCCGCCAGGCACAGGAACACCACCAGCACCGAGATCGCGTACAGCGCCGTGGCCTGGTTGCCCGACAGCCGCTCCTCGAAGGACAAGCCGGTCCACTCGTGGCGGAAACCCGCCGGCAGCGAGGCCACCAACCGGTCGATCTCGCGCATCGCGTCGCCGGAGCTCACGCCCGGCGCGGCCTCGCCCTGGATCTCCAGCGCCGACATGCCGTTGTAGCGCTCCAGGCGCGTCGCGCCGAAGCTCCAGCGGCCCGCCGCGAACGAGGAGAACGGCACCATCTCGCCGCCCGAACCACGCACGTACCAGTGATCGAGATCGCCCGGGTGCATGCGGAAGCCCGCGTCGGACTGCACGTAGACGCGCTTGACGCGGCCGCGGTCGATGAAGTCGTTGACGTAGTCGCTGCCCCAGGCCACCGACAGCGTGGTGTTCACGTCGGCCAGGTTCAGGCCCAGCGTGCTGGCCTTCGACTGGTCCACCTCGACGGCGAACTGCGGCGTGTCCTCCTGCCCGTTGGGCCGCGTGTTGGCGAGCAGCGGGCTCTTGCCGGCGGCCGCCAGCAGCCGGTCGCGGATCGCGTTGAGTCGCTCGTGGCCGGCGCCGTTCACGTCCTGCAGGAAGAAGTCGAAGCCGTTCGAGGTGCCCATGCCGTCGATCGCCGGCGGCAGCAGCGCATAGACCTGCGCGTCGCGGATCGCCGAGAAAGCGGCCTGCGCGCGCTGCGCCACGGCCTGCGCGGACCAATCCGCCTTACGCCGATCCTTGAAGTCCTTCATGCGGATGAAGGCAATGCCGACGTTCTGCCCCGAGCCGCCGAAGCCGTAGCCGGCCACCGTCATCACGCCCTCGACGGCATGCTTCTCGTCCTTCAGGTAGTAGTCGGTGACGCGCGAGAGCACCTGCTCGGTGCGATCGCGCATCGCGCCGGCCGGCAGCTGCACGGCGGTGATCAGGGTGCCCTGGTCCTCGACCGGCAGGAACGAGCCGGGCAGGCGCACGAACATCCAGCCGGTCACGGCCACCAGCAGCACGAACAGCAGCAGGAAGCGCCGGCCGCGCGCGAGCACGCCCTGCACGCCGCGCCGGTAGGCCAGCGCGCCGCGGTCGAAATGGCGGTTGAACCAGCCGGCCAGGCCGCGCCTGGCGGCATGGTCCTCGCCGCGCTTGAGCAGGGTCGCGCAGAGCGCCGGCGTGAGCACCATCGCCACCAGCACCGACAGCAGCATCGCGGTGACGATGGTCACCGAGAACTGCCGATAGATGATGCCGGTCGAGCCCGAGAAGAAGGCCATCGGCACGAACACCGCCGACAGCACGGTGGCGATGCCCACCAGCGCGCCGGTGATCTCGCGCATCGACTTGCGGGTGGCCTCGCGCGGCGAGAGCCCTTCCTCGTGCATCACGCGCTCGACGTTCTCCACCACCACGATCGCGTCGTCCACCAGCAGGCCGATCGCCAGCACCATCGCGAACATGGTGAGCGTGTTGATCGAGTAGCCGGCCAGCGCCAGCACGCCGAGCGTGCCGAGCAGCACCACCGGGATCGCCAGCGCCGGGATCAGCGTGGCGCGCACGCTCTGCAGGAACACGAACATCACGATGAACACCAGCACCACGGCCTCGATCAGGGTCTTGACGACCTCCTCGATCGACAGCGTGACGAAGGGCGTGGTGTCGTAGGGATAGAACACCTGCACGCCCTTGGGCATGGTGCCCGAGAGCGAGGCGATGGCGGCCTTCACGGCGCGCGCGGTGTCGATCGCGTTGGCGCCGGGAGCGAGATTGACGCCCAGGCCCGAGGCCGGCATGCCGTTGTAGCGCGATTCGTAGGTGTAGGTTTCCGCGCCCAGCTCGATGCGCGCCACGTCGCGCAGCCGCACGATCGCGCCATCCGCGCCGCTCTTGACGATCACGTTGCCGAACTGCGCCGGCGTCTGCAGGCGGCTCTGCGCGGTGACGGTGGCATTGAGCTGCTGGCCCGGCACGGCGGGCTGCGCGCCGAGCTGGCCGGCCGCCACCTGCGCGTTCTGCGCGCGCAGCGCGTCCTCGATGTCGCCCGGCATCAGCGCGTAGCGGTGCAGCTTCGCGGGGTCGAGCCAGATCCGCATCGCGTAGGCGGCGCCGAACAGCTGCGTGTTGCCCACGCCCGGCACGCGCTTGATGGTGTCGTTCATCGCGCTGACCACGAAGTCGTCGAGGTCGGCCGAATCGAGCTTGCCGTCGGTCGAGGCGAAGCCCACCACCATCAGGAAGCTCGCCGAGGACTTGGTGACGGTCAGGCCCGAGGTCTGCACGATGGTCGGCAACTGCGAGGTGACCAGCTGCAGCTTGTTCTGCACCTGCATCTGCGCGACGTCCGGGTCGGCGCGGTTGGTGAAGGTCAGGCGGATCTCGACCTCGCCGGTCGATTCCGACGAGGCCGACATGTATTGCAGGTTGTCCACCCCGGTCATGCCCTGCTCGATCACGCGCGTGACCGAGTTCTCGACCGTGCGCGCATCGGCGCCCGGATAGGTGGCGAAGATCGAGATGGTGGTGGGCGCGATCTCGGGGTACTGCGCCACCGGCAGTGTGCGCAGCGCGAGCAGCCCGCCCAGCATCACCGTGATCGCCAGCACCCAGGCGAAGATCGGGCGGCGAATGAAGAATTCCGACATCGATGCGGCCTCAGCTGACGGTGACGGCCGAGGCGCCGCGTGCCATCGCGTAAGGGAACGGCGACGGCAGCAGGGTCAGCATCGGGCGCGTGGGCACCGGGTGATAGCGCTTTTCGTCGGCGGCCGAGGCCGTGGCGGCCGGCGCCGCCGAAGGCGACTGCGCGACGGGCGGGGCTGTCGTGCCGGCCTGCGGCACGGGCTTCTCGCCCGGGTTCGCGCTGGGGCTCGCGCTCGGACTCGGCAAGGGCCTGGCCGGCTCGGCGGCGGCCGGCACCGTGGCCACCGCCGGCTTGATGCCCGCCGTCTCGGCCTGCGTCACCGCCGTGACGCGCCCCGTGGCCGGGTCGATCGCCACCAGGCTGGCCTTCACCGCGTCGCCATCGCGCACCGCCAGGCTGCCCTCGACGATCACCTGGTCGCCGTCATGCACGCCGCGCTCGACGATCAGGTCGTTGCCGTGCTCGCGCGCGCCTTCCAGCACCTGCTCGACCACCTTGCCGTCGCGCACGAACAGCGCGGTGGCCTCGCCGCGCGGATTGCGGCCGATCGCGCGCTGCGGCACCAGGAAGGCGTCGCGCACCGCGCCGGTCTCCAGCACCGCGCGCGCGTACATGCCGGGCAGCAGCAGCCGCTGCGGGTTCGGGAACACCGCGCGCAGCGTGACCGTGCCGGTGGCCGCGTTGACGCTCGATTCCGAGAACTGCAGCGTGCCTTCCAGCGGGTAGCTCGCGCCATTCTCCAGCCGCAGGCGCACCCGCACCTTGCCGCCCGAGGGGCTCACGCGGCCCGCGTCGATCGCCTGGCGCAGGTTCAGCAGGTTCGCGCTCGACTCGGTCAGGTCCACGTTGATCGGGTCGATCAGGCGGATGGTGGTCAGCGCGGTGCCCTGGCTCTCGGTGACGAGCGCGCCCGGCGTCAGCGAGGACTTGTCGATGCGGCCCGAGATCGGCGCGCGGATCGTCGTGTAGGCGAGCTTGATGCGCGCCGTCTCCAGCGCTGCGCGCTCCACCGCCACGCTCGCGCGCGCCTGCGCCAGCGTTTCCACCGAGGTTTCGTACTCCTGCTTGCTCATCGCCTGGGCGCGCGACAGGATCGCGTTGCGATCGGCGCGGGCCAGGGCCGTCGGCACGGCCGCCTCGGCGCGCTGCAGCGCGGCCTTCGCGCTGTCGTAGGCGGCCTGGTAGGGCGCAGGATCGATCCGGTAGAGCGGCTGGCCGGCCTGCACGTCGCTGCCCTCGACGAACAGGCGCTCGCGCACCACGCCCGAGATCTGCGGGCGCACCTCGGATTCGAGCGAGGCCACCACGCGGCCCGCCAGCTCGGTGCTGAGCGGCACGCTCTGGCGGTGCAGCGCGATCACGCTGACCGGGGTGGCCGGCGCGGCGGCGGCGCCGTCGGCAGGATGCCGGTCGCGGCAGGCGGCGGCGCCCAGCAGCAGGGCCAGCGCGGGCGCGGTAATGAAAAGGGTACGCAGGCGATTCATGATGATCGGGACACGGTGGGTGAGGCGGGCTGGCCACGCTGGCCGCCGGCTGCGCCGCGTCGGGCGCAAAGGGGCGATGCCGCCAGGCTGCCGATCATCGGGCCCCACGATTCAGCGTTTGTGGAGAAGCGATGGAGGTTCGATGGACCCGCGCCTCGCGCCCGCGCGAGGCCTCGACGGGCCGCGCTATCATGTGCCGGCCATCCTCCCATGGCTTCCCGCCCCCGCACGACCACCATGAACGCGCTGATCCTGATCGCCGAAGACGAACCCGAAATCGCCGAGATCCTCGATGCCTACCTGACGCGCGAAGGCTTTCGCACCTACCGGGTGGCCGACGGCCAGACCGCGCTCGACGTCCATCCGGTGCTCAAGCCCGACCTGGTGCTGCTCGACGTGAAGATGCCGGGCCTGGACGGCTGGGCGGTGCTGACCGAGCTGCGCCGGCGCGGCGCCACGCCGGTGATCATGCTGACCGCGATGGACCAGGACATCGACCGCCTGCAAGGCCTGCGCTTTGGCGCCGACGACTACATCGTCAAGCCCTTCAACCCGGTGGAGGTGGTGGCGCGCACCCAGGCCGTGCTGCGCCGCGCCGGCACGCAGGGCCGCTCGCAGGTGATCCGCGCCGGGCGCATCGAGATCGACACCGAGAGCTACGTGGCGCGCGTGCTCGGCGCGGGCGCCGCGCAAGCCGGGGCCGCCGCGAACGCGGGCGACGTCACGCTGGCGCTGACACTGACCGAGTTCCGCCTGCTCGCGCACATGGCGAAGTCGCCGCAACGCGTGTTCAGCCGCGGCGAGCTGGTCGATGCCTGCCTGCCCGGCGGCGACGCGCTGGAGCGCACCGTCGACAGCCACGTCAGCAACCTGCGCAAGAAACTCGAACAGGCCGGCGCCTGCGGGCTGCTGGCGGTGGTGCGCGGCGTGGGCTACCGGCTCGAGAACGGCGCATGAACCCGCGCCGGCGCCTCGGCCGCCAGATCGTCTGGTCGATGGGGCTGGTGTCGGTGATCACCACCCTGATCGCCTTCGTCGGCTCGTACCTGATCTACGGCCTGCTGTTCACCTACCTGCCGCAACTGCAGCAGCCCGAGGATTCCTGGGTGCCGCGCACGCCCGACTACCTGATCTTCGCCGGCACGCTGCTGGTGGCGCTGGTGGCCGCGATCGTGATCGCGCTGCGCCTGGCTCGGCGCATCCTGGCGCCGCTCAATTCGCTGGCCGAGAGCGCGCGCGCCATCGCGGCCGGCGACCTGGCCGCGCGCGCCATCCCCGGCGATCGCACGCTCGGCGAGACCGCCCACCTGGTGGACGACTTCAACTCGATGGCCGGCAAGCTGCAGACCATGGCCGCCGACATGGCGCAATGGAACGCCGCGATCGCGCACGAGCTGCGCACCCCGCTGACGATCCTGCAGGGGCGCCTGCAGGGCCTCGCCGACGGCGTGTTCAAGCCCGACGACGCACTGATCCGCGGGCTGCTCTCGCATGTCGAAGGGCTGTCGCGGCTGGTCGACGACCTGCGCATCGTGACCCTGCAGGACAGCGGACATTTCGAGCTCCGAAGCGCGAGCACGGACCTTGGCGAGGAGGCGCGCCGCGCGGTGGAATCGATCCGGCCCGCGCTGGAGGAAGCCGGCTTCGTGCTGGAGCTGCGGCTGGCCTCGGCGGTGGCGCGCTGCGACGGCGCGCGCGTGCGCCAGGCCCTGATCGCCCTGCTCGACAATGCCCGGCGCTACGCCACGCCGGGACCGCTGCGGGTGGCCGTGGCGCGGGCCGGCGAGCTGGTGGTGCTGTCGGTGGAGGATGCCGGGCCGGGCCTTGCCGCGGAATTCGCCAAGCAGGCCTTCGCGCCCTTCACGCGCGCCGACGCCTCGCGTTCGCGGCAGCTCGGCGGCTCGGGGCTGGGGCTGTCGGTGGTGCGCGCCATCGCGATGGCGCACGGCGGCTGGGTGCAGTACCGCACCTCCGCGCAAGGCGGGGCCGTGTTCGAGATCGAGCTGCCGATCAAGGGGCGCTGAGGCGGGATCGTCACGTTGTCCTGTGCAAATGCAGCGACACGAGCGCGACGGCGATCCGCATCCCGCCCTACACTGTCGAGGTTCTCACTCGACGGAGACGCACACGATGCATTACGAACTCTATTACTGGCCCAGCATCCAGGGCCGGGGCGAATACGTCCGCCTGGCCCTCGAGGCCGGCGAGGCCGACTACAGCGACGTGGCCCGCCAGCACGGCCGCCAGGGCGACGGCATGTCGGCCATGATGGAACTGCTCGACGCCGAACTGCCCACGCCGCCCTTCGCGCCCCCCTTCCTGAAGGCCGGCGAGCAAATCATCGGCCAGACCGCGAATATCCTGCTGTTCCTTGGCCCCAGGCTGCACCTCGCGCCGAAGGACGAAGCCGGCCGCCTGTGGGCACATCAATTGCAACTGACGGTGGCAGACTTCGTCACCGAGATCCACGACACGCATCATCCGATCGCCTCGAACCTCTACTACGAGGACCAGAAGGCCGAGGCCGCGATGCGCGCGGAAGACTTCATCCGCCATCGCCTGCCGAAGTTCCTCGGCTACTTCGCGCGCGTGCGCGAGCAGAACCCGCGCAAGGGCGGCTTCATGGTTGGCGGGCAGCTCAGTTATGTCGATCTGTCGATCTTTCAGTTAATCGAAGGATTGCGCTATGCGTTTCCGAAGGCGATGGCGCGTGCGGAGAAGACATACGCGGGTTTGGTGGAGATTCGCGATCGGGTTGCCGAGCACCCGCCGATTGCGAACTACCTGGAATCGGATCGGCGCATTGCGTTCAATCAGGAGGGGATCTTCCGCCATTATCTCGAGCTGGATCGCTGAGGCCTCGCAACCGCCGAGGCATTGCAACGTGACCGTGCGGCGCCAGGGGCCGGGTGACTGGCGCCGCGGTTTTGCGCCTTTGACCGACTTCGAGTAACCGGCCGTGCTCGCTGCCGGCGGGCGGCATCCGGCCCCTTTCGGAGCGTGGCCCGCGGCTCGGCAGAAAGATTCGAACGCCGGCGCCAATGGAACACCGCTCATCCCCGCTGGCCGGTTGGCCCGTTGACTTGCGTCAACGCTGCGCGGCCACGACGCGACACCATAGGGCCAGAACCTGCTCGTCGCCGCCTGTCTGCCAAATGCATCACCGCTTGAGCGCGGACGTGGCAAGGCGATGCCATAGCCTACCTACCGCCGTGCCATGCGCAACGATGCCGCTCCCAGCGAACGCCTGAAGCAGTATGCCTATCGGCTGCACGCGGCCGTCATCGCGCTCGCGCTGTCGCTGTCCGCTTGCCTGTCGCTCGCGCCACAGTATGAACGCCCCGTATTGCCGGTCGCCCCCTCGTGGCCGACCGACGCGCCGAACGCGGGCCAGTCGACTGCCGCCGATGTGGGCTGGCGCGACTATTTTCCGGACCCTCAGCTTCAGGCCCTGATCGCGCAGGCGCTCGAGCACAACCGCGACCTGCGCATCGCGGTGCAGCGTGTCGAAGAGGCACGCGCCGCATATGGTGTACGCCGCGCCGATCAATTGCCTACCGTCCAGGCGGGTGGGTCGGCCCTCCGCTTCCGGACGCCGGGCGGCATCCTGGGCAGCCAGCCCATCAACGGCGCGGGCTATAGCGTGAGCCTGACCGAAAGCAACTGGGAACTCGACTTCTGGGGACGCGTGCGCAACCTGAAGGATGCCGCGCTCGAAAACTATCTGGCCAGCGACGCATCGCGGCGCGCCGCCACCCTTGCGCTGATCGCGCAGGTCGCCGATGCCTACCTTCTGCTGCGCGAGTTCGACGAGCAAATCGCCATCGCGCGCCAGACGATTGCGACCCGCACGGAATCCTTGCGTATCGTCCGGCGGCGCTACGAGGTCGGCGCGACGCCGAGGCTCGACCTGACGCAGTCGCAGATTCTGCTTGAACAGGCGCGCACTCTCGCCGCACGACTACAGCAGCAGCGCGCCACCGATGCTCATGCGCTCGACGTGCTCGTCGGCACGCCGACGGCGCTGTCGCCGCCGACGCGCCTGGACGACAACAGCATTCGGGCCGATCTCGGCGCGGGCCTGCCGTCGCAACTGCTGGAAAATCGCCCCGACATCGTCGCCGCCGAACATCAATTGCGCGCAGCCGCCGCGAACATCGGCGCGGCGCGCGCCGCCTTTTTCCCGCGCATCACCCTGACCGGCACGCTCGGCACCAGCAGTACCGCGCTTCAGGACCTGTTCTCGTCCAACACCGGCGCGTGGATCTTCCTGCCGAGCGTGTCGTTGCCGGTGTTCGACGCGGGACGCAACCGCAGCAACCTGGCTCTCGAAGAGGCGCGCCGGCGGGAAGCGCTCGCGCAGTACGAAAAAAGCATCCAGTCCGCGTTTCGCGACGTGGCCGATGCCTTGTCGGCACGCGCGTGGCTGGCCGACCAGGTTCAATCGGCACGTGCGAGCCTCGACGCGCAGACCGAGCGCGCGCGGCTTGCGCGGCTGCGCTACGACAGCGGCGCGACGCCGTTCCTCGAAGTACTCGACGCACAGCGCGATCTGCTGGACGCGCAGCAATCGCTCGTGCAGACCCGCCGGGCGCTGCTGTCGAGCCGGGTCGCGCTCTACTCCGCGCTGGGCGGCGATCTGGAGCACGAGGCCCGGGCCGGCCAGCGGCCATCGATAGCCGGACATTCGACCTCACAGGACCCGTCGCAATGAACCTTGCAACAAGGACGACAAGGCTGATTGCCGCCGCAGCGATGCTCGTCGCCGCGGCGGCCGGCTATCATGCGTGGACGCGACTGCACAAGGACGGCCCGGGCGACGCGTTCGCGAGCGGCAACGGTCGTGTCGAGGCGACCGAAATCGACGTCGCGACCAAGCTTGCCGGCCGCGTCGACAGTATCTATGTCGACGAAGGCGACTTCGTGAAAGCGGGCCAGCCGCTTGCGAGGATGCAGCTCACCGTGCTCGAAGCGCAACTCGACGAGGCGCGCGCGCGGCATCAGCAGGCGATCAGCAACGCGGCCAGCGTCGAGGCCCAGGTCGCGCAGCGCGTGAGCGACAAGGCCGCGGCTCAAGCGCTCGTGAGGCAGCGCGAGGCCGAACTCGACGCCGCGCAACGCAAGCTCGCGCGCTCGGAAACGCTGTCGCGCGAAGGGGCTTCGTCGATGCAGGAACTCGACGACGACCGCGCGCGAATGCGCAGCACCGAGGCAGCGGTAAACGCCGCCATCGCGCAGGTCGCGACCGCGACGGCCGCGATCGACGCGGCCCGCGCGCAGCTCGTCGCGGCGCGTTCGATGGTGGTGGCCGCGCAGGCCACCACTGCGCGGGTCAATGCCGATATCGTCGACAGCGAACTCACCGCACCGCGCGACGGCCGCGTGCAATACCGCGTGGCGGAGCCGGGCGAGGTGCTCGCCGCGGGCGGAACGGTCCTCAACATGATCGACCTCTCCGATGTCTACATGACCTTCTTCCTGCCCGAGACGGTAGCCGGCAAGGTCGCGCTCGGCGCCGAAGTTCGCGTGGTGCTGGATGCCGCGCCCAACTATGTGATCCCGGCCGCGATCACCTTTGTCGCCAGCACCGCGCAGTTCACGCCGAAGACCGTCGAAACCGCGAGCGAGCGCCAGAAACTGATGTTTCGCGTCAAGGCGCGCATCAGCCGCGAGCTGCTGCTCCAGCATCTGAAACTCGTCAAGACGGGGCTGCCGGGTGTCGCGTGGGTCCGTATCGATTCGCGGATGCGCTGGCCCGCGAACCTGTCGATCCGGGTGCCGCAGTGAGCGCCATGCCGGCCGGCCTGGCCGACGACGTCCGTAGCGGCGGCACGAGCGGCGCGCCGGTCGTGAGCCTGCATGACGTGACGCTGCGCTACCGCAAGACGGTCGCGCTCGACGGCGTCACGCTCGACATTCCCGCGAGCCGGATGGTCGGCCTGATCGGGCCGGACGGGGTCGGCAAGTCGAGCCTGCTGGCGCTGGCGTCGGGTGCCCGCAAGGTGCAGCGCGGCAGGGTTGACGCGCTGGGCGGCGACATGGCGTCGGCCCGCCACCGCAACCGCGTCTGCTCGCGCATCGCGTACATGCCGCAGGGCCTGGGGAAGAATCTGTACGCGACGCTGTCGGTCGAAGAGAACCTGCAGTTCTTCGCGCGGCTATTCGGCCAAGACGCGGACGAACGCCGCCGCCGCGTCGACGACCTGACGCGCAGTACGGGGCTCTATCCGTTTCTGTCCCGCCCGGCGGGCAAGCTTTCCGGCGGCATGAAGCAGAAGCTCGCGCTGTGCTGCGCGCTGATTCACGACCCGGACCTGCTGATTCTCGACGAGCCGACCACGGGTGTCGATCCGCTCGCGCGCATGCAGTTCTGGAGCCTGATCGCGCGCATTCGCGAAACGCATCCCGCGATGAGCGTGATCGTCGCCACCGCCTATATGGATGAAGCCAAGCGCTTCGACTGGCTCGTCGCGCTCGACGCCGGACGCGTGCTCGCAACCGGCGCGCCGGCCGCGATTCTCGAGCAAACGGATTGCAGCACCCTCGAGGCAGCATTCATTGCGTTGCTGCCGGAGGCGAGACGACGCGGGCACCGCGCTGTCCAGATCCCACCGCTGCAGGCGGCCGACGCAACGGACATGGCGATCGAAGCCCATGATCTGACGATGCGTTTCGGCGATTTCGTCGCGGTCGACCACGTGAGCTTCCGCATCCGCAGGGGCGAGATCTTCGGCTTTCTCGGCTCGAACGGTTGCGGCAAGTCGACCACGATGAAGATGCTGACGGGGCTGCTGCCCGCTATCGAAGGCTCCGCCACGCTGTTCGGGCGCCCGGTGGATCCCGACGATATCGATACGCGCCGACGCGTCGGCTACATGTCGCAAGCGTTCTCGCTGTATGGCGAGCTCACCGTGCGGCAGAACCTGATACTGCACGCGCGGCTGTTCCATGTGAACGAGCGCGAGATTCCCGCGCGCGTCGACGAGATGGTGAACCGCTTCGGCCTGGCGGACGTACTCGGCACGCTGCCCGCGAACCTGTCGCTCGGCGTCAGGCAGCGCCTGTCGCTCGCGGTGGCGATGGTGCACAAGCCGGAACTGCTGATTCTCGACGAACCGACCTCGGGCGTGGACCCGATCGCGCGCGACAGCTTCTGGCAGCTGATGCTCGATCTGGCCCGCCGCGACCGCGTGACGATCTTCATTTCGACGCACTTCATGAACGAAGCCGAGCGCTGCGATCGTATTTCGCTGATGCACGCCGGGAAGGTGCTCGCCAGCGACGCGCCGGCCGCGCTCGTGCGGGCGCGCCGCGCGGCAACGCTCGAAGCGGCATTCATCGGCTATCTGGTCGATGCGGGTGGCGAGCCGGATATCGATACCGCGTCGCCGGTCACGACGATCGCCCCGCCGCGCGAAGCGGCCGCCCGCACGCCCGGCCAGCGCCACTTCAGCCCGGCGCGGATGCTCGGCTACATGTGGCGCGAGGGGCTCGAGCTGCGGCGCGATCCGGTACGCGCGATGCTCGCACTGCTGGGCTCGCTCGTGCTGATGTGCGTGATGGGCTTCGGTATCAACATGGACGTGGAAAACCTCAGCTTCGCGGTGCTCGACCGCGACCAGACCGAACTGAGCCGCGACTACGCGCTGAACATCTCGGGCTCGCGCTACTTCATCCAGCAGGCGCCGCTTGCCGACTACGACGACGTCGACCGGCGCATGCGCGGCGGCCGGCTCTCGCTCGCCGTCGAGATACCGCCGAACTTCGCACGCGACCTGCAGCGCGGCAGACCGGTCGAGATCGGCGCGTGGATAGACGCCGCGATGCCGCAGCGAGCGGAGACGATACGCGGCTACGTGCAAGGCATGCACGCGGCCTGGCTCGCCGATCAGGCGCAGCACCGGCTCGGCGCCGCGCCTGCCGCCCGGCTCGACATCGAGACGCGCTTTCGCTACAACCCCGACGTGAGAAGCCTTCCGGCGATGGTGCCCGCGATCATTCCGATGCTGCTGCTGATGCTGCCGGCGATGCTGACCGCGCTTGCGGTCGTGCGCGAACGGGAACTCGGTTCGATCGTGAACCTGTATGTGACGCCCGTCACGCGCGCGGAATTTCTAATCGGCAAGCAGGTGCCGTACGTGCTGCTTGCGCTCCTCAACTTCCTGCTGATGACACTGACGGCGCGCTTCGCGTTCGGCGTTCCCGTGAAGGGCAGCTTCATCACGCTGCTCGCGGCGGTTCTGATCTTCAGTGTCGTGGCGACCAGCCTTGGGCTGCTCGCGTCCACGTTCACGCGCAGCCAGATTGCCGCCATCTTTCTCACCATCATTGGCACCATGGTGCCGACGGTCCAGTTCGCGGGGCTGATCAATCCGCTTTCTTCGATGGAAGGCAGCGGCCGGATCATCGGACAGATCTATCCCGCCGGCTACATGTTCACGATCAGCCGCGGCGTGTTCAACAAGGCGCTCGGCTTCGACGAATTGCGGACACAGTTCTGGCCGCTGCTCGTCACGATACCGGTGGTGATGCTGGTAACGATGGCGATGCTGCGCAAGCAGGAGACTTGACGATGATACGCAGGCTATCGAACATCTACCGGCTCGGCATCAAGGAACTGTGGAGCCTGCGCCGCGATCCGATCATGCTCGTGCTGATCGTCTACACGTTTACCGTATCGATCTACTCGGCCGCGACGGCGCAGCCCGATACGCTGCACAAGGCGCCGATCGCGGTGGTCGACGAGGATGCCTCGCCGCTTTCGGCACGGATTGTCGAGGCATTTTTTCCGCCGCAGTTCGACACGCCCGCGCTCATTTCGTCATCGGCCGTCGACCGGGGTCTCGACACCGGCACGTACACATTCGCGCTCGATATTCCGCCGAATTTCCAGCGCGACGTTCTCGCGGGCCGTCGCGCCGTCATCCAGCTGAACGTCGATGCGACCCGGATGAGTCAGGCCTTCACCGGCAGCGGCTACGTGCAGCAGATCGTCAGCGGCGAAGTCGATACGTTCGCCCGGCGCTATCGGGCGAATACGGAGCTGCCCGTCGATATCGCCGTCCACATGCGCTTCAACCCGAACCTCGAGCACGTGCGATTCGGCGCATTGATGGAGATAATCAACAGCGTCACGATGCTGTCGATCATTCTCACCGGTGCGGCGCTCATCCGGGAACGCGAGCACGGCACCATCGAACATTTGTTGGTCATGCCCGTGACGCCGGCGGAAATCATGCTCTCGAAGGTCTGGTCGATGGGGCTGGTCGTCCTCGCTGCCGCTGCGTTCTCGCTGAGGTTCGTCGTACGTGGGGCGCTGCACGTGCCGGTCGAGGGATCGGTGGCACTATTCATGCTGGGCGCCGCCCTGCACCTGTTCGCGACGACGTCGATGGGCATTTTCCTCGCGACGCTCGCCCGCAGCATGCCGCAGTTCGGCATGCTGATCGTGCTCGTGCTGCTGCCGTTGCAGATGCTGTCGGGCAGCATCACGCCACGGGAGAGCATGCCGCAAATCGTTCAGGACATCATGCTCGCGGCCCCCACCACGCACTTCGTCGAACTGGGACAGGCAATACTTTACCGGGGCGCGGGCATCGACGTGGTGTGGCGGCCTTTCTGCGCATTGCTCGCGATCGGCGCCACGCTGTTCGCGCTATCGCTGCGCAGGTTTCGCAAAACCATCAGCCAGATGGCCTAGCCGCCCCGCAGGAAGCCCGCTGAATTTCATGGCCGGCATGTATGTTCGACGCGTGCCCTGAAACGCAATCGGGCGATCAACCCTTACCGATGTCAAACGCGGCGTGGCACCTCACGGCTGACGTGATTCGGAACAGCCGGGACGCTTCGCAAGCTGGTTCGCGTCGTCGACGACATAGTCCCGGGCCTGCTCCGCTTTCGGGTCCGTCCGCCGACGGCGGCCATGCTCGGTCGAGCAGGCGACGAATGCCGTCGCAAGGCCGCACCGGCGGGCGGCGGCGAGGCAGCCTTCGGCTGGGGCGAGAAGGCCATGCGATGAGCACCCTGCACGGCGTGCTCGCGCGAGTGCTGCTCGCCGCCATCTGCCAGCACGGCGGTGCTGCCGTGCTGCGTCGCTTCGTGCCGCGCGACGGCTTGCTGCAACGCATGTTGCCCTGGTAGCACGCCCGAGGCCGCCCGGGTTATTCAGGCGTGCCGCGGCATGCCCATGCGCCGCCCGTCCGGCGCCACCGGATCGACGTGCGTCATGACGCCAAGCACGCGGTGCCGCGACATCAGGTTGTTCTCGACCGCCGTGGCGATCTCGTGCCCCTCGACGATCGAGCGGCTCGCCTCGACCTCGAGATGCACGTCGACCAGGATCATGTCGCCCATCTTGCGGGTGCGCAGCGCGTGGAAGCCAACCACGCCCGGCGTGGCCCCCACCGTCTCGCCGATGCGCGCCACCTCCTCGTCGTCGACCGCGCGATCCATCAGGTCGTTGATGGCCGTCCACGCGAACCGGGCGCCCATCCGGATGACCATCGTGCCGACGATCAGCGCGGCCACCGGGTCGAGGATCGGATAGCCGAGCAGGTTGCCGGCGATGCCGGCCAGCACCACGAGCGACGAGGCCGCGTCGGATCGCGCATGCCAGGCGTTGGCGGCCAGCATGCTCGAGCGCAGCCGCTTCGCGATCCGCAGCATGTAGCGGAACAGCAGCTCCTTGGTCACCAGCGCCGCCGCAGCCATCCACAGTGCCACCGTGTGCACGCTGGCGATCAACGACGGCTCGGCGCACTTGCGCAGCGCCACCCACAGCATGCCGATGCCGACCGTCAGCAACAGCACGCCGAGGATCAGGCTGGCGGCGGTCTCGTAGCGTTGATGCCCGTAGGGATGGTCGCGATCGGGCGCCTTGCGGCTCTGCCGGCTCGCGATCAGCACGACGAAATCGGCGATGAGATCGGACAGTGAATGCACGCCGTCCGACACCAGCGCCTGCGAGTGCGCCGCTATGCCGATCGTCATCTGGGCGACCGACAGCGCCAGGTTCACCACGGCGCTGACGAGCGTGCTGCGCCGGCCGGCGTCGCGTGGCGGCGTCTCGGGCGAGGCGGCTTCGGTCATGGTGGTTCCCCTGGAAGTGATGTAACGAAAATCGGTGGCGTCCTGAGGCCGGATTGTCGCATCGGGAACGCCGGAACACGGCATAACCCCTTGTTTTTGCTTTAAAAACAAATGGAAATGCGTCTTGGTTCTCTTCACGGAACCGGACCGACTTGACGCCGCTGAGAGCACCTCGCGTCTATCACGGGCGCTGGGGCCGAGCAAAGGCTGTCCGTACTTTCCACCCCTGTCGATCGTCGCCGGGCCGGAAGAGCTGACGGCCCGCGTCATCGTGGTGCGGTTCCACGTGCCCAACGCGACGCGCGCCTTTCATCTGAAGGAATGGATGCATGCCGGGCGAGTCACGCGGGAGCGCGTCGGGCGCACCTTGATTTACCGGCCGCCTACGCGCGGATGAACGCCGTCATCGGATTCCTCACCGAAAACTGCTGCCAGCGGCAGGCAGGTCTGGGCCCGGGCACGAATCCAGACCCATGCGAAGCGCGAATGCCCGCCACGCGACGCGTGGAGCCAATCGATTCCCCAAGCCTGGAATCCATATGCTTGAGTGGGCGACGTTATTGATGATCTCACCAACACAATGTCGTCGATTCGCTTACGAGTCACAATGGCTGCGCGGATCCAAGCCCGAACGTTTTCCGCGAAGGCCGGCATATCGGACCGCAATGCGCAAGGATGCGTCGCGCCGCGCACCTCGGGCCGATCGATCCTCCGCGTCGACAGCGAGCCGCCGGCAGCGGCGTCGCGGCAAGAACGCTATGTCTGCGGTGTCGTCGGCAGCCTCCAAGCGCTTCAATCGAGGGGAAAGGTCAGCCGGTCGATCACCGCCCGGGTTCGAGGACGCACGCCGCGCCACCACGAGAACGCTTCGGCCGCCTGTTCGACAAGCATGCCGACTCCGTCGGCGATACCCAGGACACCGGCGTCGCGTGCGAGTCGCAGGAAAGGGGTGAGGCGTTTGCCATAGGCGAGTTCGTAAGCCGTGCTGCCTGCACTGAACACGCTCGGCGGTACAGGAGGCAGTTCGCCCGTGAGACTCGCCGACGTCGCGTTGACCACCAGATCGAAGCGTCCCATCGCAGCGAGCTCACCATACCCGCATGCGACAAGCGAGTCCTCCGTCGCGACTTGTGCCAGGAGCCCTTCGACCTTCGCGACGTCGCGGTTCGCGACGACCAGCTCGGCGGGCCGCGCGGCGATGAACGGCAGCAAGGCACCCCGCACCGCGCCTCCCGCGCCGAGCAGCAGCACGCGCTTGCCGGCCATCGGCAGCTCAAGGTTGACTTCGATATCGCGGACGAGGCCAACGCCGTCGAAGTTCTCGGCGATGATCCGGCCGTCCCTGAAACTCAGCGCATTCGCCGCGCCGGCGAGCATTGCCCGTTCACTGCGTTCGTCGGCCATCGCGAACGCCTTCAGCTTGAACGGGGCGGTCACGTTCAAGCCCTTGCCGCCGCCGGCAATGAACGACCGGACGGCGGCCTCGAACGCGCCGTCCGGCTGCAAGGGTCCCTCGATGGCCGTGTACACCATGTCCTGTTTCGATGCTTCGGCGAACAGTCCATGAATCAACGGGGACTTTGTATGGCCGATCGGATTGCCGATCACGGCGTACTGGTCGCGCATCAGGGCCTCGCATTCGAATACAGCACGCCGTCGGCCTGCATCGCATCGATCTCGGCCGCGCCGAACCCGAGCGACGCGGCCACCTCCGCGTTATGTTGACCGAGGTCCGGTCCGACATCGCGGATGCGCGTGTCGCAGTCGGAGAAGCGAAACGGCAGGTCAGGCAGGCGCAACTTGCCGAAGCGCGGATGCTCCTGCTCGATCACCATGCCTCGCGCGATGATCTGCGGGTCCGCCAGCACCTCGTCGATGCGCTGCACTTTCGCGCAAGGCACGTCGATGCCGTCGAGCAGGGCGAGCACCTCGGCAACTGGGCGCCCCGCCACCCACGGCTTCACGACCGACAGGATGTCCAGGCGGTTGGCGTTGCGGCCGTTCAGGCTGTGGAACCGCGCGTCCGTGCCGAAACCGGCAGGTCCGCCGTGTGCCTCGACGAGCGCAGCAAAGCGCTTCCACGCGTCGTCCACCTGCGCGGCGATGACCAGGTCGCCGTCCGCGGCCCGGAACACGCCGTAAAGCGTGGACGAGGGCATGTCGTGACCGGTCTGCTCGGGGACGATGCCCTGCATCGTGTAGCACTGCACGGCGTACTCGTGCATCGACACCAGGGTGTCGTACAAGGCCATGTCGATATGCTGGCCGCGACCGCTCCTCATGCGCCCCAGCAACGCGGCGTTGATCGCGGCCACCGCGTGAATGCCGGTGTACATGTCGCCGAGGGAAATGCGCATCAGCGGCGGCGGCTCCCCCGGGTTGCCGATCATCTGCATGATGCCGCTCTTCGCTTCGGCGATCAGGCCGAAGCCGGCTCGATGCGCGTCGGGTCCCGTATGGCCGTAGGCGGAGATGGAGCAGTAGACGAGCTTGGGATTGCGCGCCGACAGTTCCTCGTAACCGAGCCCGAGCCTGGCCAGCGCACCCGGGCGGTAATTCTCCACGAATACATCGGCCGAGTCGCACAGGCGCAGCATGAAGTCCTTTCCACGAGGATCGCGCATGTTGACGCTGACGCCGCGCTTGCCCATGTTCAACTGCAGGAAATAAGCGCTTTGCTCGTCGTCCAATATGGTGGCGTGCTGGCGCCCCGGATCGCCGCTGCCTGGGCGTTCCACCTTGATCACGTCGGCGCCGAGCGCCGCGAGGCAACGTCCGACGTAGGGAGCAGCGAGAAAATGGCTGTAGTCGACAACGCGAATACCCTCGAGGGGACGTGCCTGCATCACAATGCTCCCGGGCGGCGCGGCACCATCAGACGATGCTCGCCATGCTGGACGACCTGGCCGTCCTGGTTGATCAACTCCGATGGCAGCACGACGATGCCCCAATCCGGGCGGCTCTTGCTTGCCCGCATCATGCCGACGCGAAACTTCACGTGCAACACGTCGTTCACCTTGATCGGCAGGTTGAAGTCCCACGTCCACCCGAGCGACATGCCCGGCAAGAAACGGTATTCGCTCTGGGTTTTGAGGCCGTCCGCAATCGACAGGCCGAACAGGCCGTGCGCGACGATCGAACCGAAATGGCTGGCATTGGCATACTCCTCATCGACATGGACGGGCGTGTGATCGCCAGTCAGGTCGGCATAGGCGAGAATGCGCTCCCTGGTCACCGTATAAGTCGGACTCGTGCACGCGTCGCCCTCGCGGGCGTCGTCCCAGTATTTATCGACAATCGTCATCTCAGGCCTCCGCGCGCGGGTTGATGTCCAGTGCACGCGCCACGCAGGAGGCGGGCCTGGCCTGGATCAGTTCGACAGCCAGGCCGTCGGGCAGGCGCAACCAGTTGCGGCCCTGCGGCATCTCGCTGACTTGGTAGCGCAGCGCCGCGGCCAGCGCGGCTTCCATGTCTTCGCACATCACGCCGAGGTGGCCGAGCCGCCCCTCGGGCGCATCATGGTTCGGGTCGTGCATGAATTGCAGGCCGCCGAGCGTCCAATACTGGCGAGGTGCGTCGAGCGTGCCGTCGACCTCGCGCATCGTCATGCCCAGCACGTCCTCGAAAAACCGGATATGCCAGTGGATGTCCTTCACCCAGATGGCCACGTGTTCCAGATAAGCCTTGCTGCCGTTCATGCGCTTGTCTCCCTTCTTTTTCGATCGGCCATGCAGCGTTCGATGCCCTTGATACAGGCAACGAGGGTCGCGTTGACCGGAGTCGGCACGCCGTGACGTTGCCCCCAGCGCACCACCGCACCGTTGATGAAGTCGATTTCGGTGATGGATCCTTTTTCGAGGCTTTGCAGCATCGATGTCTTGAAGCCCGACGAAAGCCCCGCGCCGGCCAGCGTCCAGGCACGCTCGGGTTCGGTGGTCGAGAGCTTGACGCCAGCGGCATCGGCGACCGTCATCGCTTCGGCTACCGCCGCGAGCGCGACCTTCTTCAGCAGCGGTTCGTCGTAGAGCTGCCCATAGGTGAGCCCCGTGGTACCCGTCAGTGCGCCGGTGGCGACGTTGACCAGCAACTTGTCCCACATCGTGCCGACGATATTGGCGCTGACGCTCGTGTCCAGTCCTGATGCGTTGAACGTTGCGGCGATGGCATTCACGCGAGCGCTGATCCGCCCGTCCAGCTCGCCGATATGGGTCGCCTTTCCGACGACCCCGGACTCGATATGCCCCGGGCCGCGCATCACGCCGCCGACATAGGTCTTGCCGGCCAGCACCCGTTCGCGCCCGACGATGTCGGCCAGCATGTCCTCGTGTCCCAGCCCGTTCTGCAATGACAGGACAAGCGTGTCGGGACCCAGCAGGGCGAGTGAGCCGCGCATCGCCGCGTCGGTGTCGAACGACTTGACCAGCACGATGACCAGATCGACAACACCGGCCTCGGCGGCGCGCGTCGTGGCGTGGACTTTCACGCGACGGGAACCGCTCGCATCGTCGACCTGCAGACCGTCACGCACCATTGCGTCGACATGGGCCGCCGAGCGATTCAGCAGCCAGACCTCGTTGCCGCCCTCGCTCAGCGCCGCGCCAATCGCGCAACCCAGCGCCCCCGCACCCAGAATTGCAATCTTCACCGCCACCTCCTTGACAGGGAGATCACGATACAAGTCGCAAACCATGCCGGCAATTCAATGGAATAAATAGCGTCATTGCCTGGTGCAATAACGGTGCATCCACCGAAACCTTTTTATGGGTCGCCGACCGGGGCTCTTGGCAGGGCGCACCCAGTTGCGCAGCGTCGCAAACACGAGCTGCGGGGTGGGGAAAGCGAGCGTCGATCGACGGCGATTTCGTCCCGGCCTGGAACGCAAGCGACGAGCCGGCCTTCATTCGCGCGATGCTATGATTTCCATCACGTCATTGCACTGCACAATAGCTCCATGAACCCGACCGAACTACCCGATCTGAAGCTGCTGCAGCTGTTCGATCTTCTTTACGACGTCCGCAGCGTCACCCGCGTGGCCGAGCAGCTTGGCCAGAGTCAGCCGACGATCAGCATCTGGTTGGGGCGCTTGCGGGAGCATCTGCAGGACCCGCTATTCGTCCGGACTCCTGCCGGCATGGCACCGACGCCGCAAGCCGACGCATTGATCGGGCCTTGCCGCGAAATCCTGGAGTCGCTGCGACGCTTCACTGCCTGGGAAATCGCATTCGATCCCGCCACGGCCAAGCGGCGTTTTCGGATCTGCATGACCGACGCCAGCCATATCACGCTATTGCCACGCATGCTGGCGCACGTGCGCATGCGGGCGCCTGGCCTACGCCTGGAAGCCACGCGCATAGACGGCAACACCGAACGGGCGCTCGAATCAGGCGAGGCGGACCTTGCAATCGGTCATGTGCCCTGGCTTGGAGGCGGAATCTATCAACAGCAGCTCTATATGCAAGACTGGATCTGTCTGGCGAATCGTCGTCATCCGCGGTTGAAGGGCAAGCTGGGCCTCAAGCAATACCGCGCCGAGGGACACGTCGCCATCGCGGCGGGAACAGGCGCGCAGCTTCTGGAGCAGGCCTTGGTGCGTGAGCACATCGAGCGCGACGTGGTGTTGGAATTGCCGGGATTCCTCGGACTTGGCGCGATCATCAAGAGCACCGACCTGATAGCGACGCTGCCGCGGCACATCGGCGAAACCCTGGCGAAACTCAATGATCTGGCGGTTCATGCCTGTCCGGTTCCGGTGGACGGCTTCGCGGTAAGGCAGCACTGGCACGCCCGGTATCATCACGAAGCGGGAAACCGCTGGTTGCGCAGCCTGGTCGTGCAATTGTTCTGCAACGCGGATTGAGCGTGCGCCGCCGTCCGCCCTCGGGCGATGGCGTAAACCGCGGAATCAGCGGTTCCGGCGCCATCATCGACTCCTTACCGATTTTGCGTCTTGCCATGCAGCACGGCGATGCGACGTCGACAGCATCCTGTCCAGGTTGGGTCAGCCACGCTAAGCGAAGACAGCAGGGTTCTTCCTACGGTTCGCGAAGAATTCCCGCATCAGCGGTTTGAACGCTTCCAGCGTGAGGCTTTCGTATGAAGTGTTGAAGGCCTTGTCGTCGTAGAGATCGACGAACTGGATGGCATCGTCGTAGTACGGACTTTCGATGAATTTCTCTCGCGCATTCTTGTCGAGACCGATCTTGTCCCAGTAGTAGTAGCCCTGGAACGTGGTGTGGTGTTGCAGGATAAAGTGGTTGCTGGGGGAAATATAGTTCTTCAGAAGGCTCGCGATTACGGCATCGTGACTGAATGGATCGAAGAGTTCGCCGACATCGTGCAGCAGGGCACAGACGACGTATTCGTGGTCGCGGCCGTCTCGCAATGCCAGAGACGCCGACTGCAGCGAGTGCTCCAGCCGATCGATCGGAAAGCCTTCGGTGCTATGCCGAAGCTGGACAAGAAAATTGCTGTACAGATTCGTCAGGTATTCCGGATCCGTATAGTGATTGAGGCCTTGCACGATGCGTTCCACGTCGGACAGCGTCGACTCGGCCATCGTCGTGTAGGTCGGCTGGGGAAGGCCGCTGGCGGTTTGCATGTTCTTCTCCTTGGTTGGAGCCCTTGGGTGCCAAGAGCGAGGCCAGTCTAGCTTTTGAGCGGGCGCCCAACCACGGAAGAAATCCTAAAAGATTGTTTCAGGTTTTTGCGGGACCGTCCGGCGAATCGAACCATCGGATAACGTGATCGATAAAGGCCGTGGCGATGCGGCTGTTTCGCTTTCTGGTCGGGTAGACGAGACAGACGTCGACATTGAGATCGCGCAGTCGATATTCGGGAAGTAACTGGACCAGTTTGCCGCCGGCGATGGCTGTCTGCGCGAGCCGCTGAGGGAGCACGGAGAAGCCGCATCCGGACAACGTGAGTTCGTGGAGCATCTGCGCGTTGTTGCAGATGACCTGGGGTATGAGATCGATGATCTCGTCTTCCTCTGCGCCCTCCGCCGCGGCGAGGCGAAGGCTCATGCCTCGACGATCACCAGGCCGGCCGAGAAACACCAATTTCTGGAGATCGGAAGGCGTCGATATCCGACCTGCACTGGACAGGTAACGAGGCGCGGCGGCGATCACGTACGAGTATGTGATCAATTGACGGGCGACGACCGTTTCCGTCGGAATCAGGTAGTCGGCAAGGAGGGCGACTTCGACGGCTTCGTCGACGAGGTTGAAACCGTCGTCCATCGTGAAGAAATCCAACTGGATCAACGGGTAGCGATGCACGAAGTCCGCGACGACAGGCGCCATGTGAGAGAACGCGACGGCACTTCCGGACATCACCTTGAGGCGGCCTCGCAGGGCATCGTTGGCCGACGTGACCTGGTTCTCGGTGTCGTCTATCAGCTCGAGCGCGCGTTTGCATCCTTCCAGATACGTCGCGCCGGCGTCAGTCAATGAAATGCGTCGCGTCGTACGCTGGAAAAGCCTGATATTCAGGCGCTCCTCCAACTGGCCGATTAAACGCGTAATGGTTGGGACCGAGCTGTTGAGTTGTTCGGCCGCGCGGCTGAAGCTTCCTGCCTCGGCCACCCGTTCGAAAGCCCGCATCGCATTCAAGACGTCCATGGCGCGCGTCCGCAAGGGTTGCTTGTTGTCGAATAGGTGATCTTATAGGAGCCTTCGTAGTGGTGGAATATCCGCGCGGCGACTCGATGGCAAGTACGGGTGGAACCCGGCCCCGCCTCGCTTCCACGGACGGAAGATCAGGCTGCGATCATCGGCATGCGGACCTCGTCGATATCCAGGCGAGCCTGCGCTCGCGTTTCATGCCGAACCGGCCGGCTCGCAGCATCGCGCTGCCGGTCGCCTGAGCCGATCTCCGTGCTTGATGCGTGCCGCCCCGGCCGCCCTGCCTCAGTCGCGATAAGACGGCGACGCCTCGTCAAGGACACGCTTCATCTCCTCGAAATGCGCGATCGAGAAATCGCGAATCCCCTCCCAGTCGCGCGCGGTGCGCTCGGCCACCCGATCCGACAGCACGTTGATCGGCTTGCCGGTGGCATAGGCGTTGACGAGGATCCGGCAGGCGCGCTCCAGCGTGTACATGTCGTCGAATGCCTCGCCGATGGTTTCGGCCGTGACCAGCACCCCGTGATTGCCCATCATCAGCCGCGACTTGCCATCGAGCAGCGCGACGAGGCGCGCGCCCTCGTCGTCCGAATCGGCCATGCCCGAGAACGAGGTATCGAGCGCGACGCGCCGGAAGTAGCGCGCGGTGTTCTGTTCGATCGGCAGGATGGTCGGATCGGCAAGCGTGGCGATCGTGGTCGCATGGATCGGGTGCAGGTGCATCGCCACGCGTACCTGCGGCAGGCGCCGGTGCAACTGGCCGTGGATCGCCCAGGCGGTCGGATCGACGCTGCCGTCGGCCACGCAGGACGGATCGTCGGCGTCGAGCAGCACCAGGTCGCTGGCCCTGATCCGCGAGAAGTGCTGCCATTTTCGGTTCATCAGGAAGCGGCGGCCATCGTCGGAGACGGCGACGCTGAAATGATTGGCGACCGCCTCGTGCATGTCCAGGCGGGCGAAGCAGCGGAACGCGGCGGCGAGATCGATACGAAGCTGGGTTTCGGTCATGGCGGGAACGGTAGGGGAACGGAAGAATCGGCGGCGCGGCGCTCATGCGCCGCCGGCCGCGGCCTGTACGGCCGAATCGGCATCGTCGGCCGCCCAGAACGCGTTGCGGTCGAGATAGTTCTGCAGGAACTGACGCAGCCGCGGGTTCTCCGAGCGGCGGAACAGCTCGCGCGGCACGCCCTGCGCGGCGATACGCCCCTGGTCGATGAACACCACGGTATCGGCCATCTGCGCGGCGAATCCCATCTCGTGCGTGACGACGGCCATCGTCATGCCGTCGCGCGCGAGGTGCTTCATCACCTGCAGCACCTCGCCCACCAGCTCGGGATCGAGCGCCGAGGTGGGCTCGTCGAACAACATGATGGTCGGCTCCATCGCGAGCGCGCGCGCGATCGCCACGCGCTGCTGCTGGCCGCCCGACATCCGCGCCGGGCGCGCGTCGGCGCGATGCGACAGCCCCACCATCTCGAGCATGGCGCCGGCCCGGCGCGCGGCCTCGGCGCGCGAGAGCCGGCGCACGCGCAGCAGCGCTTCCTGCACGTTGCCGAGCGCGCTCATGTGCGGCCACAGGTTGAATTGCTGGAACACCATGCCGACGTTGCGGCGCACGCGGTTGATCTCGGCCTGCGAGGCACGCATGCGCCCCCCGCCGCGCTCGGTATAGCCGAGCAGCTCGCCTTCGATGCGCACCGCGCCGTGATCGTAGGTCTCGAGCCCGGCCAGGCAGCGCAGCAGCGTGCTCTTGCCCGAACCGGACGGCCCGACGATGCAGACCACCTCCGACTTCGCGATGCACAGATCCACGCCGCGCAGCACGTCGGTGTGGCCGAAGCGCTTGTAGAGCCCCTCGACGGCGATCAGCGGCGCGCCGGCGGGTCGGGAGGAATCGGGTATGCCCATGCGTGGCTCCGGGGTCAGGCGAACAGCCGGCCGACGCGCCGCTCGGCGAGCGCGCCGGCCCACGTCGCGAGTTCGACCAGCAACAGATAACAGACCGACAGCGCGAGCAGCGTCTCGACGAACGCGAAGCTCGCCGAGCCGATCCCGGTCAGCACGAAGGTCAGCTCCGGCACCGTCACGATCGACAGCACCGCCGTCTCCTTGCTCAAGACGATCGTCAGGTTGGTCAGCGCCGGCAGGATCAGCGCCAGCATCTGCGGCAGCTGGATCCGCGCGATCGTCTGCCAGCGCGTCAGGCCGAGACAGGCCGCGGCCTCCAGGTGGCCCGCCGGGATCGCGGCGAAGCCCGAGCGAAACGCCTCGGTGAAATACGCGCCCGCGTACAGCGACAGGCTCGCGATACCGGCCGGCAGCGGATCGAGCGTCAGCCCGAACGCCGGGCCGCCGTAATACAGCAGGAACAGTTGCACCAGAAACGGCGTGCCGCGAAACAGTTCGATGTACACCCGAATCGCGGCCCGGGCGCCCCGCCCGCCCAGTTGCTGCGCCAGCGCGGCGGCGAAGCCGATCGCGAGGCCGAGCGCGACGCTCGCGACCCAGCTGCCGACCGTGAGCGCGAGGCCGCCGCCGATCTGCGGCAGGTTGTGGGTAATGACGGCGGGATCGAAATTCGACATGCGCGGGCTTCCGGACGGGGCGCGGCGCTCAACCGGCGCGCAGGCGCCGCTCGGCGCCATGCGCGACCAGCGCGAGCGCGCCGCACAGGATGAAGTAGATCAGGCCGGCCGCCGCGTACGCTTCCAACGGCTGGTAGGTGCTCGCGGCGAGGTTCTGCGCGGTGCGCGTGATCTCGGCGACGCCGACCACCGAGATCAGCGAGGAGGCCTTGATCAGCAACACCATCTCGTTGGCGAGCGAGGGCAGCGTGAGACGCAGCACCTGGGGCACCTGGATGCGCCAGAGCCGATCGGCGGCCGACAGCCCGAGCATGCGGGCGGCCTCGATCTGGCCAGGCGGCAGGTTCTCGAAGCCGCCGCGCAGGATCTCGGCCACGTACGCGGCCGAGCACAGCGACACCGCGCTGACGGCCGCCACGACCGGCGACACGTTGATGCCGACGAACGGCAGCAGGTAGAACACCAGCAGCAGTTGCACCAGCAAGGGCACACCGCGGAAGAACCGCACGTAGAGCGTGCCCGCCACGCGCGGCGCGGCCCACGGCGCGCGCCGCGCGCAGCAGACGGCGAGCCCGATGAAGAAGCCGAGCACGAGGCCCGCCGCCGACACGGCGAGCGTCATCGACGCGGCGTGCGTGAGCAGCGGCAGCCCCGCGAGGAAGGCGCTCAGGCTGAACATGGCCGGCTGCCCGCCACGCTCAGAAATTCGGCGTCGGCATCGCCGGCGGCAAGTCCACCGCCACGCCGAACCACTTCTTCTGCAGCGCCGCGAGCGTGCCGCTCTGGTTCAGCTTGACCAGCGCCGCATTGAAGGCGGCGTTCAGCGACGCGCTGTCGGCATCCTTGCGCATGCAGTAGGCGAAGTAGACCTTCGCGCCGAACGCCGGCTGCACCAGCGCGAACATCGCCGGGCGCTGCTTGGCCACGTAGGCGACGTTGGTGAGCGAGTTGGCGACCGCGGCCAGCCGCCCGGCGGCGAGATCTGCGTAGGCCTGGTTGTTGTCGACGTATTCGCGCACGGTCGGCGGTTTCGGCAGCGTCGCCACATAGGCCTTCAACTGGTCGAGCTGCGCGCTGCCCTTGCCCGCGCCCACCACCTTGCCGGCGATGTCGGCGGGCTGCTTCAGGCTCGCGTCGCCGGCGCGCTTGAGCAGCGCGTCGGTGCCGTCGGCGATCGGCAGCGTGAACGCATAGCGGCCCATGCGCGCCTTCGTTACGGTCAACGGCCCGGCCACCATGTCGAACTTGCCGGCGTCGAGGCCCGGCAACACGCTTTCCCAGGGCAGGTCGACGAAGCGCACCTTCACGGCCAGCAGCTTGCCGACCTCGGCGAACAGGTCCTTGTTGAAGCCGGCCTGCTGGCCGTTCTCGAGGAAGTCGAACGGCGCGAACTGCATCTCCGTGCCGACCACCAGCTCGCCGTGCTGCTTCACGCGCGCCAGCAGATCGTCCGCGTGCGCGGCGGCCGCGCCGACGCTCAGCGTCAACGCGAGCAACATCGACTTCCAATGACTGAAACGAAACATGGACGCTCTCCGGATGAATGGGCGAAAGCCGTGCCGCGCCGCGCCGAAGCGCGGCCGCGTGCCGGCCGCGAAATCAATCTATTCGGCCAATATCCCGAGAAAAATATGGTTTTCCGATGCAGGCGCAAGTTTTTGGCTATGCAGCGCGCGGGCCGGCCACGGCCTCGCCCACCCCCTCGCCATCACCGGCGTCGCCGTCCTCGGCCAGCGCCGCCACGCAGTGATCCACGAAGGCGCGCGTAAGCGGCGTCGGCTGCGCGCCGGCCAGCGTCGCGGCCACGATCGTGGTGGTCGCGAGCCGGCCGGCCAGCGGCCGGGCCACCACACGCATGCCGTCGTAGGTCAGGTCCGCGGCCGGGCGAGTGACGAGCAGCGCGAAGCCCGCGCCGTGCCCGACCAGGCCGCGCACCATCTCGATCGAGGGCGAGGCGAACGCCACCGACGGCGTGAGCCCGGCCGCCTCGAACAGGCCGAGGAAATAGCGGCGACTCGGCTCCACGTCGAGCAGGATCATCGGCGCGGCGCTCAGCTGCGCGAGCGTCAGCGTGGGACACGCGGCGAGCGGGTGCCCGGCCGCGAGCAACACGTGAGGCTGCGCGCTCGCACGCAGCGGCGTGCGGTCGAGATCGTCGCCGAGCGCCTGGTCGTAGACGATCGCGAGGTCGTATCGGCCCCGGCGCAATCCGTCGACGAGTTCGGGCTGTTCGCCGTCGCCGATCCGGAACCGCACGCCGGGATGGCGCGCGCGAAATCCGGTGATCAGGCGCGGCAGCAGCCATGGCGCCATCGGCTCGTAGCACCCGACGCTGATCTCGCCGCCCGCCAGTTCGTGGCCGGCCAGCGCGCTCTGCTCGAACGCATGCACGCGGCGCAGCAGCGCCACCGCGTCGCGATGGAAGCGCTCGCCGGCCGGCGTCAGCGTGATGCCCTGCGCGTGGTGGCGGATGCAGAGTTGCACGCCGAAGTGCGCCTCGAGCCCGCGAATCGCGCTGGCGATCGACGGCTGCGCGATGAACAGCCGCCGCGACGCCTGCGCGGCGCCGCCGTGCGCCACCGCCGCCACGAAGTAGCGGAGCTGGCGCAGCGTGAACTTCGCGCCGGCCGCCACCCACGGGCCGGCCGACGCATCGATCGGCAAGCCATGATTTTCGTCGTCATCGTCGATAAATTTCATCGTCGGTCCTCCCGAATGTTCCGTGCCACGATCCTCTCACCGATCACCTTTCTTCCGCGGAGCGAATCCGATGCTGACCGATGACACCCGCCAGGCCTTCGCGCGCGACGGCGCCGTGGTGGTGCGTGGCGCCTTTGCCGACTGGATCGACACCTTGCGCGACGGCGTGGCGCAAAACGAACGCGAACCCGGCCCCTACTTCCGCAACTATTCGCCGGGCCGCGAGCAGGGCCGTTTCTTCGGCGACTACGCCAACTGGCAGCGCATCGCGCCGTTCCGCCGCTTCGTCGAGCAAGGCCCGGCGGCGGCCGTGGCACGCACGCTGATGGGCTCGCGCCGCGCGCGGATCTTCCACGAGCACGTGCTCGTCAAGGAAGCCGGCGCGGAGCGCGTCACGCCGTGGCACCACGACGAACCCTATTACTGCGTGAGCGCCGCGCAGTCGGTCAGCCTGTGGATTCCGCTGGACCCGGTGCCGCGCGACACCTGCGTGGAATTCGTCGCCGGCTCGCATCGCTGGGGCAAGCTGTTCCGGCCGCGCAAGTTCAGCGGCGTCGACTACGACCACGATTCGGCGCAACTCGAACCGATGCCCGACATCGACGGCAACCGCGCGGCCTACACCATCCTCGGCTGGGATCTCGAGCCGGGCGACGCGATCGCCTTCGATTTCCACACCGTGCATGGCGCCCCCGGCAATGCCTCGTCGCAGCGCTCGCGACGCGTGGTGTCATGGCGCTGGCTCGGCGACGAGGCCGTCTACGTCGAGCGCGGCGGCGAAACCTCGCCGCCGTATCCGGAGCTGGCGGCCACGCTCCGGCACGGCGATCCGCTGCCGGAACCGCTGTTTCCATTCGTCGGCTGAATTCGACCTCCCGAACTACCGGCCGCCGCCCCGCGAAAAATGTACGTCGCGCGCGGCCCGGCGAAAAACACATTTCAAATATGCACCGCATGGTTTTTGGCTATGCAGAATGACGCTGTCGCCGCTCGGTCGGCGCGCCCCCCTCCCGCTTTCCCGACCGGAGCCGGCGTCATGGAAACCATCCCGCTGCGGTATTCGCTGCGCCAGTTGCGCTATTTCGTCGTCACGGCGGAAACGCTGTCGTTTACGGCGGCCGCGCGGCAGCTGCATATCTCGCAGCCGTCGATCTCCACCTCGATCGCCGAACTCGAAGCCTCGTTCGGCGTGCAGCTGTTCATCCGCCATCACGCGAGCGGCCTGTCGCTGACGCCGGCCGGCCGCGACATGCTCGGCCAGGCACGCAATCTCCTGAAGAACGCCGAGGAACTGCAGGCGGCCGCGCGCGAGATCGACGGCGGCATGTCCGGCACGATTTCGCTCGGCTGCCTGGTGTCGCTCGCGCCGCCGCTGCTGCCGGCGATCATGAGCCGCTTCGTGGCCGGCCACGCCGGCGTCGGCTTTCGCACCTCGGAGGCGCACCAGGACGACCTGCTGACCGCGCTGGCCGACGGCACGCTCGACATCGCGCTGACCTACAGCCTCGACCTGACCGACGACGTCGCGTTCACGCCGCTCGTCTCGCTACCGCCCTACGCGATCCTGCCGCCGCAACACCGGCTCGCGCGCGGCAAGCAGGTGGCACTGGCCGACCTGCTCGACGAACCCTACGTGCAACTCGACCTGCCGCACAGCCGCGAATACTTCGCCGCGCTGTTCGATCCGCTGGGCCGGCGCCCCGTGCCGACGTTCCGCTCCTCGCAGCCCGAGGTGGTGCGCGGGATGGTGGCGAACGGCCTGGGCTTCAGCATCCTGAACTTCCCGCTGCGCTCGACCAGCACCGTCGACGGCGCGACCTTCGTGATCCGGCCGTTCCGCGGCAGCGTGACGGCGACCACGCTCGGCATCGCCATGTCGCGCAGCATGAAGCCGCGCCAGCTCGTCACGCGCTTCGCGAAGTTCTGCGAACAGAGCATCCCGGAACTGCACGGCCAGGTACCCGCGACTGCATAGGAAAAAACTGGCCGTTACATCCGAAAAGAATATTTTGACTGGTAATTTGACTTGTTAGATTCGTGACCATTGCATAGCGCAGTTGCTTCGGAGGTCCGATGAGCCGTTCCCACCCCACTGCGTCCGGCATCGACGAAATCGTCCGGCAACTGCAGTCGAACTGCGCACGCGAGTTCGACGACGCGCGCGCGATGCCGCCCGCCGTCTACACCTCGCCGGCCTTCCTCGAGCGCGAGCAGCAGACGATCTTCCGCGACGAATGGCTCTGCGTGGGCCGCGCCGGCGCGCTCGCCAACCCGGGCGACTATCTGACGGCCGACCTCGGCGGCCAGCCGGTGGCGGTGCTGCGGGCCGAGGACGGCACGCTGCGCGCGTTCTCGAACGTCTGCCTGCACCGCATGTCGGTGCTGCTGGAAGGACGCGGCAACGTGCGCCGCATCGTCTGTCCCTATCACGCCTGGAACTATTCGCTGGACGGCCGGCTGCAAGGCGCCCCCATGATGGATCGGCAGGCCGGCTTCTGTAAGGATAGCTATGCATTGCCGGCGGTGCGCTGCGAGGTCTGGCAGGGCTGGATCTACCTGACGCTGAACCAGGCCGCGCCGCCGGTGGCCACCCGGCTGGCCGAGCTGGACGCGCTGATCGACCGCTACGGCATGGGCGACTACGTGGAGACCTTCCACGAGGAACACGTCTGGAACACCAACTGGAAACTGCTCGCCGAGAACTTCATGGAGAGCTACCACCTGCCGATGCTGCACCGGGCCACGGTCGGCCCGCACTCGAAGCTCGACGAGATGGAATGCCCGCCCGGCCTGCCCGCCTTCAACTATCACTGGATCACCAAGGAAGCGACGCTGCCGATCGGCAACGCGCATCCCGACAACCGTCGCCTGGAGGGTCACTGGCGCCGCACCACCGCGCTGCTCGCGATCTACCCGAACCACCTCGTCACGCTCACGCCCGGCTATTTCTGGTATCTCGTGCTGCAGCCGCTCGGCGTCGATCGCGTCGCGATCCGCTTCGGCGGCGGGCTCTCGCCCGAGTTCATCGACGACCCCGACGCGGCCGGCCACATGGCCACGCTCAAGGCGCTGCTCGACGAGGTCAACGCCGAGGACCGGCGCGGCGTGGAGGCGGTGTTCCGCGGCGTACACGCGCCGCTCGCCGCGCCCGGCCACCTGAGCCACCTCGAGCGGCCCAACTACGACTTCGCGCGTTACCTCGCCGCGCGCGTGGGCGACTGAGCCCGCGCCCGTTCCCGATTCACCGTTCCCGCAAGCGCACCACGATGCCCAGCCCACCCTTCATTTCGTTCGTCGGCGTCAGCAAGTCCTACGACGGCCGGCACGCCGTGGTCGACGGACTCGACCTCGAGATCGCGCGCGGCGAGTTCGTCTCGCTGCTCGGGCCGTCCGGCTCCGGCAAGACCACCACGCTGATGATGCTGGCCGGCTTCGAGACGCCGACCGACGGCACCATCCTGCTCGACGGCCGGCGCCTCGACGACAAGCTGCCCCACCAGCGCGACATCGGCATGGTGTTCCAGAACTACGCCCTGTTCCCGCACATGACGATCGCGCAGAACGTGGCGTTCCCGCTGTCGGTGCGCAAGGTTTCGCGCGCCGACCAGAAGCGGCGCGTCGCGCGCGCGCTCGAGATGGTCGAGCTCTCGCACCTGGCCGCGCGGCGTCCGGCCCAGCTCTCGGGCGGCCAGCAGCAGCGCGTGGCGCTGGCGCGCGCGCTGGTGTTCGAGCCGAGCGTGGTGCTGATGGACGAGCCGCTCGGCGCGCTCGACAAGCGGCTGCGCGAGACCATGCAGTACGAGATCATGCGGCTGCACCGCGAGCTGGCGCTGACCATCGTCTACGTCACGCACGACCAGAACGAGGCGCTGACCATGTCGAACCGCGTCGCCGTGTTCTCGGACGGACGCATCCAGCAGGCCGCCACGCCCACCGAACTCTACGAGAACGCGCAGAACGCGTTCGTGGCGAACTTCGTCGGCGAGAACAACGGCCTCGCCGGCCGCCTCGCGGCGATCAACGGCGAGCTGGCCACGCTCGCCGTCGGCACGGCGGGCGCGACCGTGGTCGGCCGGCTCGGCCCCGGGTTGCGCGTCGGCGACGCCGCCACGCTCGCGCTGCGCCCCGAGCGCGCCGGCGTGGCCGCGCCGAACGCGGGCGGCGCGCCGGCCGACTTCAACACGCTCGCGGCGAGCGTCCACGAACTCGTCTACTGCGGCGACCATCATCGCGTCCACCTGCGCCTGCCCGACGGGCAGCCGATGGTCGTCAAGGTCGCCAACACGCGGCTCGTCGAGCTGCCGCCGGTGGGCGCGACGGCCCACGTGATCTGGCGCCGCGACGACTGCAAGGTGCTGGCCGCCACCGCGCCGCGCGCCACCGACTCGACCACATCCGCTCAACCGGCCGCGGCCAGCTCGTCCGCCGCGCCCGCGCCGTCCGAACCCGGCGCCTCGACCCTTTCCCCTTCCGCCCCGCCTCTCGCTTCCGGAGTCACCCGATGAAAACGTCCACCCCACGCATCGCCGCCGCGGCTGTCGCGGCCCTGGCCCTGTTGCCCGCGCTCTCGCACGCGGCCGACACGCTGTCCGTCGTCACCTTCGGCGGCGCCTACGAGACGGCCGCGCGCCAGGCCTGGTTCGAGCCGTTCAGCGCGCAGACCGGCGCGAAGTTCGCGACCGAGTCCTACGACGGCGGCCTCGCCAAGCTGCAGGCGATGGAGCAGGCCAAGAATCCGACCTGGGATCTGGTCGACATGGAGACCAACGACGCGATCAACGCCTGCGACGAGGGCCTGCTCGAAAAGCTCGACCCCAAGGCGATCGGCAAGACCAGCGACTTCCTGCCCGGCGCGCTGCGCGACTGCTCGGTGGCGGCGATGGTCTGGTCGACCGTCTACGCCTACGACACCACCAAGCTGAAGACGCCGCCCACCACCATCGCCGACTTCTTCGACCTGAAGAAATTCCCCGGCAAGCGCGGCCTGCGCAAGTCGCCGAAGGTGACGCTCGAATGGGCGCTGATCGCCGACGGCGTCGCGCCCGCCGACGTCTACAAGACGCTCGCCACGCCGGCCGGGCTCGACCGCGCGTTCCGCAAGCTCGACACCATCAAGTCGAGCATCGTCTGGTGGGAAGCCGGCGCGCAGGCGCCGCAGTTGCTCGCCGACGGCGCGGTGACGATGGTGCAGGCCTACAACGGCCGCATCGACAGCGCCGTGCACCAGGACAAGAAGCCGTTCCGCATCGTCTGGGACGGCCAGCTCTACGACTACGAATGGTGGGCCGTGCCCAAGGGCGCGAAGCATGCCGACGCGGCCAAGCAGTTCATCGCGTTCGCCGCGCAGCCGAAGGCCTACGCGGACCTGACGAAGTACATCGCGTACGCGCCGCCGCGCAAGGACTCGCTGCCGCTCGTCGCGAAGGAGCGCCTGGCCGACCTGCCGACCGCGCCGGCCAACTTCAAGCGGCCGCTGCAGATCAACGCGGGCTTCTGGGCCGACAACGGCGACGAGATCAGCAAGCGCTTCCAGGTCTGGCTGACCAAGTAAGCCGCGTGCCACGCCATCACGCGCGCCGGCGGCCTGGGCGGTCGATCCGCCCGGCACCGGCGCGCAGGAGTTCCGCCTCATGACGATCCTTCCGCAACCGGCGCCAGCCGCGCAGGCCGCACCCAGGGCGCACCGGCTCGCGGCCCAGGCGGCCAACTATCGGCGCGCGCGCCGCAAGGCCGCCATCCAGGCGCTGCTGCTCGCGCTACCGCTGCTGGTGTTCCTGCTCGCCACCTTCATCGCGCCGATCGCGATCCTGCTCGCGCGCAGCGTGCGCAACCCGGAGGTGCCGGGCGCGATGCCCGAACTGGCACGCGTGCTGCGCCAGTGGGACGGCCGGGGCGTGCCCGACGAGGCCGCTTTCGCGGCGCTCGCCGCCGGCCTGCGCGCGTCCGCCGAGGCCGGCAGCCTCGGCGAGGCGGCGCGGCGCATGAACTTCTACCAGTCCGAATTCCGCAGCCTCCTGCTCAAGACGGCACGCACGGTGCGCGCCCACGAGGGCGGCGGCCCGTGGCGGCCGCTGCTCGTGCAGGCCGACGCACGCTGGGACCAGCCCGATACCTGGCGGCTGCTCAAGCGCGCCTCGTCGGCCTGGACGCCCGACTATCTGCTCAACGGCATCGACGCGCGGGTCACGCCGGATGGCCGGGTGGCCGCGGTGCCGCCCGACAGCGCGGTCTATCGCGCCGCGTTCGCGCGCACCGTGTGGATCAGCGCGACGGTCACGCTGCTGTGCCTCGTGCTCGCCTACCCGGTGGCCTGGCTGCTCGCGAACCTGCCGCCCAAGCAGGGCAACCGGCTGATGCTGTTCGTGATCATCCCGTTCTGGACCTCGCTGCTGGTGCGCACCACCGCCTGGTACGTGCTGCTGCAGCCGGGCGGCGTGATCAACCGCCTGCTGCTGTCGCTGCACCTCGTCGACGCACCGCTGCCGCTGATCTTCAACCGCGCCGGCGTGCTGATCGGCATGACGCACGTGCTGCTGCCGTACATGATCCTCGCGATCTATTCGGTGATGAAGGGCGTGCCGCCGATCTACCTGCGCGCGGCGCAGTCGCTCGGCGCGCATCCGGCGGTGGCGTTCGTGCGCGTGTACATGCCGCAGACACTGCCCGGCGTGGGAGCCGGCTGCTTCCTCGTGTTCGTGCTCGCGCTCGGCTACTACATCACGCCCGCGCTGCTCGGCGGCGCCGGCGACGAGATGATCAGCCAGCTGATCGCCGCGCAGACCAACGAACTGCTGAACTGGGGGCTGGCCGGCGCGCTGTCGGCCTATCTCGTGATCTTCACGGCCGTGTTCTATTTCATCTTCAACCGGCTGGTCGGCGTCGACCGGCTGCGCTTCGGCTGAGCGCGCCACCCGGGAGCCCCACCGTGCAACTGACGAACAGCATTCCGTCGATCCGGCTCGCCAAGCTCGGCCTGCGCGTGCATTGCACGCTCGTGCTGGCCTTCCTGGTCGCGCCGATCCTCGTCATCATTCCGCTCTCGTTCAACTCGGGATCGTACTTCTCGTATCCGATGGAGGGTTTCTCGCTGCGCTGGTACGCGCAGGCGTTCGGCAGCCCCGACTGGCAGCGCGCGTTCGCCAACAGCCTCGGCATCGGCGCGGTCTCCACGCTGATCGCCACCAGCCTCGGCACGCTCGCCGCGCTCGGCCTCGCGCGCGAGAACTTTCCGTACCGCTCGCTGATCATGCCGCTGCTGATCTCGCCGATGATCATCCCGATCGTGGTGGTGGCGGCCGGCTTCTACCTGATCTTCGCGCCGCTCGGGCTCGTCAACTCCTACCTCGGCGTGGTGCTCGCGCACGCGGCGCTCGGCACGCCGTTCGTGGTGATCACCGTGACGGCCTCGCTGCTGTCGTTCGACCAGAGCCTGCTGCGCGCCTCGGCCGGGCTCGGCGCGAGGCCGTGGACCACGTTCCGGCGCGTGACGCTGCCGCTCATCGCGCCGGCCGTGGCCACCGGCGGCGTGTTCGCGTTCGCCACCTCGTTCGACGAGGTGATCGTGATCCTTTTCATCGGCGGCCCCGACCAACGTACCGTGCCGCGCCAGATGTGGAGCGGCATCCGCGACCAGATCGATCCGTCGATCCTCGCCGTGGCCACCGTGCTGATCGCGTTCGCGATCGCGCTGTTCAGTTGCATGAATTGGCTGCACGGGCGCTCGCGCGCCGCCGGCGCGGCGGCCGCGGACTGAGCGGCGGCGGCGGGCCGGGGTGCGGACGCGGTGGGCACCGCAGCGGTTCGCGGCACCATCGGCCGCGACACGCGCTGGTCGATCGACCACGCGAAGCCGAGTCCATGGACAAACCGCCCAAACAGCGAAGCGCGCCCGGTCAGCCGCTGCAGCCGCCCTCTCCTCCGATTCGCCGACGCGCCGCGTAATGAGCCCTGCAGCGCCGGCATGAACAGGTGAACATCCAGTAGACGGGCACCGCGGCCAGGCAGCCAGCGCCGGCCGGCCAGCGGCTCGCCAACCTGGATATCCCGCCGTGGGCCTGTCCCCGACTCACACTGTTCCCGGCGCACCGCTCCCCCCTTCGTTTCCCCTTCCACCACCTTCGATTTTTCCTACAAAACCTTTCCCCATGAAATATTAGAAGTCCACCTTGCAAGTTTGCCTTCCTTTTTATACGATACCGCCCATGACGACCTCCGCCGAATCCGAACGCTCGCTCGAAGCCACCGTTGCCGACCTTACGCTGGCTATCGGGCAATTGGTGCGCCGCGTGCGCTCCGAAGTCGACCCGAGCGACTACAACCTGTCCCAGCTCAGCGTGCTCTCGCGCATCGAGCGGCATGGCGCGCTGACCACCGCCGATCTCGCGCGCGCCGAATCGATGAAGCCGCAGTCGATGGGCGCGCTGGTGGTCGGGCTCGAACAGGCGGGGCTGGTCGAACGCCAGCCGCATCCGAGCGACGGCCGCCAGTGGCTGATCGCGCTCACGCCGGCCGGCGCGGCCGTCTCGCAGCAGCGGCGCAGCGCCAAGCGCGCCTGGCTGCTGGAAGCAGTGCGCCAGCTGAGCGACGAGGAGCGCAGCGCGCTGCGCGCGGCCACTCCGCTGCTGCGCCGGCTCGCCGAACGCTGACGCAGCCACACGCACGGCGCGCCAATCGCGCCACCTATCCCCCCGAGGCGCGGCGCATGCACGTCGCGTCGTTCCACCGAGCCGCCGGCTCGTCCCCGTCAACGGCCCCAGGCCGAAGGAGCTTCCCCATGACCGCCACCGTCCTCGATTCCAAGACCGCGCTGATCGTCGTCGACCTGCAGAAGGGCATCGTCGCGCTGCCCGTCGCGCACTCGCCGGCCGGCGTGGTCGAGCAATCGGTCAAGCTGATCGATGCGTTCCGCGCGCACCACCTGCCGGTGGTGCTGGTCAACGTCGCCGGCATGGCGCCGGGACGCAACGAGCAGCCGCACAGCGGCGGCGCGCTGCCGGCCGACTGGGCCGAGCTGCTGCCCGAGCTGAAGCAGCAGCCCGACGACCTGCTGGTCACCAAGCGCAGCTGGTGCGCCTTCACCGGTACCGATCTCGACGCGCAACTGAAGCAGGCCGGCGTCACCCAGGTGGTGCTGTGCGGCATCGCCACCAGCATCGGCGTGGAATCGACCGCGCGCGTCGCGCATGCGCTCGGCTACAACGTCACGCTGGCCGTCGACGCGATGACCGACCTGAAGCCCGAGGCGCATGCCAACAGCCTCGAGCGCATCTTCCCGCGCCTCGGCGAAACCGCCACCGCGCAGGAAATCGTCGCCCTGCTCGACGCCCGTCGTGCCTGAGCGCGCTTCCCGCGTCGGCTCGACCGACACGGAAACGCCAGCGCGCGCCGCCGCCTCGCCCGCGCGGCGCGAACCGCCCGAACGCCTGGATCCCTCGGTCTGGCGGATCGGCGCGGTGGCGACGCTGGGCGGCCTGCTCGCGCAGCTCGACGCGACCATCGTCAACGTCTCGCTGTCGAGCCTGGCCGGCGTGATGCACACCAGCCTGTCGACCATCCAGTGGGTCACCAGTGCCTACCTGCTGGCGCTCACGCTGGCCCTGCCGCTGAGCGGCTGGCTGGTCGACCGGCTCGGCACGAAGCGCGTCTATCTCGGCTGCTTCGCGGCCTTCACGCTCACTTCCGCCTTGTGCGGCCTGGCCTGGTCGGCCGGCTCGCTGATCGCGTTCCGCGTGCTGCAGGGCGTGAGCGGCGGCCTGCTCGCGCCGATGGCGCAGATGACGATCGCGCGCGTGGCAGGCAAGCAGATGGCACGCGTGGTCGGCTACACGGCGGTGCCGGTGCTGTTCGCGCCGATCGTCGGGCCGGTGTTGGCCGGCGCGCTGCTCGACTACGCCTCGTGGCGCTGGCTGTTCCTGATGAACCTGCCGATCGGCCTGCTCGGCCTCGCGCTGGCGGTACGCTTCCTGCCCGCCGACGTGCGCGGCACCGCACCGCGAAGGCTCGACTGGATCGGCTTCGCGCTGCTGTCGCCCTCGCTGGCCCTGCTGCTGTTCGGTTGCGAACGTCTGGCGCGGCCCGGAGGCGCTGCATCGATCGCGGCCGGTGCCGTGATGCTGGCTGCTTTCCTCTGGCGCGCGCGGCGCATCGGTCAACGTGCCCTGATCGATCTCGCGCTGTTCCGCCGACGCGTGTTCGCCACCGCGTCCGTCACGCAGTTCGTCTGGAACGGCGCGCTGTTCGTCGGCCAGATGCTGGTGCCGCTCTACCTGATCGACGGCGTCGGCCGCACGCCAGGCGAGATGGGCTGGCTGCTCGCGCCGACGGGGCTCGGCATGCTGGTCACCTATCCCGCGATGGGCGCGCTGACCTCGCGCTTCGGGCTGCGCCGCGTCTCGGCCAGCGGCGCGCTGCTCGCGCTGGCGGCCACGCTGCCGATGATCTGGATGCCGCTGCAAGGCTTCCAGCTCGGCGTGCTGCTGGTCACGCAGTTCCTGCGCGGAATGGGACAGAGCGCGATCGGCGTGCCGACCATCACGGCCGCCTATGCCGCCGTGCCGCGCGAATCGCTGCCGATGGCCACCACCGCGCTCAACATCGTGCAGCGGCTGGGCGGGCCGGTGCTGACCACGCTCTGCACCACGCTGGTCGCGTGGCGCCTGGCGGGTGTCTCGGCGCGATCGTCGGGCGCGCATGCGCCCGCCTATGCCTGGGGCTTCGCGATGCTGGCGGCGATGTACGCGTTGCTGTTCGTCGGGGCGATGAACCTGCCGGCGCGATCGGAAGACGCGGCGAAGCCGGCCGCGCGATAATCCTCCTTCCCCGAACCCGCCCCGGAGCCCCGCATGACCCCGATCGTCCTCATCCCCGGCCTGCTCTGCACGGCCGAGGTGTTCGCGCCGCAGATTCCCGCGCTCTGGCCATATGGCCCGGTGACGGTCGCCTCGACGCTGGAGGGCGACAGCATCGCCGCGATGGCCGCCGCGATCCTGGCGAGCGCGCCGCCGCGCTTCGCCCTGGTCGGCTTCTCGATGGGCGGCTATCTCGCGCACGAGATCCTGCGCCGCGCGCCCGAGCGCGTGACGCGCCTCGCGCTGCTCAGCACCTCGGCGCGCGCCGACCAGCCGATCCAGGTCGAGATGCGCCAGGGGCTGCTGGAAGCCGCCACGCATGGCGATTACGACACCGTGCTGGCCAACGCCACGCTCAACACCGCCCATGTCTCGCTACGCCGCGATCCGGTGTTCGCGGCCACCAAGCGGCGCATGGCGGCCGACATCGGACGCGCGGCCTTCGCGCGCCAGACCGCGGCCGTGATCGGCCGGCCCGACTCGCGACGCGAGCTGCCTTCGATCGCGGTGCCGAGCCTGGTGCTGGTGGGCGACAGCGATCCCGTCACGCCGCCCGAGTTCGCGCGCGAGATGGCCGAGGCGATTCCCGGCGCGAAGCTCGTGATCGTGCCCGAGTGCGGCCACACCTCGCCGCTCGAACGTCCCGAGGCGGTCAACGCGGCCTTGCGCGACTGGCTCGCCGCCTGACCCGCGATACCGGGACAAACGGCCCGCCGCTCGCGAAGATTTCTCGCCGACCTGCACAGATGGCGGGATTTCATACTGCAACAGAGCCACGGGTAATTTTCAGTAACACACTCGTGCCCGCGCGCCGATTCACGCCCGTGATGCGTGAATTTCCCGCTAATTCGCGCGATTCGCCAACTTCAGGCGGGACAGCGAATCGCGGGCCGCAACAATCGCCGCGGTCGCTATCGTTTACGCGGGCCGTCGCGGCGGCGCCGGCCGCCTCGCATGCGAATCGCGGGGCCGCCTCACGTATATGCCGGAGCCCTGCTCGTGTATCGTGGCGACGTAACAGGCCATTCCGGAACACCGATGACAAAGATCGATACGACATCGACGCCCCATTCCAAGCTGTCCGAAGCGGTATCCAGCACGAACCTGAGCAGATCGAATCCGGCCCACGCCAACCCGCGTCGCGCCTTCCGGCGCCATGCCGCGCGCACGGCCGTCGCGCTCGCGACCGGCGCCACGCCGCTGCTCTGTCGTGCCGAAGCCGGTGAACTGGGCGGCGTCGGCATGATCGCGATCGTCGCGCTGGCGGCAGGCTGGGTGCTGTTGACGCTATTCCTGTTCACGATGCTGCGGCGCGTGCGGCCGCGCACGCGCTATCTGGCCAGCGGCCTGTTCCTGGCCGCGCCCTTCCTCTGGCTCGCCGTCACCTTCGGCTGGTTCATGATGACCGAGCCGCGCGGCCTCACCCCGCAGGGCTCGGCCACCACGCGCACGGCCGAGGCACCGGTGCTGATGGGCGGCGCGACCTTCCCCGCCGGCAGCCACGTGCAGTACGCGCCGGTCGACGATCACGGCGAGGCCTCGCAGCCCAGCGCGATCAGCAGCGACCAGCCGGTCGCGCTCGGCACGCTGTCGATCCGCGGCATCGAGCATCGCGACAGCGACGACGACAGCACCTTCGATGTCGCGCTGGCCTATGAACAGAGCATCGACGGCTGGCCCTGCGCGGCCGTCACCGACATCGGCACGCGCATCGACATCGGCGACGCGCATGCGCCCACCCCGCACCTGATCCAGTGCCGCCTCGCGAAGACGGTGACGATCGGCGACGTCGCCTGGCCGCCCGCCACGGTGGTCACGCGCGCCGCCGATTCGCGCGGCTGGTCGCTGCTCTGGTATCGCGGCACGTTCTCGCAGGTCGAGCGCGCCAAGGGCTTCTCCTTCGACGTCGATTCGATGTCGGCCGACTACGACCAGGCCCACGCGCTGCAGTCATGGCAGGGCACGCTGGCGGTGGACGGCGATGTCGGCGTAGGCAGCGTCACCTTCGCCGGCGATCCGAAGCCGGAGCTGCGCTGGAACCGCCTGGACGGCACCGTGCAGGTGACGGGCCATCGCGCCGGCCCCGCCTCGGACGTCACGGCCTGCGTGGCGGTGGCCAGCACCAAGCCGCGCTATCGGCCCTGCGCGGTGCCGGTGAAACCGGCGAGGCGCCCGGCATCGAGCTGAGGCTCGCGGCACCCTCGCGCCATTGTTCGCAGCCCAAATGAAAATCGGGCATCCAGCCTGAGCTGGATGCCCGATTTTCAATTCGAGGCGCTGTGCCGCCTAAGGCCGGCTCAATGCAGCGTCGCCGCAACAGCAGCGGCAGGCGCATCGCTGGCCGCCACGCGCGCCTGCGACAGGCGCCGGTAACGCGCCAGCGCCCACAGCGGGAAGTAGGCGGTATAGCCGTGGTACTTGAGGTAATAGATGCGCGGGAAACCCGGCGCATTGTGCGAGCGGTGCCACCAGAAGCCGTCGCCCTGCTGCACCGACAGCAGGTAGCGTATCCCGCGCTGCACCGATTCCGATTGCCAGTCGCCGAAGGCCATCTGCGCCAGCAGCGCCCAGGCCGTGAAATTGGAGGCGCTCTCGCCGCCGTTGGTGCCGGCCAGCGCCGGGTCGACATAGCTGTCGTTGGTCTCGCCCCAGCCGCCGTCGGCGTTCTGGCGCGCGCGCAGCCAGTCGATCGCGCGCGCGATGTAGGGCTGCGAGCGATCCTCGCCGGCCAGCGCGAGCCCGGCCAGCACGCTCCAGGTGCCATAGATGTAGTTGGTGCCCCAGCGGCCCCACCAGCTGCCGTCCTCGCGCTGGGTGCGCTTCACGTACTCGATCGCGCGCGCCAGCGCCGGCCGGTCCTCGGCGCGGCCGGTCACGCCGAAGCACAGCAGCACGCGGCCCGAGACATCCTCGGTGGGCGGGTCGAGCAGCGCGCCGTGATCGGCGAAGGGGATCAGGTTCAGGTAGAGGCGATCGCAATCGGCATCGAAGGCGCCGAAGCCGCCGTTGCGCGACTGCAGCCCGCGAATCCAGTCCAAGCCCCGCGTGACCACCTCGGCATAGGGATCGGTGCCGGTCAGGCGCGCCATCGCGCGGCCGCGCTGGTGCAGCATCGCGGCCACCACGGCGCTGTCGTCGATGTCGGGGTAATAGGGGTTCTCGTACTGGAAGGCCCAGCCGCCCGCCGGCGTCTCGGCCGGCGCGTTCTCGATCCAGTCGCCCTTGAGCTCGGTCACCTGCTTGCCGGCCATCCAGTCGTAGGCGCGCGTGATGCCGGCCTGCAGGTCCGCCTCGGAGACGGCCGGCCGATCGCGCGTGTCGGGCACCGCGCGCGCCTGCTCGAGCGCCATGGTGGCCCAGGCCGTGTCCCAGACCGGCGACAGGCAGGGCTGGCAGTACATGCTGCCGTCGGGGCGCTCGACCAGCAGCTTCTCCAGCGCGTCCTCGCAATCGCGACGCAGCGGATGGTCCTCGGCGTAGCCGAGCACCTCCATCATCTGGTAGCTGTAGACGATCGGCGGGAAGATGCCGCCCATGCCGTCCTCGCCGTTCATGCGTTCGGCGCACCAGGCCTCGGCATGGCGGATCGCGCGGCGGCGCAGCGCCTTCGGGATCAGCGCGTCGAGCGGGCGCAGCGTGCGGTCGATGCCGAGGAACAGGTTGCGCACGAAACCGCCGCGCGCGAAGTAGTTGCGCTCGTCCTCGGGCGCGGTCACGAACAGTTCGCGGATCGAGATCCCGCGCGGATTCTTCGCGCGCGCCTTCAGCGAGCAGAGCACCAGCAGCGGCACCATGGTCGTGCGCGCCCAGTAGGCGACCTTGTACATCGAGATCGGCACCCACTTCGGGAACAGCACGAATTCGATCGGCATGAAGGGCGTGGCGCGCCACGGCACCTGGCCGAAGGTGGCCAGCAGGATGCGCGTGAACACATTGCATTTGGCGGCGCCGCCCAGGCGCAGGATGGTGTCGCGCGCACGCGCCATGTGCGGCGCGTGCTCGCTGTCGCCGGCCGCCTTCAGCGCGAAATAGGCCTTGACGCTGGCCGACACGTCGGGCGCGCCGTCCACGTACAGGTCCCAGCCGCCGTGCGTGGCCAGCCGCTGGATCTCGCGCAGGTAGCGCGCCATGCGGGCCTGGCGCGCGTCGTCGATCTTCCCCATGAAATGCATCATCAGGATGTATTCGGCGGTGATCGTGGCGTCGGATTCGAGCTCGAAGCACCAGCTACCGTCGGCATTCTGGCGCTGCGCGAGCGCATCCCGGCCGCGCAGGATCGCGGCATCGAGCATCGATGGAAGGGGAAGATCGGAATTTTTCATCGGCCGGATCATACCATCCGGCCGGATTGTTTGGATGGGAACGACGATGCTAAGATGCGCGGATGAATCCCATCCGGCCTTCCGCGCCCGGCACGCCGCCCGACAGCCGCGCCGCCGCGCCCGCCTCCTCCTCGCCAGCGCCGGGTCCTGCATCCGCCGCCGCGTCCGACGACGCCGTCTTCGCCCCGGCTTCCGCCTCCAGCCCCGCCGCTTCCGCCAGCGCAGCCGCTGCCTGCGCCGCCGACCCGCGCGCGGCCGCCGGCGACGACGCGCGCGGCAACCGCCGCAAGAAAGCCCCGGCGCACGTGCGCGCGCAACTGCTGCAGGCCGCCGCCGAGATCGCCACCGAGCTGGGCGTGCAGGCCGTCACGCTCGACGCGGTGGCCGAGCGGGCCGGCGTCAGCAAGGGCGGGCTGCAATACCATTTCCGCAGCAAGCAGGCGCTGTTCGACGCGCTGTTCGGCCAGACCCTGGAGCGCTTCGAGCAGACCATGCAGGCGCACCTCGCGGGCGATCCGCATCCGCAAGGCGCGAACGCGCGCGCCTATTTGCACGCGGCGATGAACGAAACCTCGCCGGCCGCCAGCACCAACCTGCTGCGCGTGCTGGTCTCGTCGATGATGACCGATCCCGAGGCGCGCGAACGCTGGGCCCAGCCGATGCGCGAGATCGCGCGGCCCGATCCGCTGCCGCTCGAGCAGGCCGCGCGACTGATGATCTGCCGGCTCGCCGCCGACGGGCTGTGGATCTCGGAGCTGCTCGGCTACCAGAACCTGCCGAGCGGGCTGCGCGACGAGATCGTGCGCCAGCTCGAGACCATGACCCTGTCGGGAGCCTGAAAGCCGGGCTGCCGCGCCGTCCTTCCCCGCTGTCCCGCCTTGCCGGCGCCACGCGCCATGCAGTCCCCCGTCCCACCCGCATTTGACTTTCTCGTTTCCGGAGCCCGCCGATGTCTACCCCGATCCCGTTCGACACGATCCGCGCGATCGCCTTCGATTTCGATGGCGTGATCCTCGATTCGGTGTGGATGAAGGTCCACCTGTTCTTCGAGTGCTACGACGAGCCGATCAGCGAGGCGCAGAAGGCCGAGATGCTGGCGCACCTGACGCATCACGGCGGCGTCGGCCGCGTCGCGAAGATGGCCTACTACGAGCGCGCGATCTTCGATCGCGAGCCGGATCCGGCGGTGGTGGAGGCGCGGGCGCGCCGCTACAGCGAGCTGCTGATGGCGCGCATCGGCGACTGCCCCGAGCTGCCCGGCGCGCGCGCCTTCCTGGAGCGGATGCAGGCGCGGTTGTCGCTGCACCTGATCTCGGGCACCACCGACGACGACCTGCGGCGCATCACGCGCGAACGCGATTTCGCGCGCTACTTCCAGACCATCACCGGCTCGCCGACCACCAAGCCGGTGGCCTTCGCCAAGGTGCTGCGCCATGGCGACTGGACCAGCGATCAAGTGCTGGCGATCGGCGATTCGTTCACGGAATACGACGCGGCGCGCGAGCTGGGCATGCCCTTCGCGGGCATCGTCGCGCCCGGCGAGGAGAACCCGTTCCCGCCGGAGATTCCGGTATGGACCGACATGGCCGCGTTCGACGCGGCCTGGCGCGAAAGCGAGACGGCCGGCGGCGCGGCGCGCTGAGGGCCACCACGCCACGGCTCGGCGGCTCGGCGGCTCGGCGGCGACAGCGCTCACCCCGCGAAGCCGCCCCCGCCGGCTGCTCATGGACAGCCGGCGCCGCCTGCCGACTCAGCCCTGCCGCTTGTCTGTGCGCGCCTCGATCGCGCGCACCACGGCGGCCATGTCCTCGCCGCCGTGCCCGAGCTTCAGCGTCTCGGTATAGAGCTCGAAGCAGGTATCGAGCAGCGGCGAGGCCAGGTTCGCGCTGCGCGCGGCCTCGGCGGCCAGCCGGTTGTTCTTCAGCACGTCGGCGATCGAGGCCTGCACCTCGAAATCCTCCCTCACCAGCTTGTCGATCTTCACGCGCGACACCGCGCTGGCCATCGGGCCCGCGTCGAGCACCTTCTGGAACTGCTGCATGTCGAGCCCGTAGCGGCGCGCCAGGTGCGAGGCCTCGGCCACCGCGGTGACCATCGGGATCAGGAAGGTATTGACCGAGAGCTTCATCAAGAGGCCCGTCGGCACCGGCCCGCACACCACCGACTCGTGGCACATCGGCTTGAGCAGCGGCCGCACTTCCTCCACGTCGGCCGGCTCGCCGGCCAGCATCGCCACCAACTGGCCCGCCTCGGCCGGCTTGCGCGAGCCCGACACGGGCGCTTCCACGTAACGGCCGCCGGCGGCGCGGATATCGGCATCGAGCCCGCGCGAATACTCGGCGGACACGGTGCCCATGTGCACGATCAGGTGATCGGCCACGCGCGCGGCGAAGGCCGGCGTACCGCGGCCGAGCACGGCATCGAGCGCCTCGTCGGTGGCCATCATCAGGATCACGATGCGCGCCTGCCGATACACCTCGTCGAGCGTGTCGGCCACCTGCGCGCCGGCTTCGCGCAAGGGCGCGCAGCGCTCGGGCGAGCGGTTCCAGATCACGAGTTCGATGCCGGCGCGGGCGAGGTTGAGCGCCATCGGCTGTCCCATCACGCCGATGCCGATGAATCCGACTTTCATGGAATGTCTCCGTATCATGCGCGCCGCTCGTGGCGGCGCTCAGGTGGTGATGGCGGGGAACGGCGGGAAAGCGGTCGAGCGCGGGCGGGTTGCCCCGGGTGCGGCCCGGTGTGTCCCCGCTTTGCCTCCCCGCTCGGGCGGCGGCGATCGGCCGCGCGCGCCGCCCAGTGTATCTAAATCGCCGCCACCTGTGCGGCCGCCGCGTGGCGGCTCTCGCGATACGGCAGGCCGAGGTGGTCGCGCAGCGTACGCCCGCGCAGCAGCGGGTCGAAATAACCGCGCTCGGTCAGCACCGGCAGCACGTGGCGGATCATGTCGTCGAGCCCGAAGCCGACCACCGGCAACCCCAGCATGAAGCCGTCGGCGGCGCCCTCCTCGACCCAGCGGATCATCTCGTCGGCCACCTGGCCCGGCGTGCCGATGAAGGCTTCCGAGGTGCCGATGTTGGAGCGCCGCGTGGCCACCTCGTAGGCCACCTCGCGCAGCGTCAGGCCGCGCTCGCGCGCGAGCTTCTTGATGTTGTCGGTGGTGGAGCGGAAGCCGTCGTTGCCGAGCTCGCCGATCTCGGGGAACGGCCCGTCGAGCGGATAGACGCTGAAGTCGTGCTGCTGGAAGAAGTGGCCGAGATAGGCCAGCGCCTCCTGCGGCGAGAGAAGCTCGCGCACCTGGCGATACTTGTCGTCGGCCTCGGCCTGACTCGCGCCGACGATCGGGCCGATGCCGGGAAACACCTTGACGTGGTCCGGATCGCGCCCGGCCGCCGCCGCGGCCTCCTTGACGCGCCGATAGAAGTTGCGCGCGTCCTCGAAGCTGCCGCCGTTGGAGAACACCGCGTCGGCGTAGCGGCCCGCGAAGGCCACGCCGTCGCCCGAGGAGCCGGCCTGGAAGATCACCGGCTGGCCCTGCTGCGAGCGGCGGATGTTGAGCGGGCCGTCGACCGTGTAATGGCGCCCGCGATGATCGAGCCGATGCAGCTTGGCCGGGTCGAAGAAACGGCCGCTGGCGCGATCGCGGATCAGCGCGTCGTCGTCCCAGCTGTCCCACAGGCCCTGCACCACGTCGAGATGCTCGGCGGCGATCTCGTAGCGCTCGGCGTGGTCGGGATGCGCGCGGCCGTAGTTGCGCGCGGTGCCCTCCAGCGAGGAGGTCACCACGTTCCAGCCGGCGCGGCCACGGCTGATCAGGTCCAGCGAGGCGAACTGGCGCGCCACGTTGTAGGGCTCGCTGTAGGGGGAGGACACCGTGCCGACCAGGCCGATCTTCGTGGTCAGCGCGGCCAGCGCCGAGAGCAGCGCGATCGGCTCGAAGCGGTTCAGGAAGTGCGGCGCCGATTTCTCGGTGATGAACAGGCCGTCGGCGATGAAGGCGAAGGCGATGCCGGCGGCTTCGGCGCGACGCGCGCGATCGACGTAGAAATCGAAGTTGACGCTGGCATCGGGCGGCACGCTCGGGTGCTTCCAGGCGTTCATGTTGGCGCCGGGCCCCTGGATCAGGACGCCGAAGTTGATCTTGCGTTTGTTCTGCATGGCCATGCTTCCTCGCGGGATGGGAATGGGCCGCGCGCGACCGACGCGGAGCCGGCGGGCGCGGATGATCGATTCAGCGGCGCGGCTCGGGCACGCACTCGCGCCAGCGCAGCCGCATCGGCGCCGCCGGGCCGCGACGCAGCCCGAGCGCGAGCCGGTAGCGCGAGTCGAGTGCGAAGCGTTCGAACTGCCAGTCGCGCGCGGTATCGCCGGTTGCTGCCGCGAAGCGCGGGCGCGAGGTGCCGCGCGCGTGGCGCGGCAAGCTGAAGGAACAAGCGTCGAGCGGCGCCGACAGGCCGACGCCGCGCGCCTTCAGATACGCCTCCTTGAGCGTCCAGAGCGCGAAGAATCGCTCGCGGCGCAGCGGCGGCGGCAGCGCGCGCAGGGCGCGCCGTTCGTCGCGCGTGAAGAAGGCGGCGGCGATGCCGTCGATATCCACGCGACGATGGCTGTCCTCGATGTCGATGCCGGCATCGACGCGGCGCGTGATCACGCAGGCGACCAACCCGCCCGCGTTCGACAGATTGAAACGCAGCGGCGGCTCGCCCGTGCCGGCCAGTTCGGGGCGGCCGTGCTCGCCCGTGCGAAAGCGCCAGGCAGCCGGCGCCACGGCGGGTTGGTAGGCCGACAGCACCGAACGGCACAGCGCGCGCGTGAGCAGGTATTCGAAGCGCAGCGCGTCGGTGGCGAGCCGCGCATGACGCTCGGCCTCGGCCGCGTCGAGCAGCGCGAGGTAGCGCGCGCGGCGACGCGGTGTATCGCAGCCGGCGGCGCGCGCGATCCAGATATGAGCTTCGTTATCGGGCAGCGGCACGGGCCGGGATCGATCGACGGCCAGCGAGCAGCGTTCGATGCCGCCGGCATATCGGCGCGTCGGCGAGCTCGCCTCGACGGGCACGTCGACGCGATCGAGATGCCGACGCGACGACGAGCGCCCGCCGCGCCGCCCGGCCGCCGCCTCGCGCCCCAGCCCGAACCCTCGCGCGCCGCCGCTCATGCACCGATCGCCCGCGCGGCGGCCGGCGCGCCGTCCTGCCAGAGCAGCGGCGTCACCGCCTGCGCGGCCGTCACCGCCTCGACGCGCCCGATCACCAGGTCGTGGCTGCCATAGGCGTGCAGTGCATCGACGCGACACAGCAAGGTGGCTTGCGCGCCGGCCAGCACCGGCAGCCCGCGTGCCTCGCGCCAATCGCCGAAACCGAAGCGCGCCGCATGCTCCAGCTTGCCGCTGAACGGCGCCACCAGTTCGTGCTGCCCGGCGTTCAGCAGGCTGACCGCGAAGCGCCGCGTGCGCGACAGCGGCAGGTACAGGCTCGCGTTGCGGTTGATGCAGACCACGATCGAGGGCGGCTCGGTGCACAGCGCGCTGAGCGCGGTGGCCGTCATGCCGTAGCGCGATCCATGCTCGCGCGTCGCCACGATCGCCACCGAGGCCGTCAGCCGCCGCATCGCGTGGCGGAACTGCTGCGCGAGTTCGCGGCCGGCGGCGGCATCGCGATCGACGTCACGAGCCGCAACCGCGGCCTCGACTGCGGCCTTCGCCTCGCCACCCGCCACCGCCGCGCGTCGCGCACGTGCGGCCAGCGCCGTGTCATCCATCCAGGGGCTTGCCATCATCTCTCCTTGTCGTGTCGGTTCGTCGGGCTCAGCTCTTGAGGATCGAGTACATCAGCGTCCCCGAGAACATCAGCAGCACCAGCGAGGCGCCGCGCAGCAGGGTGGAGGTGCGCTCGGCCCAGGCGCGCCGCGAGGTGATCAGCCCGCCCAGGCAGGACCAGCCCAGGCCGATCGGCGCCAGCACCACCAGGAACAGCGCGAACGCGGTGAAGTAGACCTGCGAGGAACGGAAGGCCTCGATCGGGAACAGCGTGCTGGCGAACAGCAGCGCCTTGGGGTTCATCAGCGTGGCCACGAACTGGTCGCGGAAACTGATCGGGCGGATCGACAGGTCCTCCATCACGCGGCTGCGGGTCCACATCTTCACGGCGAGGTAGAAGATGTAGGCCGAGCTGGCCAGCTTCACCGCGTCGTAGAGCCAGGGCCGGGTAGCCGCGAAGGTGCAGAGGAAGAAGCCCCACACCGAGATCGCCACGGTATAGCCGAGCGCCTCGGCGATCACCAGCGGCCAGGTTCCGCGCAGGCCCACCTTCAGCCCCGAGGACAGCAGCAGCGTATTGGTCGGCCCCGGCACCACCAGCACCAGGGACACGTACATCACCATCTTCATCAGCGCGGCTTCGAGCAGCACGATGTCTCTCCTTGTTTTCTCTCTCAGGTTCGTTCGGGTTCGCCCCGGAGCGCGAGGCTCAGGCCCGGGCGCCGGCGAAGTAGCGGTTGCCGTCGGGCTCCAGCCAGTCGGCGCGCGGCGGCGTGAAGATGTCGAGATCGACGGCGTCCTCCAGGCACAGCGCGTTGTGGGGCAGGTTGGCCGGCAGGTGCAGGATGCCGCCGGGGCCCACCTCGGCCTCGTGTTCGAGCCGTTCGCCGTAGCGGAACAGCAGGCGCCCCGAGAGGATCAGCGTGAACTGCTCGTTCGGATGCGAATGGGTGGCCACGAAGGCGCCCTTCTTCAGGAACAGCCGGGCCATCATCAGCGCGTCGCCGTTCACCACCTGCCGCTCGATGTCGGGCGTCAGCACCTCGCGCTCGATGCCCTCCCAGTGGCCCTGGCCTTGCGGGTTCAGTCCTGTCATGTGCTTGTCTCCATGCTGTTCGTCTCGTGTCGATGCGCGGCGAGCGCGCGGCTCAGGCCGACAGCTCGCCGGCCGTCTCGCGGCGCCGGGCGGCCGGACCGGCGCCGGCTGCGCCGGCGGCCCCGCTCGCTGTCGCTGCTGCCGCCTCGCCGGCCGCCGCCCCACCACCTGCCCCACTCGCCCCGCCTGCCTCCGGCGAGCGCGCCAGCCGGCTCGCCTCCTCGGTGATGATGTCCTCCTGCCCCGCCACCAGCCGCCGCTCGGCCAGCCGCCGGTACAGCTCGAACTCGTTCACGCCGAATTCGAGCGCGGCCTTCTGGATATGCGGCACGTAGCCGGAGAACAGCCCGTACAAGCCGCTGGCGATGTTGGCGGCGGCGATATGCGGCGTCTTCGGGCTCAGGAAGGCCTCGCTCTCGCGCGCCAGCGCCGTCACGCGCTCGAAGCTGGTGTTCGCGGCATGCCCCTCGCGCTCCATCGCGGCCACCAGCGTCTCCAGCTGGGTATTGCCGGCACCGGCGCCGAAGCCCTTCACGCAGGCGTCGACGATGCGCGCGCCCTGCTCCAGCGCCACCAGGCTGTTGGCCACCGCCAGGCCGAGGTTGTTGTGGGCGTGGAAACCCACGTCGACGCGCAGCGCCTCCACCAGCAGGCGCACCTTCTCGCGCACCAGGTTCGGCGTCGAATAACCGGCGCTGTCCATCAGGATCACCGCCTGCGCGCCGTAGTCCTGCATCAGCCGCGCCTGGGCCAGCAGCACCTCGGGCGGCGCCATGTGCGACATCATCAGCACGCCGTAGGCCACCCGCCCCGCGCGCCGCGTCTGCTCGATGAAGCGCCGCGAGACATTGGCCTCGGTGCAGTGGGTGGCCACCCGCACCACGTCCACGCCGGCCTCGATCGCCAGCTCGATGTCGGTGGCCTTGCCCAGCCCCGGGATGAAATGCACGCCGAGCCAGCTGGTGGTGAGCGCCGCGCGCGCCGTCTCCAGCATCAGGACATCGTCGATCGGCGTCTGGCCGAGCAGGCAGGACGAGCCGCCCAGCCCGTTGCCGTGGCCGACCTCGACGATGTCGATGCCGGCCGCGTTGGCCGCGCGCGCGTAGTCGGCGATCTGCTCGCGGCCGAGCTGGTGGCGGATCGCGTGATTGCCGTCGCGCAGGGTGGCGTCGCTGATCAGGTTCATGATGGGACTCCCGTGCTGAGGGTTGCATGCCGATGCGTGGCCACCGCCAGCGCCGCGCAGTTGATGATGTCGAGATTGCCGGCGTATTCGGGCAGGTAGTCGCCGCGCCCGCGCACGGTCAGGCTCATGGTGATGCGCCCCTGGCTCTCGAGCGGCGCCACCACCAGTTGGTAGCCCGGCACGTATTCGCGCACCCGGGCCGCCATCGCCTCGACGCGCTCGCGCACCCGCTCGAAATCCCGGTAGCGCGCCTGCGCATAGAGCGTGGTCTGCATGCGGATGCCGGGCTCGGCCGGGTTGATGTTGAGGATCGCCTTGGTGCGCTTGGCGCCGCTGAACTTCGCCAGCGCGTACTCGGTGGTGGCCTGGTACTCGCTGATGTTCTCGCGGGTGGCCGTGCCGGCGCTGCGCGAGGCGATCGCCGACACCACCTCCAGGTAGTCGATCGAATCGACCGCCTGGCGCAGCGCCCAGGCCAGCGGCAGGCTGGCCTGCCCGCCGCAGGTGATCAGGTTGACGTTCTGCACCGCCTGCGTGTCGGGCAGGTTGATGCAGGGCACGCAGAGCCGCCCGAGCTTGGCCGGCGTGAGGTCGATCGCGAACTTGCCGGCCTCGGCGAAGAAGCGGTTGTGGATCGTGTGGGCCGCGGCCGAGGTGGCGTCGAACACCAGGTCGTAGCCGTCGACCTGGTCCTTCATGAAATCGAGCCCGTCGCTCGAAGTGGCGACGCCGCATTCGCGTGCCAGGCGCAGGCCGTCGCTGTCGGCGTTGCGGCCGACCACCCAGGCCAGCTCGAACTGCTCGCACGCCTTCACCTTGAACATCAGGTCGATGCCGATGCTGCCCGAGCCGAGGATGGCGACGCGGGTGCGTGGGGTTTGCTGCTTCATCTGCCGTTCTCCTCCATCGTTTGGACGACGCGCGCCGGAGCGCGGGCCGCGTCCTGCGCGGGCGATGCCGGCGATCCGGGCGATCCGGACGGCACCACTTCGGCCAGCGCGCGGCCGAGTTCGGCCAGCACGCGCGCCTCGTCGCCGTGCAGGAAAAAGTGATTGCCGGGATAAGGCACGTAGCGGATCGGCCCCCGACTCTCCTCGCGCCAGCCGGCCAGCCCCTCGTCGCTGACCAGGCCGTCGTCGGTGCCGTGCAGCACCAGCAGCGGGCAGGCCAGCGGCGGCGCATCCGTGTAGCGGTAGCAGGCCGAGATGGTCAGGTCGGCGCGCAGCCGGGGCAGCCACAGATCGCGCATCGACGGCTCGTCGATCAGCGCGTCGGGCGTGCCGTTGTAGTCACGCACCGCCGCGATGAAGGGCTCGTCGGGCAGCGCCTGGATGCCCGCATCGCGCCAGCGGAAACGCGGCGCGTTGCGGCCCGAGGCGACGAACAGCGCCGGCTCGCCGCGGCCGCGCTCGCGCAGCAGCCGTGCCAGGTCGAAGGCGATCAGCGCGCCCATGCTGTGGCCGAAGAAGGCGAACGGCAGGTCGAGCCAGCTTTCGATCTCCTCGGCCAGCGCGGCGGCGATCGGCTGCGCGTCCTCCACCAGCGGCTCGGCGAGCCGGTATTCGCGGCCCGGCAGTTGCACCGCCACCGGCTCGATCCAATCCGGCAAGCCCTCGCGCCAGGTGCGGAAGATCGAGGCCGTGGCGCCCGCGTAGTGGAAGCAGAACAGCCGCAACCGCGCCGGCCGGCCGTTCGGCGCCGGCTGGGGGATCAGCCAGGGCGTCTCGCGCGGCGCGCTCATGAGGCCGCCCCGGCACGCGCCGGCTGGCCGGCGGCCTCGCCGGCCAGCGGCACCGGCACGGTGCTCAGCCAGTTCCACTTGTCGGCATGGGTGCCGCGCACGATGCCGAAGTAGCGGTCCTGGATCGCGCGCGTCACCGGCCCGCGCACGCCGTTGCCCACCGGCATGCGATCGACCGAGCGCACCGGGCAGATCTCGACGGCGGTGCCGGTGAAGAAGATCTCGTCGGCCAGGTAGAGCATCTCGCGCGGAATGCTGGCCTCGGTGACGGTGCAGCCGAGGTCGCGCGCGATGCGCATCACGCACTGCCGCGTGATCCCGCTCAGGATGCTGCTGCCCACCGAGGGCGTGAAGATCTCGCCGCGATGCACCAGGAACACGTTCTCGCCGCTGCCCTCGCTGACGAAGCCGTTGCCGTCGAGCGCGATGCCCTCGCTCATGCCGTTCTCGCGCGCCTCCATCACGATCGCCTGGCCGTTGATGTACTGGCCGCCGATCTTGGCCATGGTGCTGGCCGCGCCGGGGCCGTTGCGGCGCCAGCTGCTGACCTGCACGTCGACGCCCAGCGTGAGCGCCTCCTCGCCCAGGTAGGCGCCCCAGGGCGTGGCGGCCAGCAGCGCCTCGGCCGGGTGCTGGCGCGCGTCGAGCCCGAGCGAGGGCCCCGCGCCGCGATACACCAGCGGGCGCAGATAGGCGCTGCGCAACCCGTTGGCGCGCAGCGTGTCGGCGCTCACCGCCATCCACTGCTCGACCGTCAGCGGCGAGGGAATGCGCGCCACCTTGCAGCTGAACAGCAGCCGCTCGTAATGCTCGCGGCCGCACAGGATCGCCGCCTTGTCGCCGATCGCGTAGGCGCGGATCCCCTCGAACACGCTGGTGCCGTAATGCAGCGCGTGGCTCATCACGTGCACCTGCGCGCGCTCCCACGGCAGCATCTCGCCGTTCTTCCAGATCATGCCTGCCTGCTTGCTGGTTTGGCTCACGGGCCGTCTCCTCACATCACGCTGTATTCGTTGAAGGCATCCACCACGCTGCGCCCGGCGCCCACCGCCTCGCGCACCTTGCGCTCCAGGCGGTTCTTGGCCAGCGCGCGCGTCACCGCCTCGCGCTCGACCTCGCGCGGGATCACGCAAACTCCGTCGTTGTCGCCGAACAGCAGGTCGCCGGGGCGCACCCGCACCTGGCCGACCTGGATCGAGCAGCGGTAGTCGACCACGTTGTGGCGCCCCTGCAGCCCATAGGCATAGGTGCCGCGCGAGAACACCGGCAGCCCCAGCTCGCCGATCGCGTTGGCGTCGCGCACGCGGGCGTTGAGCACCACGCCGGCCGCGCCGATCTTCTTCACGCGCGCGCTGAGCAAGTCGCCGATGCGCGCCGCGTCCACCGGGCCGCCGCTGGCGATATAGACCTCGCCGGGGCGCAGCGCCTCGATCGACTCGAACAGCAGGCCGAAGGGCTTGGCGTCGAAGCGCCTGAGGCCGCCATGCGGCACCGGCGGATCGTCCTGCACCGGCATCGCGCGGCCCACCATCACCATCCCGGGCGACAGCGGCCGGATCTCGGGCGGCAGCATCGGATGGCCGAAGCCCAGCTGCTCGAGCACGTCGCTCAAGGGGCAGGTGGCCAGCTCGGCGCGCAGCAGCGCGAACAGCTCCTCATCCGTATTCCATTGCGTCATGGTGTGTCTCATCCGATAGGAAGGGGGCTGGGCTCGTCGAGCAGCACGGCCAGCTCCCGGTTGATCTCGTCCAGCACCGCCGCCTGCTGCTCGTGGACGAAGAAGTGGCCGCCGCCGAACTCGCGGCGCCGGAACCCGCCGCGCGTCTCGCGGGCCCAGCGCGCCAGCCCCGCTTCGTCGACCATCGCGTCGCGCGTGCCGTGGAACAGCACGATCGGGCAGTCGAGCGGCGCCTCCTCGAGGTAGCGGTAGGTCTCGAACACCGCGCCGTCGGCGCGGATGCGCGGCAGCAGCAGATCGAGCAGCACCGGATCGTCGAGGATCGCCTCGGGGGTGCCGCGGCAGCCGCGCAGCACCTCCACGAAGGCCGCGTCGTCGAGCACGTGGCGGATCACGGGCGGCTTCACGTCCGGCGCGTTCTGCGCCGAGGCGATCAGCACGCGCGGCAGCGGCTGCGCGCGCCGGCGCAGGCGCCGCGCCACGTCGAAGGCGATCAGCGCGCCGGTGCTGTGCCCGAACATCGCGTAGGGCAGGTCCAGCCAGGGCGCGAGCGCCTCGGCCAGCGGCGGCGCGACTTCCTCCATCGCGTGGCGCAGCGGCTCGTCGAGCCGGGTCTCGCGGCCCGGCAGCTGCACGGCCAGCAGCTCCACCTCGTCGGGCAGGGCCGCCGCCCACGGCGCGAACATCGAGGCGCCGCTGCCCGCGTAGTGGAAGCACACCAGCCGCGCGCGCGGCGCGGGGCCCCCGGCGGGCCGGGGCAGGCCGGCGCCGGGCAGCAGCCAGTCGGAACGGGGCCTGGCCATCTCGGCGCCGGCCATCGCTCAGGCCGTGGCCGCCGCTTTCGCGGCGAGCGGCCGGGTCACGCGGTTATGGCCGTAGCGATCCTCGCCGGCCACCAGCACCGTGGAGTAGCGATCGAGCGGCAGCACCTCGCCGAAGTGATGGAACGAGTCCTGGCCCGAGTACACCTTCACGTGGGTCGGCACGAAGCGCGTGGCCCAGCCGAAGCGCACCGAATCCTTGGTCGAGTTCGGGTTCGAGCCGTGCATGCAGCGCGAGGTGAAGATGAAGAACTGGCCCGGCTTGACCTCCATGTGCACGGCGCGCGCCTCGTCGGGCTTCCACTTCGGGTCGAGCTTGAGCTTCTCGTAGTCGTAGCCGTAGAAGCCGGACTTCTGGCCGTCGTCGAGCACCCGCTGGTTGAAGTTCTCCGGCTCGAAGGGGATGTTGCGCTTCTCGTCGAAGTACCAGGTGCGATGGCTGCCCGGCATCAGCTTCAGGCAGCCGTTGGCCTTGGTGGCCTCGCTCATCGCCACCCAGGCGGTCAGCTCCCAGGGGCGGCCTTCCTCGGCCGCGGTGGGCTCCAGCTTCTCGGTGCCCTCGAACTCGACGAAGCTCTCGGCCTGGTGCCAGTCGGTGCCCTCGTCGCCGGGGTACTTCGGGAACCACTCGGTGCGCCAGCTCAGCACGTCCGGCCCGAGGATGCTGGAGATCCGGTCGACGATCGCCGGGTGGCTGATCATGCGATTCAGGTTCGGCATGTCGAGGTGCCGGTCGTAGTTCAGCTTGCTGTCGGGGAAGGCGGCGTTGGTGGTGTCCAGCAGGTCCATGCGGACCTCCTCCCACACGCGCGTCATCTCCTCCGGCTCGTAGAGCGTGAACGGGCCGGCATAACCGTTCTCGTAAAAGAACTTCTTTTCTTCCTCGGACAGATGGAAACGCTTCTGCATCTCAGTTCTCCTGATCAATAGGGAAGACCGTCGCGGGCTCGCTCGGGTCGTCACGGCTCACTGCATGGGGTCGGGGCTCGCGCCCTGGCGTGTTTCGTTACGTGTCGCTACGGGTTGCTGGGTATCGATGCCGGGAGCCGCGGCCGGCGCAGCTCAGCCGGCCGCCTCGGCGGGGCTGCGGCTGGCCTCGCGCAGCGCGTCGGTGGCCGCGGCCAGCTCGGCGACGGTCGAGCGCGTGCGGTCGAAGAACAGCCGCGGCGGCGGCGTGATGCCGAGCTTCGCCTTGAGCTGCTTGAGCACTTCGACGAGGTTCAGCGAATTGCCGCCGATGTCGAGAAAGCGCGTCTCGGGCGTCACGTGCTTCGCGCCGATCACGTTCTCCAGCACTTGGATCAAGATATCTACGGTCTTCATGAATTGACTTCCTCCTGGTGGCTTGCGTTGATGCGTTGCTGCAATATCGACAGAAGCGCCTTGCGATCCGTCTTTCCCGACGAGAGCTGCGGAAACCGGTCGAGAACCGCCAGATGGCGCGGCACCATGTAGGCCGGCAGCTCGCCCGCGAGGCGCTGCCGGATCGTGTCGGTCTGCCGCTCGGCGTCGACCGGCCTGCCCTGCTCGAACAGCACGCCGGCGGCCAGCACCTTCTCGCCGTGGCGCGTGTCGAGCAGCACGATCTCGCTGGCGTGCACGTGCGGCACGCTGTTGATGACCCGCTGGATTTCGTTGAGATGGATGCGATAGCCGCCGAGCTTGATCTCGTTGTCGCGGCGTCCCTGGTAGAACAGGCTGCCGTCCTCGAGCCAGTGGCAGAGGTCGCCGGTGCGATAGAAGGGCACGCCGTCGATGCGCAGCAGCCGCGCGGCGGTTTCCTCGGGCAGGTGCCAGTAGCCCTCCATCACCTGGCTGCCGCCGATCAGCAGCTCGCCCGGCACGTGCGGTGCGTCGATCGCGCGGCCGTCCTCGCCCACCAGCAGCACGCGCACATGGGTCAGCGGCTTGCCGATCGGGTAGAGCGTGCGGCGCTCGGGCTCGATCTCGCCGATCAGGTGGGCGGTGGACGCACAGGTCACCTCGGTGGGCCCGTAGGCGTTGATCACCTGCATGCCGGGCGTCTTGCGCAGCCAGCGCTGGATGGTCTTGATGTCGGGCACGTCGGTGCCGGTCAGGATCCGGCGCAAGGCCGGCAGGCGCGCGGCCTCGAAACCCTCGGCCTGGGCGATCAGTCCGAGCATCATGCCCCAGGCCGAGAAGTGGGTGACGTCGTGCGCCACCAGCGCGTCGAGCATGATCTCCGGCACGATCACGTCGTCGTGCACGTAGAGATGGGCGCCCTGCGCGAGCGGAAACAGCATGTCCATCAGGTAGACGTCGAAGTGCAGCGGCGAGAAGCTCGCGCAACGCGAGGCCATCTTCACGTCGTACACCTCGCGCGTGCCCTCGAAGAAATCGACGATGCTGCGATGCTTGATCAGCACGCCCTTGGGCCGCCCGGTGGAGCCCGAGGTGTAGATGCAGTAGGCGGTGGCCGAGCCGTCCAGCTCGGGCAGCGGCAGCGCGCGCACGCAGGCGTCGCTGGGGGTGGCCTCGTCGTGGTCGCGCAGCCGCTCCAGGTCGGCCAGGCGCAGCACCGGAATGGCGCCGGGCAGCACCGCGCGCGCCTCGGCCTCCAGCTCGTCGTCGACGATCACCAAGGCCGGCGCGATGTCGTTGAGGATGTAGCGCAGGCGCTCGGCGGGCATCCTGGGATCGAGCGGCACGTGCACGCAGCCGGCCTTGAAGCTGCCGACGATGGCCGCCACCAGCAGCGCACGGCGGCTCGCCGCCATCACCACGCGATCGCCCGGCGCGCAGCCGTAGGACTGCAGGCGCAGCGCGAAACGCGTGCTGAAGCTGTCGAGTTCGGCATAGCTGAAATCGTCGCGGCTGTCGGTCAGCGCCGGTCGATACGGCGTGCCGAGCGCGTGGGTCTGGATCGCGTGAACGATGTGTCCTGGCTGCTCCATATAGCCTTCTCCGATGTGTCTCTGCGGGCACCTTCGGCAGCAAGGCGGGCGGCAACGCGCGCCGGTTCGCTACGAGCGCGCAGGCTGGATTGCATGCGCCATGGCTCGCGGCCGCGACCGGCCCCTCGGTTTGTCGTGTCGCCCCCGCCGCGAGCCTCGGCCGCCTCTCTCCTGGCGGCCCCTCGCGGCGGGGTCGTATCTCTCGTGTCTATCGTGTTTCTGGTGTTCGACTGCTGAGACGAACAGTAACGGGATTGCCGTGCGTAAGGACTTAGATCGTTTACTGCATATGCATGCATTTTGTTATCGCTCCGCGATATAACCGTCGCCGAGCAGGCCGAGCTGGCGCGCCTTGTTGGCGCTGACGCGGATGTGCTCGCTGTCGAGCTTGCGGTTGATCGCGCTGAACAGCTGATAGACCGCGCGCTCGCCCACGCCGAGCTCCTCGGCCACGTGGCGCGCATTGCCGCCGCGCGCCACCAGCCGCAGCGCCTGCACCTCGCGCGGCTCCAGCGCCAGCGTGTCGGCCAGCTCGCGGCGGCGGCGCAGCACCTGCCATTCGAGCAGCTCGTTGGCCAGCCCGCGCAACTGGCGGCGATGCGCCCACAGCCGGTCCTCGCCGGCCGGTGGCGGATGCGGCGTGCTCACATGCAGCACGCCCACGGTGGCCACGTCGCGGCGGTGCGCCGGGTGGAACTGGTGGCTGCCCATGCCGTGCGCCGCGCCGTGACGCGGCAGCCAGTGGCCGGCCGGCAGCGCCAGCGCGCTGCCGCGCATCGGCCGCGTGTCCTCGCGCGCGGCCGCCAGCGCCGGGTCGTTCAGGTACCAGTGGCCGCCCGTGTAGCGCTGCGCCCAGGCCGGATCGCCGCCCACCAGCAGGTGATGGACGGCGGGTTCGCCGCTCGGCTCGTCGAACACGAACCAGTGGAAGAAGCATTGCGCGGCATCGCAGGCCGCCGTGACGCGCCGCATCAGCGCGATCAGCTCGGCGTCGCTCTCGCATTCGGAGGCATAGGCGGGCTCGTCCAGGCGCGGCGCGGCGCCGGCCTGTGCGAGCCCCGCCTCGAGCGCGTCGAGCACCGCGCGATATTCGTTGGCCAGCGGCGCGGCGAACGGATCATGCGCGACGAAGGCGGCCAGCGCCGCGCGCTCGCCCGCGTCGAGACGCTGGATCGAGACCGGCTCGCCGGGCGCGCGGCGATGCCGCTCGAACACGAAGCCGCGTTCGGCGTCGCCGCGCGCGACCAGCGAGAGACGAACCCCGCCCACCACGCCGTGCCGGATCTGCAGGGCATCGTCGTAATCGGGATCGGGGGAGAGATAGGAAGGCAAAGCGGAGTGTCGAGCCATGAGCGCCGGACCACCTGTGCAGGGAGTGGAAGGCGATGGCGGGCCGTCCCGCCGGCATCGCGGCGGGAGCGGTTTGCGTACGGGCGTGAACGCCTCGAACGACGGGGACGAATAGGTGGGTCGGCAAGCCTCGCTCCGCGTCACACGCACCGACGGCCATCGGTGGGATCAACCGCGCGGCGGGCGTGCCGACGCGCGCAGGGGATCTCGGGCGACGAGAAAAGGCGGATCGCGAAACCGGCGCGGGCGAGGCGCTGCCTCGTCCTGGCCGGGATGCGAGCCGATCGAAACGCACTGGTGGGCCGCCGGGAAGGCGGCACGCGACGCAGCGGCGCCGCGGCCGAGGCCGGGCACCGCCGCCGCATGGATGGCCAGGGCGGCCCGCATGCGGCGAACGTCAGGCGGCGAACCAATGGAACGCGGCGGCACGGCGCCGCGCGCGACACGCGCGGCCGCAGCCTGGGGCCGCGGCACACGGTGCCGGTTCGCTCGGGCGGCCCGAGGCGTCTCCTGGACTCGGGCCGGATTGCAGAGACGATGACGGCGGGTGCGAGCCCGGCCGTGAGCGCGGTTGCCTGCGCCACGGCCTGCTCGCCCCGCCGTTCCTTGGTCGTCAGTTCAGACTTCGCACTCTCTCGTCGTCGAATGCCTGATCGCCGGGTCCGCCAGGCGTCCCGGCCTTGTTGTTCAAGGCTTGCCGCGGCCGGTCATCGCGCGTCGTCGCGCGCGGCGACCGGTTCGGCCCTAGATGTGCAGGGCGTGACCGAGCGCCCGCAAGGCCGCCTCCATCACCGCCTCGCCGAGCGTCGGATGGGCGTGGATGGTGCCGCCCACGTCCTCCAGCCGCGCGCCCATCTCCAGCGACTGCGCGAAGGCGGCGGACAGCTCCGAGACACCGCGGCCCACGGCCTGCCAGCCGAGGATCAGGTGATCGTCGCGGCGCGCCACCACGCGCACGAAACCGTCGCTGCTCTCCAGCGTCATGGCCCGGCTGTTGACCGACAGCGGGAAGCTGGCCACCAGCGCGTCCTCGGGCGTGGCCGCGTCGTGCGGCGCGAGGCCGACCGACACCACCTCCGGATCGGTGAAGCAGACCGCCGGGATCGCCGCCGGCATGAAGCGCCGCCGCTTGCCCGAGACGATCTCGGCCACCATCTCGCCCTGCGCCATGGCGCGATGGGCGAGCATCGGCTCGCCGGTCAGGTCGCCGATCGCCCAGACGTTGCGCATCGAGGTACGGCACTGGTCGTCGATCTTCAGGGCATGGCCCTCGCGATCGAGCTGCAGCGCCTCCAGCCCCCAGCCCTGGGTGCGGGGCCGGCGGCCGACCGCCACCAGCACGCGATCGGCCGGCAGCGCGTGTTCCGCGCCGGCCGCGTCCTGGATGCGCACGGCGTCGCCGCCCGCGTTCAGGCCCAGCACCTTGCGCTCCAGGTGCAGCGCGATGCCGAGCTTGCCGAGCGAGGCGGCGACCGGCTTGGTCAGCGCCTCGTCCCAGGCCGGCAGGATGCGCGCCTGGGCCTCGACCACGGCCACCTCGACGCCGAGCTTGCGATAGGCGATCGCCAGCTCCAGGCCGATATAACCGGCGCCCACCACCACCAGGCGCCGGGGCAGGCTACTCGGCGAGAGCGCCTCGGTGGACGATTGCACGATGCCGCCGAACGGCATCGAGGGCAGCGCGACCGGCTCGGAGCCGGCCGCCAGCAGCAGGTGCTCGCCGCGCACGCGCAGCGGCTCGCCGCCCTCGCGCGCGACCTCGACGGTCTTGCCGTCGATCACCCGCGCCTGGCCCCGCAGCACCTCCACGCCGTGGCGCTTCATCAGCGAGCCGATGCCGCCCGTGAGCCTGGCGACGATGCCGTCCTTCCAGGCCACGGTGCGGCCGATGTCGATCGCCGGCGAGGCCACGCTGATGCCCAGCGGCGACTCCTTCGCGTAATGGCGGGCCTTGTCGAATTCCTCGGCCGCGTGGATCAGCGCCTTGGAGGGGATGCAGCCGATGTTCAGGCAGGTGCCGCCCAGCTGCGCGCGCTCGACCAGCACGGTCGGCACGCCCAGTTGCGCGGCGCGGATCGCGGCCACGTAGCCGCCGGGCCCGCCGCCGATCACCAGCAAGGTGGTGTTGATGGGTTCGCTCATCGGCTCAGTCCACGAATAGCAGGGCGGGTTGTTCGAGCAGCGCGCGCACCGACTGGATGAACTCGGCCGCGTCCATGCCGTCCACCACGCGATGGTCGAACGAGGACGACAGGTTCATCAGCTTGCGCGCCACCACCAGGCCGTTGCGGATCATCGGCCGCTCGACGATGCGGTTCACGCCGACGATGCCCACCTCGGGATGGTTGATGACGGGCGTGGACACCACCCCGCCCAGCGGCCCCAGGCTGCTCAACGTGATGGTCGAGCCGCTCAGCTCCTCGCGCGAGGCCTTGCCGGCGCGCGCCGCCTCGGCCAGCCGCGCCACCTCGGCGGCCAGCGCCCAGACGTCGCGCGCCTCGGCATGGCGCACCACCGGCACCATCAGCCCGCCCTTGCTCTGGGTGGCCACGCCCAGGTGCACGGCGCCGTGGCGCGTCACCACGCCGGCCTCGTCGTCGTAGCGCGCGTTGATCTGCGGGAAGTCGCGCAGCGCGACCACCATCGCGCGCGCGATGAAGGGCAGCATGGTGAGCTTGCCGCGCGTCTCGCCGTGACGGCGGTTCAGCTCGGCGCGCAGCGTCTCCAGCTCGGTCACGTCGATCTCCTCGACGTAGCTGAAGTGCGGGATGCGGCGCTTGGCTTCCTGCATCTTCTCGGCGATCTTGCGGCGCAGGCCGATCACCGGCACCGCCTCCTCGTCGTGGCGCTCGGCATAGGCCGCGTGCGCGCCGGCCGGCGAGGACGCCGCGCCGCTGCCCTGCAGCCAGGCATCGAGATCCTCGTGCAGGATCCGGCCCGCCTCGCCCGAGCCGCGCACGAAGCGCAGCTCGATACCGAGATCCCAGGCGCGCTTGCGCACCGCCGGCGAGGCCAGCGCACGCTCGCCGGGCTGGCGCGCGACCGGCGCCGCGGCGGCGCTCGATGTCGAATGCGCGGCTTCGCGGCGGCACGGCGCCTCGGCGGGCGCCTCGCGCGGCGCGCTCTTTTCAACCGGCGCCGGTTCGGCGGCCTTGGTTGCGGCCGCATCGACCGTCGCCTTCGCCGGCGCGGCCTGCGTTGCCGGCGCCTCGCCGCGATGATTGCCGCTGCCCGCCACCTCCAGGCGGATCAGCTCCGAGCCCACCACCATCATGTCGCCGGCCTTGCCGCCCAGCGCCACCACGGTGCCCGTCACCGGCGAGGGAATCTCGACCGAGGCCTTGTCGGTCATCACGTCGGCCAGCGCCTGGTCCTCCTTGACCTGGTCGCCCACCTGCACATGCCAGAGCCCCAGCTCGACCTCGGCGATGCCTTCGCCGATGTCCGGCATCTTGATCACATGAATACCCATCTCAGCTCTCCATCACACGCCGCATCGCCTCGCCCACCCGGCTCGGCCCCGGAAAATACGCCCATTCCTGCGCATGCGGATAGGGCGTGTCCCAGCCCGTCACGCGTTCGACGGGGGCTTCGAGCCAGTGGAAGCAATGCTCCTGGACCAGCGAGATCAGCTCGGCGCCGAAGCCGCAGGTGCGGGTCGCCTCGTGCACCACCACGCAGCGCCCGGTCTTGCGCACCGAGGCCACGATGGTGTCGAGGTCGAGCGGCCACAGGCTGCGCAGGTCGATCACCTCGGCGTCGAGGCCGGTTTCCTCGGCGGCGGCCAGCGAGACGTGCACCGTGGTGCCGTAGGTCAGCACCGTCAGTTCGCTGCCGGGCCGCACCACGGCGGCCGAATCGAGCGGCACCGTGTAGTAGCCCTCCGGCACCAGGCTGGCCGGGTGCTGGCTCCAGGGCGTGACGGGGCGCTCGTGGTGGCCGTCGAAGGGGCCGTTGTAGAGCCGCTTGGGCTCCAGGAAGATCACCGGGTCGTCGTTCTCGATCGAGGCGATCAGCAGGCCCTTGGCGTCGTAGGGGTTCGACGGCATCACCGTGCGCAGCCCGCAGACCTGCGTGAACATCGCCTCGGGGCTCTGGCTGTGGGTCTGGCCGCCGTAGATGCCGCCGCCGCAGGGCATGCGGATGGTCAGCGGCGCGGTGAACTCGGCGGCCGAGCGGTAGCGCAGCCGCGCGGCTTCCGAGACGATCTGGTCGGAAGCCGGGTAGAAATAATCGGCGAACTGGATCTCGGCCACGGGCCGCAGCCCGTAAGCGCCCATCCCGACCGCCACGCCGACGATGCCGCCCTCGGAGATCGGCGCGTCGAACACGCGCGAGCTGCCGAACTTGGCCTGCAGGCCTTCGGTGCAGCGGAACACGCCGCCGAAATAGCCCACGTCCTGGCCGAACACCACGACGTTGCCGTCGCGCTCCAGCATCACGTCCATGGCCGAGCGCAGGGCCTGGATCATGGTCATGGTGGCGGCCGACTGGCCCTTGGGTTGTGCGGTGGTCATCGCTCAGACTCCCAGTTGCTGGCGCTGGCGCCGCAGGTGTTCCGGCATGTCCTTGTAGACGTCCTCGAAGAAGCTCGCGACGTTCACGCGGTCGTCGCCGAGCGTGCCGTAGCGCTCGGCCTCCTTCTGCGCCGCGATCACCTCGGCCTCGAGCTCGCCCTTCAGGTCGGCGTGCTCCTGCTCGGACCAGTGGCCCTCGCGGATCAGGTGGCGCTTGAAGCGCTCGATCGGGTCGCCCAGCGGGAAATGCGCCCAGTCGTCGCCGGGGCGGTATTTCGACGGATCGTCCGAGGTCGAGTGCGGGCCGGCGCGATAGGTGACCCACTCGATGAGGGTCGGGCCGAGGTTGCGGCGCGCCCGCTCGGCGGCCCAGCGCGAGGCCGAGTAGACCGCCAGGAAGTCGTTGCCGTCCACCCGCAGCGAGGCGATCCCGCAGCCCACGCCGCGGCCCGCGAAGGTCGAGCCCTCGCCGCCGGCGATCGCCTGGAAGGTCGAGATCGCCCACTGGTTGTTGACGACGTTGAGGATCACCGGCGCGCGGTAGACGTGCGCGAAGGTCAGCGCGGTATGGAAATCGGCCTCGGCGGTGGCGCCGTCGCCGATCCAGGCCGAGGCAATGCGCGTGTCGCCCTTGATGGCCGAGGCCATCGCCCAGCCCACCGCCTGGATGAACTGGGTGGCGAGATTGCCCGAGATGGTGAAGAAGCCGGCCGCGCGGTTCGAGTACATCACCGGCAACTGGCGGCCCTTGAGCGGATCGCGCTCGTTGGACATCAGCTGGCACATCAGGTCGACCAGCGGCACCTCGCGCGTGAGCAGGATGCTCTGCTGGCGATAGGTCGGGAAGCACATGTCGCCGTTGTCGAGGGCGAACGAATGCGCGGTGCCGATGGCCTCCTCGCCGAGGCTCTGCACGTAGAAGGAAATCTTCTTCTGGCGCTGGGCGATCAGCATGCGCGCGTCGAACACGCGCGTCTTGAGCATCGCGCGCATGCCGGCGCGCAGCCGGTCGCGATCGAGCTCGGGCGCCCAGGGGCCGACCGCGCGGCCGTCGTCGTCGATCACCCGCACCAGGCCATAGGCCAGGTCGCTGGTATCGACCGGCGCGACGTCGATCGGGGGTTTGCGCAGCTTGCCCGCCGGGGACAGCAGCAGGTAGGAAAAATCGGTTTTACAGCCCGGTCGCCCGGTTGGCTCCGGTACATGCAATTTCAATGGCCCGTATTGGCTCATTTCGCTTATCTCCACGTTTGATTTTGTCGCACGCTTCGACGGTGATCGTATCAATTCGGCAGGCGCCGAGATAGAGCGGGAATCGCCCCGATTTTCAAAAATCGCGGGCGGTGTTATTGAAGTGGAGAATATCGCGGCAAAGTGGTTTTTCCGATCAGCGCGATCGCCCGGAAAAGCAATGCACACGGGGCCGGAAGGGAATCCCGGCCGGCCTGGCGGCTCGCGGGGGTGGTTTTCCTGGCGATTATTCGCGCCGATTTTCAGCCACGCCAAAATCCCATTTTTTATCAAAGGCGACGAGCAAATCCCGCATCCGACGCGAATCGAATGCGCGAAACCCAATCGAGTCGCCGGAAAATGGCGTGAGAAATTGCGTGATGGCCGAGCCGATATCGTCCAGGGACGGTCGACCGCGGCAGCCCGGCTGCGGAAAAACCGCGCGGAAGCGGCCGGGCATGCGCGGTAAAAAAGTCGCCCGGAAAATGAAATGCCGGCTTCCGTGCGATCGCAGGAAGCCGGCAAGGCAAGCCGCCGCCGTGTCGGGCAACGGCCGGGGATGAGGGTCAGGCGCTCTCGGTTTCGCGCGCGAGCCGCGCCTCGTAGGCCTTCAGGTGGTTGTAGGCGATGCGCAGCAGGGACGGCTGGCCGTCGACGTCCGCTGGCGCGCGCGCCAGCAGGTCGCCGATCACGTGGTCGGCCTCGACGCGCGAGCGGTTCTCGAGATCGCGCAGCATCGAGGCCGTCATGCCCGAGGGCGTAAACAGGATCCGGCGCGAACGTTCGTTCATCGCCTCGCCGGGCGCGTAGCCGTGGTGCGCGGCGATCGCGCTGGTCTCGCCATAGAGCGTCTCCAGCAGCCGATGGCCGTCCGGCGCGGCGAGGATGTCGCCCACCGAGCCGCGGAACAGCGAGGTGGCCGCCGCCAGCGTGGCCAGGAACACCCACTTGTCCCACATCTTCGCGACGATGTTCTCGGCCGGCAGCACGTCGAAGCCGGCGCCCGAGAAGGTGTCGGCGATCGCCTGCACGCGCGGCGTGAGGCCGCCCGCCAGGTCGCCGAAGCCGACCGCCTGCGCATCGTTGAGATGGACGATGTGCTGCCGGTCGTCGAGCGTGGCCGCGATCATGCACAGGCCGCCCAGCACGTTGGCGTCGCCGAAGCGCGCCTTCAGCACGTCCAGGTGGCGCATGCCGTTGAGCACCGGCAGGATCAGCGTGCGCGGGCCGACGAAGGGCGCGAACGAGGCGATCGCGTCGTCCAGGCCGTAGGACTTGCAGCTCAGGAACACCAGGTCGAAGCCGCCGGCGCGGTCGGCGTCGCCGGCCTGCACGGTCTTCACCCCGGGCAGCGTCAGGTCGCCCGCGTGCGGGCTGCGGATCACCAGGCCGTCGCGTGCCAGCGCGCGGGCCCGGCCCTCGCGCACCAGGAAGCTCACATCGCGCCCGGCCGCGGCCAGCCGCCCGCCGAAATAACCGCCGGTCGCGCCCGCGCCCACCACCAGAATCCGCATTACCGTCTCCTTGCATCCATGTGTCGAAAGGTCGGCCGGCCGCGCTCGTGCGAGGCGCGGCCGGGCGCGACGACTGTAGCCGAATTCGACCAAGCCTGCCGGCGGGCGGCACGGCATGGCGAGACATGGATGCGGCAACGGGCAAACCGACCCGCGCGCGACGACACCGCCGCCGCGCGCGGGGGCCAGCGCGTTCAGGCCGCCGTGCCGCCTTGCGGCACCACGGCCACCGAGGCCTCGCTGGTCAGCATCAGGAAGGTGAAGGTCTCGCGCAGGTACAGGCGCACGACCTGGTCGTCATGGCTGGTGTAGCCGATCGAGACGTCCTCGCCGAGATGCAGCTCGTAGTCGCCGCCGCGCGTGGACAGCACGCAGCCGCCGGCGATCGCCGGCGCCCAGATGATCTCGCCGCTGACGATGCGCTTGATATGGTCGAGGATCGGGTAGCCCTGGTCGCGCGCCTCGCTCAGCGCGGTGTAGGCGTGCGAGCCGAGCACCACCGAATACGGGCCGTCGACGCCGGCCAGGCGCAGCGCCTCGAGCGCATCGCTGATCGCGTCCGGGTAGGCGGCGACGTCGCTCGGCAGGCCGAGCCTGCGGTTCGAGGTGCCCTCGCTGATGCCGACGATGCCGGCGGCCGGGTAACCGTCGAAGATCGCGTTGTCCTCGGCGAAGGCGAGCCGCTGCGCGGCCTCCTTCGCCGGCTGCCAGTCGGCGTCGCGCGCGCCGCGCTCGACGCTGTCGATCGCCTCGCGGCTCAGTTCGAACGGCACGGTCAGCTCGACGATGGTCCGCACTTCGCGCAACCGCGCGTTCACGTGCTCGCGCGGCGCGGCGACCTCGCGCAGGTGGCCGGTGCCGACGGCCGACAGCTCGGAGCCGGCGGGGCCTTCGACGTCGACCACGCGGCGGCCGGCCACCGAGCGCTTGAAGGTGCGCGCCACTTCCTCCTCGATCTGGGCCCAGGCGGACGACGAGATCGGGGCGAGTTCACGATGCAGGTTATTCATGGGATGGGGTTCCTTTCAACGAGCCGATATTGAGCGAGCCGTCGCGACGCGGCGCGGGCGGCGAGGATTCGGGCAATGAGGGTTCGGGCGAAGCGGCGGCATCGGCGTCGGCCGGTGCCGCGCGCTCGGCGAGCGCCTCGAGCAGGTCGGCCGACGGCACGAAGAACAGCGAGCCGGTGACCGCGCGGCTGTAGTCGAGCAGGCGGTCGTAGTTGCCGGGCGGGCGGCCGACGAACATGTTCTCGAGCATCTGCTCGATCGGCCGCGGCGAGCGCGCGTAGCCGATGAAGTAGGTGCCGAACTCGCCGGCGCCCGGGCGCCCGAACGGCATGTTGTCGCGCAGGATCTTCACTTCCTGGCCGTCCTCGTCGAGCGTGGTCAGCGAGCTGTGCGAGCACGAAGGCTTCACGTCCGCCGCCAGCTCGATGTCGGACAGTTTGGTGCGGCCGATGATGCGCTCCTGCGTCTCGACGGCCAGCGCATTCCAGCCGGCCATGTCGTGCAGGTACTTCTGCACGATCACGTAGCTGCCGCCCGCGAAGGCCGCGTCCTCGTCGCCGATCACGGTGAAGTCGACCGCCTCGCGGCCTTCCGGGTTCTCGGTGCCGTCGACGAAGCCGATCATCGCGCGCTGGTCGAAATTGCGGAAGCCGTGCACCTCGTCGACCACCGTGACGGCATCGCCGAGCGCGTTCAGCAACTGCGTCGCCAGTTCGAAGCACAGGTCCATCGCCTCGGCGCGGATGTGCAGCAGGATGTCGCCCGGGGTGGACACCGCCAGGCGCTGGCCGGCGCCGAACTCCCGGAACGGATGCAGGGACGCCGGGCGCGGCGCGCCGAACAGCGCATCCCATGCCTCGGCGCCGAAGCCGCACACGCAGCTGAGATGGCCGGCCGGCACGCGCTTGCCGACCGAGCGCACCAGCGCCGCGATGTCGCCGCACCATGAACGGATCGTATCGGCGTGGGCCGCGCCGGGATTGATCGTCGCCACGAGGAAGATCGCGCTGCGCGTGACCGTGCCGTGGACGGCCTGGGAAAGCGGGGGACGTGTCTGCATCGCGGCCTGCCTGTCAGTCATGTCGTGACGGATGGACCGCGGCTGCCGCCGCGCAAGAAGGCGAAGAGGGGATGTGGGTCATGCTGCGTTCTCTTTTTGACAGGCGTATGAAGGACGTTGCCCGCACCGTGCAACGTCGCCGAACCCGCAATCTAGCAGCTTCGGCCGGTCTTTGGAACGCAGCCCGGCAATCGGCTGCGCCGAGGCGAAGCCGATCCGGCCGGGGGCGAGCCCGGAGCGAGGCGGGCGCCGCGATGCGCGCCATGCGCCCCGCCCCCGCCCCACTCCGCCCCGATGCTCAGAAGCGGTGCACCACGCCCACCCCGAGCGCCGCCTGGCTGCGCGAGGACGAGGGCGTGCCGCTGAAGCCGTCGCCCAGCGAAGGCGTGGCGACGATCACCTTGCCGTTGCTCGACAGCGTGTCGCCGTTGGCGCGCTGCCAGGACTCGACCGCGTACAGCCCGGTGCGCTTGGACAGGCTGTAGTACTGCGAGAGCGTGAACTGCTGGTACTGCGCGGCATGGCTGATGCCGTTGGACAGCGTGGCGCGCGTGTAGCTGTAGCCGCCGGCGAAGTCCCAGGACGCGGCCGGGTGGTAATGCAGCACCGCGCCGGCCGTGTTGAAGGTGGCCGTGTTGCGGAAGCTCGAACCCGTGCCGGGAATGTACTGCACGTTCGAATAGGATGCCGAAACGTCCCAGGCATCCGAGAAGCGGTAACCGCCCGTCACGGCGAAGCGCTGCTGCGCCTGCGCGCTCTGGTAACCGTTGTTGATCGCCGAGACCGCCGTTTGCGCGCCGCCGTTCGAGGTGGTGGAGGACGCGCCCCAGGCGCCGCCGCCCGGCGTCGCGTTGTTGACGCGCTGGACGGCCGCGCCGATCCCGAACGGCCCGTTGCTGTATTGCAGGCCCGCGCTCCAGGTGGAGCCGGCATCGACGCTGCCCGGCACGCCGCCGAACGCATAGGACGCGCCAAAGCTGAAACCGCCCAGCGTCGGCGACTGGTAGACCAGCGAGTTGTTGGCGCGGTAGATGTTGTCGAGCGAATCGATATCGCCCGGATGCGCGCCGAAAAAGCCGGTCAGCCAGGTGGTCGGGCTCCAGGGCGAGAGGATCGTGTAGTAGGCCGTGTACTGGCGGCCCGCCGTCAAGGTGCCGAAGCGGTTGTTGGCGAGGCCCACCCAGGATTGGCGCGTGAACATCCCGCCGCTGAACTGCGAGCTGCCGTTGGCGCTGCTCACGCCGGCCTCGAGCGTGAAGATCGCCTTGGTGCCGCCGCCCAGGTCCTCGCTGCCCTTCAGGCCGAAGCGGCTGCCGGCCCACACGCCCGAGGTCATCTTCACCAGCGAATGGCCGCCCGCGGTCGAGCCCAGCGAGGCGGCGCTGTTCTGCCAGGCGATGCCGTTGTCGACGATCCCGTACAGCGTCACGCTGCTCTGCGCCTGCGCTGCCGCGCAGGCTCCGCCCAGCACGCAGACGGCGATGATGGTCTGTTTCATTTTCAGTAATCCTATTAGTTTGAGAAACGAAAGGGTCGCTGCTTCGCCTTCCCCGTGTCAGGCGAGCGTGGTCAGCCAGCGCGCCGCGCGAACGAGCAGCACGTCCGCCGAATCGAAACTCTCGATGCCTGCCACCTGCGGCGCATCGCATACCGCGAACACCGGCTTGCCCCATTGCAGCCCGAGCGCGATCTCGGACAGCGTGCCCAGGCCGCCGCCCACCGCCACCAGGCACAGCGAGGCGCGCGCGATCAGCGCGTTGCGGGTGATGCCCAGCCCGGTGGGCAGGGCCACGCTCAGGTAGGGGTTCGCGCCTTCCGCGTCGTCCTCGGGCAGCAGGCCGATGGCGATGCCGCCGGCGCGATGCGCACCGCGCGCGGCGGCCTCCATCACGCCGCCCTTGCCGCCGCCGACGATCGCCATGCCGGCCCGGGCCAGCGCATGCGCGACCTGCTCGGCCACGCGCAGTTGCTCGTCGGTGGCCGCGCGCGGGCCGATCACGCCGACCGGCATCAGGTGCCGGTTCGCGCCGCGCTGGCGCGCGGCGAGATCCGCGAGCGCGCGCTCCACCAGCGTCGCGCCTTCAGTGTTGCCTTGGTCTGACAATCCATTCCCCCATTGCAAGAACGCAGGTGCAGAGCGCCGTCAGCAGGATCGACAGCACGGCTGCCTGCGAGAAATCGGTCTGTCCGTCGGACAGCTTCAGGTACATCAGGAGCGGCAGGATGTTGATCTGCGTGCCGGCCAGCGCCACCGCCGTGCCGTAGGTGCCCAGCGCGATCGCCGCCACCAGGCACCAGGCCGCCGCCACCGAGGGCCACAGCTCGCGCCAGGCCACGTCGAGCCAGGCCCGCCACGGCCGCGCGCCGAGCGTGAGCGCGGCATCCAGCGGACGCCGGTCGAAATTGGCGAAGGCCGGGTACAGCATCAGCGCCACGCGCGGGATCAGGTAATACGCATAGGCGATCGCCAGGCCCGCGCTGGTGTAGATCAGCCCGCCGAGCCGCGCCGGGTCGGCGCCGAGCTTCGCCAGCAGCATGGTGACGAAGCCGGCGCGCCCGAAGCTCAGGATGAAGCCGTAGGCGATCACCAGTCCCGAGAAGGCCAGCGGCACGCCCAGCACGGCCAGCGACAGGCGGCGCCGGGCCGGCGCCTGCCCGGCCAGCGCGATCGCCAGCACCGTGCCGATCGCCGTGGACAGCGTGCCGGTGGCCGCGGCCAGGCCCAGCGAGCGGCCGATCGCGTCGGCCACCAGCGGATCGCCGAGCACGGCGGCGAAGGCATGGCCGCCGCCGTCGAAGGCGGCGCCGACCAGGGCCGCCAGCGGCAGCGCGAAGGCGATCGCGAACAGCAGGCCGGCCGGCAGCGCGCCGAAGCGGCGCAGCAGGCCCGCGTCGCGGGCGGCGGGAGTCGAGCGCGGGTTCATCGCGGGCGGCCCGGAGCGTGGCGCAGGATCGCGAGCATCACTGGCCGAGCGTGGCCTGCGACCACAGCTGGTCGACCTGGGCCTTCTTCGCGGCCGCCTTGGCCACGTCGAGCGGATGCACCTGCGGCGCGTTCGGCATCTTCGCGGCGACCTCCGGCGCCAGCGTCACGCCGGGCACGGCGGGCCGCACGTAACCCTGCGCGAACAGCGCCTGGCCCGCGTCGCTCATCACGAAGTTCAGCCACAGCCGGGCCGCCGACGGGTTCGGCGCGTTCTTCACCAGGCTCATCGCGTAAGGCGCCGAGACGCTGCCGTCCTGCGGGATCACCACCTCGGCCGCGTCGCCCATGCCGTCGCTGTACTTGGCCTTCAGGCCGTCGTTCTCGTAGCCGATCAGGATCGGGATCTCGCCCTTCACGAACTTCGCGTAGGGCGTGGTGCCCTCCACGCGCAGCACGTTGCCGGTGTTCCTGAGCTTGCCGAAGAAGTCGGCGCCCGGCTTCGGATCGTCGACGCTGCCGCCCATCGCGTAGGCGGCCGCGAACACGTCCACCTGGCCCTGGCCGGTCGAGCGCGGGTCGAGGTAGACCACCGCGTTCCGGTATTCCGGCTTGAGCAGGTCCGCCCAGCGCCTGGGCACCTCCTTCACCAGCTTGCGGTTGACCAGGAAGGCGATGTTCAGCGAGTGGACCGTGAACCAGCGCGCATCGGCATCGCGAAACACCGGCGGCAGCTTGTCGAAGTTGATCGGCTTGAACGGCGCGACCACGTCCTTGGCCTTCGCGTCCAGCGCCGAAGCCGCGAAGTAGTAGGCGGTATCGGCCTGCGGGCGGCGGCGCGACTTGTCGAGCGCCACCACCGTGGCGGCCGAGCCGATGTCGTTGTAGGTGATCTCGACCTTCGGGTAGCGCTTGCGGAATTCGGCGAACAGCGCCTTCCAGTTGGCCCACTCGGGGCCGGTGTCGAACGACACCACCAGGCCTTCGTCGGCGGCCTGCTCGTAGAGCGCGTCCTCGCCGGGATAGAGCGGCGCGGGCGGGGCCGCGTGCGCGGCGCCGCCGGCGAGCGTGCCGAGCGCGAGGGCCAGCGCGCCGGCGCGCAGGCGTTGGATCAGGGTGGGACCTGCGGACATCGTGGTTCTCCGGGGTGCTGGCTGTGTTCCGCCGAGGCGGACGAGCGTGGGTTGATCGGTAGTGCGAAGCGGCATCGGTTCATGCCGCGCCGTCGAGTCGAATCGGAACGGCTTCATGTCACGCGCCCGGCGAAGCCGGCAGCACGCGCAGGTGACGCGGCTCGATCGCGATGCTGTGGCTGGCCACCACGCGCCCCTCGCCGAGCAGCGGCGTGGCCGCGCCATGCGGGAGGAAGTCGTAGCGATGGGTCGAGCCGAAGTAGCGGACCTCGCCGCGCGCGCCGTGGATGCGATTGGCGCAGCCCTGCTCCGGGTCGGCCTGCACGTGCTCGGGACGCAGCAGCAGCTCGACGGCCTCGCCCTCGCGCGCCGCGCCGGTGGGCGCGCACAAGGTGGTGAAGCCGACGTCGACGCGATCGGTGGCGATCACGCGTCCCGGCAGGATCGTCGAATGGCCGATGAAGCGCGCCACGCGCGTCGAGGCCGGCCGCTCGTAGAGCTCGCGCGGCGTGCCCACCTGCAGCACGCGCCCGCCCTCCACGATCGCCACGCGGTCGGCCATGCTGAGCGCCTCGTCCTGGTCGTGGGTGACGAACAGCGTGGTCGCGCCGCAGGCGCGCTGCAGGGTGCGGATCTCGTCGCGCAGTTGATGGCGGATGCCGGCATCGAGCGCGGCCAGCGGCTCGTCGAGCAGCAGCACGCGCGGCTCGATCACCAGCGCGCGAGCCAGCGCGACGCGCTGCTGCTGGCCGCCCGAGAGCTGCGCCGGGCGCCGCCCGGCATGGCTGGCCAGGCCGACGCGCTCGAGCATCGCGAGCGCCTGGCGGCGCCGCTCGGCCGCGCCCAGGCCGCGCATCTTCAGGCCGTAGGCGACGTTGTCGGCCACGTCCAGGTGCGGGAACAGCGCGTATTGCTGGAACACCATGCCGACGCCGCGCTTCCACACCGGCTGCGCGGCCACGTCCTGGCCGCCGATCGCGATGCGGCCGTGATAGCCGGTCAACAGGCCCGCCGTGAGGCGCAGCAGGGTGGACTTGCCCGAGCCGCTCTGGCCGATCACGGCCAGCAGCTCGCCGGGAGCCGCCTTCAGCGAGATCTCCGAGATGCCGTGCGCGGCGCCCGGGTAGGTGTAGCTGACGGTATCGAATTCGAGGCTCATGGTCTTACTTCAGTCGTTGCACGGTGGCGATCGAGGCCAGCGTGGCGGCCACCGCCAGCACCAGCAGCACCACGGTGGCGGCGCAGGCGAAGCCCGAGGCGCCGTAGAAGGCCTGCAGCAGCACCACCGGGTAGTTGCGGTAGCGGAAGCCCGCGATCAGGTTCGAGATCTGGAATTCGCCGATCGACAGCGCCGCCACCATCACCAGCCCGGCGAACAGGCTGTGGCGCAGGTTGGGCAGCACCACGCCGAGGAACTGACGCGCCGGGGTGGCGCCGAGCGTGGCCGCGCAGGCTTCCAGGGTGGCCAGGTCGAGGTGGCGCAGGTCGGCCAGCAGGGTCTGCAGCAGGTAGGGCAGGGTCAGCACCGCGTGCGCGGCGATCATCAGCCACAGCGTGCCGAGCCAGGGCAGCGTGGCGCCGCCGAACACGGCGATATAGCCGAAGCCGAGCGTGAGCGCCGGCACGGCGATCGGCAGCAGCATCACCAGCCGCGCCACCCATCCACGGCCGCTGCGCGCACGGTGGTGCAGCGCATAGGCAAGCGGCACGCCGAGCAGCGCGTTCAGCGCGCAGCAGGCCAGCGCCACCGTGAGGCTGGTGACGAAGGCGCGGCGAAAGCTCCGGTCGGCCGCCAGGTCGGCATACCAATGGCCGGTCAGCCCGCTGGGCAGCAGCGTGTTGGTCCAGCTCTGCCCGGTCGAGCCGATCAGCAGCAGCGCGATCGGCAGCAGCAGGTAGAGCGCGAACAGCACCACCACCGCGCGCACCAGCACGCGCCCGGCCGAAGGCGCGCGATTGCCACGACGAATGGGAACACCAGCGGCCTGGGCCCCGGCGGCGGAGGAAGACATCGGCGAATCCGTGAACGAGCGGGAGGAACGGCGCGAAACCGAGTCGAATCAGGAACTTGGCATCGCGATGACGGCCGCCAGTGTGGGGCGGCGACATGGCAGCGTCATGAAAAAAACGTACAAAGTGCGCATCGTCCTTTGCGAATCCGGAACACCACGCGATGAAGCACCTGTATCCGAACATCGCCGAACTGCATGCGTTCGCGAGCTCGGCCAAACATCTGAACTTTTCCTACGCGGCGCGCGAGCTGGGCCTGACGCCGAGCGCGGTGAGCCGGCAGATCGCCAACCTGGAGACGCTGTTCGGCGTGAAGCTGTTCGTGCGGGAGGGGCGCAACCTGTCGCTGACGCGCGCCGGGCAGGTCTATCACGCGCGCGTCACGGGCCCGCTGCGCGAGATCGGCCATGCCTCGCTGGAGCTGCTGAGCGTGCGCGAGGACAGCGACCTGCTGACCATCGCCAGCGTGCCGACCTTCACCACCAAGTGGCTGGTGCCGCGCCTGCCGTCGTTCCTGGCCGCCGCGCCGAACGTGACGCTGAGCTTCCGGCGCCACCTGGCGCACGGCGATCCGTTCCCGTTCGGGCTGGACGCGGCGATCCGCTATGGCGACGGCCGCTGGGAAGGCGTGCGCTGCGATTACCTGGCGGGGCGCACCTTCGTGCCGGTCTGCTCGCCCGAATTCGCGGCGAAGCATGCCCTGCGCACGCCGGCCGACCTGGCGGCCGCGCCGCGGCTGGTGCACGAGCAGGCCGAGAGCGTCTGGTTCGAATGGGCGGAGCGCCATCGCGTCACCAGCATGAACGCCTTCTCGGGGCCGCGCTTCGAGCAGTACGCGGTGCTGATCCAGGCGGCGCAGGCGGGGCTCGGCCTGGCGCTGGTGCCGGCCTTCCTGATCGGCGCGCCGCTCGAGGCGGGCAGCCTGGTGCAGCCGGTGGCCGCCCCGATCGAGGTGGACAATCAGGGCCACTATCTCTGCTACACGGCCGAGCGCTTCGAGACCAGCGCGGCCTTGCGCCGGCTGCGCGAGTGGATGCTGGGGGAATTCGCCGCGCAGGCGGCGGCAAGCGCCCGGGCCGCTTGAAGACCCGGGGCGCTGGAAGATCGAACGATACCGCGACGAGGTGGCGAACCCGTGGCGAACTCAGGCCGCGGCGCGTTCCGCTTCCACGCCCGCGACCTCGTCCGGAATCGATTCGGTTTCCTTCAGGAAGGCCTTCAGGTAGCGTCCGTGGATGAAGCGGCACTCGGCGCGCAGCATCCCGTAGAGGATGAAGTCGGTGCCGTCGCCGGCCGCGCCGCGCATCACGCCCTCGCGCACGAAGCCGAGGTTCTCGTCGAGCCGTTGCGCCTCGAGGTTGTCGACGCGCACCAGCCCCGTCACGCGCCGGCAGCCCAGCATCGCGAACGGATAGAGAAACGCGGCGGCCACGAAGGCCGGCGTGATCACGTGCTGCGACACGCCCTCGCCGAGCGCGAAGTGCATCAGCAGGTTGGGGCCGTTATGCCCCTGGAACACCACGCCCGCCACCAGCTCGCCGTTCTTCGCGAGCCCGATCGAGCGCGCATCGTCGTAGCGATGCTCGCCCGTGCGCGAGGCGACGAAGTGCATGACCTCGTCGTGCTGGTCCAGTACCAGACGGCGCATGCTGCCTCCTATTGGCTGGCCTTGCCTCGATGCCGCGTCGATCAGGACGGCAGCGGGATGCCGAACTGCTGCAGCGTCGGGTTGACGTTGGAGGCGAAGGCCTTCTGGTTGTTGTGCTTCTTCACCGCCTCGACGATCGCGAAGATGATGCCGGCCACGCCCACCACGGCCGCGCCCACCGCCATCACCGGCGCGGCTGCCGCCATCGCGCCGCCCACCGCGCCGAGCACGCCTTCGCCGGCCGCGGCACCCGCTTCGGCACCCGCCGCCGCGCCCTCGGCCGCTTCCGCGCCGGCTGCCGCGCCCTCGGCGCCGCCGGTGGCGGCCGCACCGGCCGCCTCGGCCGCCGCGCTATCGCCGCCGATGCCCATGAAGCCCTCGCCCTTGGCAAGGTCGCCCAGCGTCTGGGTGACCGTCTTGGCGTCGCTCAGGCCGCGATGCACGTCGTCGATGGTGTTGCCGGCCTGCTGGTCGCCATTGCCGCCGCCCACCGCGCCCGCGCCGTCGCCGCCGGCATCGCCCGCGCCGCTGCCGGCCTGGCTCACGCCGCCGCCGCCCTGGAACTCGCCCGACATCTTCTGCATCTCGGGCGGCACCGTCTGCTGCAGGTAGGCCGCCGTGGCCGGGTCGCTGGCCAGCTTCTGGATGTCCTGCTGCAGCGCCGCCACCGTCTTGTCGACGTTGCGCAGCTTGTCCGAGCCGCCGGCCTGCACGTCCACCAGGGTCTCCATCAGCTTCACCATCACCGCCGCCTTCTGCTGCGGCGTGTAGTTCTGCGGGTTCTGGATGATGTCGCCGTTCAGCGAGCTGATATCGGTGTTGCCGGTGATGTTCTGCAGGCTCGCGTCCTGCAGGAACTGCTGCGAGCCGGCCTGGGTGGTCGGCGCGTCGTCGCTGAGGAAGTGGTCGAGGTTCTTGGTCGAGTAGATCTGGTCGCGCTTGTGGGTGGCCTTGTCGTCGCCGCTGCGGTCCAGGTCGTCGAAGCCGCCGTCCGAGCCGAAAGCCTGCGCGGCCGACTTCAGCGCCGAGCTGAAGCCCGAGTTCTTCTGCAGGTCCTCGACCTGCTGCTGAGTGGTCAGGCCGCCGCCCGACTTGCCGCCGTGCGTGTAGTTGTTGCCGTTCTTGCCGTTGGACTTGTGGCCCTCGGATTCGCCCGCGATCGCGTTGTAGGCCTTCATCAGCCCGGCCGAGCGCTCCACGTTGACCGAATCGGCATCCGCGTCGGGATGCTTCTTCATGTAGTCCTTGATATCCGAATCGGCCTGGTCGAGGTTGGTGCTGACCTGGCCCATGAAGCCCTGCATCTTCTTGGTGTCGATCGTGCCGTCCGACTTCAGCGCGCCGGTGTTCTGCAGCGCCGTCTTCAGCGAGGGGTTGTCGTTGACGAACTGCATCGCCGCGGCCTTCTGCGCCTCGGTGGGCGGCTGGCCGTCGGGGCCCGTCTTGCCGCTGAGGATCTGCATGGCCGCCAGCGGACGCTCGAGCGACACGCCCTGGTCCGGCGAGGCCAGGTCCGACCACTTCGCGAGATCGGACTGGTCGTTGCCCTGGCTGTACTGGTCGAGCGCGGCGTACTTGCCATCGTCGGTGGCCGCGCCCGAGGCACCTGCCGCGCCCGCCGCGCCGCCGAGCGTGCCCGCGCCGCTCATCGAGGGATCCTGCGCCAGCGAGGACGGGTCCATCTGCGGCATCTGCGAGCCGCCGGCCGGCGCCGCGTCGCCACCGTCATCGCCGCCGCTCTGCTGCTGTGCCGCCGATGCCAGGTTGCGCACCATCGCCTGCAATTGCTGGTTGAGCTGCTCCATCATCTGGAGCGCGTCCTGTATCCCGCCGCCGGACGAACCGCTGAGGTCCGTGGTCGGCACGTTCATGGTCTGGGAATACGAAAGCGGATTGAGGGATGTCATGGCACGCGGCTAATTGAATTGGAATGCGAAAAAGCGGGGCGGCACTGGGCGGCCCCACGCGAACGCGAATGACAAAACGGCCCGTTCCGCGAGGAACGGGCCGCCGCCATCACGCGTTGTCGTCGTCGTCCTGCTGCTTCGGCATCTGCAGGCTACCCATGCCGCCCATCCCTCCCATGCCGCCCATCCCCATCATGCTCATCATGATCTGCGGGGAGAAACCGCCGATGAAGGACGAATCGGAAGCCGTGGCGGTGGGCGAGGCGCCGGCCGTCGGATCGGCGATGCCGCCCTGCGCGGCCTTCTGGAAGTTGGCCATCGACGACAGGCCGTCGGCGCCCTTCACGTCGGCCGTCTCGATGGCCTGGTAGGCGCTCGGATTCTGCAGCATGAACTTGGCGGCGCTCTGCACGTCCGGCGGCGTGCCGGCCGGCGGGTTCATCGCCAGTTGGTAGAGCGAGTTCGGATCGGTGGTGCCGACGCCGTTCTGCTGGCCGTAGGCCGCGATCGCGCCGGCGGCCGACTGCATGGTGACCGGCGAGCCGTCCGACATGGTCGGCGCCTGCGAGCCCTGCGTGCCGTCAGCGCCGCCCTGCGCGGCCCACTGCATGTCGCCGATGCCGGCCTTGCCGTCGGCGCCCGGCACGTCGTGCGTCTCGATCGCCTTGAACACGTCAGGGTTCTGCAGCATGAACTGCGCGGCCTTCGAGACATCCGGCGGCGTGCCTGCCGGCGGGTTCTGCGCCAGTTGGTAGAGCTGGTTCGGCGTGATCGGGTCGACGCCGTTCTGCGACATGTAGGAGCTCAGGGCACCCGCCGCGGATTGCGGCGTCATGCCGGTGCTGTCCGCCGCGCCGCCGACGCCCGCGCCGCCGATGCCGCCCAGCGCGCCGTCGCCGCCCACGTCACCGGCACCGCCGGCATCGCCGCCGGCACCGGGCAGGCCGCCCGCGCCGGACTGGCCGCCGCCGAGTTGCTGCGCGAGTTGCTGCGCCTGCGCCAGGCTCTGCTGGATCTGACCGATCAGTTGCTGCATGACCGAGCCGGCCAGCATGCTGACCTGCTGGTCGACCTGCTGCTTCAGTTGCGCGACCTGCGAGGTGAGGCTCGACAGGCTCGCACCACCCAGCAGCGACGAGGCAGTGTTCGGCAGGCTGATTCCGCCTGAGAAATTCATGGTTTGGCCTCCTATGAATGGGTACCGAGTACGACGTTCAAGGTGTCACGTCACACGCCGCCTGTTCATAGGAGGCGCTATGCCGTTGCCAATACTAGTCAACCGCTGCATATCGAAACTTCGTCGATCCGAACCCCCTGCCGGAAATGCGAAGCGTATGCAAGCCGGGCCTCGGCGGCCCGCGAAGGCAGGGGCGAGTCGCTGCGCCTCGTCGCGCACGGCTTCGTATCGCGCTACGCGGCGGTGGCGCGCTTCCTGTCTGATATGGGTTTACCGACTCTCCGTGGCGCGGCCATGCACGTGTTTTCGTTCGTCGATCGTCGCGGTGCGCATCGCGCATCGCATGCAGGTCGGGTTTCGTTCGGGCGGGGGCTCGGGCTGAGCCTCGCGTTCGCGCTGCTCGCCGGTTGCGCGACGCGCCCGCCCGGTCCGCCCGACGCGGCGGTGCCCGACTCGCTGCGCGGCGCGCATGCCGAGGCCTGGCAGGAAACGCTGACGGCGGCGGGCGACCAGGTCTATCGCTGCCATCGCGTGCCGGCGCAGGCCACCGACGCACCCGGCGCGAGCGCGGGCCAGGCCTTGCGCTGGCAGCCCTACGGGCCCGAGGCCATCCTCATCGATGCGCGCGGGCGCAGCGTGGGCGCGGTCACGCCGGGCCGCTACTTCCTCGCCCACGACGGCAGCTTCGCGGTCGGCAAGACCGAGGCGGCCACCATCGTCGACGCCAGCGCCCTGCCCTGGGTCCGCTACACGATCGACGCGAGCACCCGCGCGCGCGGCGGCCGCGACGGCCGCATGACGCGCGTCAGCACGGTGATCCGGATCAACACACGCGGCGGCCTCCCCGCCAGCGACCGTTGCCGCCTGGAAGGCACCCAGCTCTACGTCCCCTACTTCGCCACCTATCTCGTCTACCGCCCGGCAGCCGCGGCGCGCTAGCACATCTTTTTGGTTTCTTGATTAAATCGCGTCATTAAGATATGACGATTTTTTATTGCATCTGCACAAGTATTCGCGCGATTCATTTAAAAGATTGCCGGGGATTACTCACCAAATATCAGCGAACATTACAAATGGAAAGGAAGCTGGTGTTGCCTGATTTTTACCTGATTCTAGGTATCTGACGATCCCCTTACGATCTTGTCTGATCCTAGGCGCCCGAAGCTTACATTTTCATATCGAAAGTTTATGTTTAGGTGAAAAACTAAACATTACATTCCATGATTCGAAAAAGATGTGCCTGCAAGCCCCAAAAACCGGCAATTTCTTTCCGGCGGTTAACAATAAGTTACATCCTTGGTTTTTCGATGCCTGTACTTTCGCTCCGTGCCAGTAGCCTGCCGGTTCATTTCACGACGGGACAAGTAGAGAGGAGGTCAGGTTGAAGTTCGCCGTATTAACGCCCAACGTCAGCATGTTCGAACGACTGCGCCAGCATTTTCTCGATGCCTCGGTCGAATGCATTCAATTCGACGACGATGTCGCCCTGGCGCGTGGCCTTTATCGCGATGATTACCGCGTGATCCTGGTCGATGCCGCCACCGGCATCGACGGCACGCGCACCGTGTTCGCGCGACGCGCCTTCTATGGCGGCCGCCGGGCGCCCCTGCTGGTGGTCGGCACGTTTACCGATCGCGACAGCCTGGAGCGCGCCTTCGACGCCGGCGCCGACGACGTGGTGCTCGCGCCGTTCGATCGCAACGAACTCGCGGCGCGCGCGTTTCGCGCCATGCGCCGCGTGGAGGCCGAGCCGGCCCCGCGCGACGAGCAGCGCGTCACGCTAGGCGCGTACACGCTGGACCAGCAGGCCAGCACCGTGCAGATCGCCGGCCGCACCGTGCGCGTCACCACGCGCGAATTCGCGATCGCCTGGCTGCTGTTCTCGCGAGCCGGCGAATACGTCACGCGCCGCCAGTTGGCCGGCGCGATCTGGGGCAGCACGGAAGACATCGTCGGCCGGCGGCTCGAGCAGCATATCTACAAGCTGCGCCGCAAGCTGGAGCTGACCGGCGAATCGGGCGTGGCGCTGCGCACCATGTACGCGCACGGCTACCGGATCGAGCAGACCGACGGCAGCGCGCTGGAGGCGAGTGCCCAGGAAGAGATGCAGGACGACAAGCTGTCGGCGCTGCTAGAAGCCGCACCGGGTGCCGCGCTGCGCGCCATGGCGGAGCTCGTGCCGGCCTGCGCGCCGCAATCACGCCCGAACGCGGCCCCCTTGCCAGCCGACCGCGCAAACGTTGTCGCGCCAGGTGGCGGCGCCACCGTGCATGCCCGGCACAGCCTCACGGCCTCGCTGGCGCAGCCCTGGGCCTCGTATGCCAACCCCTGGCACATCGGCGCGACCATGATCGCGAAGTCGGTGCGCGACGACGGCACCACCTCGGACCAGATCCGCATGCCGACGCTGCCGGGTTCGCGCGGCGAAGGCTGACAGCCGATCCACCACGACTAATGGCCGGCGCGATGCCGGCCATTTCTTTTTCCGGCGCCTCGCGCAAAGCGCCCGAGCTGTCCCGCCGCGCGCGGCGGGACGCTTGCGCCTACAGCCCCTGGCTCAGGAACTGCTGGGCGTACTGATCGCGGTTCTGCATCTGCGGATCGGCGGTCAGCTCGAACTGCTTGCACCAGACGCTGGCGGCCGCATCGGCGGAGCCCGCGTTGTTGAGCGCGTCCACCAGGCCCGGCTTCTCCTTCACTTCCTTGGCGAGGTAGTCGAGCTGCACGCCCAGGTCCTGCGGCGACTTGCCCTGCGAGGCCGCGAACTGCTCGAGGCCTTCCTTGCGCACGCCGCCCCATTGCGCGAGACCGTAGCCGTGGCCGTCGTCGTCGGCATTGTTGGCCGAGGGCGCGCCGATCTGGCCGCCCTGGTTGATGTTCGGCGTGAGGCCGCTCTCCTGCTGCAGGTTGCCGAGCACGCCGGCCACCGCCGTCTTGTTCAGGCCGAGGTTGTCCTGCAGGTAGGCCGCGATCTTGTGGGCGTTGTCGCCGCCGAGGCTGGAGACGTCGGTGCCCGAGCCCGGGCCGTTGGTGCCCGCCGAGGCCTGCACCGGCGTGCCGGCCCCTGCCCCCGCAGCCGGCGCGCCTGCCGCCGGTGCACCACCGCCTGCGCCGCCGGCCGGCGCCGCCGCGAACGACTGGGGCATGCCGCCACCGCCGCCACCACCACCTCCGCCGCCGAGGCCATCCTCGCCATCGGACGAGGCCGCCATCTTCAGGGCCTGGGTGATCTCCTGGATCATTTGCGCGATCTGCTGGAGGATCTGGATCAGCGACGAGCTGTTCGACCCGTTGCTGCCGCCCGTGCAGAGCGACATCGGATCGATCGACGGCGTCGATAAGGAATTGATGGACAGCGACATGAACGACTCCCCTGGAATGGACGGCGGCAATGCCGACTCGTAGCACTATAGGGAAGTGGTCGAAGGCTTCCGTCGACGGCGCGAAGCCGCCTCTCACGAAGCGAACCGGAGGACGGGAGCAGCAGCGGCCTGCTTCCATCGAATCGGGTCCGGCGATCGGTGCGGATGCGAACCGGCAAGGGCTGCACCGATCGAAACCCGGCCCGGCGGCACGCGCGGCGCCGCCGGGCCGGTGCTCAGACGCCCGCGTCGATGATGCGCGGCGTCAGCAGGAACACGCGCTCGCCATGCGAGTGGTCGTCGCTGTGATACCGGAACAGCGCCCCCAGCAGCGGGATGCGCGACAGGAAGGGCACGCCGGTCACGCCGTTGGTCTGCGTGTCGGTGGTGAAGCCGGCGATCAGCAGGCTCTCGCCGAGCCCGACGAAGGCCTGCGTATTGATCTGGCTGGTGGTGATCACCGGGATGTCGTCCACCTTCTGCTGGGTCAGCTGGCCGTCCTCGATATGCACGTTCAGCTTGATGCGCGTCTTGTCCTGGTCGCGCACGATCAGCGGCAGCACGCGCAGCGACACGCCGGTCGAGACGCTGTAGAGATCGGCCGAGGTATAGCCTGCCACCTTCACGAAGAAGCGCGTGGTGTTGTCCATGGTCGCCTCGACGTTGTCGAGCGTGGCCACCAGCGGCGAGGCGTCGATCTTGGTCTTGTTGGTCGACTGCAGCGCGCTCACGCGGGCCATCAGGTAGCGCCCCGCGCCGCCCACCACGGCCGACAGCGCCGCGCCGCCCGGCGTCGCGTTGACGATGGTGTTGCCCGGCCCGGCCTGCTGCACGGTGCCGAACAGCGGGTTCAGCTGGCCGCCGTCGAAGCTGTTCTGCGCCTGCTGCGCATTGCCGGTCTGGAAGTCGACATGGCTGTTGTGGGCGCGCCAGTCGACGCCGATCTGCTGCAGCGTGTCGTCGTCGATCTCGATGATGTGCGCCTGGATCTCGACGATCTGCGGCCGCACGTCGAGCTGACGGATCAGCTCGCCATACTGGCCGACGCGATCGGGCGTGTCGCGGATCAGCACCGAGTTGGTGATCGGGTCGGGCTGGATCACCGGCAGGCCGTCGCTGCCGTCGGTCACGGCCACGTCGTTGCCGGAGCCGCCTCCACCACCGCCGCGCCGGCGCGTATAACCGCCGCCGCCATTGTCGTAGGCGCCGCCGAACGCCTGCCCGGCCTGCCCGACCGATTGCGAGCCCATCATCGAGGGCGGCAGCGGCGGCGGCTGCACGCCGCCGCCCCCGCCCATGCCGTTGGACGAGCCCGACACGTCGTTGAGCGACTGCACGCGCTGCATGTTCGGCGTCGAGCTGGGCTGGCCGCCCGTCGAGCCCGACTTCACGCTGTACATGTTGCCGAGGATGGTGGCCACGCCCGGCACGCTGACCTTGTTGCCGTCGACCTGCACCTCATGGTCGGTGGCCCAGGCGTTCTTCAGCTTGTAGATGCGGATCACCGAGCCGTTGCGATGGCCGGTGCTGGCGTCCAGCCGCTGCGCGATGTCGGCGATCATCTGCACGTATTGCGCGGGGCCGCTGGCCAGCACGGTGCCCGAGGCCGAATCGTAGGTGAGCGGGAAGCGCGGATCGTCCAGGCCGATCTGCTTGAGCGTGGAGCGCAGCTGGCCGATCTCGCTATGGTCGAGCTGCAGCACCTGGCGCGTCACGTCGTTCGAGCTGCTGATCGACAGCACGTTGCCGTCGTAGAACCAGACGAAGCCGAAGGTGGAGGCCAGCGTATCGAGGAAACGCTGCGGCGACAGGTCGAACCGGCCGGTGACGGTGCCCGTCACGTTCTGCGCGATCGAGGCGGCGATCCCCTGGCTGGCCGCGAAATCGCGCAGCACGTCCTTCAGGTCCTTGCCGTCGAGCTGCACGTGCACGGTGGCGCTGCGCCAGCGCACGGGGGCCGCGGACGCGGCATCGGACAGGCAGCCCGACAGCGCCGCCGCGACGCACGCGGCGGCAACAAGCTTCTTCGCTCTCATGGATGTCGATTCGGGAAGATAGAAGGGATCGGCCGGCTCAACGCTCGAGCGTCTCGGACGGCGCTTCGCGGAACTGCTTGCGATAGCCGGTCACCAGCGTGGAGCGGCTCTGCACGCCCCAGCGGCGCGCGGTCTCCAGCACGCGCTGGTCGCCCGCGTCGGCATGGTCGATCAGCGCCTCGCGGATCCGCTCCATGCGCCGGGTGCGGATCAGCTCGCTGGGCGAAAGGCCCAGGCAGCTCTTGAAGGCGCTCTGCAGCGCGCGCTCGGTCACGCCGATCTGGGTGGCGATCTCGCGCACCGAGAGATCGGCGCGGTCGAGGTTGTCGAGCACGTAGCGATAGGCGCGGCGATACTTGGCCGGCAGGCGCGCGCTGACGTCGTCGGGCGCGGCCTTGGGCTGGCGGTCCAGCGCCGGCGTGCGCACGTGCGAATCCTCGCGCAGGCACTGCATCGCCACCAGCGCGTAGCGGCTGTACCACTGCAGCGATTCCTGGGCGCGGCCCTGGCTTTCGCGCAGCTTGGCGGCGCAGTAGAGATACTCGAGCTGGCGATGGCCGGTATCGGAGCCGCGCACGCCCTGGTGCAGCGGCTCGATGATGGTCTGCGCCACGTGCGGCGCGTCGCCGACGAAGCTGGCCAGCGCGATCTCCAGGCGCACCGCGCGCTGGTAGTCGGCGAAACCCTGTTCGCGGATGCGCTCCAGGTAGGCGCAGACATTGGCGATCGCGTCGCGCTCGCCGCTGGTGACGTTGCGCAGCTCGCGCAGGTAGGCCACGCGCGCGGCCAGCAGCGGCGCGCGCACGCCGGCGGCGGCCTGCAGCGCCTCGGCGAAACCCACGCGCGGCGCGGGCAGGTAGGCCGCCGGGCTGGCCAGCGCGGCCGAGCGCCAGTAGACGTGATCCTGCAGTGCGTTGGCGCAGCGCAACTCGTGCTGGGCGATCAGGTCGAAGCGCAGCGCGATCACCAGTTCGCGCCAGCGCGCGTTGGTGGGCACCACCTCGTCGAGCGCGTCGAGCGCCTCGCGGGTGCGGCCCAGCTCATGCAGCGCGCAGGCGATGCCGATGCGTGCCTCGATGCGGCGCGCCGGCGGCGCGTCGACTTCCTCGGCGGCACGCGCGAAGCAGGCCAGCGCGGTGCCGATGCGATGCCGGAACAGCGCCTGCCAGGCCGCGTTGCGGCAGGTGGCGACGCGAATCTCGGCCTTCGAGCCGCGCATCCGGCGCTGGGCGCGGCGATAGGCGTCCTCGGCCTCGGCGTCGAAGCCCAGCACCAGTTGCAGGTCGGCGTGCCACTGCAGGTCGGCCGCGGTGGCGGCGGCGGCGGAATCGTCGAGACGGCGCCCCGACTGCTGCACGGCGGCGGCGAATTCGCCGTCGAGGATCGAATCGACCGCGCGGGCCGCGATGCCGGAGCCGGCATCCTCGTCGGACGCGGCGAGCGCGGAAACCACCGGGAAATAGAGCATCGAAAACATGAAGCGACTCTCCTTGCATTTGCGCAGGACACCGGGGCGCGGCGCCATGCGAGCAATGTAGTCGTCGGCCTGTTTTCGAACCCTCAGTTTGACTGAGTAATCTTCAGCAATAATTCCGATTTGAGAATTGCGCCCCGCGCGACGCGGCTTCGCGCGAGTCTCACGATTGCTCAGGCGCGAATCGTGCTCGCCCCGTGCGATGAATCTCACCAAACATCGCCGGGCCCGACATCACTTCGCGCCGGGGCCGAAGAGCGGCACGGTGGGCGGAGAGACGGGATGCGCCACCGGGTTCGCATCGGCCGCGTGCGCGGCGTCGGCCCAGGCGCGGAACTGCGAGGTGAAGGCCGACAGGGTGAGCTGGTCGCGCACCTGGTCGACGAACACGCCCACGAACAGCGCCAGCAGCAGCACCGCGACAGCGCCCTTGACCGGCTGCGAGAGCCCCATCAGCTCGAGCTTGCTGGCCGACTTGGCGGCGAACGCGAAGGCGAAGTCGATCAGCAGCAGGATCATCACGGCCGGCGCGGCGAGCTTGGCGACCTGCTGCATCAGCGTGTCGGTCTCCTTCAGCGCGAAAGCCTCCAGCACGCTGGATACGTCCACGCTGTGGGCCGTCAGCGGCCACCACCGATAGGACTCGTAGAGCGTGCCGAGCAGGAAGCTCATGCCGCCCAGGCTCCAGAACGCCACCGTGGCCACCTGCTGCAGCAGGGTGGCGGTGGGCGTGGCCTGCTCGTTGCGCAGCGGATTCTGCACCTGGGCGCTGTTGTAGCCGGTCAGGTCGTCGATGTAGTAGCCGGCGCATTCGGCCACCCAGAACACCGAGGAAGCCGCGAAACCCAGCACCAGCCCGATCATGCCCTCGCGCAGGCCCAGCTCGACCAGCGCCGCGCCATGCAACTGCTCGCCGAACGCGAGCGGCTGGCCGTAGGCGACGAAGGTGCTGAACAGGATCACGATCGCGTTGCGCACCGGCCCCTGCAGCACGCCGTCGGCCGAGGGCGGGAAGATCGTCATGATCACGAACAGGCGCACCGAGGACACGCCGATCAGCGTCAGGTAGCCCATCACCAGGTGGGTGATGTCGGGCAGCACGTCCAGCGTCGGATTCATGCGGCCGCCCCCGCCTTGTCGCGCGCGCGGCGCGCCAGCACGCCGTCCTCGGCCTCGTCGTCGGCCGCGTCGTCCTCGGCGCGCTGGTAACCCAGCCGCATCTTCGCCACGCGCTGCTCGCAGGCCTCGACGCTGCCGTTGTTGCGTGCGATCGCACGATGGGTATCGACGATCGCCTGCTGCGCCTCCCGCACCGCCTGCCAGGCGGTCTCGACCTGCGCCTCGGCGCCCTGCAGGCGCTCGACGGCGATTCCGCGCACGATCTTCAGCGCCTGGAAATCGTCCACCACGAAGGGCGTGACGCCCGTCATCATGGCCTCGACCTGGTCGTCGATCGACTGCAGCGCGGCGCGCTCCTGCTCGACGCGTTCCAGCGCCGCCGCGTGCTCGGCCTCGCGCTCGGCCAGCGCGCGGCGCAGGCCCACCAGGTGCATGCGCAACTGCTCGTTGTGCTTGCGGCGCCGGTCGCTGGCGCGCGTCAGCGCGATCGCGCGGCGGTCGCGTTTCAAACGCGCCTCGGCGCTCATGCGCTCACCCCGGCGAGTTGATGCAGGTAATTCGTGGTGTCCTCGTAAGGGGCGTAGTCGCTGGTGCGCTGGCACAGGAACTCGCGGATCACGTCGGCCTTCTCGATCGCCTCGTCGGCCACCGGGTTCTGGCCCGGCTGGTATTCGCCCACCTGCAGCAGCACCTCCACCTCGCGATGCTTGGCCATCAGCTCGCGCACGCGAGAAGCCGCGCGGTTGTGCGTGTCGGGCACCACCAGCGACATCACGCGCGACAGGCTGCCGAGCACGTCGATCGCCGGATACTGGTTGCGCGCGGCGATCTCGCGCGACAGGATCATGTGGCCGTCCAGGATGCCTCGCACTTCCTCGGCCACCGGGTCGCCGCCGGTCTCGTCCTCGGCCAGCACCGTGTAGAGCGCGGTGATCGAGCCGGTCTGGCCCATCCCGGTGCGCTCCAGGAGGCGCGGCAGCTCGGCGAACACCGAGGGCGGGAAACCGCGCCGCGCCGGCGGTTCGCCCGCGGCCAGGCCGATCTCGCGGCCGGCGCGCGCGAAACGCGTCAGCGAATCCATCATCAGCAGCACGCGCAGGCCGCGATCGCGGAAATATTCGGCGATCGCGGTGGCCGTGTGGGCGGCCTTGGCGCGCTCCATCGAGGAGCGGTCCGAGGTGGCGCACACCACCACCGAGCGCGCCATGCCGTCGGGGCCCAGGATCAGCTCGATGAATTCGCGCACTTCGCGGCCGCGTTCGCCGATCAGCGCGATCACGTTGATATCGCAGGCGGCGCCCCGCGCGAACATGCCCATCAGGGTCGACTTGCCGACCCCGGCCGGCGCGAAGATGCCCATCCGCTGCCCTTCGCCGAGCGTCATCATGGCGTCCACCACGCGCACGCCGGTGGGCATCGGCGTGTCCACCATGCGCCGCTTCATCGGGTCGGGCGGCTGCACGATCACCGGGCGCCAGTCGTCGCTGTCCAGCGGCGGGCCGCCGTCGATCGGCTCGCCCAGGCCGTCCAGCACGCGGCCGAGCAACTGGTCGCCGACCTGGATCGACAGCGGCCGGCCCAGGCCGATCACCTGGGTGGCGCGCGAGACGTGCTCGAGCCGCGCGAACGGCGAGAGCAGCGCCACATCGCGCGTGAAGCCCACCACCTCGGCGCGCTGCAGCAGCACGCCGTCGGGCGAGCGCAGCTCGCAGAGCTCGCCGAGCGTGACGTCGAGGCCCGACACCTTGATCACCGTGCCGACCACCTCCATCACCTTGCCGGTGCGCGCCACGGCCGGCACGGCGAGGATCTCGCGCTCGATCGCGTCGGTCAGGCGCTCGAAGTCGTCGGTGCGCGACAGCCAGGAGACGTCCATCGTCATCGCGGCTGGCCTCCCTGGGCGCCGTAGGCGTTCGGGTCATACGGCGCGTCGGCGTATGGCGCGGCCTCGTACTGCGGCTGGGCGGCGTGGGGATCATGGCCGGGCTGGGCGGCGTTCGGGTCGTGGTAGCCGGCGCCCTCGCCCGCCTCGCCGTATTGCTCGCCCTGCTGACCGTAAGGATCGCCCTCGGCCGGCGGTGCCTGCTCGGCTTCCACCAGGGTGCGCTTGAGCGCGCGCGAGACGGCGCCGTGCATGGCGCGCAATTGCGTGTCGAGGCTCGCGTCGACCGCGCCGAAATCGGATTCGCACACGCAGCTGCCCGGCGCGAGCCGCTTGTCGCCCACCACCGACATGGGGATCGGCCGGCCCAGTTCGCGCCAGCGCGTGGCGAGCCGGTCGAACACGTCCTTGGCGCTGTCGAGATCGTCGGGATGCACCGCCACGCGCAGGTAGGTGGCGCCGTCGACGATGCGCTCCACCGAGGCCAGCGCGCGCTCGAACAGGGCCGCGCGGTTCTCGGTCTTGACGATCTGCTCGACGGCCGAGGCCACGATGTCGGCCAGCCGCTCGCGCATGCGCACCTGCAACTGGTTCTGCGCGTGGGCCACGTCGGCGAGCCGGTCCATCCAGTCGCCGAGCGCGCGGTCGTAGCCGTCGCGGTAGCCGGCCTGGGCGGCGGCCTCGCGCTCGCGGCGCGCGATGTCGAGGATCGCCTCGGCCTCGGCGCGGCCCGCCTCGACGATATGCGCGGCTTCCAGGTGGGCGGCCTCGATCAGCGCGGCGCGATCGTCGGCCAGCGCGGCATAGGCGTCGTCGAGCGTGACCAGCGAGCCGAACAGCTCGCGCGGCAGCACGTCGCTCGTCGCGCCCAGCCGCGCGCGCATCGCTTCCTCGTCGGGCTGGTGCTGCGCGTCGCGCGGACGGCTCAACCAAATAGCCATGCAACCTCCGGCAGCAAATCGGGCATGCGGGCGAACAGGCGGATCGAGCCGGCCGCGTCCAGGCCGCTGGCGGCCGGCAGCGAAGCCGGCGGCGCGAAGGCGCGCGGCAGCGCGAGCCGGGTCAGCGAGGGACGGCGCCGGTCGGCCGGGTTGGCGGAATCGGCCGCCTCGGCCGCGCCCCCGGCGTCGCGCACGAACAGCAGCCAGCCCTCGGCGGCCATCGCGGTGGCGTCGAGCCGCGCCAGCGGCGGCAGCCCGGTCTTCATGGCGAGATGCGCGACGTCGGGCGCGTCGGCCGCGTGGGCGTCCTGCGCGATCGCGTCGGGATGCACGCCGGTCCAGTCGGCCAGGCGCGAGCGCGTCTGCTTGTCGATCAGGCGGCGCACCTCGACACGGCGGAACGACAGCGAGCGCATGCGCAGCACCGCCAGCGCCTGGCTGACCGGCAGCGCGTCGAGCAGGGCGAGGTTCGGTTTCGGGCCGCCCGGCGCGGGCTGCAGGCCGGCGCCGCCGGTGCCGAGCACGGCCGGCGTGGCGAAGGCGCCGAACGGCGGCTCGCGCACCCCGGCGGCGCGCGCCAGGGCCTGCGAGCAGGCGCGCCGCGCCGCCGACGAGGCGCGCGACAGCGCCTCGCGCCAGCCGTTGTCGGGCAGCGCGGACCAGGAGGCGTCGGCCCACAGCGCCGCGCTATCGAGGTTGTCGCGATAGCCGTTCAGCGCCGCGGCGACGCGTTGCGGGGGATAGAACTGGGCAGACGCCATGCGTGCGGGCCGGCGTTCAGTTGGCCGGACGCGGCCGCAGCCGAGCCGTCAGCGCGCCGAGCTTGCCGCGCAGGCCGCCGGCGCTGTCGCCAGCCGCCTCGGGCGCGCCGTCGGCGCCATGCGGCAGCTTGCGGCGCAGCACCACCAGCAAGGCGGCGGCCACGATCAGCACCACCCCGGCGATGCCGCTGACGATCCACACCAGCGGCGCGCCGTTGCTCGCCGGAGGCAGCGGCTGGCGCGCCAGGTCGGCCGGATCAGCCGGCACGGCGGTCACGCTGACCTGGTCGTAGGTGAGGCCCTCGACGCTGTGCATCACCAGCGTCTTGATCTGCGGCACCAGCGCGCCGACGTCGGAATTCGGGCGGTACTTGATGAACACGGCCGCCGAGGAGGGCTTGATGGTCTGCGCCAGCGGGTCGTTGTTGGGCAGCACGATCTGCACGCGCGCCACCAGCACGCCGTCGATCTTCGAGAGCGTGGACGACAGCTCCTGCGACATGCCGTAGATGAAGCGCACGCGTTCCTCGGTCGGCGTGGATACCAGGCCGTCCTTCTTGAACAGGTCGCCGAGGTTGTCGAAGCGGCTCTTGGGCAGGCCGCGCGAGCGCAGCGCCTCCATGGCGCGCACCATCTGGTCGCCGTCCACCTCGAGCGTCCAGGTCTTGCCGCCGTCGGGCGTTTCCTTGGCGGCGTCGACGCCATTCTCGAGCAGCGCCACGACCATCTCGTTGACGTCCTGCTCGGACAGGTTTCCGTATAGTTCCTTCTTGCAGCCGGCGAGCAGCGCGCAGAGCGCGAAGGCGCCGACGACGGATGCGCGCCGCCATCCGGACCGGGTCTGTGACATGGGGTAAGTCTCGCGGCGGACCGCGCGGCGCCGTGGAGCGCCGCGTGTCACTGGTTCTTCATCAGCGTTTCGATCGACGACTTCGACGAGTTCACCACGCCCATCTTCGCTTCCATGTCGAGCTGGGTGGCGGCGAGTTCGTAGGTCAGCCGGATCGAGCCGGCATTGAGCTCGTTGAGGTTCATCTCGGGCGCACGCTGCATGAACTCGGCGGCGTCGGTGACGCTGCGCTGCAGCTCGGCATCCTGCGCCGCCACCAGCTTCGAGGCGACTTCCATCGACGGGCTCTGGGCCGCGTGCGGCGGCGCCATCGAGGGCTTCTCCATCATCGCCTTGAACTTGTCGGCGGCAGCGGGCGAGGTGCCGCCGCCCGCTGCGGCTTCCGGCTTGGACAAGGCTTCGAGCGAGGCGCGCAGCGCCGCGGAATGGTCGATCGCAGTCATCGTCGGACTCCTCGTCAGGCTTCGTCGAGCGGGCGGACGACGTTCACGCGCGCAGCGCGACGCCGAACGGCAGGGATTCGAGGCCGGCGGCCGGCGGCACCGGCGCGGTGGGCACGTCGGGCTTGTCGCCGCGGCTGGCCAGTTCCTCGTTCAGCTCCTCGATCGAGACGGGCGGCACGAAGGCGCCGCCGTTGCGGCTCGCGTTCACGGCGCTGACCAGCTCCTCGCGCGCATGCAGGGCCTTGACGAGGGCCAGCGTATCGCGCGTCGGGTTGTTCTCGAGCACTTCGTTGGCGATCAGCTTCCAGTCGCCGTCGCCCTTGGTGGACAGGCAGAAGGCCAGCAGCGCCTTGGCGTAGGCGAAGCGCGGCGCGCTCTCGCTGACCTCGCGCAGCACCAGGATCGCGTCGTCCCAATGGTTGCGGACCATGTGCAGGATGCCGTCCAGCATCTGGATCTCGGGCACCTTCGGACGCAGCACGCGCAGCGCGTCGAGCATCAGCTCGATGTCGTAGGGGTCCACCGACACCTTCGGGAAGGTCTGCAGCAGCGCATCGGAGGCCGTCTCGATCAGTCCTCCGACGATCTCCGGGCGGCAGTTCAGGTAATCGGGTGTGGCCTTGGTCATCGCGCATTCTCCTGGCGGATATCTTCGCGCCACGGTCGGGGTCGATCGGACGCACGACGGAACCTTAGCAACCGGCCGGGGGCCGCGAGATCGGCGATGCGAAGCCAGCGCACCGAAAGCGAAGGCGCGAGAACGCGGCCCGCCCCCTCCCGCCGCCGCGGGCCACGAAGCCGGGGCGCGCCTGGCCGGCGCTCGCGCCAGGGCTCACCCGAGCGCCGGACGCCCGGCTGAAAAACCTTGCTGCGCGCCGGATTCCAGGCGCCTCCCGGGGCCGCGGCCGGCGTTTCCCGGGGCCCCATCGCTGCGCATCCGCCCTGCTCGCCGCCCCAACTTCGCATGCGCAGCGCCCGATTCGCGTCGGACGGAAAGCGCGGCGCGGCGCGCGGCTATCTTCGTCCGACCGGCCCGCTGCGCGCTCCCGCGCCGGGCCTGCCCGCCAACCCCTGCCCGCCCTCCCCGGCGAGCGCCTGCGTGAGCACCCCACCCCGGACCACGCGACGAGCGAGCGATGAGCGACGAAAAAACCGAAGAGCCCACCGACAAGAAACTGCGCGACGCCCGCAAGGACGGACAGGTGTCGAAAAGCTCGGACCTGGCGGACGCGATCTCGATGACGGTGGCGATCGGCTTCGTGATGGCCGCCGGCGCCCACCTGCGCGATTCGATGCGCCAGCTGGTGGTGAGCGCGCTCGACTTCGTCACCACCGAGCACGGCATTCCCGACATGTTCGACCGGCTCTACCGCTTCGGCGGCATCGCGCTGCTGGCGGTGGTGCCGCTCGCGCTGGCCGCCGCGATGGCCGGGCTGATGGGCTCGGCGATGCAGGTCGGCCTGCAGATCGCCTTGAAGCCGGTGATGCCCAACCTCAATTCGCTCAACCCCGGCGAGGGCCTCAAGAAGATCTTCTCGATCAAGACCGTGATCGAGACCGCCAAGATGATCGTCAAGGCGGCGCTGATCTTCGCCGTGATGTGGGTGGTGATCCGGGGCCTGTTCCCGCTGGTGTCGGGCTCGATCTACCAGCCGCTGCCGGAGCTCTCGGCGATGTACTGGGGCATCCTGGTCAAGCTGATGATGATCGCCGCGGTGATCTTCGTGGTGGTGGGCGCGGCCGACGTCAAGCTGCAGAAGATGCTGTTCATGAAGCAGATGAAGATGTCGAAGGACGAGGTCAAGCGCGAGCACAAGAACGACGAGGGCGACCCGATGATCAAGGGCGAGCGCAAGCGCATCGCGCGCGAGATGGCCAACTCCCCGCCGCCGCGCATGGCGCGCGCCAACGTGGTGGTGGTCAATCCCACCCACTACGCGGTGGCGCTGCGCTACGCGCCCGACGAGCATCCGCTGCCGGTGGTGATCGCCAAGGGCATGGACGAGGCCGCCGCCGCGATCCGGCGCGCCGCCGCCGAGGCCGAGGTGCCGATCGTCGGCAACCCGCCGGTGGCGCGCGCGCTCTACAAGGTCGGCGTCGACGAGCCGATTCCCGAGGTGCTGTTCGAGACCATCGCCGCGATCCTGCGCTGGGTGGACTCGATCGGCGCGAGCCGCGAGGCGCAACAGCAGCACCAGGCGCAGCAGATCCACTGACCGCCGACCCCGGAGCCACGATGCTGAAGTCCATGAAACTCCCCGCCGGCGGCGAAATCGGGATCGTCGCGCTGGTGGTGGCGATCATCTCGCTGATGATCCTGCCGCTGCCGCCGCTGATGATCGACGGGCTGCTGGCCCTGAACATCACCATCAGCGTGACGCTGCTGATGATCACCATGTACGTGCCGGACATCTCGGCGCTGTCGGCCTTCCCCTCGCTGCTGCTGTTCACCACCCTGTTCAGGCTCTCGCTGAACATCGCCTCCACCAAGTCGATCCTGCTGCACGCCGAGGCCGGCACCATCATCGAGAGCTTCGGCAAGCTGGTGGTGGGCGGCAACCTGGTGGTGGGCCTGGTGGTGTTCGCGATCATCACCACGGTGCAGTTCATCGTGATCGCCAAGGGCTCGGAGCGGGTGGCCGAGGTGGGCGCGCGCTTCACGCTGGACGCGCTGCCCGGCAAGCAGATGAGCATCGACGCCGACCTGCGCGCCAACCTGCTCACGCCCGAGGAAGCCAAGCGCAAGCGCGCCACGCTGGCGGTGGAGAGCCAGCTGCACGGCGGCATGGACGGCGCGATGAAGTTCGTGAAGGGCGATGCGATCGCCGGCCTGATCATCACGCTGATCAACATCCTGGCCGGCATCGCGGTGGGCGTGGCCTACCACGGCATGTCGGCCGGCGACGCGGCCAACCGCTTCTCGGTGCTGTCGGTGGGTGACGCGATGGTCTCGCAGATCCCCTCGCTGCTGCTGTCGGTGGCCGCCGGCGTGATGATCACGCGGGTGGCCGACGAGCGCCAGGCCAAGCAGCGCTCGCTGGGCGACGAGATCGGCCACCAGCTCGGCTCCAGCAGCCGCGCGCTGTTCTTCGCCGCGGTGCTGCTGCTGGGCTTCGCGATCGTGCCGGGCTTCCCCTCGCTGCTGTTCGTGCTGCTGGCGGGCCTGCTGTCCTTCGCCGGCTACAAGCTGGCGAAGAAGCCCGCGTCCTCGCGCGACAGCGAGCACGGCGGCGCCGAGACGCTGGCCTCGATGCAGCGCTCGGGCGCCAAGACGGAAGTGCCGCCGATCCTGCCGCGCGCGCCGCAGTTCGCCTGCGCGGTGGGCGTGCGCATCGCCCCGGACCTGGCCGCGCGGCTCTCGCTGCCGACCCTCGACATCGCCTTCGAGACCGAGCGCGCGGCCCTGCAGGAGATGCTCGGCCTGCCCTTCCCCGGCATCACGATGTGGATCCACGCGCCGCTGCCGGCCAACAGCTTCGAGATCCTGGTGCACGACGTGCCCCACCTGAGCGTGACGCTGCCGGCGGGCAAGGTGCTGATTCCCGATCCGGCCCTGCTCGCGCCCGAGGTGGCCTCGGCCGCCGCCGAGAAGCTGCAGTCGGTGGCCGAGCGCACCGAGGCCGGCCCGGCGATCGTGGCCGACGGCACGCCCACGCGCTGGCTCGACGACAAGACCATCCCGCCCAAGATGCCGGTGTGGCGCGCCGAGCAGATCATCCCGCATGCCTGCGTGGCGGCGATGCGCCGGCACGCCACGCTGTTCCTCGGCATCCAGGAGGTGCAGTGGATCCTCGACCAGCTCGGCCATGACGCGCCGGGGCTGGTGGCCGAGGTGCAGAAGGTGCTGCCGCCGCAGCGGATCGCCGACGTGCTGCGCCGGCTGCTGGAGGAGCAGGTCTCGATCCGCAACGTGCGCACCATCATGGAGAGCCTGATTGCCTGGGGCGCCAAGGAAAAGGACATGCTGATGCTGACCGAGTACGTGCGCGGCGACCTTTCGCGCTTCCTCGCGCATCGCGCCGCCAAGGGCGAGCGCACGCTCTCGGCGGTGCTGTTCGACATGCAGGCCGAGCAGCATATCCGCGCCGCCATCAAGCAGACGCCCACCGGCAACTTCCTGGCGCTGCCGCCCAACGACGCCGCGTTCCTGATCGACCGCATCCAGTCCTTCGTGGGCGCAGCGCCCCGCGAGGGCGTGGTGCTGGTGACCTCGATGGATATCCGCCGCTACGTGCGGCGCATGATCGAGGCACGGCTGGGCTGGCTGGCGGTGTACTCGTACCAGGAGCTCGGCGAGCACGTCGAACTCAAACCCGTGGGCCGCGTGACGCTGACCGCATGACCACCATCGACTCGCGCAATGCGCGCATCATCCCCGGCGCCGCGCCCGCCGAGCCGAACCGGCCGCGCGAGCGCCGCTTCGACTATGCCTCGCTGGCCTCGCGCCGCGCCCCGCACCGGCTGCCCGCGCGCGAGCAGCCGCAATCGGGCGGCGGCGGGCAGGACAGCCCCGAGGATGCCGCGCCGCAGGCCGAAATCGCGCTGTATTTCGATCCGCGCTACATGCCGGGCGCAGGCGAGGAGGCGCTGCCCGAGCCGGCCGCGGCCCTGCCGCTGGCGGCGGGCGCGGCGGCCGAGGATCTCGATACCTTGTCGGCCCGCGTGGAGCGCGCCGCCGTGCCGGTGGTGTCGGCCGTCTACATGCAGCAGCAGCAATATCTTCAGGTGCTGGGCGTGCTGACGCGCGAGATCGCCGCCTTCTGCGGCGATCCTGCGATCGCAAATGCCGGCAACTGGGAGGCGCAGATGACGCTGGATCCCGCGCTGCTGCCGCATACCAGGCTGTCTCTGTCGCTTTCGCGTTTCAGTCTCCTGCTTCGGTTCGATGCGCAGGACCCGGCCGCCCGCGACTTACTCTTGACGCACAGCACGATGCTCCAGCGCGAACTCGCCGATACGCTGCGCGCCTGGGGCGAAGTCCGCGACATCGAACTCACCGTCTGGTAACCCTTTCCCCCGCATGGCCGACATCCTTCTCAGCGCGACGGACAGCGACGACGACGCGAGCGATCCTTCCGCTCGCGCGGCGGCCGCGCCCGTGCCTGACGCGTTCGAGAGGGCGGGGGCGCAGGCCGAGGCTTCGCGGTTGCGGCAACAGCAACCCGGCGGCGAGGCGCCGGTTAGCACCGGTCAGGATGCTGGCGTCGATGGCGGCGCCGGCACCGATGCCGTGCCTGCGAGCGCGCCTATCGCGCGCGTCGTGCCGCGCCGCATCGACACCAGCCTCGCGCGCCTCTCGCAGACCGTGCACGACACGCGCCTCGGCCCCGCCGTGCAGGCCGCCACCGGCGCCACGCTGCTGCGCGCCGAGCCGCTGGCCGGCTTGCCCGCGCGCAGCGGCGCGCGCGATCCGGCCGTGATCGAGTTGTCGGTGGCCGCGCCCGGCGGCGCGCCGCGGCCGGTGTTCGTCGAACTCGATCTCGATGCGCATCCGGCGCTGGCGATCGTCGCCTGGCCCGATCGCACGGCCTCCCCCGTTCCGACTGGCGCGCTGGGTGCGCCGGCCATGCTCGCGCCTGGCGGTGCCGAGCTGGCGCTGCGCCAGGCCGTGGCCGGCGTGCTGCTCGATCCGCTGGCCGGCGCGCTGGCCCAGCTCGGTTTCGACGCGCCGCGCATCGTCTCGGTGACGCGCCGGCCGCTGGCCGACTGCGTGGCCGACGCGCGGCGCGAGCCGCGCCCCGATGCTCGGCACGACCCACGGGCCGACGCGCGTTTCGACGTGCCGCCCGTGGCGCTGTCGGTCGCCTTCGGCGACACCCGCATCGATTGCACCGTGGCCCTCGGCACCGCCGTGCTCGCGACCCTCGACGCGCTGATCGCGCGCACGGCGAGCGAGCCCTGGCGCACGGCGTTCCCCGCGCTGACCCTACCGGGCAGCGCGATCGTCGGCACGCGAAGCTACGCGGTCGACACGCTCGCCGCGCTCGAACCCGGAGACGTGCTGCTGCGCTGCCTGTTCCCGACCTTCGACGCCGCCGCGCTGCAAGGCGCCGCGCCCGATGGCGCCGCGCCGCGCGTGGTGGCCGCCTGGGGCGCCCGCGGCCACGCGCGCGTGCATGCCGGCGCGGCGCTCGACGGCCGGTCGCTTACCCTTACTCAGGAGTGGTACATGTCCGACGAACTCGATTCGACACGCGCCGATATCGGCCTGGCGACGGATCGCCCCGACGAACCGATCGTGGTCGGCGCCATCGAGCTGCCCGTGCAGTTCGAGATCGATACCGTCGCGCTGCCGCTCGACCAGCTTTCCGCGCTCGGGCCGGGTTACGTCGTCGAGCTGCCGGTGCCCGCCGCCGACGCGCAGCTGCGCCTGGTGGTACACGGCCAGACGGTTGGTTTCGGCGAGCTCGTGACGGTGGGCGAGCATCTCGGGGTCCGCATCATTCGCATGGCGCATCGGCATGGTTCAATTCAGTGACATTACCGGGCTGCTGCTGGTCGTCATCGCGATCAGCCTGCTGCCCTTCGTGGCGATGGTGGTCACCTCCTACGCGAAGATCGTGGTGGTGCTGGGGCTGCTGCGCAATGCGCTGGGCGTGCAGCAGGTGCCGCCCAACATGGTGCTGAACGGCATCGCGATCCTGGTGTCGATCTACGTGATGGCGCCGATCGGGATGCAGGCCTCGAAGGCGCTGGAGGGGCAGCAACTCGCCTCGCAGCCGTCGCAGGCCTTGATACAGGCGTTCGGCGCGGCGAAGGAGCCGTTCCGCGCGTTTCTCGTGAAGCACACGGCGGAGCGGGAGAAGCGTTTCTTCCTGCGCTCGGCGGCGGTGGTCTGGCCCAAGGAGCAGGCGCAGCAGTTGAGCGAGAACGACCTGATCGTGCTGGCGCCCTCGTTCACGCTCTCCGAGCTGACCGATGCGTTCAAGATCGGCTTCCTGCTGTATATCGCCTTCATCGTGGTCGACCTGATCATCGCCAACGTGCTGCTCGCGCTGGGCTTGAACCAGGTCACGCCGACCAACGTCGCGATTCCGTTCAAGCTGCTGCTGTTCGTGGTGATGGACGGCTGGTCGACGCTGATCCACGGTCTCGTGATGACCTACAAGTAAGGAGTCTCGGACATGGATGTCGATTCGCTGATCCGGTTTACCACGCAGGGCATGCTGCTGTGTCTCACGGTTTCGCTGCCGCCGGTGATCGTGGCGGCCGTGGTTGGGCTGGGCGTGTCGTTCGTGCAGGCGATCACGTCGCTGCAGGACCAGACCTTGCCGCAGGTGATCAAGCTGATCGCGGTAACGATCACCATCATCGTGGCGGCGCCGGTTTGTTGTGCGGCGGTGCTGCATTTTGCTAACCAGATGATGCGCACGGCCGTGCCGCTTTGATCGGGAGACGTGTTTCATGGCTTTGAATCGAACTCCCACCATTCGCTCGCAGACCACGGCGGCGGCGGATCAGCTGCGTCGCGCGGGGGATGCGCAACAGAATGCGTCGGCCAAGGAAGGGGTCAGGCAGGCGCAGCGGGCGACCACCTATAACGGCACCTTGTTCACCAATACCAACCAGGCGCAGAACAACAACCAGGGTTCGAGGAAGTTCGCGAGCCTGCAGCGCAACAAGCGGCGAGCGAATGAACGCGCGCGGCGGAATTCGGCTCGGGGCGCGGGCGGCGATGACGAGGGTGGCGGCGACGTCAGGAACAACGACATGGATGCGCTGAACGGTGGCCGGGGCGGTGGCGGCGGCCGTGGAAGAGAGCAGGAACAGCAGGACGATACGCAGATCGAGGCGGCGGGCGGCAACGGTGGCGCTGACGCTCAGGCGAGCGGCGGCGCGCGGCCGGCCTCGGCGCAGGCGGCGCCCATGAGCCATCTGGATGCGATTGCGGCGAAGTTCGAGACCGGGCATGAAATGCAGCGCGCGGAAGCCGTTCGCAACGCCTGGCATGAGTCGATTCGGCAGTTGTTCGAAACGGCGGGGAATAGCGAGGCCGGGCCTTGGAATGCTCGGTTGAGTGCGTTGATCGTCAATCTGCTGCAGATCGAGATGAAGATCGGGTCGGTCGGCGCGGGCGGGATTTCGGCGTTGAAGGAGTTGGCTCAGCATGCCGGGAAAGGGATGGGCAGTGAGTCGTTTCACCATATCCTGCCGTTGGCCATGCTCAGGGCTTCGTATAAGGCCGGGAAGGCTCGGCGGGAACGTGGCGGGGCCATTCAGCAGAGCGTTGGTGCGGGGATCGTGGCTCGGTCGAAAAAGCAGGCTTCGGGCGGAGACGAGAAGAAGTAATTGGCTGGAGCGCGCTTGAGGGGCGCCGTCGCTGGGAGTCGATGCTCCATCTGGCGCCGGCGCCTCGTTCATTTAGATCGAAGAGGTGGCCTCACTCGTTCGGACAGTGTTCCGAGGTTTTGAAGGGGAACGTCCGGAGCGACCATGCTGCCGATTGGTCGCTGGCGGCGTCGCGAAGGATGCCTCATCCGGCGTCCGATCCGCCAGGCTCGAGTGGGGCCGTTTCCACCCATGCGCGGCATCAACGTGCGCACATGTCCGCGACCGACTTCACGGCCCTCCCGGCGCATCAGGCGATACCTGCGTCCGCGCCCCGGCGAACGGAAACGCCATGTGCAGTTCGTCGATTCGCCGCATCAGCAACTGATCCGCCTCGGGCTTGCCAAGCGCTCCGGACAAAAAAATCATTTCCCAGCGTCAACTGACCTATCTTCGCGTGCAGAGCCTTCAGGTCTACCGGCGGCTCGCTCGAACGCATGCCTGCCGCACCGAACACATCGGCTGCACGCTCCTGCAGTTGCCGCTTCCCTTCCGTGATCCGGTTCGGATGCACATCGAACCGCCGTGCCAGTTCGGCCAGCGTGCGCTCGCACCTGACCGCCGCCAGGGCCACTTTCGCCTTGAACGCCGCTGAGTGCGTCCGGCGGGTTCCCTTCGTCCTCTTTTCGGTTCCTTTGCCCGCGTTGTCGCTGGCTCTGGCCCCGCGTATTCCACTTACCCGATTGTCCGAATTTGCGCGGCCACATCTTTACTACGACTTTGTGGCGGACCCGAAAGAGGTTTGAGCCAATCGTCGGATGGAATCCTCGATATCTTGCAAACAATATATATTTTCATATAATGTTGACGAGCCACCTCCTCGCTCCAAAGGATGCCGAACGATGACCACCCCTTTGACTCCCGCCGCGCTCGACTCGCTTCGGCAGTCAGCCACGAAATGCTGCGCGCTCCTGAAAGCCATGGCGCAGGAAGACCGCCTGCTGCTGCTATGCCAACTGATCGAAGGCGAGCAGAACGTCGGGGAACTGGAAGCCGCGGTCGGTCTTCATCAGCCAAGCCTTTCGCAGCATCTCGGCGTGCTGCGTGAAGAAGGCCTCGTCAGTACGCGGCGCGAGGGAAAGTACATGTACTACAGCCTCGCGAGCACCGAGGTGCTGAGCATCATGCAGACTTTGTCGACTCTCTATTGCGGCAAAGTCAAAGGACGCGTGCAATGAGCATCGACCTCGCACACTTCACGCCGCTGCCCTCGCTCGCCGGCGGTTTGCTGATCGGCCTGGCCGCAACGCTGCTCGTACTCGGAAACGGCCGGATCGCCGGCATCAGCGGAATTCTTGGCGGCCTGCTGGACACCGCATCCGGCGATCGCGCCTGGCGCGCCGCATTCGTGCTGGGGCTTCTGGTTGCGCCCTGGATCTTCCGGCTTTTCACGCAACTTCCCGCCACCACGCCCGTGTCATCGCCGCTTGTGCTCGTCGCGGCCGGCCTGCTGGTCGGCATCGGCACCCGCTATGCCTCCGGCTGTACCAGTGGCCACGGCGTATGCGGCCTCTCCCGCGGCTCGGTTCGCTCGCTTGCGGCCACCCTGTCGTTCATGGCGGCAGGCTTTTTTACCGTTTTCCTGACACGTCATCTGCTGGGGCTTTGACATGCTGATTCTCAACGCCTTTGTCGCGGGGCTGATTTTCGCCACGGGACTGATCATCTCAGGCATGGCCAATCCGGCGAAGGTCCTCGGCTTTCTCGATATCGCCGGCAACTGGGACCCATCACTGGCGTTCGTCATGGGCGGCGCGATCGCGGTTGGCAGTATCGGCTTCGCGATAGCTCGCAGGCACGGGCGAAGCCTGTTCAACGCGCCCATCTCGTTGCCGAGCACGAGGCACATCGACCGCCGCCTGCTCGCCGGCAGCGCCGTGTTCGGCGCGGGCTGGGGCCTGGCCGGCTTCTGCCCGGGCCCCGCCCTCGTGAGTGCAGGCAGCGGCCAGACCGAGGCGATGCTGTTCGTCATCGCCATGCTCGTCGGCATGAAGATTTTCGCTCTGGCCGAGCGGCGCGCCATACGCCGCCCACCGTCATCCTGAGCTCACGCCGCCGCGCACCCCGCCCCAGCCTCACCCTGCGCACGCAGCACCGGGCCGTGGAACACCTTGCGGCCGCTCACCCAGGTCTCGAGCACATCGATGTCGCGCAACCTCGCGCCGATCGGCGCCGTCAGCGGATTGCCGGCGAGAATCACCAGGTCGGCCTGCTTGCCGGCCTCCAGCGAGCCGACCTGCTTGTCGAGATTGCATTGCCAGGCGGCGTCGATCGTGATGGCGCGCAGCGCCTGATCCGTGTTCAGCCGCTCGCCCTTGTTCAACACCGGATCGGAGCGGCCAGGATGCGCCGTCTTGTCTTTCCAATATCCCTCCATCCAGCGGCCGATTGCCTGCTCCATGTTGCGCAGGGGGCCGAGCGGCGTGACGAAATGGTCGCTGTGCAGGCTGATTCGCAGGCCGGCGTCGGCCGCCGAGCGGCAGCGATCCAGCATCTGCGCGCGGTCCTTGCCGAGGATCGTCTCGCTGAACGCCTTCCCCCAGTAGCCGGCATGGCCGATCAGGAAGCTCGGCGACACATCGAGCTCCTTCATGGCGTCGATCGACTCGTCGGTCAACAAGGATGCATGTTCGATTCGATGGCGCGAGGCAGGCGGCACGTCGACGGGTTTCGGCTGCGGCGACTCGCCGGGCGGCGGCACCACGTTCAAGGCGAGCCGGTACGCCGCGAGCACGTTGGCGATCGCGGCGTCGCCGTTGGCGTGTGTCATCATCGGCCAGCCGAACCGCGCGATCTGCTGCATGACCGCCGCCAGGCGCAGGGCGGGATCGAAGTTGAACAGCCCGCGACGGCCGACGCCAGGCACCTGGTGCGCTTCGCAGCATTGATAATCCACGCTCTGCAGCCCCGTGAGGCCCTGGTTCGAGCCGTCGGCCACCAGCTTGATCGCGCGCAGCGAGAACAGCACCTCCGGCGCGCTGCTCAGCTCGGGGCGATAGGTCGCCAGCCACAGGGCGAGATTGTCGCCGTTGCCGAACAAGGCCGCGCCGACGCGCACCGTCATCCACGAGGTGGTGGCCAGCGCACGCATCACGAGCACCTCGAGCGGCCCCATCGTCATGCCGAGCCCCGCATCGAACAGCGTGGTGATACCGCGCGCGTTCGCATCCTCCATCACCTTGCGCAGGCCGCCGATCAGCGTGGTCAGCGACGGCTGCGGCACGATCGCCGTCACGACGCTGATCTGCAGTTCGGTCAGCACGCCGTCGGGATGGCTGTCGAGCAGCTTGGCCAGCTCAAGCGCGACAAGGCTGGCGTAACCGATGTGCCCGGACGCGTTGAGCAGGAACACGGCCACCGGCGGCTTGCCGCTGACATCGTGGCCGATGGCATCGGCGACGATCCCGTCGAGCACGGTCTTGTTGATATCGGTCCAGACCGTCATCAAGGACGGGTCGATGCCGTAGCCGCATACCCATACCGGCCTGGTGGGGTCCGTCGCGGCATGTACGGCCTTGATGATCGCCGTCTTGAGTTTCTCCTTGATGCTCGCGATGCCATAGCCGTAGTTCAGATACTGCTCGTCGAAGGCAGACAGGTCGAGCCAGGTGGTCATCAAGGCACTCGGCACCATGTGCGCATGCGGCTCGATCAGCCCCGGCAGCAGCGTCTGCTCCGCATCGAGCTGCTGTTCACGAAACGGGACGCCCCGCGCCGCCATGGCAGCGCGCACCTCGGCCAGCGTGCCCGTGATCACCACGCGGTGATCGGCGATGCCGATCGCCTCGACGCACAGGCCGGTGTCATGGGGGTTCGGATAGATGTGGCCACCATGGAACAGCACGGATTCAGGCGGCTGGGGCTGGGGCAAGTGCTTGATCGCTTCGAGCAGATCGTCCTGCCAGGTGCCCTCGGGACCGGCGGCCGACAACATCAGGTGGGGACTGCAGCATGCGCAACCAAACTGCGCGTTCTCGGACATGGATCGCTCCCGTGCTGGAGGTGTCATCGTGGACGGAAAGCCGGGCACCGGCTTTCCACCCATCAATTAACGGCAGGTCCGTCGAAAAGTTCAGAGGATTGGCGCCGACGCGCCGAGGCGGATTCGGTCTGGCATGCCCGCTGCGCTCATGCCTGCGCCGTCACCCCGGCAAGGCCGGGTGAGCGGCGGCTCAGAACGTCGCCCAATCAGCGCCCTCGGCCTTCACCGGCTCCCGCGCCGGCCTCGCCGCTTCCCTGCGTTGCGCCGCCCTGTCCGCCCTGTCCGCCGTGGCTCGCACCGGCGTGGCAGCGGCAGCCGCCTGGGACCGCGACTCGACCTTGAATATGGATACGGCGGCCCGCAGGCTTTCCGCCTGGTCCGCCATCGACTGGGCGGCTGCCGTGGCCTGCTCGACCAGCGCGGCATTCTGCTGGGTCACCTCGTCCATCTGCGTGACGGCAACGTTGACCTGCTCGATCCCCGTGCCTTGCTCGGCCGAGGCGGACGCGATCTCGCCCATGATGTCCGTGACGCGCCTCACCGAGCGGACGATCTCGTCCATCGTCGCGCCGGCGCTCGACACCAGTTGCGAACCCGCCGCCACATGAGATACCGAGGTCTCGATGAGCGCCTTGATCTCCTTGGCCGCCACCGCGCTGCGTTGCGCCAGGGTCCGTACCTCGCCGGCGACCACCGCGAAGCCGCGACCCTGCTCGCCTGCCCGCGCCGCTTCGACGGCCGCGTTGAGCGCCAGGATGTTGGTCTGAAACGCGATGCCCTCGATCACGGAAATGATCTCGGATACCTTCTGCGAGCTGGACGTGATATCCGCCATCGTGCCGACCACTTGCCTGACCACCTCGCCGCCCGAGGAAGCGGTCTGCGAAGCCGCGGCGGCCAGGGTGCTTCCCTGGCGGGCATTGTCCGTATTCTGTTTGACCGTCGAGGTGAGCTCCTCCATGCTCGCGGCCGTTTCCTCGAGCGAGGCGGCCTGCTCCTCGGTGCGCTGCGAAAGATCGACGTTCCCCTGCGCCACTTCCCCGGCGGCGATGGAAATGGACTCCGCCGATGTCTTGATGCCCTGGACGATCGAGGCAAGCTTGGCGCGCATCGTCTCCAGCGATGCCATCAAGCTGGATGAATCACCGCGCGTCACCGGCAGATCGATCATCAGGTTGCCGTCGGCGATCTGGGCCGCCGCATATTGCGCCATCGACGGCTCGCCTCCCAGTTGCCGCAGGATACTGCGCGCGATGAGGATGGTCGTGCCGACCGCGACGAGCAGCGCGCTGCCGGCGATCACCGCGATCAAGGCGCGGACGTTCGAGTAGGTCGCGACCGCCTCCCGCTGCGCCTGCTCGTTGAGTTGATCCTCGAAATTCGCCAGCTCCACCGCGCGCGCGAGCCATATGCGCTGCGCAGGCCGGGCATTCTGCAGGAGTTCCCGGGCCGCGGCCGCCGCATCATTGTTCAGGGCGAGCTGGACCGATTTCCTGAAGGGCGGTATGGCCGCCGCTTCATCCTGCTTGAGAGCGGCCAGCAAGGTCTTCTCGCGCTCGGTCGTTCCGGCCTCATCGGTAAACATGCGCGACAACTGCTGGTAGGCATCCGCATAGATCCGCTCCTGTTGCGTGATGCGATCCGCCTCCCGCGCCATATCCTGCGGGTCGGTCACCAAGGCGAGGTTCCGCACCGCGATCGCACGATCCTGGATCGATGCGCGAAGCTGGTTGGCAAACCGGGCTTCGGTGTTGTTCACGCGCGCAATGCTGTCGAGCTGGCTGTTGAGCTGTCCGAGCCCGTAGAACGCGCCCGCCGCGATGGCCAGCAGCAGGATCGTCAACAAACCGAATCCGATGATCAGGCGGCTGGATACTTTCATGTTTTTCATTGCGGCTCCCGAGCGTCGTTAGATATTTCTTACTTTTTGTTTACGGCTCGTAACTGCCCGGCTGAAGGGGAATTTGCAATCCGATCACCTCGGAATTTTCCTTCGCGCAAAAACCTTCGTCCACTGCCATTCGAAGGCGGATGAGCCGTGGGTCTTCGTGTCAATCAGCAGAGGAATGGCGGCACCCCGGCAGACCGATCGGCCGGCAGTGGTCATGATGAGGGGCGAAGCGGGTAGCTTGCCGTCACACGCCGGCCACTCAATCGACGCCGAGCGCCAACGCCGCGTACGTCGCGAGCCAGTGCTCCGCCATGTAGTTGCCGCCGACATGCAGCAACGCCGCGGCCCCGTGGCGGCCCGCGGCGTCCTGCATCGCGCTTGCCCTGCTGTCCTCGGCGGGCAGCGAGTTCGCGAGCGAGCGAAAGCACCAGGCCCGGCTCAGGTTCAGCCCATTGAGATGCGTGATGCGGCCATCCGCGTGGTCGCTCACGACGGCGGGGACGAACAGGCACGATGGTTGGCTCGCGGCCAGGCGCGGCAGGAACTTGTCGAACCAGACGGCGAACTCGCGAGCGCCCAGGGCGCGCCGCATGCATTCGGCCTCCATCAGGCACGGGGAAAGGAATTCGTCGAGGCTCGGCTCCCCCCAGGCCGGACAAGCCTCGTCATCGGCATACCACCGCGTCGCCGCCTCGGCCAGTTGCGTCCTGAAGACGAGGTCGCCGACGGTGTCGGCGTAATCGAGCGCGAGGCGCACGGCGAACGCCGTGTTGTGATGTGTCCCGGCCCGAATCGGGTAGGTCGCCTTGGGAAGAAATCGCTGGAATCGCTCCCGTATCATCGTCGCCAGCGGCGATAGCGCCTGGGCCCAGCGCAGGTCGTGGTGAGCGTGCAGCTCGGCGAAGAGCTTGAGCAACCATGCCCAGCCATACGGCCTTTCGAAATTCCCGCTCAGCGGGTTCCCGAAATACTCGCACTCCCGCTCGACCTTCTGCGGCGTCAACGAAGCGTCGAACAAGGCACGAATCCCGGCCGCGGCCTCGAGGTCGGGAAACCGGCGCAGCAGGCTGGCAAGCAGCCAATAGCCATGCACGCACGAATGCCAGTCGAAGCTGCCGAAGAACACCGGATGAAGCTGCCGCGGCGCGCCGATGTCCTGCGGTCCGGACATCACATGGCCAGGACTGCAGGGGTATTCGCGCGTGACATGGCCCAGTGCCAGGCCGGCGAATTGGTCGGCAAGCTCGCGCGTCAAAATCGAAGACATAGAGAGGAGGGTTTCAATAAGATCAGGCAGCCCTGCCATACCGCTCCAGACGCTTCGCGACTTCGTCGATCACCCTCACGGGAACGACCTCCAGCTGCGAGTCATGCGTCGTGAGCACCTTGGCGAAAAGGCGGAATGCATCGCCATCGAAATGGAAATGCCCTTGCCGGCCGGAGGAAAACGCGTGGTTGGCGATCTTTTCCAGATCCTTGTACGACGCGTCCTCGATATCCCCGTACCCGAATTCGCACAGGATGCCCGTGGCAATCACCGTCCTCATCAGCACCTGGAGCGCGATCAGCGAGCCCACGCCGGCGTGCAGCGCCTCGAGCTGAAGGTGATACTCCAACGACAAGGCGTCGCGTATCGGCCTCGGCAAGGGCAGCAGTTCCGTTTTCGCCTCACGCTGGCTGCGGCTGGACTGGCTGAGACGACGAGCCCATTTATTCACTTTCCATTCCACCGGCAAGGCACGATCTCGACGGCCATGACTACGCGGTGCCGCCGACGGTCATTTCATCCACCCTCAGGGTCGGCTGACCGACGCCCACCGGGATCGACTGCCCCGCCTTGCTGCACGACGCCCTGCCGGGATCGCAGGCCAGATCGTTGCCGACCAGGCTGATCTTGCGGATCGTGTCGGGGCCGTGGCCGGTAATCGTCGCGCCCTTGATCGGCGCGGTGATCCTGCCGTTTTCGATCAGGTAGGCCTCCGATGCCTCGAACACGAACTGCCCGCTCGTGATGTCCACCTGGCCGCCCTCGAGACCCGCGACGTAAATGCCGTTGCGCACCGACTCGATGATTTCCTGCGGTTCGTGGTCACCGTTCAGCATGAAGGTATTCGTCATGCGCGGCATGGGCGGCGAGGCGTAGCCCTCGCGGCGGCCGTTTCCGGTCGGCTCCATGCCCATCAGGCGCGCGCTCAGCGCATCCTGCATGTACGCGCGCAGCACGCCGTTCTCGATCAGGGTCGTGCGCCGCGTCGCGCAGCCTTCGTCGTCGATATTCAGCGAGCCCCGGGCGCCCTGGAGGGTTCCGTCGTCGACGATGGTCACATTGTCGGCGGCAACCTTTTCTCCGAGGCGTCCCGCGAAGGCGGAGGTGCCGCGGCGCACGCCGTCGGCTTCCAGTCCATGGCCCACCGCCTCGTGCAACAGCACGCCGTTCCAGCCCGGGCCGACCACCACCGTCATGTTCCCGGCAGGCGCCGGCCGTGCCTGCAGCTTGGTAAGGGCGGCCGTCACGCGTTCCAGCACGAAGGCGCGGAGTTCGTCATCCGTCCAGGTATGGATACCATGGCGCCCGCCGATGCCCCCGCTCGCGCTCTCCACGCGCGCGCCCGACCTCACGCGCACATTGATCCACAAGGCCAGCAGCGGGCGCACGTCGCCGGAACTCAGGCCGTCGCATCGCGCGATCCAGACCGTTTCGTGCACGGCGCTCAGCACGGCGTGCACCTCGATCACGCGCGGATCGGCGGCACGGGCGATCTCGTCGAGCTTCTTCAGGAGCACGATCTTGTCCGCGCCGGCCATAGTCCCCAGCGGATGGGCCGGGTCGTAGAACGAGCGTGCCGATGCGACCGGCCTGCCCTGCAGCGTCGTCGAGCCGTCCCGCGCGTTGCCGCTTCCGGTTTCGCGAAGCTGGGAGGCGACATGCCGCAGCGCCATCGTGTCGATGCGTTGCGAACTCGCCAGCGTCGCTTGTTCCCCCTTCAATACACGCAGCCCGAAGCCCGTATCGCAACGATACGAACTCGCGCGCACCGCCCCGCCTTCCAGCGACCACGATTCCGCGCTGGTTTCCTTGAGGAAGATATCGGCATGATCCCATCGCCGGCCGAGGGCGACGCCCATCGCCGAAAACAGCGCCGCCTCGTCGACACCATGCCGCTCCAGCAGGGTGTGCCGCGCCAGCGTGCGGATCTCCTCGTGGGCGGGTCGCAATACCTGCCACTGCTTCATGTCACTCATGCCTCAAGCTCCCCCAATCCGCATTGCATCGATCAGCCAGGACCCCGAGCTCGCCCATCCCCTCGTCATCGCATCGCTGCCGATCGCCTGTAGTCCGCCGAACATCCGCCGCAGGTTCGACGCTATCGTGATGCCGCCCACCGGGAACCGGATCTCGCCGTTTTCGACCCAGAACCCCTTGGCGCCACGGGAGAAGTCCCCCGTCAAGCGGTTCACGCCGCCCCCCACCATTTCCGTGACCAGCAGCCCGCGATGCAGCTTGCCCAGCATCGCGGCGAAGTCGTCGCCGGGCCGGGTCCGCGTGCTGCTCAACACGAGGTTGTGCGGTCCATGGCCGTTTCCGGTGGGCGGCAAGTTCAAGCGGCGCGCCGCGTAAAGCCCGAGGAAAAACCCGCGCAGGCGCCCCTCTTCCACCACCTTGCGGCGCCAGCCCGGAATGCCGTCGCTGTCGAAGTATCGGCTGGCCATGCCGCGTTCGACGAACGGATCCTCGGCGAGCTCGACATGCGCCGGAAACAAGGACGAATCGATGGCATCCTTCAGGAACGACCCGCTCCGGTAGAGCGCCTCCCCCGAAGCTGCGGACACCAGCTCGGAAAGCAGTCCCAGCGCCGCCGAGGGCTCGAAAAGAACCGGGCATTGCTGGGTGGGAACCTGGGTCGCGCCAAGCGCCTCGGTTGCCCGCCTGGCGGCCAGCGTCCCGACCTCCTCCGGCGTCGCGAGATCGTCGAATGCGCGACTCGCATGGCTCCAGACACCGATCTGCTTCTCGCCGGCGCCGAACGCGACCGGGGCACATGCGATCGAATGGACCGACCACGGCGCCGTCGCGACGAAGCCCATGGATGTCGCCAGCAAGGACATGCCCGACACCGTTCGCACCGTCGCGCCCTTGGACGCCTTGATCGAAGGGTCATGCGCCAGCGCCGCATCCTCGGCGCGTTGTGCATGGGCGCCGATCTCGTCGAGCGACCAGTCCAGCGGATGATGGAGATCGAGATCGGGAAAGGCCCTGGCCAACTCGCCGGGATCGGCGAAGCCGCCCGCGGGATCGGGCTCGGTCGCGGCGGTACTGTCGATTGCCGCGCGAACGATCTTCCTCAGCCCCTCGTCCGACAGGTCGGACGATTTCGCGAAGGCACGTTTCCCGTCGCGAAGAACCGTCACCGTCATTTCCAGGGTGCCGCTGAAACCGCGTTCCGTCTGCACCCGGTTCGTCACGGTAACGATGCGCGATTCGGCGGCCTCCATCTCCACACGCGTTCCCTCGGCGCCCGCCAGCCGCGCGAACTCGATCACGCGCTCGGCCGAACTTTCCAGCTCGGCGGCGACGTTTTGCAACTGCGTACTGCTCGACTGCATCAGCCTGCCTCCTCCGCCACGCGGCATCGTGTCATTGCATGCCTCAGGCGATCTGCCTGGTGAGTTGAAGCAGCAGGTCGCCGAATGCACGCCCCCGCTCGCCCGAGGCACGATGGCCTTCTTCGTAATGGGACAGGAACCGCTCCACCAGTTGGGGATCGATCTCCGCGATCCGCTTCGACATCGCGCCGCCTCTCGGCGGCTCGACGCCGGTTTCGAGCGCATGCTTGTAAATCCCATCCGCGAGCTTCATGAAGCGGGAATCGTCCGCCGGCCTCCAGTTGCACCTGGCCTGCAGGCTCTTCCAGACGAAACTGGCAACGGCAAACACGAAGTCCTTCAACACGTCCGGATTCCTGGCCAGGGAAGACGAGGCGGCCTCCAGCATGGCCGCTGCCCTGGCGGCGTTGCCTTCGTCGAGCTCACCCGCCACGTCCTTCGACGCCTGCTTGAGGTCCGCCCATTTTGCGTCCGGCACCGGGGCGCCGTCCGTTTCCGCCGTGTGCAGGGAAACCAGCTCGTCACGAATCGCCAGCAGCCTCGATTCCCCGTTGAGCGTGTCCGTGACGATCTGGCTCGACAGGATCGACGTCAGCAGCCGGCCCGGCAATCGGGAGAGGTTCGCCCCGACCGGCACGCTTTCCAGCCAGTCGGCCACGAACAACGCGGCATTGAAATGCGTGCCTCGATAAGTGGACAGCACATTCACCGCCTCGATCACATCGGTCGGGATGCCCAGCGCGCTCGCGCATTCGTCCGGATCGGACGACCCGACCACGAAGGCGAGCGCACCGCTGATCTTTTCCGGCCACATGGGCGTATCCGGCGAGGCTTGCTTGCGCTCCAGATACTCACGCAAATATGCGACCCGAGCCGCCTTCGCCTGCGAATCGCCGCCGAACGCGCGCAGCGTGACTTCAGGCTTCGCCAGTTGCGTGGCGGTTCCCAGGTGCGCGTCGAGATAGCTCGCCAGTTGCGTGGCCGAGCGGTTCCCCACGATGCGACCCGCCTCCTGGCCGCCGTTCACGAGCACCAGGGCGGGAATACCGCGCACGCCGAAGCGCTCGCGCAAGGCGGGATGCTCGTCGACGTTGACCTTGACGATGTCGACCTTGCCTTCGAAGTTGCGCGCCACCTTCTCGAGCGTCGGCGCCAGCGCCTTGCACGGCCCGCACCACTCGGCCCAGAAGTCGATCAGCACCGGGCGGCTGTTCGTCATCACATCGGCCTCGAAGCTCGCTTCGGTCACGCTTTTCAAATCGCTCATTTCACATCCCTATTCGTTGGTTCGGTTTCATCGGATGCCTGGTGCCGGCAAGGCGCGGCCTTGCGACGGCATCCGGGCCTCATGCCGGGAAAGCAGACGGCGCCGGGCCGGCCAGGCCTCGTGCAAGCGCGGATGCCGGCTCCGGCGAGAAGTCGACGGTTTGCTGGTGAAAGGCCAGCAGTTCCTTTCGATGCGCGACGCTCACCACCGTGGCGTGGGGCAAGCGGTCGATCAGCAACTGATAGAGGTTTCGCTCGCTTTCCGGGTCGAGCGCCGAGGTGCACTCGTCCAGGAAGATCGTGGAGGGGCAGGCCAGCAGCACGCGCGCAAACGCCACCCGCTGCTGTTCTCCGCCGGAAAGCCGGTCGCTCCAGCGATCGGCGTCCAGCATCGACGCGGCGTGGACACCGAGGCCGCATGCATGCAGGACTTCCTCGCAACGGCTGTCGGTGTACATCGATTCATCGTGGGGATAGGCGATCGCGGCCTTCAAGGTGCCGGCGGGAATGTAGCTGCGCTGCGGAACGAACACCGCGCCTTCGGCAGCGCGGGTGATCGCGCCTTCGCCGTAAGGCCAGAGGCCCGCGAGTGCCCTGAGCAGCGTGCTTTTCCCGCTTCCGGAGCGACCGCGGATCAGGCATCGCGAACCCGGCGGGAGCGAGAAGTCGGGCACGCGGGCAAGCTCCGTGCCGCCTGCGTCGCGCAGCACCAGCGCCCTGGCGGCAACCGTGCCTGCCTTGCCGGCGCTCACCACGATGCCGCCCTGCGCCTCGAGCGCGTTGACATGAAGGAATTCGCGAAGCCGGTTCGCTTCCGCGCGCCACGCGGTGAATCCCAGATAGGCCTGGGGAAAGAACGCCAGGGAACTGGACACGGAATTGAATGCAGCGTTGGATCGCATCAGCCCGCCCAGCGTCAGCCCCCCCGTCATCAGTTGCGGCAGCACCAGCAGGGTAGGCACCACCGAGCTGACCTGCCCGACGATGTTGGTAAACAGCGAGACCCGCGTGTTGACCCAAAGCAGCGCATAGAGATTCGAAACGACCTGGCGAAAAGCCCCGTTCAATCGCTTGCCTTCCGCGCCGCTTCCATCGAAGAAGGCGATCTGCTCGGCGAACTCGCGCACCCGCACCATCAACACGCGGAAGTCGCCCTCCACGCGGTTCTGCTTGGCATTGAGGGTGATCAGGCGTCGGCCGAGCAGGTGCGTGGCCCAGAAAAACAGGCCTTGATAGAGAAAGACGGCATAGACCAGATATCCATGGATTTGGTACGTGTGTCCACCGATATCGAGATCCAGGGAATGGCCGATCGACCACAGGATCACGCTGAAGCTCACGATGCTCACCGGCACCTGAAGCACGCCCATCGACAGCAGCAAGGTGTCCTTGACGAACTGCTTCGCGTCCTCCGCGATACGCTGATCGATGTTCTCGAGCGCGCGGTCGCGCTCGATGCGGTAGTAGGTATGGCGGGCCAGCCATTGATCGGCCAGCCAGGTCGTCAGCCATCGCCGCCAGCGAATCTCGACGATCGACTGCAGCACCACCGTCGACATCGTGAGCGCGGCCGCGGCCATGGACACCAGCAGGAACTGCAACAGCAGGCTCGGCAGCGCCTGAAACCTCCCGGATCCCACGGCGTCGTAGAACGTGCCGGTCCATCGGTTGAGCCACACGGCGATATAGGTGTGGCCCCAGCCCGCCCCGAGCACGTAGGCGAGCATCAAGGCCGACAGCATGCCCTCCCTGGTGCTCCAGTACGGCTTGATCAACTTCCAGACGGTGGGAAAGTGACGCCGGGCATCCCGATCCTCGGCGCGATCCGTCGGGAATGCCCGATTCCTGATCATTGCTGTCCCTTGTCCGGCTGCATGACGAAATTGATCTTGTTCAGCCCTCCGCCCTGCAGCGCCGCGAGTATCGCGGCAACCTTGCCGTACTCGACGTGCTGATCTGCGTTGATGTTGACGGCAGGCGGATCGCCCTGTTTCGCGGCCGCCGCGACGCGCAGCTTCAGCGCCGCGTCGTCCACCACGTCCTTGTTCCACAGCACCGTCTTGTCGGCCGTGATCGACAGATCGATGTCCTGGGTTTTCGATTCGGCAGGCTGGGCCGCGGCCTTGGGGAGATCGACCTTCACCGCCTTGTTGATGACCGGCAGCGTCACGATGAAAATGATCAGCAATACCAACATGACGTCGATCAGCGGCGTCATGTTGATGTCGTTCATCACGCCTTCGTCGTTGTTGCCATCCATGAGAATCGACACGATAGGCTCCCGATCAGGCGGCGGCGCCGACGCGCTTGCTCGCCACCGGCGCCGCGGGCGCCTGGCGAACGTCGCCGTGGGCCTTGGCGCCCGTGATGAAGTACACGTGCAGCTCATGCACGAACCGGTTCAGGCGATGGCTGACCCGCTTGTTGCCGCGATTGACGTAGTTGAATCCGAGCACGGCGGGAATCGCCACGAACAGGCCGATCGCCGTCATGATCAGCGACTCGCCCACCGGTCCCGCGACATGGTCGAGGCTGGCCTGGCCCGATGCACCGATCGCCATCAGCGCGTGATAGATGCCCCACACGGTGCCGAACAGGCCGACGAAGGGCGCGGTGCTGCCGATCGAGCCGAGCACGGCCAGGCCGTTTTGCAAGCGGGCGACCTCGTCGTCAAGGGCATTGCGCAGGCCGCGGGCCACCCATTCGCTGGCGCTCAGGCTGCCTTGCAGCGATGCCCCGCCGCCCGCCTGCTGCTCGTTCGCCTCGCGGCCCGCCAGCGCCATGGCGCGATAGGGATTGTCGGCGCCATCCCCCAGCGCCTTGATGCCCTCGTCGAAGGACGGGGTGGACCAGAAGCGCGTCTGCGCGCGCTTGCCCATGGTCTCGAGGCGCCGATTCGCCAGTCCCTTGGTCACGATGACGAACCAGGACACGACCGACATGCCGAGGAGAAAGACAAAGATGAAGCGGGTGATGAAGTCGCCCTGCTGCCAGACGTTGGCGATGCCGTACTGTTCCATTTTTTGCTCCGTTGATTCCAGGTCAGTCATTCAGGTTGAAGGCGATCGGCTGCTCCGCCTCGACGGCGCGGGCAATGCCGGCGGTCGTATAGGGCTGGCAACGCCCGGCCTCGATCGATGTCAGCGCCGCCGCGTCCAGCAGCGGGTAGCCGCTGCTTCGTGCGACTCGCGCCGTCTTGACCGCGCCGTCCGCGCCGATGGTCAGCCTCACCACCACCGTGCCTTCCTGCTCGAGCCGCCTGGCCTTCGGGGGATAGTCGGGCCTCGGGATCCGGCAACCGAGTTGCTTGAGTTCCGCGCTGCTGATCTGCTTCGGGGTATCGAGCAGATTGGGCCCGGGTGCGGGTGCGGGCGGCGTCGGCGCGGGGGCCGGTGCCGCGGTGGGCGTCGGCACCGGCGGTGGGGGCGCCGGCTCGACCGGTTTGACGGGCTCGGTCTTGGCGGGCGCGACGCTCCGCTCGGCCGGCGCCTCCGAGGACAGCAAGGGTGCCGTCTTCCGAACCACCGGTTTCTCGATCGGCCTGGGCTTGGGCTCCGGCGGCCGCTCGGGCCTAGGCTCGGGCTTCGCCACCGGTTGCGGCGTCGGCGCGGCAACCAGCCTGACCTGCACCGAGGCACCGGCGGCCCGGTCGGCCTCCAGCCTGATCAGGTGCACGCTGTGATGAAGGATCAGGTACAGCCCGAGTCCGTGCACCATCACGACGGCAAGCGCAACCGCCGTGCGCCTGCACCGCGATCGCAAATTCGCCAGGTGCTCGGAGCCGGACATGCCGCCGCGCCAGGGCCGAGTCTCGAGAGTGTCAGAAATCATAGGTACCGGTGAGCATGACGGTCCGCTCCGGTCCCATCGGGATCAGGGTAGAGGTCGTGCTGCTGTAGTAGAGCTTGCGATTGAATACGTTCTTGACCGAAAGATTCAGGCCGTAACCCTTCTTCCGATAGAACACGCCGAGGTCCGTCTCCACCTGGCTGGGGATGCGGTACGCCGAGCCCGTGCCGACGTATTGCCCGCTCGCGAAAAACAGCCCCGCGCCGACACCGAAACCCTGGAGCTTCTCGGAACGGAAGTTGTAGGTGGCCCACAGGCTGGCGCTGTTCTTGGGCAGGTTCACCGCGAGCTTGGTGCCCGAGGGCTGCACGAAGTCGTTGTAGGTGTAGCTACCGATCAGGTTGACGCCGGGCAGCGGCTGGCCGCTGATCTCCGCTTCGAATCCGCGGCTGACGGCGCCGCCGGCGGGAAGATAGAAACCGCGATGAACCGGGTCGGCGACGTTGTAGTTGCTGAACGAGGTACGGTAGGCCGAGGTCGTGATGGCCAGCTTGTCGTCGAGCAGATTGAATTTCATGCCCACTTCGACCTGCTGGCTGATCTGCGGGGGAAGCAAGCCGCCGCCGAATTGCATCGCCGTGCCTGGCTGGAAGCCGCGGTTGTAGCTGGCGTAGGCCGCGACCTCGGAGGTCAGTTCGTAGAGCAGGCCGAGGCTCGGGCTATAAGCGTTCTGATGGTTTCCCGCCGGTGGGTTACCGGCGTAGTTCGCATGTGTCAGATACGTATCCCGGCGCACGGACGCGAGCGCATGGAAATTCCGGTAGGAAAACTGATCTTGAAGATACAAACCGGTTTGGGTGTAGAAGCTCGCCACATCCGGCGCCAGGCTTGCAACGTCGGACGTCGGGAACACAAAGGATCCGAATACATTCGGAACCGAAATGAATTTCGTGGTCGTGGCGTCAGACTGATACTGGCTGTAACGGAGCACATCCCAACCCGCTATCACCGTATTTTTCACTTCGCCGATATTGAATTTGCCACGCAGGTAGTTCTGAAAACTCCAACTGTAGAAATCCGAAAGCGAATCGAAACTCATGAACGTCGCGCCATTGGTCGCCGAAAGCGTCGAGACCGGCGTCCAGGCCATCTGCGTCTGCTGGCTTCGTGTGTAGGACGCCTTGCTCACGAAGGTCAGAGATTCGCCGAGCTTCTGCTCGAGATGATAGAAAATATTGTCGGTTTGCGCGCCGAAATGGTCGGAGGACGAGCCCAGCGGCCTGTCGATATAGTTCCGATAGATATCGCCCTTGGCATAGCCGACGGTGAATGGGGGAACCGGCTCGCGGTCGACCGTGCGCTCATAGCCCACCGTCAGATCCGTGGTCGAATCCTTCCATTGCAGGGTCGGGGCGAAGTAGAAATTTCTCTCGCCGTCATAGCCCATCGAATTCTGGCCGACCCGCTCGCCCGAAATGATGAAGCGATACCGGAGCTTCTTGTCGTCGGTGATGGCGCCCGTGCTGTCCAGCGCGATCTGCTCGCTGCCGTAGGAGCCGTAGCCCACCTGGATTTCGTGGAATGGATCGGCCTGAGGCGTCTTCTTGACGATATTGATGACGCCCCCCGGCGGGCTGTTGCCGTTGACGATCGCCGACGGGCCCTTGACCACTTCGACGCTCGAGATGGCGATCGTCGGCGTGACGTTGGGTGCCGAGCCCACCGTCGCGAGCCCGTCCGAGGTCAGATTGGATGCCGTGAACCCGCGAATCGTATAACTCGGCACGCCCTCCGGCCCCGGCCGCGTGACGACACCGGAAGCATTCCTCAGCACATCGGAGAGCGACTGGTCGGCCTGACTCTGGATCACCGCCGCGTTGATCACGCTCACCGACTTCGGCGTCTGGCTCAGCGGCACGTCCGAGCGTGCATAGGTGGACGACGATTCCGCGACGAAGCCGGTACCGCCGGAATCCCGGCTGGCCGCCACGCTGATGAGCGGCAGGGTGGTATCGACCTGCGCCGTGGACGTGCCGGCAACGGTCGTAGCCGCGGCCGTCGCCGCCTTCACGTCCGCCTTGACGTGCGCCAGCGTGTAGCCGCCGTTGGCCGTCGGGACCAGGTCGAGGCCGGTGCCCTGCAAGGCCTTGCGGATCGCCGCTTCGCCTGAATAGGTACCGTCCACCGGAGCCGACTTGAGCGACTGCACCAGGGCAGCGTCATAGCTCAGCGGGAGATGCGCGACCTTGGCGATCTCCACCAAGGTGCGATCCAGCGGACCGCTCGGTAGATGATAGGTGTGCTGCGCCGCTTGTTGCGCATCGGCCGCGGACACCATGAAAGTCTGGGCAACCGCCATCGCGATCGCCAGTGCCGCAACATTGCGAGCCATACCCTTGCCGTTCAACTTGATCCCCACGATGACACCCATCCCCTAGTCGGTTGTATTTCGGCAAAACGCCTGTCTTGTCCCACATGAACGAAGGTCGGGAAGCGGCGGACCGCAACGGCATGCCCTTGCGCCCCTTCACTCCCGGCTTCGCTCGAGGCCGCTGGCTACAGCAGGCTTGCCTGCCCCTCACCCACACGAAAAAGTCTAGCGATCCTGCTCGGAATGCTTTTTTGAAAGAATTCGTCTTTCGCGCCATTTGCGGTTTTTTATTCCCGCCGAACGCCCCGCCCTTGAAAATTCCATCCGCGTGCGAATTCCGCAGACCAGGAAATCAACAAACGTAATCGAGCGGCAGCCTCGTCGTATGCTTGATGGTCTCCATCGAGAAACTCGAGCTCACGTCGAAGATCTCCAACTCGCTGATCAGGCGCTTGTAGACGCCGTCGTACGCGGCGATGTGCGGAACGACCACCTTCAGCAGATAGTCGATATGGCCGCTCATGCGGTACACCTCGATGACCTCGGGGATGCCGGCGACCACCTCGCAGAAACGCCTGAGCCAGGCTGCCGTGTGCTGCGCGGTGCGGATCTCGACAAGTACGGTCACGCCGACATTGAGCTTCTCGGCGTCCAGGAGGGCGACGCGGCGGGCGATGATGCCGTCCTGCTCGAGCTTCTGTATGCGGCGCCAGCAGGGCGTGGTCGACAGATGCACGCGATCGGCGATTTCCGCCACCGAAAGCGTGCTGTCCTCTTGCAGGACTGTCAGGATGGCCTTGTCGATGTGGTCGATCACAGTTCCCCCCTTCCGGGACAAGGGTGGCGTCCGGCATTCGGACGCCTTCATTCACCTTGTGCAACGAAACGGGAAAAGTGACACCGGGGAGGGAAAAAATTTTTCGGCCGGGCCGGGCCGGCGGAACGCGACCTCAGGCCGTCGAGGCGACGGCCAGGACCTTTCCGTACACGGCAAGGGAGAGTCCCAGGCCGTTGGCGAGCTGGCGCAGCGCCGCCTCGGCGTCGTCGAGCGGAAACACGCCGCTGACCCGGCGGGCGAGCGCGACCTGGGGAAACCGGATATAGCCGCCGTAATAGCGGCCCAGCGTCTCGAGAATGTCCGGCACGGGGCGATCCAGCACCACCAGGGTGCCGCGCCGCCATGCAAAGATATCGGCGGCCGTCTCGGGCATGCGGACGATGCGCCGCGCCGACAGCGACCAGACCGAGCCATCGTCGGCGCGCAGGCTGCCGCCGCCAGGCGAGGCGAGGGTCGCGCCGCCGCCCTGCACCGCGACCACGGTGTGGTAACGCAAGGCATCGACGCTCAGGCGAGCGAGACTCGTGGCCGCCGTCCCGTCCTTCGTGCGCACGATCCGCCGCGAGGGGCTCGTCGTGGAAGGCGTCGTCAGGATCTGGCCCGATGCGAGGTAGACGTCGCCGCGTGTGCCATCCTCTGCGGAATAAACGCGTGCCGACGCCCCGAGTATCATCGGCGTGCCGTCATCCAGCGCAACGGAGCGCGGCGCCAGATCGCCATTGTGGTAATCGGCGTCCAGCGAAAAGGTCCTGACCAGTTCTCGCGTCCCGATCGCGGCCAGGGCCAGCGCCCCCACGCCCGCCCCCGCCTTCAACATGCGGCGTCTTGCATGAGAGGGTTCGTTCAGCGCGCTTCGTACCGCCGCGCCGGGCGCCCCCCGCAAGGAGGAAAACCTCGCCAGCCCTTCCTGGAGGCGGGTCCACGCCTGCTCGTTGGCGGGATCGGCGCGGCGCCATGCCTCGAAGCCTTCGCGGTCCCGCTGCGTGGCGTCCTCGGCTCGCAGGCGCACCTCCCAATGGACGGCTTGCTCCACGGCGGATTCGACCGGACCGGCGCCGCGCGGGATCTTCAACTGATCAGAAAGCATCGGGTAAGCGCCTGGGCGATGTATTTGCGGACCATGCTGGTGGAGACGCCGAGTCGAGCGGCAATCTCCGCATAAGTGAGGCCGTCGATCTGGCTGTAGATAAAAGCACTTTTTGCTTTCGGTGACAATCCATCGAGCGCCTGATCGATCAGAAACAGGGCCTGGGAAATCTCGACGATCGATTCGGCGGACGGCGCGACCGGCTCCTCGACGTTGAGGAGCGCCTGCTGATAGGCGCGCTCGAGATCCCGGCGGCGCCACATCTCGAAGGTGAGGCGCTGGGCGATGACGGTCAGGAAGGCACGCGGCTCACGCACGCCCTGCGGGTCGTCGACGCCGGCGAGCGCCTCGAAGGACGAGGCCGCGAGATCCTCGGCATCGGCCGGCGACCCGACACGCCGCTGCAGCTTCGCCTTCAGCCAGGCATAGCTGGCCCGAAACTCGTCGGCAAGCCATGAGGCGCGGGAAGGGGACGACGCCTCGTCGTTCCCTTCCTGCTTCTCGATCGGCTGTGCTGTCGGGCCGGTGCTCATGTGACATGTTCCAAGGCGATGGCGCGATGAGCGTGCGCTGCAGGATGCCAATCATCTGCCCAAATGCAACGTCATGCCCCGCTAGGTCGATGTCGTAGTATGCCATTTCAAAATCGCCCTGTATCGGCGCGATACCAATCCAAAACCCATGGTCGCCCCGGCGATTCGCGACGCCGCGGCGAAACCGGATCAATCATGTAGCACAGCTATGTTTGGCGTCGGTGAGTCACTCGCGCCTCGATCGGATTCGGCACGCGCATTCGCCAGCCCCCGGCAGATTCCCAAGTCGAATACTCTGACGAATGCGGCATGGCCCTCGGGCTCGGAATGATGCCCTGATCCGGATCAGTCCGAGGCGCGCTGCATGGATCGGCGGGCCTGCCGCAGGTTGCGGCATCTCGGAAGGCGGCCTCCGCCACCCGGGGCAGACCGCCCCGGACAACCGGATCGCCCCCCGCCTCACCGGCAGCTGAAGTTCGCTGCGGAATTCAGGTCGCCGGAGCCGTTGTACCGCGCCACTTGCGGATAAGGACACAGAGGCCGCGTGCGCCCCACGCCCCATGACGCCGGTACGTCGGCATTCGGCACCGCATTCGTCGCATCGCGAGCCGCGGCCACGATCGGGGCCGGCGCCTTTCCCTGCTCCACCCAGGCCACCAGCGGCGTGAGCATATCGAACTGATCCGCCGCCGGCCCGCCCGAACAGTGGTTCATTCCCGGCACCGGATAGAAGCGCACGAAGTCCGCAGCACTTCCGCCGTTCGCCTGAGCGACACGCTCGTACCAATCACGCGTATCGTCGAACGAGAACACTGGGTCACCCGTGCCGTGATAAACGAACATCTTCGCGCCTCTCGACTTCAGCGCGGACAGGTTCGTCTCGTCAGGCGGCGTCATGAACGACCACGCGGATTGCGTATACGTGCCGTTCGTCGCGAAGATCGCCGGCGCATCCGCATCCATGTCGAACCCGAGCGCGAAACCGGCCAGGTTCGCGAGCGTCGCGGCGCTCTTAGGCGGCGTCATGAAGGTGAACGCCATCGCGGCCGGATCGAGCGTGATGGAATTCGACTGCTTCCACGCCGCCCAGCCGCTGCCCGCGATGCCGGGATCGTATGGAAAGCCCGCATAAAGCGCCGTCCCCGCGCTGTTGCGCGCGCCCGCGAACACATTCTCGAGTGCCGTCTTCTGCTCGCTCGTCAGGCATGCTCCCGTTCGTGTACCGCCAACACAGGTCGGAATATCCGTCTCGGCACTGAAATGCGCCTGGCAAGCGGCAACGTCCTGCACCATCCCGTCGGCCACCCCATCCAGCGCATCGCATTGATCGAGTATCCTCGCGCCGACAAACTGCCGCTCCGTCGCATTGAACCCGCTGCCGATATCCGGCAAGCCATTCGCTCCCGTCGCCGACGCGATCTTCGCGAACTGCTGCGCGCCATACATCTCGCCGATCGCCGCCTTGGGCAAATGGAAACCCGGATCGCCCGCGATGATCCCGTCGTAGTCGCCCGCATTGCGCACGGCCGTCACCATCGCATGACGCCCGCCGTTCGAGCAGCCGTCGAAGTAGCTGCGATCGGGCGCCTTCCCATAAGCCAGCCGTATCACCTGCTTGGCCATCGGCGTGAGCGCATCCACGGCGGCGTAGCCGTAATCTAGCCGCGCCTGCGGATCGAGCCCGAACAACGGGTTCTGAGCGGCGCCATGCCCCGAATCGGAGCTGATCACCGCGAAGCCCATGTTCAACGCATCGTTCAACGGCCCGCCGCCGCTGATCTCGCCGGTCGCGGTCACCACGTTGCCGTCCAGCCCGCCGTTCGCCTGGTAGAAGAAGCGTCCGTTCCACGCCTTCGGCAAGCGCATCTCGAAGCCGATCGCGTAGGTCTTGCCATCGACCGCGCTAACGCGCTCGTTCATCTTCCCTTCGATCACGCAATGCTCGGCGATCGGCTTGCCGGCCACCGTCAACGCGCCGGCCGAAGCGGTGGTCACGGACGTGAACGCGGTATTCGCATAGGCGAGCTTCGCCGCGAGCGCATCGCAGCTCTGCGTCATCGCCGCCGGCGTCGCGGCGCTCAGATGCGAGGGCGCGGCGTTGGTCGTGCCATCGCCGCCACAACCGGCAAGCCCGACTGCGAACAGCGGCGACAAACAAAGGAATGCATATTTTCCGTTCAAGATATCCCCCTCGTTTCAATCTGCCGGATCAGAACATGTGCTTGACGCCGACCATCGCGCCGAGTTGCCCCATTCCCGCGCCGGGCGTCGTGCCGGCGCCGCCGCCGCTCACCGCGTAGCTCGCGTGCGCGCTGTTCCACAGATACGAGGACTGGGCATAGACGGAGGTCTGCTTCGACAGCAGGTAGGTCGCGCGCAGCGTCGCCATCGTCGCGCGCGTGTCGTGCGCGGCATTGACGATCCGATATCCCTCGCCATCGACGATGAAATCGGGCTTCACCGCATACGAAGCACCGAGGAAGAAAAGGTCCGAATGCGCGCCGGCCGCGCTCGGCGAACCGGTCGACACGCGCCGCCCGATCCATCCCGCGCCGATACGCGCACCCGCCGCCTGCGCATAGGCGCTCACATGTACGCGCGCGTCCTTGCCGGCGCTGCTGGTGAGCGCGGCCGGCGCCACGCCGTCGAAGAAGTTCGCCGCCGCGCCGGTGCCGCCGCGCTGCTCCTCGTACGAAGCCGCCGCGCCGAAATACGCGCTGTCGTACTTCAGCATCACCGACATGTTTCGGCATTCGACGGTATTGCCGGGCACCTGCCCGGCGCAGGTTCCCTGCCCAGGCGAATTGCCGGTGCCCGCGCCGTCGCGGCCGAACGAATAGGCGGCGCCGAGCGTCACGCCGCGATAGGTGCCGATATAGCTCACGGCATTGTCGGCACGTCCGTTCGGCACATAGGCATCGAGCGAGCCGAGCCCGTAGATGTCGGGGCCGATGATGTCCGCGCCCTGCAGCGCGAGATAGGTCATCGTGTACTGGCGGCCGAACGCGAGCGTGCCGAAGCCGCCCTTCAGCCCGACGAAGGCCTGCCGCCCGAACAGCCGGCCGCCCTGGCCGAGATCGCCGCCGCGCACGTTGAAGCCGCTTTCCAGCGTGAAGATCGCCTGGTATCCGCCGCCGAGATCCTCGCTGCCGCGCAGCCCCCAGCGCGACGGCAGCTCGCCCGTCACGGCCGGCATCCGCACCACGTGGTCGCCGGCCGCGTTCGCGTGCGACACGAATTCCACGCCCGTGTCGATGATGCCGTACAGCGTCACGCTCGACTGCGCGTGCGCGATCGGCGCGACCAAGGCGCAGCCCGCGCCGGCGGCCAGCAGGCCGTTCCTGATGTGCTTTTTCATCTGCTTCGTCTCCATACCTTGATTAGGCGCGCTCTGACGGCACGCATCGGGAAAACCGGAAAAGCTCAGTCGCGGGCCTGTGGACGACGGATCAGCAGCAGCGCGGCCACGGCCGCCACCAGCGTGACGGGGATGCTCGCGCCGATCACGATCGGCGCGCTGCGGCCGGCGGCCAGCAGCGTCGCGGCCGCCAGCGGCCCGACCACGGAGCCGAGCCGCCCGACCGCCACCGCCGCGCCCACGCCCGTGCCGCGCATCGCGGTGGGGTAGTAGATCGCCGCGAGCGCGTACAGCACCGACTGCCCGCCGATCACGAACATGCCGGCCGCGAACGCGGCCGCCGCCAGCGAGGCGAAGCCCGGCGCCGCCGCCAGCGCGGCCAGCGACAGCACGATCCCCGCGTACATGCCGCCCACCACGCGCGAGGCGCGCATCCGGTCCAGCGCCGCGCCGATGCCGAGCGCGCCCAGCCCGCCGCCGACGTTGAACGCCACCTGCACCAGCCCGACGTGCGCGCGGTCGAGCCCGCGCGCGGCCATCAGCGACGGCAGCCAGTTCAACAGGAAGTAGAGGACGATCAGGGTGCAGAAGTAGCTGATCCACAAGGCCAACGTGGCGCTCGCGCGGCCGCCGCCGAACAGCGTGTGGGCGACGCTCGCTCGCGCGGCGCGGGTGCCGGCCACGTCGAGATAGGCGCGCGATTCCGGCAGCAGCACCGCCAGCACCGGCACCAGCAGCAAGGGCCCGGCGCCGCCGACGTAGAAGATGTGCCGCCATTCCGTATCGCCGGCGAGCAGCACGCCGATCAGGGAGGCGATCACGCCGCCGAACGGAATCCCGCAGTACATCGCGGCCACCGCGCTGCTGCGCGATCGCGGCGGCACCGCTTCGGACGACAGCGCGATCAGGTTCGGCATCGCGCCGCCCAGGCCGATGCCGGTCAGCACGCGCACCACGACGAGCATCGCGAAGCTCGAGCTCTGCGCGGTGGCGATCGACAGCAGCCCGAACAAGGCAACCGAGGCGATCAGCACGCGCTTGCGCCCGATGCGATCGGCCAGCCGCCCGCCGAGCATGGCGCCGGGCAGCAGCCCGAAGGTGCCGGCGCTGAACGCGATGCCCATCTGCGACACGCTCAGGCCGAACTCCCGCGCCATGCGCGGCGCGGCAACGCCGACCGACTGCAGGTCGAGCCCTTCGAGCAGCGCGATCGCGAAGCAGAGCGCGAGCGTGGTCGCGACCGCCGGCTTTTCGGCAACGTAGGTATTCATCGATGTCTCCAATCCATGTTGTCTTGTCGTCGGCGCGTCTTGCCGGGCGCCGCGGCTTTTATCAGGCAGCCTGATCCACCGGCCGTAAAAAAGCCTGCCGGTCGCGTGGCCGGCAGGTCCTTGTTTGTCCGTCCAGGACCGCGCTCAGGCGCGAATCACGTCGGGATCGTCGCGCGCCGGGTCGTACAGCGTCTCGATCGCCGCCGCGCGATGCTGCTGCACGGCCGCCTGGTTCAGCGACCCCTTGTCGGTCACCTCGCCGAGATCGAGCGACGGCGGGCTATCCATCAAGCGGATGCGCGCCACGAAGGTCGATCCGCCGCTCGCCTGCCGATTCAGCGCCGCGAGCCAGGCCTCGAAGGCCGCGCGCACGGCCGGCGCGCGCAGCACCTCGGCGGCCGGCGCGTCGGCGGCGAGCGCGGCCAGCGCCCGGCAGGCATCGAGGCGCGGAAACACCAGCAGGCCGATATCGTCGCGATTGATTCCGGTCACGACCACATCCTGCACATAGGGCGCGCCGCTCGACACGGCCCTCGCGCGCAACGGCCCGACGCTGACGAAGGTGCCGCTGCTCAGCTTGAAATCCTCGGTCAGCCGCCCGTCGAACTGCAGCCCGAGTTCGGGCCGATCGGGATCGGCGAACACCGCCGCGTCGCCGCTGCGGTAGTAACCTTCCTCGTCGAACACCTCGCGCGGATCGACCTCGGCATGCCAGTAACCGCGCATCACGTTCGGCCCCTTGAAGCGCAGCTCGAGCTTGCCGCCGCTCGGCGCGAGCTTCACGTCGCAGCCGGGCGCGGGCAGCCCGATATAACCGGAGCGCATCAGCGGCCCGGTCGTGAACAGGCAGGACGGCGAGGTTTCCGTCATGCCCAGGCCCGCCATGATGCGAATCCGCTCGCCGCAATGCGCGGCGGTCACGCGATCGAGCCGGTCCCAGGCGGCTTGCGAGAGCCCCGCGCCGCCGAAGAAATACAGCTTCACGCGTGAGAAGAACGAATCGCGCAGCGCCGCGTCGCCTTCGAGCGCGGCGGCCAGCTCTTCCCAGCCCTTCGGCACGTTGAAGTAGATCGTCGGCGCGATCTCGCGCAGGTTGCGCACGGTTTCGTCGAAACGGCCCGGCACCGGGCGGCCGTCGTCGATATACAGCGTGCCGCCGTTGTACAGCGCGATGCCGAGGTTGTGGCTGCCGCCGAAGGTGTGATTCCACGGCAGCCAGTCGACCAGCACCGGCGGCTCGCGCCCGAGCTCGGGCATGGTCTGGCGCAGCATCTGCTGGTTGCTGCACAGCATGCGATGCGTGGTCGGCACCGCCTTCGGCTGCCGGGTGGAACCCGAGGTGAACAGGATCTTCGCGAGATGGTCGGGGCCGATCGCGGCATGGATCGCGTCGATGGTGCGCGGCGCCGTGGCCAGCAGGCGCGAGAGCGGCAGCGCATCGCCGGCGGCATCGGCATCGCGCGCCACGATCAGCGTGGCATCGGCCGGCTTGGCCGCGTCGAGCGCGCGGGCGAACCCGGCGCGCTCGGCGACGAACACCGCGCCCGGCCGCAACACGCCCAGCGTGTGGCGCAGCTTGCCGTAGTCGGTCGAGACCAGCGAATAGGCCGGCGAGATCGGCGCATACGGCACGCCGGCCAGCATCGCCGCGAACATCAGTTGCAGATGTTCGAGATCGTTGCCGGACAGCACGGCGAGCGGGCGCGTCGCCGACAGGCCGAGGTCGGCCAGCCCCTGCCCGATCGCGCGCGAGCGCTCCAGCATCTGGGCGTAGCTGATGCCGATCCAGCGGCCATCCTCGCCGCGGCGCGCCGCCAGCAGTCGATCGGGATGCGCCTGCGCACCGCTCACCAGGCGGTCGCTCAGGCGCGCGGGGTAGTCGCCGAGCGGCTCGCGCGCGCTCAGGTACCAGGTGCCGTCTGGCGCGCGGCGCATCGCGGCGGCGCCTTCGGCGACCGCCGCCGCGCGATAGCGCACGCCGTCGTCGGCACGTGCCGGCGCGGGCGCGGGCTGCGATGGGTTCATCGTCGCGTCGCTCATGTCGGACCGTGGCACGGCGTGGTCTGCATGGCGGCCCGCCCCGGCCCGCTGGATCCGGCGTTCGACGCGCCGGCGCGCGCCTTCGTCTCGCCGATCAGCATTTGTCTGTCGGTCATGTCGTCTCCTGCCTTGTCTGTCCCGTTTGCCGGCGTCAGCGCTTGTAGGCCTGCAGGCCCGGCTTGATCGCCTTGTCGTCGAGGAACTGCTTGAGGCCCTGCTCGCGGCCATGTTCCGGGTCGCGCAGTTGCGCCTGGTCGAGCTTCGCGTACAGGTAGTCCTCGTTCTGCTCCCAGGTGAGCTCGCGCGAGCGCTTGAAGCCGTGCTTGGCCGCGCGCAGCACGACCGGGTTCTTGTCGATCAGCCGCGCGGCCAGCGCGATGGTCGCCTCGCGCAGCCCGGCGAGCGGCACGCTGCTGTTCACCAGGCCCATCTCGGCCGCCTCGATGCCGGTGAAGGTATCGCCGGTCATGATGTAGTGCAGCGCGCGACGATGCCCGACCGTATCCGCCATCGCCTTGCTGACCAGGTTGCCGGGCGGGATGCCCCAGTTGATCTCCGACAGGCCGAACACGGCCTCCTGCGCGGCGATCGCCAGATCGCAGGCGACCAGCGGCGAGAAGCCCCCGCCGAAGCACCAGCCGTTGACCATCGCGATGGTCGGCTTGCCGTACATGCGCAGGCGCCGCCATTGCCACTCCGACGCGTCGCGCCGCACCTTTTCCTGCAGCGCGTCGGGCCCGCCGTCGATCTCGCGGAAGTACTCCTTCAGGTCCATCCCGGCCGTCCAGGCGGCACCGGCGCCGGTGAGGACCAGCACCTTCGCCTCGTCGTCGAATTCGATCGCGTCCAGGACCTGCAGCATCTCCTGGTTGAGCGTCGGGCTCATCGCGTTGCGCTTGTCGGGGCGGTTCAGGGTGACCCAGGCGATGCCGGCCTCCACCTTCACGTCCACGGTCTGCCAGCGCTTGTCGTACTTGCTCATAGAAGTTCCTGTCGTTCGTTTTCGTGCCATGACGCACGCAGCATCCTGCTGCGGACGGCTCAATTTAATATCAGGCTACCTGATATTGCAAGCCGCACGCGCGCCGGTGTAAACCCGGAGCGAAACGACAGGAAGCAGGGATCGATCAGGCGCCGCGGCAGCAGCAGCGGCGAATGGGGAACAGGCGGGTCACGCCGCGCGATGCGGCGGCAGGCTCAGCCGCGCAGGTTGCGCGCGAACAGTTCGAGCGCGCGCTGGACGTGCACGGCATCGTCGGCGGAGACGTCGCCGAGCATGCGCGTCTCGAGCGGGCGCAGCACGGCTTCGCATTCGCGCAGCATCGCCGCGCCTTCGCCGGTCAGCTTCAGCAGGATCACGCGGCCGTGCGAGGGATCGGCCTCGCGTGTGACGAAGCCACGGCCGGCCATCACGCTCATCACCTCGTTGGCCGATTGCGGCGTGATGAAGGAGCGGTCGGCGAGCTGCGCATTCGACAGGGCGCCGCGCGCCTCGAGCACCGACAGCGCCGTGTATTGCGCGAGCGTGATGCCGAGCGGCGCGAGCGCGTCGGTCATGTGACGACGCAGCAGCCGATCGAGCCCGCCGATCGCATAGGTCAAGCGCTGCGATACGCGCGCCTTCGGCTTGTCGCCCGGCGTGGAGGCGGCGGATTTCGGATTCGCGGGCTGGGCGGGGGCGGACTTCATGGCGCGGGAGGGAGGAAATGGCGGTGATTCTAGCAGCCCGTCGCGTGCCGGGCGGCAAGCCAGTCCCCGGCCCGGTTCGGCGACCGGCCCTCGCCACGCCGGCACGCCGCCAGCCGCCAGCCGCCAGCCGCCGCGCCCGGCGCAGCCGGCCCTGCCCGCGCGCGCCGCCTACTGCGCGGCGCCCTGCAACCCCTCCATGACAGCCCGGTTCACCGTGCCGCGCAGCAGCATGGCCGTCAGCGCGGCCACCACGGCGAAGATCGCGCCGAGCATGAAGGCAGCGTGGTAACCGCCCGCCATCGCCACCTCCATGGCCGCCTGCGCGTCCAGCAAGGCGCCGGTGCGTGCCGAGGCGACACTGGCGAGCACCGCCAGGCCGAGTGCGCCGCCCATCATGAACGAGGTGTTGACGATGCCCGAGGCGAGCCCCGAATCGGCCGGCTCGACGCCGCTCATCGCGGCAAGCAGCACCGGATTGAAGGCGATGCCGGCACCCGTGCCCAGCAGCATCATGCCGGGCAGCACGTCGCGGACGAAGTCGCCGCCCACCGGGGCGCGCGCGAACAGTAGCAGGCCGACCGCGGCCGCGCTCAGGCCGATCGCGATCGGCACGCGAATCCCGAAGCGCATCACCATCAACGCGGACAGGATCAGCGAGAACACGCCCATGATCAGGTTGGCCGGCAGGAACGCGAGGCCGATCTGCAGCGGGCCGTAGCCCAGCACGCGTTGCAGGTAGAGCGCGGCCAGGAAGAACCAGGCGAACATCGCCGCCGCCCACAGGATGCCGACCAGGTTCGCGACCGCGACATTGCGCTTGCGGCAGAGCGCGAGCGGAATCAGCGGATGCGCGACGCGCGCCTCGATCGCGACGAAGGCCACGAACAGCAGCAACGCGCCGCCGAGCCAGCCCAGCGTGCGGGCCGACAGCCAGCCGGCCGCGTTGCCGTTCACCACCGCGTAGACGGCCATCATCAACGCGACGGTCACGGTGGCCGCACCGGCCAGGTCGAGCGGCACGCGCTCGGCCGGCCGGCGTGCCTTCGGCAGCAGGGCCGAGCACAGCAGGTAGACGGCCGCGCCGAGCGGCAGGTTCACCAGGAACACCCAGTGCCAGCTCAGCGCGCTGGTCAGCAAGCCGCCCAGCAGCACGCCGAGGCTGCCGCCGCCGGCATAGACGAAGCCGTAGACGCCCATCGCCTTGGCCCGCTCCCCCGGCTCGGTGAACAGCGCCATGATCAGCGACAGCGCCACCGCCGACACCACCGCGCCGCCGATGCCCTGCACCGCGCGCGCGGCGATCAGCATGAACTGCGTGTGCGCCACGCCGCAAGCCAGCGACGCGAGCGCGAACAGCGTCACGCCGGCCAGGAACAGGCGCCGGTGCCCGTACAGGTCGCCGAGCCGGCCGCCCAGCAGCAGGCAGCCGCCGAAGGTCAGCATGTAGGCGTTGACGACCCACACCAGCGCATTCTCGGAAAAGTGCAGGTCGGCCGCGATCGACGGCAGCGCGACGTTCACGATCGTCGTGTCGAGCACGATCATCAGCACGCCCAGGCACAGCACGGCCAACGCGTACCAGCGCTGGCGGCCCGAAATCTCAAGAGTCATGACAATCCCCTGTTGCATGAAGGAAGACGCGAGCGCCGTACCGGCCTCACTCGGCGTCCGCCGTGATGGTGTCCTTGACGACCGGATGCGCGAGCAGCCCGCGCACGTCGTAGTCGAAATACTCGGCGCGCACCTCCGCCGGCAGCCGCTCGACCCAGTCCAGCAGCAGCTCGCCGATCTTCTCGGGCGAACTCGGCCAGGTGATGCGCGCGGACGGCGAGAGGAAATCGAAGAACGGCGGCAGCAGCTCGGCATTGCGCTCGAGCAGCGCGAAGATCGCCTGCGTGGCTTGGTCGCCCGTGAGCTCGCCGGCGTCGAAGCGTTCGACGCAGCCGGCCGCCTCCTCGAACAGGCGCATGATCGGTGCGTGCCGCGTGAAGGCGCCCGGCAGCAGCGCGTCCGAGGGCTCAAGCCAGCGCGCGTCGCCGGTCTCGCGGTACTTCATCATGGCGCGCTGCAATTGCAGCTGTCCGTAGTTGCCGCTGAGCAGCCACAGGCGGAACCAGGCATTCCACAGCGGATAGTGGCGCCACGAGACGTAGGAACAGTGAACCAGGCGGTCGTTGAAATCGATCAGCCCCTGCTGCAGCTTCTCGACGCTCGCGAAGCGCGCCTTGCTGAAATCACGGTCCTTGACGGCCTCGATCAGCAGCCCGGCCAGCGCATTGGTGGTCTGCATGGTGTTGAACAGGCCGCGCGAGAACAGCGGATCGATGAAGCCCGTGGCATGCGAGAGCAGGCAGAAGCGATCGCCCGTGCACTCGCTCGCGCTGTACTGGATCCGCCCCGACGACACCCACTCGCGCACCGCGCGCGCATCGGCGAACTGCCGCGCCATGTCCGGATAGCGGGCGATGAAATCGGCAAACTCCTGCTCGGGCCGCACATCGGGCTTCGGGTACTTGCGCGGGTCGAGCATCAGCCCGACGCTGACCAGCGGATTCTTCGATTCGGGCGTGTTGTTGAACGGGATCACCCACATCCAGCCACCGTCGAACAGGTGGTGGAGCGTGCCCTGGTGCCAGGGCACCGGCTGTTGCTGCTCCTTCGGCACCGGGCGGCACTCGTCGAACGGCTTCACGCCGATCATGTGCGTGAACAGCCCGCGCGCATGCGTCTGCGCGCGGCACGGATTCTCGCGCAAGCCGAGCTTGTCGGCCAGCACCGAGCGATAGCCGGCGCCGTCGGCGATGTAGTCGGCCTCGAAGCTCAGACCGCCGCGGGTGCGCACCGTCACGCCGCCGGGCTCGATGGCGATGTCCTCGACCATGGTGTTCTGGTACGCATCGCAGCCGTATTGCACGGCCACATGCAGCATGTAGGCGTCGATGTCCTGGCGGAAGTAGTGCACCTCGTTGACCACCAGCGCCTGGTTGACCTCCTCGGGATTCTGCTCGGCCTGTTCGCGGTGATAGACGAAACCGAAGTTGCGCTTCACGCCGCACGAGGGCATCACCTTCTCGCTGACTTCGGCGATCGACGTGATGTGCATCAGCTCCGGCACGTCGTAGCGCATTGCCATCAGCTCCAGCGTCAGCGTGGTGGTGGCGATGGTCGATTCGCCGACGGCAAAGCGCGGATGCATGCCCGCATCGATCATCGCGACCTTCAGACCGTGGCGCGCGAGAATCGCCCCCAGCGAGGTACCGCCGATGCCGGTGCCGATGATGACGACGTCGTACTTTCTGACCTGATTGGTACTCATGGTAGTTCTCCAGCCTGTTGTCGAATCTTCTTCAATGAACCCGCCCGGCATCGGGCGGGCGACCTGTCGGCGCGCGGCGGCTCAGTCGTGCCGGGCCGATGCCGGCTCGCCTTGCGGCGAGCCCGATGCGGACGCCACCGCATCCGAGATCCAGTAGCGCTCGCGCGCGAAGGGGTAGGTCGGCAGGCCGCCGGTGCGACGCCACGCGCCGGCCGGGTACAGCGTGTCCCAGGCGATGGCCTGCCCGCCCACCCAGGCCGCGGCCAGCGCGTCGAGCCCGGCCGTGGCCGTCACCGGCGCGGCGCCGGCCACGGCGCGGCGGCGCGCGGTACCGAGGTGCAGGCGCGGCACGCCGGCCCCGTCCATGCCGCCGGCCGCGCGCCAGGCACGCAGCACGCTCAGCAGGTCGTCGCGGTCGGCGACCGCCACCGCGAGCCGCGCGGCCATCGGCTCGCGAGCGCTCTGCAGGGTCCGCAGCATCCGCGCGAAATCGGGCACGGGGCCTTGCTCGAGAAACGCGATCCATCGCTCGACATAGGCGGCCAGCCGCGCGCGGTCCTGCGCCGACAGCACGAACAGGTGCGGCGCATCGGACGACCCGGCCGGCGGCGGCGCATCGGCGGCGCCCGTCCATTCCTCCAGCACCAGATGCGCGTTGACTCCGTTGCCGATCGCGGTCACGCCGGCACGGCGCGGCACCGGCTGGCCGTCCACGCTGACCGGCTCCCAGGGGCGGGCCCGCGTCGCCAGCCGGAACGGCAGTCGCTCGAAATCGATCGCGGGGCTGAGCCGGGCCGGCAGGCGCGTCGGAGTCAGCGTGGCGTGCGACAGCGAGAGCGCCGCGCGCATCAGCTGCGCCATGCCCGAGGAAGCCTCGCCGTGCCCGATCGCCGGTTTCACCGACCCGATCGCGTAGTCGCCCGTGGTGCCGCGGCGCTCGCCGAACACCTCGGTCAGCGCCGCCATCTCCACCGCGTCCGAGCCCTCCACGCCGCTGGCGGCCGCCTCGATGTAGCTGATGCTGCGCGGATCGAGATCGGCGCTCGCCAGCGCCGCGCGGATCGCGGCCGCCTGGCCGGCCGCGTCGGGCTGGCCGTAATAGCGCATGCGGCCGTTGTGGCTCAGCGCGCCGGCACGAATCACGGCGTGCACCGGATCGCCGTCGGCCACCGCCTGCGCGAGGCGCTTGAGCACCACCACGCCGACGCCCTCGCCCGGCACGTAACCGCTACCGCCCGCGCCGAACGCCGCGCTGCTGGCATCGCGCGAGAGCATCCGCACCAGCGAGAGCTGCAGATGGCCGGAGGGATGCAGGCACAGGCTCACGCCGCCCGCGATCGCCAGCTCGCCGCCGCCGTGACGCAGGTACTCGCAGGCCTCGTGGACCGCCACCAGCGACGAGGCGCAGTGGTTGTCGATCGCCACGCTCGGCCCTTTCAGATCGAAGAAATGCGACACGCGGCCGACCATCGACGCCGGCGAGGTATGCGGCTGGGTGCCCGCGTACTGCGCCGCATAGAGGCTGTAGCCGTGCTTCGACAGGCCGCCGAACACACCGGTGCGCTCGCGCAGCGCCGCGTCGAGCCGCGCCGGCGGATAACCAGCGTCCTCCAGCGCCTTCCAGCATTCCTCCAGGAACAGCCGCTCCTGCGGATCGATCATGGCGATGCGGCGCGGCGCCATCCAGAAGAACAGCGGATCGAAGCAATCGACCTCGTCCAGGAATCCGCCCCACTTGCCATAGGACTTGCGCAGCCGCACGGCCTGCTCGGGATCCGGGTGGTAATGCTCGCGCCAATCCCAGCGCTCGGCGGGAATCTCGCTGATCGCCTCGCCGCCCTCGACCAGGTTGCGCCAGAACGCCGACAGCTCGCCGGCACCGGGGAAGCGTCCCGCCATGCCGACGATCGCGATCGCCTCCGGCTCCCCGGCGACATGACGGCCGGCCCGGCGCCCAGGGCCATCGACGGCGCGGTTCGCGGGTTCGCTCGACCCGGCCGCGCCGTGATCCATGCCGGCATCCACGCCGGGCGGCCGTGCACCGGCGCCGGCCGGCGCGTGCAGCAGATCGGGCAGATCGACGCGCGCGGCCGGCGCGTCGGGCACGCTCGCCGCCAGGGCCTCGGCAAGCCGCGCGGCAAGCTCGTCCGGGTGGCCGGCCTCGCGCGCCGCCTCGGGCAGGCCGATCGGCAGCGCGAGGCGAATGCAGCGTTCCAGCACGCGGGCCTCGCCGCTGCCGGGCAGGTGGATGCCGGCACGCACGCCGTGGCGCTCGTACAGCACCCGCAGCAGCGCCTCGCGCGGATGGCGGTAGCCGGCGTAGCCGGGCACGGCATCGGCCGGCACCAGCACGCAGTGCCCCGGCACCGGCAGCAGCGCGGGAACCCCGCGCGCCGCGAGGGCCTCGCCCAGGCGCGCGGCGAAATCGAGCTGCGTCGAAACAGCCCGCTCCAGCGCCTCGCGCTCGCCGAACGACGCGCAAGCGAGCTGCGTCTGCAGATGGTCGAGCAGCGCGCCCTCGATTTCCGCGTAGCGCCGCGCCCTGCCGATCAGCCGGGCGTCGTGCGCGGCCAGGATGCCGCCCGCGCCCAGGCCGAAGTCCTTGCAGAGGCTGCCCATCACCACGTCGGCACAAGCGGTGATCGCCGCAACGGTTTGCCATAGGCCAAACGCGGCACGGCCGGGCTCGTGACGCCGGATCAATTCCGCGTTGCGCAGGATGCGCGTGATGTCGAGCACCAGGGGCACGCCGCGCGCGCGGCACAACGCCGACACCTCAGTGAGCTGGGCCAGCGACGAGGGATAGCCGCCCGCCGCGTTGTTGCAGAGCTCGATCATCACCATCGCGATGTCGTCGGCCTGCTCGTCCAGCCGCGCCCGCAGCCGCGCCATGTCGATACCGCCGCGAAAGATCTCGCGGCACTGCGCGTCGAGCGCTCGCGGGTCGGGAATCTCCAGCGGCACGAAACCGGCCTTCACCGCGTTGTGGCGCGTCGAGAAGAACGGGATGTTCTGCAGGATGGTCCGGCGCCGGGCCGGGAACAGGCTGAAGAACACCCGCTCCGCGCCGCGGCCCGAGGTGGTCAGCACGCTGTGCTCCATGCCGAGCAGGCGGCCCGGCGCGCCCCGCTCGGGATCGGGCGACACCAGCCCGGCCAGCAGCCGCCGTGCCCGCTCGCGCACGAACGGATAGCCGAGGTGAGCCCAGGAATCGCTGACCAGGTCGAGCCGGATCCCGGCGGGATCGACCGCCGTGGCGTCGAAGAATGCATCGGGCCCGTCGGCGGCCGGGCTCGCCGCCGGCATGGCCGCCGGCTCGGCGCGAACGGGCTCCACCGCATCCTTCGCGTCCACCGCGGCCGGCGGCTCGCCACGTGCCGCGCCCAGGGCCGCTTCGTCCGCCTCGATCTGGCGGGCGATCTCCTCGTAGGGCACGCCGCTGCGAAAGAACTGCCCCATGCACTGCTTGATGATCTGCGGCCGGCTGTCGGCGCTGCGGTACAGGTAAAGCGGATATTCGGCCGGGTCGTACTTGTTCTTGTACTGGTGGTTCTGCACGCCGCGCTGGAAAATCCGCGCGAGCTGCCCTTCCGTGCGATTGACGAGCGCCCAGCCTTCCACGTCGCTGAAACCTTCCTTCGGCTCGAACAGGCCCCAGGTCAGCCCCAGGCTGAACTTGCGGTATCCCTGCGCCTTCAGCAGCCCGATGATCGTCACATAGGCGTATTCGGTGCCGCCCAGCGGCATGTCGGGCAGGAAATATTCCTGGTCGGTGATGTAGCCGTCGTCGATATGGCTGAGCACCACCACGTTCTGCAGCCGCTCGCCGAGGTAGGTCAGGTAGACGCGATAACGCTTGAGCAGATTCCCGACGCGCATGTCGGCCAGGATCGCATCGACCTTGTTGACGACGCCTTTTTCCCGGCTCCAGGCCGCCATGACGGCGCGGATCTCGCTGTCGATTTCGGGCGTCGGTTCGGTGTACTCCACCACGCGGCACGCGGCGTCGCGTCCGAACTTCGAGACCAGGTAGCGCAGCTTGCGCATGCGCGCGCCCTCGATGCCGAACGCGCCGATGTCGTCGATGGTCTGCACCACGCCGAGCGGCGTCGAAAGCAGGCCGCATTCGCGCTCGATGTCGGGCTTGCGGCGATTCGACATGTCGAGGTAGCAGAGCGCGCGCCCTTCCGCGCGCGCATGCCGGTGCAGCACGGCGAGCAGGGCCGGCTCGCGCTCCGGCGGCCCGACGTAGCGCGTGACGAACAGCAGGCCGCGGTCGCGCAGCACGTGGATGTGATCGTCATGCGCGTCGGACAGGAAGATCGACGGCCACAGATCGAGAAACACGCCGTCCTGGTGCTCACTGCCCTTGCGCGCGGCGAGCCGCGCCGCGAGGGCGGGCTCGCCGCGGATGGCGGCCTTGTCGACGAAGCGGAACCCGGCGGGCGGCGCCGGCTCCACCGTGCCCGCCACGATCTCCTCGCTATACGTTGCTTGCATGGCACTCCTTTTCCTGTGCTTGCCGTTCGAGCAGATAAGCGGCCAGCTCCTCGATCGTCTCGTGTTCGAAAAACAGCGTCTTCGGCAGGCTGCCGAGGTCCTTTTCCAGCTCGGCGATCAGGGCCATCGCCATGATCGAATCGGTGCCGTAGCTCGCGAACGGCGCATCGATCTCGATACGCTCCGCCGGCAGCTTCAGCACGCGCGAGAGCAGATCGCGCAGGTAATCGTGCATGCCCTCGGTGGTGTGGGCGGGCGCACCGGGCTCGACGTCGGCGGGCGCGGGCACGCCGCCCGCCGCGGGCTGCGCGACGGCCGGCAGATCGGGCAGCGCGGGCGCGTCCCGTTCGAGCAGGTAGGCAGCCAGTTCCTCGATCGTCTCGTGCTCGAAGAACAGCGTCTTCGGCAGGCTGCCGAGGTCCTTCTCCAGCTCGGCGATCAAGGCCATCGCCATGATCGAATCGGTGCCGTAGCTCGCGAACGGCGCGTCGATCTCGATACGCTCCGCCGGCAGCTTCAGCACGCGCGAGAGCAGGTCGCGCAGGTAATCGTGCATGCCCTCGGTGGTATGGACCCGCGCACCGGCTTCGACGCTCACGGCCGCGGGCACGCCCCCCGCCGCCTGGTCCGCCTCGTCGCCGTCGACGGCCGATGCCGGCGAGTCCGTCGCCGGCTGCGCGACGACCGGCAGATCGGGCAGCGCGGGCGCTTCCCGTTCGAGCAGATAGGCGGCCAGTTCCTCGATCGTCTCGTGCTCGAAGAACAGCGTCTTCGGCAAGCTGCCGAGGTCCTTCTCCAGCTCGGCGATCAAGGCCATCGCCATGATCGAATCGGTGCCGTAGCTCGCGAACGGCGCGTCGATCTCGATACGCTCCGCAGGCAGCTTCAGCACGCGCGAGAGCAGATCGCGCAGGTAGCCGTGCATGCCCTCGGTGGTATGGACGATATCGCCAGCGCCGGCCGTATCGACCGTGGAGGCGGGGTGCTTCGCCGGCTCGCTCGTGACCGGCGCCGGAGTCGGCGCCGTCGCCGTGGCGGCGGCAATGCCGGCATCGACGCTCGCCGCGGCAGGTGAGCGCCGCGAACGCGCCACGGCCTCGGGTGCCGACGCGCTCGTGCTTGCCGTGCTTGCCGCAGCCGGTGCGGCGGCCGCCATGCGCGCCGGCGCGGTGCCCTCGCGAGCCTGGCGGACCACACCGTCGCTCTGCGCGATCACCACCTGCTGCCCGTGAGCGTGCAGCGCCGGCGCCGGAAACACCACGTACTCGAATCCCTCCTCCACCAGCACGCGCCGCCAGGTGGCCATGTCGATACCCGGCGAACCCGGAATCCGCAGCTCCGCATCCCGATACATCCACCAGCCGTCGAGCAGCCCGAAGGTCACGTGGCTGAACAGCGACTTCAGGCTCAGCTCGTTCAGCACCAGCAGCCCGCCCGCGCGCAGCGTGGCCTTCACGTTGCGCAGCGCGCGCCGGATGTCCTGCGTGGCATGCAGCACGTTGGTGGCGATCGCGAGGTCGTAGCGGCCGACCGGCACGCCCTGCGGCCCGATCGGTCGATCGACGTCGAAGATCCCGGTGCTCAGGAACGGCGCGCGCGGCGCGTACTGCTCGCGTGCATGGAGCAGGAAGGCATGCGACAGATCGGTGTAGCGGTATTCGCGCACGGGCACGCCCTGCGCGGCCAGCTTGCGCAGCAGGCCGTCGGTGGTGCCGCCGGTGCCGGCGCCCACCTCGATGATGTCGAGCTCGCGGCCCAGCACCCGGCCGTGGGCGAGCACCGCATCGTGCACCACCTCGTTGAACAGGTCGGCCTTGCGATTGTTCTTGTAGAGCCCCTCGACGAGCGCCATGCTCGAGCCGGGGAACATCACCTCGGTGGCACGCCGCGTGCCGGCCAGCAGCTCCGGCAGCGCGCGCAGGCAGACCTCGGCCAGCCGCATCGGCACGCGCCGATAGTCGTCCTCCACCCAACCCAGCGAGGCGCGCGCCCAGTCGTCCCAGACTGCCGTGGCGGCCCGACGGCCGGCATCGCTCAAGGACAGACGCGCGTCGGCACCGCCCGCATGCGGCGCGAGATAACCGAACCCGCGCAGCATCGACACGCTTTCCTCGAACCATTTCGCGTGGCGCGCCGCCACCGGGGCGGCTGCCTCGATGCACGGCAGCATCCCCGCGAGCAGGCCGCGCGCGATCAGCGTCTCGAGCTCGGGGTTCGTCACCTCGAGGCTCGCGGCCTGGGCCTGCCAGTGGTCGGCACGCGCGGCCAGGGCGGCCTGCAGGGCGGCGGTAGCCGGCGCGGCCTTGCCCTCTGGCCAGTCGCGGCCGGGGTAATGGTCGAGCCGGTCGGCGCGGGCGTCGCCGAGCAGGTTCGGCGTCAAGGTCTTGAGCACGGCGACCTGCGCGAAGCGGCTGGCAAGCAGCCGCTCCAGCGCCTGCATGCCCTCCTCCGGCTCGATCGAACCGAAGCCGGCCTGCGTCATGCGCTCGCGATAGCTCGCCTCGCTGACCACGCCCACGCTGCCCCAGTAACCCCAGTTCATGACCTTCACGGGATAGGCGAGCGTGCGGCCCAGGTGCGCGGCGAATGCATCCTTGAAGGCACAGCCGGCCGCGTAGTTCGACTGCCCGGCGGTCTTGCCGAACGAGGTGATCGACGAGAAGAACAGCATGAAGTCGAGCGGATCGTCGCCGAACACCTCGGCCAGACGCACGCTGACGTCGGCCTTGGCGCGCCAGGCGGCGAGAAAGCGCGCCTCGTCCATGGTCGCGAGGCTCGCATCGGCCAGCACGATGGCCGAGTGGATCACGCCGCTGGTCGGCAGCGCCTGGCCGTCCCAGCGCAGCGCGGCGATCCGCTCGCGGGCCGCGGCCAGCGAGTCGCGGTCGGCGGCATCGGCGCGCAGGTAGACGGGCGGCGTGCCGAAGCACGCTAGCCGCTCGCGACGGGCGCGCATCGACGCGTCCTCCTCGCGCCGGCCGATCCAGACGATGCGGGCGCGATAGCGCGCCATCATCCAGCGGCTCCACACCTCGCCGATCCCGCCCGCGCCGCCGATCACCACGTAGACGCCGCCGGTCTTCATCGCGCAGGCGCGCGGCTCGGGCAGGTCGATCGCCACCAGCTCGCGGGCCAGCCAGCGATGGTGCCGGTAGGCCAGCGCATTGCCGTCCGGATCGAAGCGCGCCGACAGCATCGCCTCGACCGGCCAGTCCTCGGCGGCGGGCATGTCGAGCACGCGCACGCGCCAGTTGCGGTATTCCTTGGCCATCGATCCGACCAGGCCGTGCACGCCGGCGTGGGCAGGCCGAGGGAGGTCGGCGCCGCTGGTGGCATGCGTCTCGCGCGTGACGACGGTCCAGTCGAGCGACTTCGCGCCATAACCGGCCGCGAGCAGCAGCTTGACGATACGGAACAGCTGCAGCACGCCGTGCCCTTGCGCGGCCACCAGCGCGTCGCCGCGCGCGGCGGCCGGCTCCGGCGGCGCGATCCAGATCAGGTGCGCGAGCGCCGTGCCGTCGTCGAGCCGGCGGCGCAGCGCGTCGAGCGCGGCACGGCCATCGCCGGCGTCCTCGCCGGGAGCGAACTCGCAGGCGGCATGGGCCGCCGCGATCGCCTGCCGCTCGGCCTCGGTGCCGCCGAGCACGAACAGGCGCGTGCCCGGCGCCGGCCGGTTGGCCGCCTCGACCAGCCGCTGCGCATCGGCCGGCTCGCTCCAGGTCGCGGCGCGCGCCAGCAAGCCGAGCTCGGCGTCGGCCGAGATGATCGCGGCCGGCGCAGTATCCGGCAGCTCGGCCGACGGGGCCCGGGCCGCGATGGGCGCCGCGCACGCCTGCGCCGTGTCCGCCGCCGGACGGCGTGCGAGCGGGCGCGAGCTCAGGCCGCGCAGCCTGACCAGGATGCGCCCGGCATCGTCGCAGACGTCGATGTCGATGCACTGCGAGGCGGCCTTCGCCGCGTCGCCGCGTGCCGCGGACGGACGCAGCCAGGCCCATGCCGCCTCGTCGCAGGCACCGAGGATATCCACGGTGTCGAGCGCGAACGGCAGGTAGGGCGTACCGCGCGGCACTTCGTCCGCCCGGGCCGTGCCGCGCAGGCCGATCGCGGCCTGCAGCACCGCATCCAGCAAGCCGGGATGCAGCACGAACGGCCGCGCGGCGGCACGCTCGGCCTCGGGCAGGCGTACCCGCGCCAGCACGCCGGCGGGACCGACCAGGCAGCGTTCGAGGCCGCGATGGCTGGGGCCGTAATCGATGCCGGCCCGGGCGAAACCCTCGTACCAGACAGCCGGATCGACCGCCTCGGCCGCCGCGAAGCTGGCGCGCAGGGCATCGAGGTCGAGCCGGCGGTCAGCCTCGGCAAGCGCGGCGCGGCCGACCGCGCCCTCGCTGTGGATCACGCGCTCGCCGAGCCGATCCTGGCCGCAAATGCGCCACGCCGTCTCGGGCGCATCGCTGCGGTCCAGTTCGATGGACAGGCGCAGCGGGCCGTCGCCGGCCACCACCGGCCGCACCCAGCCGAGATTGCGGATGCGGATCGCGTCGCCCAGGCCGAAGCTCAGGCGAGCCGCCTCGCGAGCGATCTCCAGGTGCATCACGCCGGGCAGCATGCGATGGCCGTTGACGCGATGGTCGGCGAGGAAGGCCTCGCCGCCGTCGAGTTCCAGCACGAAGCGGCCGGCGTGCCCCGCGTCGCGTCGCAACGGATGCGGCGCGGGCGCCGCGCCCACCGGCCTCGAGGCGGGCGACACCGGCGATGCCGCCGCGGTCTCCGAAATCCAGTAATGCTCGCGGGCGAACGGGTAGCCGGGCAGATGCACGCGGCGCGGCGCGGCCGGCGACCCGGCCGGATGCAGCTGCGCCCAGTCGATGCGGGTTCCCTTGATCCAGGCACCGAGCAGGGCCTCGTGCTTGTGCCCGGCCAGCCAGATGCCGACCAGCCGCTCGAGACCGTCGGCCTCGGGCGGGCGCGCGCCTCGCGCCGGCCGCACGCTGCCGCGATAGACGCCCGGCGCATCCGGTATGCCGTCGACGCAGGCCGCCAGCCGCGCTTCCAGCTCGGCCAGCGAGCCGACCACGAAGCCGAGCCGCTCGCGCATCGGCTCGCGGCCGACCTGCAGCGTGTAGGCCAGGTCCGCGAGCCTCGGCCGCGCGGGCGCGGCGCGCAGGAAGGCCAGCAGCGTGCGCACCTGCTCGATCAGCCGCTCGGGGTCGCGCGCGGACAGCAGCACCGCCGCCGGCCGACCGTCCTCGGCGGCGTCACGCACGCCGTCCTCGCGATACTCCTCGATCACCACGTGCGCGTTCACGCCGCCGATCCCGAACGAACTGACGCCGGCGCGGCGCGGCAGCTCGCGGCCATGCCGGTCGAGCGGCCGCGGCCAGGCCGCGTTGGCGCCCACCACGCGGAACGGCCCGCCGTCGAACTGGATATAGGGATTGAGGGTCTCGCAATGCAGGCTCTTGACCCATTGCCCGCGCGCCATCTGCAGCAGGACCTTGATGACCCCCGACACGCCGGCCGCCAGCTCCAGGTGGCCCACGTTGCTTTTCACCGAACCGATCGCGCAGGCGCCGGGCACGAAGCTCGCCCCCGGCTCGCCCTGGGCGCGCAACAACGCGTCGAAGGCCTGGTTCAGGGCGTTGATCTCGATCGGGTCGCCGAGCTTGGTGCCGGTGCCGTGCGCCTCGATGTAGCCGACGCGGCGCGGATCGCTGCCGGCCCGCTCGTGCGCCTCCACGATCACGTCGCGCTGCGCGGCCGGATTCGGCGCGGTCAGCGAGTTCGAGCGGCCGTCGTGATTGACGGCGCTGCCGCGAATCACGCCGTAGACGGGATCGCCGTCGCGCCGCGCATCGGCCAGGCGCTTCAGGAACAGCATGCCGATGCCTTCGCCGCGCACGAAACCGTCGGCGCGATCCGAGAAGGTCTTGCAGCGGCCGTCGCCGGCGAGCATGCCCGCCTTGCCGAAGCCGATATGCGCATGCGGCGAAAGAATCGTCTGCACGCCGCCCACCAGCGCCAGGTCGGCATCGCCGCAACGCAGGCTGACCACCGCGCGATGCATCGCCACCAGCGAGGACGAACAGGCCGTCTCGACCGGCTCGCTGGGCCCGTGCAGGTCGAGAAAATGGCTGATCCGGTTCAGCGCGATCGACGGCACCACGCCGAGGAACGAATTGCCCTCGATGCCCTCGCCGGCCTCGCGACGCAGATCGGCATAGCCGCTCTGCGCGACGCCCGCGAACAGCGCGGTGCGGCTGCCGGCCAGCGCGACCGGGTTGTAGCCGGCGTCCTCGATGGCCCACCACGCATGCATCAGCAGCAGCCGGTGCGCCGGATCGAGCAGGTAGGCTTCCTTCGGCGACAGGTTGAAGAACAGCGGATCGAATTCCGCGATGCCGTCGATGAAGCCGCCCCACTTGCTGCTGGTCTTGTCGCCCTGTTGCTGCGGATCGTCGAGATAGTCGCGCCAGTTCCAGCGCTCGGCGGGAATCTCGCCGACGCAGTCGCGGCCTTCGAACAGGTTGCGCTCGAACTCGGCGACATCGCGCGCGCCGGGGAAACGGCCGCTGATGCCGATGATGGCGACCGCGTCGGCGTCGGCGTCGACGGTCCCGGCATCGGCGAGCCGGCGTGCCGCGCTCGCGGGCGGCGACCCGTCGCCGGCGGGAGTGGCGGCACCGCCGTCGCGTTCCGGTGCACCGTGCCCGGCCGCCGGCGGCGACGCATCGCGCCGCGCGGGCCAGGCCCGCGCCTCGATATCGTGATGGAGGCCAGCCTGGCCGTCATCCGTGCCGGGCAGCACGGCCTCGACGGCCGGCGCAAGCACCTCGGCGGCCTGGTCGGTCTCGGCGGCCGCGAAGCAGGCGGCATGATGGGCCGCGAGATACGCGGCCATCCGCTGCACCGAGCCATGCTCGAAGAACAGCGTGGGATTCAGCGCGCCGGTCGGCGACGCGTCCAGCCCATAGCGCTCGTTGAGCCGGTTGCTCACCAAAGTCAGCGACAACGAATCCAGCCCGTAGTCGCCGAACGGCTGGCTCGCGTCGATCTCGTCCGCCGCGGAGCGGATCACCTCGGCGATCACGTCCTTCAAGCAGGCCGCGATCCGATCCGGATCCGCCTGCCGGGCCGGTGCCGGCTTCGAGGCGGGCAGCGGCCCGGCGGCCGGCATGGCCTGCGGCGCGGGCGCGGTGGCCGGCGAGACCATCGACGATACGATCGACGAAGCAGCCGACGAAGCACCCGGCAAGACAGCAGCGGCGGCGACGCCAGGGCGGTGCCAGTCGACCGCCAGCGCGACCTGCTCCGAGCCGAGCGCGTGATACAGCGCCTGCACCACCGCCAGCGCCGGCTGGCTGGCGATGCCGCCGGCGCGCAGCAGGGGCGTCCGGCCGGGCCACGGCAGCGGCGCCCCGGCGGTGACCGACACCGTGCGCCCGAAGCCGATGCCCGCCTGCACGCGCGCCTGGCGCGCGTCGACGAAGCGAGCCACGAGCCCGACACGGTGTTCCCCGCACGCGTCGTCGTCGACGCGCGTTTCGCCCACGCTGGCCCCGATCGGCGCCGCGCAGGCGGCAAGGAAATCGAGCGCATCGGCGCGCGTTGCCGCGTCGATGGCGGCCAGCGCCGCCAGCGTATCGCGCGAGGACGCGCCTGCCGGGTCGTGCGCGCAGTGCAATACGCCATCGATCCGGCCATGGCGATCGCGGATCCGTGCCGCCAGGTCCGCGGCATCGCGCCCGGCATCGCCGGTCAGGCACACCAGCCGCGCGCCCTCGCCGCGATGGCGCTCGATCGCCTCGACGATCGCCGGCTCGGGCGGTTGGGCATCGCTCAGCACCACGGTCACGCGTTCGACCGTGAGCAGATGACAGGCCAGGCTGGCGCCGAGCGCGCCGTTCGCGCCGGCGATCCAGTAACAACCGCCGGGACGCAGGGCGTCGGTCTCCAGCAGCCAACGCGGCACCGCCGCGTCGATCCAGCCACGCACCCGGCGCGTGCCGTCGGCCTCGTGGCGCACCTCGGCGGCATGCCCATGCCGCTCGCGCTCGACGAGCGCCGCGACGCGCTCCGCGCTCGCCTCGGCCAGCCCCGCCACCAACACCAGGGCGCGGCGGCCGGTGGCCGCCGCGTCATGGCCGAGCCAATCCGCCAGCGTGTCGTCGGCCGGCGCCTGCCGCGCATCGGCCAGCACCAGCAGATCGCGCGGCCGGCCCTCGGCTTGCGTCGCGGCCTGGTCGCGCGCGAGATCGCGCAGCGCAGGCCGGTGCCGCGCGTCGTCGCCTTCGGGCAGCCAGCTCGCGTCGATGCCGAGCCGGCGCAGTTCGTCGCTCAGCCGCGGCGCGGCCTCCAGCACCGCCACCCGCGGCGCGTCACGCTCGCCGCGATGGCGGCCGGCAACCATGGCGCCGGCATCCGCCTCGCGCTCGTCGCGCGGTTCGCCGGGCTGCCAGACGGCGGCCCGGTAGCGATTGGGCTCGCTCGCGCCGTCGGCCGCCTCGGCCCGCGCGCTGAACTCGCGCATCGACACGCAGACGGTGCCGTCCGGATCGATCAGGTCGATGTCGTAGCGGGCCACCCTGCCGTCGCCGCCGGCCAGGCGGACATGGACCCAGGCCTCGCGGCCGGGCCGGCGCCGCATCTCCAGCGACTTGACGAAGAACGGCAGGCAACCGCCGTTCGCGCGCGGCTGCAGGACCAGGCTGTCGGCGATCTGAAACGCCGCGTCCATCATGCTCGGATGCAGCACGAAGGCTTCGGGGGCACCGGCCGAGGCCGGCAGCGCGAGCCGCGCCAGCACCTCGCGCTCGCCCAGGTGCAAGGCCGTCACGCTGCGGAAGCTGGGCCCGTACTGGCCGCCGCCGCTGTCGAGGAAATGGTAGAAGCGCTGCGCCGGGATCTCGCGCGGGCAGCGCGCCAGCAGCGCCGCGAGATCGATCGCCGCCACCGCCTCGAACGCACCCGGAACCACGCGAATCGTCCCCTGGCTGTTGGTGCGGCCCGCCTCGCCGGCGCCGGAAGCCACCGCGAAGCGCATCACGCGCGCGGCGTCACCGGTGCTGCCGGTCGCCTGCGCGCCGTCCAGGCGCAATTCGACCCGGCACGGCGCGTCGACCACGATCGGCGCCATCCAGACCACGTCGTGCAGGCTCACGGCGCCCTCGCCCTGGCTTCGCACGGCCGCCAGACGCGCCATCTCCAGATAGGCGACGCCGGGCAGGATCCGCTTGCCGCGGATCAAGTGGTCGGTCAGGAAGAATTCCTCGCCCGAATAGGTCGCGGTGAAACGCGTGAGCGCGCCGTCGACGTGCTCCTCGTGCATCAACGGGTGCAGGCGCGGCGCGTCGGGCGCAGCCTCGCGACGCGGCTCGTCCCGGCCGTCATGCCCGGCCGGCCGCGACCGTGGTTCGCGACGCGGCGCGGCCGGGCAGGCCTCGGGGGCGAACGGATAGGTCGGCAGGCTCACGCGCCGCGGCGCGCGGCCCGCGTAGAGCCGGCGCCAGTCGATCCGCGCGCCGTTCGCCCACAGCGCCGCCACCTTGGCGAGCTTGCCCTCGGCGCACCAGGCGGCCACCAGGGCGTGCCCGGCCGCGTCGTCGTCGAACAGCGCCGACAGCGTCGCGTCCTGCCCGCTCTCGCCGGCGAAGCAGCTCGCCGCGTCGGGCGTGCCGCGCAGGAAGCCGGCGAGCGCCGCGGCCAGCGCGTCGTGGCCGTCCACCACCAGGGCCAGCCGGTGGCGCATCGCCTCGCGTCCCGTCTGCAGCGTATGCGCGAGCGCGTCGAAGTCGGGCAGCGCGCCGGCCTCCTGCTCGAGGAAGGCCAGCAACTGGGCCGCCTGGGCACGCAGGCGCTCCTCGCCGCGCGCCGACAACACGACCAGGCGCGACGCGGCGGCGCTCACGGTGTCGCTCGCTCGCTGCCCGGCCGGCTCACGAGCCTCGAGTATCAGATGCACGTTGGTGCCGCCGATGCCGAACGAACTGAGCGCGGCGCGCCGCGGCAGTCCCGACGCGACGGCGGGCCAGGGCGTGAGCCGATCGACCACGCGAAACGGCGAGCGCTCGAAGTCGATCTCGCGGTTCGGCTTGCGATAGTGGATCGACGGCGGGATCTCGCCGTGCCGCAGGCTCAGGGCCACCTTGATGCAGCCCGAGAGCCCGGCCACCGTGTCGAGATGGCCGATGTTCGGCTTGACCGAGCCGATCGCGCAGAACCCGGTGCGGCTGGTGTGACGCCGGTAGGCCTCGGTCAATGCCGCCACCTCCACCGGATCGCCGAGCCGCGTGCCGGTGCCGTGCGCCTCCACATAGCCGATCGTCTCGGGATGGATGCCGGTCGCGTCAAGTACCTTGCGGATCACCTCGGACTGGCCGCCCACGCTCGGCGCGTAGAAGCCGACCTTGTCGGCGCCGTCGTTGTTGACCGCGATGCCGCGCAGCACCGCGTACACCGCGTCGCCGTCCTCGATCGCCTCGCGCGCGCGCTTGACGAGCAGCACCGCCACGCCCTCGCCGGACGTGAGGCCGTCGGCGTCCTCGTCGAAGGTCCGGCAGCGCCCGTCGCTGGACAGGTTGAGCCCGGGTTGGTGCAGGTAGCCGATGCCGGCCTCGGGCAGCACCGTCGCCGCCCCCACCAGCGCGTAGCGGCTCTCGCCCTGCAGCAGGGATTTCGCCGCCACCGACAGCGACACCAGCCCCGACGAGCAGTTCGAGTGGACGAACAGGCTCGGGCCGGTCAGGCCCAGCTCGTACGAGATCCGCGTCGGGATCGTGCCGCCCTGGGCAAGCAGCCAGGCCTGGTACTCGTCGGAGGCGTCGATGTTGCCGGCCGCGCGCAGCATGGCCTGGTAGTAGCTGTTCGACGCCGACATGTAGACGCCCGCATCGGCGAGCTGGTCGCGCGTGTAGCCGGCATCCTCGATGACCTTCCAGGCATGCTGCAGCAGCAGGCGGAACTGCGGGTCCATCAGTTGCGCGTCCTTGGTGGTCAGCCGGAAGAAACTCCGGTCGAACAGGTCCTTGCCCTCGATGGTCTGCTGCATCGGCACGTAATGCCGGTTGCGGATCAGCGCATCGGGCACGCCGGCCTCGCGCAGCTCCTGGTCCGAATAGAAACGCGCGCCCGACCTGCCCTCGCGCAGGTTGCGCCAGAACGCGCGGTGATCGATCGCGCCGGGAAACTGGCACGAAATACCGATGATCGCGATCGCGTCGTCCAGTTCGTCGCGTGCCTCGCCTTCGGCGCCGGCCCGCCGCGCACCGGCAGCGCGTGCCGCGCCGGCGCCCCCGTGGGCGCGTCCGTCGGCGTCTTCGTCGGCGGCGGCGCCGCCCTCGCCATCGTCCTGCCGGCGCAGCCGCTCGGCCAGGTGCGCCGCCAGCGCGGCCACGTTCGGGTAGCGGAAGAAGGCGCCCGCGCCGGGCGCCGCGATGCCGAACTCGGCCCCCACCCGCGCGGCCATCAGCGCGACCGACAGCGAGTTGCCGCCGGCCTCGAAGAAGCCGTCGTCGCGGGCGATGTCGTCGACCCCCAGCACGTCGCGGCAGATCGTCAGCAGGCGCGCCTCGATGCGGGCGACCTCGGCGCGCCGGTCCGACGCGCCGCCGCCCGCCGCGGGCGTCTGGCCTGCGGCGGCCACCCGCAGCCGCACGCCGCGCCCGGCGAGCGCCTTGCGATCGAGCTTGCCGTTGTGCGTCACCGGCAGCGCGTCGATCGGCTGGAACAGCGCGGGAATCATGTAGTCGGGCAGTCTCGCGGCCAGGTACTCGCGCAGCTCGGCCGCGCCGGGCACGTCATGCGCGCCGTCGGCATCGCGCGGCACGTGATAGGCGACCAGCTGGTCGCCGCCGGCCTGGCGCCGCGCCACCACCGCCGCCGCGCCGATCGCCGGATGCCGGGCGAGATGCCGCTCGACGTCCTCGATCTCGATGCGATGGCCGCGGATCTTCACCTGGAAATCGATCCGGCCGAGATGCTCGATCTCGCCGTCCTCGCGCCAGCGCGCCAGATCGCCGGTCCGGTAGCAGCGCTCGCCGCCCGCCAGGGCGCGCGGCCAGCCGTCGACGAATCGCGCCGCGGTTTCGGCGGGACGATTCAGGTAGCCGGCGGCCAGGCCGGCGCCAGCGATGCACAGCTCGCCCGGCACGCCGATTGGCTGCAGGTTGCCGTAGGCGTCGACGATCCGCACCCGCGTGTTGTCGATCGGCGTGCCGATCGAGGTGGCGCGCTCCGCCGTCACCGGCGCGAGCATCGACCAGATGGTGGTCTCGGTCGGCCCGTACAGGTTCCAGACCTCGCCGCCGAAGGCCAGCAACTGCGTCTTGAGCGTGTCGGGCAGCGGCTCGCCGCCGCACAGCACGCGCAGGCGACGCGGGTTCGACCAGCCGGCGTGGCAAAGCATCGCCCAGCTCGAGGGCGTGGCCTGCATCACGGTCGCGCCCGAGCTGTCGACGAGTTCGCGCAGACGCGCGCCGTCGCGTGCCGTGGCGCTGTCGCAGATCACGCAGCGCGCGCCGCATACCAGCGGCAGGAACAGCTCGAGGATCGAGATATCGAAGCAGCAGGTGGTGACGGCCAGCAGCGTGTCGTGCTCGTCGAGGCCGGGGCGGCGCGCCATCGAGGCGAGGAAGTTGAGCAGCGCGGCATGCGTGACCATCACCCCCTTCGGAGTGCCGGTGCTGCCCGAGGTGTAGATCAGGTAGGCCAGCCCCGGGGGCAGCCCGGCGCCGTCCCGGCTCGCGATCCGCGGCGCGGCGGCCGCGTCATGCTCCGGCGCGTCGATCACGATGGCGACCGGGCCGGCGGCTTGCGCCCCGCCCATGCTCGCCGCCTGCCCGGCATCGTCGGCCGCGCCCGCCACACGCCGCATCAGCGCCTCGGTGCCGGCCGCCAGGGCAGCCTGGGTCAGCAGCGCCGCGGGCCGGCAATCGCGCAGGATCGCCTCGGTCCAGTCGTCGGGATAGGTCGGGTCGAGCGGTACGTAGGCCGCGCCGGTCTTCCACACCGCCAGCAGGCTCACCACCAGTTCGATCGAGCGCTCGAGCCGCACCGCGACCGCCTGGCCCGCGCCGATTCCGTGCCGGCGCAAGCGCGCGGCGAGCGCGTCGCTGTCGCGCACCAGCCGCGCATAGTCGAGCGAACGATCGCCGCAGGACAGCGCGATCGCCCGCGGCGCGCGCGCCGCGCGGGCATCGATCCATTCGTGCACGTGGCGCTCGGCCGGCAAGCGGCCTTGCGGGCCCTGCCCACGCGCGAGCAGCCAGGCCACCTCGTCGGGCGGCAGCATCGGGCAATCGGCCAGCCGCGCCGAGGCATCGGCGAGCAGGGCATCGAGCAGGGCCAGGTAGTGGCGCGCCATGGCCTGCACGGCCGGCGCGCCATGCCGCGCGCCATCGTATTTCCAGTTGAGCGTGTAGCCGGCCGGGCCGGCCTCCACCACTTCCAGCACCAGCTCGTACTCGCCGGCCTGGCGGATCTCGCCGATCGGCTCGACCCCCTCGCCCACCTTCAGGCCGCCCAGGAAGTCCTGGTACATGAAGGCGATCCGGTAGAGCGGCGCACTGTCCCGCGCGCCCTGCAGGCCGAGTTCGCGCACCAGCGCGCCGAACGGATACTGCATCGCGATCGCGTCGACCAGCTGGCGCTGCACCCGCTCGAGCAGGGTCGCCATGGATTCCTCGCCGGCCAGGCGCGTGCGCAGCGGCAGCATGTTGATGAACAAGCCGAGCGTGTCGCGATAGCGTCCCGGTGGGCGCGCATCGACCGGCATGCCGACCACGATGTCGGGCTCGCCGGTATGGCGATGCAGCAGCAGCGTGAAGAGCCCGAGGAACAAGGCGGATGCGGACAGATTGCGCTGCGCCGCGAACGCGGCGACGCGCGCCGCCCGGGCCGCGTCCAGCGACAAGGCATGCACGCCGGGGCCGGGCTCGGCGGCGCCCGGGTTCGGCATCGACGGCAGCGCCAGGGCCGCCGGCAGTCCCTCGAGTTGCCGGCGCCAGTAGGCGAGGCGGCGCGCGCCTTCCTCGCCGGCCAGCAGCGCGCGCTCCTCGGCCACGAAATCGGCGAAAGCCTCGGACGCGGCCAGCGCGCGGCCGGGTGCCGGCCGCGTGCCGCCGACCAGGGCGTGGTAGGTGTCGAACAGCGTGCCGACCAGCAGCAGCAGCGACTGCCCGTCGAGCACCAGATGATGCACATGCAGGGCGACGATGGTCCAGGTCGCGTCGAAACGGCCCTCGCCGGCCGGCCGCGCCGACCGCCAGCCGTCCAGCTCGAGCACCTGCACGCGGCACAGCGGGCCGTCTTCCAGCGCGAACGGCTCGCGCGCCTGCCGATTCAGCCAGGCCAGGATCGCGGCCTCGTCGGCTGCGGCGGCTTCGGCGCCGAGCGCCTCGGCCAGCGTCGAGACCACCGGCTCGAGCGTCGCGACCGCCGGCTGGATGCAGCGCGGCTCGCCGTCGATCACGCGGATCGCCGCGCCCAGCGACGGATAGCGCTGGGCCAGCACGCGCAGCGCCTGGCGCAGCGCATCCATGCGCAGCTCGCGCACGGCGAAGCACAGCGGCACGTTGTAGGCACCGCGATCCTCGTGCAGCGCCTGCAGGGCCCAGATGCCGCGCTGCCCTTCCGACAGCGCGCAGTCGGCGCCGTCCTCGGCACCGCGGCGCAGCTCGCCGGCCAGATCGGCGGTCGTCAGCTTGCCTTCCCGGTAGGCACGAATCACTTCACTGATCATGGCGTTCATTTGGTGTTCTCGATCAAGAAAATCGTCTCCTCGAGGCTCAGCGCACCGCCTTCGAGTCGTTCGAGCAGGGCCATCACGTCCGGGGCGGGGCCGTCGGCCACGTCCTCGGGCACGGCCCCGGAAGAAACAGCGGATGCCGCGGGCGCGCCCTCGAGTCCGGCGACGGACGGGGCGACGAATGCGGCGGGACAGGTAACGCTCAGGTAGGCGGCCAGACGCTCGATGCTCGGGTAGTCGAACAGCACGCTCGGCAGCAGCGCCTCGCCGGTGGCCTCGCGCAACTGGCCGGCCAGGCTCACGAGATCGAGCGACGAGAGCCCGAGGTCGAGCAGGCTGCGGCGCCGGTCGACACGTTCGGCCGGCAGGCCCAGGCGACCCGCGATGCGCGCGGCCAGCCACGCGGCCGGCCCGGCTTCCGGCATCGGGGCGGCGGCCGCCGCCGCTGGCGGCACGACGGCCGCTGCCTCGGTGGCCTGCGCATCGCCGGCCCCCGCGGAGTGGTCCGATGCCGTGGCGCGGGCCGGCAGGCTCCGCTCCCAGCCGGCGACCGTCGCGCAGCGGCGACCGGCAAACGGGTAGGTCGGCAGGTGCACGCGCCGCGCCGCGTCGAGCGCGGGCCAGGCCAGCGTTTCGCCGGCCAGCCAGCGAGCCGCGCAGCCGGCCTGCGCCGCATCGAGGCCGGCCGCGCGCGCCTGGGCCTCGCTCACCGCGCCTTCGAGCCGGCCCGGCGCGGCACCCGGTTCGACGCCGGCCCCGCTCGCCGCGAAATCACGCAGCCGGTCGAGCAGCTCGGCCGTGCTGGCCGCGCACAGCACGACCCGTCGCGCCATCGATTCGCGCGCCACCCGCAGCGTGTGCGCCAGATCGAGCAGATCAGGCGGCGTCGGCGCGGCAGCGAGCCACGCGGCAAGCCGCGCTGCCTGGCGACGCAGGGCAGCGTCGTCCATCGCGCTGAGCGGCACCGCGTGCGGCGTGTGGGCCACTGCGCGCGGCCGCCCCGGCATGGGCGCCGGCGCCGCCTGCACCACCAGGTGCACGTTGGTGCCGCTGTGGCCGAAGCTGTTGATCGCGGCCAGGCGGGGACGGCCGCCGGCGCCGTCGCGCCACTCGCGCGCCGGCTCGCCGAGCCGGAACGGCGAGGCGTCGAGGTCGATCATCGGATTGGCGCGCGCGGGACGCGGCATGCCCGGCAAGCGCGCATCGCGCATCGCGAGCAGCACCCGGATCAGGGCGACCACACCGGCGGCGGCCGCGCCGTGGCCGATCGTGGTCTTCACGGTGCCGAGCGTGCAGTAGCCGGTGCGATCGGTGAAACGGCGGAAGGCACGCACCAGCGCATTGGCCTCGACGGCATCGCCGAACAGCGTGCCGGTGCCGTGTGCCTCGACGTAGTCGATGTCGGCGGGGTCGATCGCGAAGCGCTGGTAGACGTCCACCATCAGCTCTTCCTGCGCCACCCCGTTGGGCGCCATGATGCCGTTGCTGGTGCCGTCCTGGTTCACGCCCGAGGCCTTGACGATGCCGTGCAGCGGATCGCCGTCGGCCAAGGCCTGGTCGAGCCGCTTCAGCACCACGATGCCCACGCTCTCCGAGAACGCGGTGCCGTCGGCATCGGCCTCGAAGCTGCGGCAGCGCCCTCCCGCCGACAGCATCCCGGCCTGGCCGAGCGTGCCGAGCATGCGCGGCCCCATGGCGGCGAAGATCCCGCAGGCCAGGACCAGGTCGGATTCGCCGCGGCGCAGGCTTTCGCAGGCGAGATGGATCGCCACCGCGCTCGACGAGCAGCCGGTATTGATCACGTAGGCCGGCCCGCGCAGGTTCAGGTGGTACGACACGCGCGAGGCGATCAGCGCGTCCGAGGCGCCGCTGAAGGTAGGCGAACGATAGTCGACCGGCTCCGCGCCGACGAACACGCCGACCCGCTTGCCGGCCAGCTCGACCGGGTTGTAGCCGGCATCCTCGAGCGCCTTCCACGATTCCTGCAGCACCAGGCGCTGATACGGGTGCATCGCGTCGGCCTCCTCGGCGCCGAGCCGGAAGAAGTCGTGATCGAAATCGTCGCGCGCTTCGAGCATGCCTTTCGTGGCGGCGGCCACACCGTCGTGGCCGCGGGCCAGCAGCGCGGCGAATGCCGCCACGTCGGGCGCCTCGGGGAACTGCCCGGCCATGCCGATCACGGCGATGTCGGAAGACGATGCCGAGGTCGATACCGACGCCAAAGCAGATGCCGATGCCGATGCCGCAGTCGATGCCGAGGTCGCAGCCGAAATCGAGGCCGGAGTCGAGGCCGAGGACGAGCGCGAGGCCGGCGCCGGTTCCAGGGCCGATGCGGCCGCCGCCGACGCATCCGGCGGCATCGACGCCGCCGCGGGCGCCGCGGCGCGCGCCAGCAGCCGGCCGCCATGCGTCGCGACGATGAACCCGGCAAGCCGCTCGACCGTCGGATACTCGAACAGCACCGCCGTGTTGAGCGGCAGGTCGAGTGCCTGCTTCAACGAATCGATGAAGCGCACACCGAGGATCGAATCGATCCCGTAGTCGAGGAACGGCACCTGGTCGACGATCCGCGCCTCGGACAGCTTCAGCGATTGCTTCAGCGCGTGGTGGATCGCCGCCACCACCTCGGCGCGCGTCGAGGCGGCATCACCGGCGCCTGCCGTACCGCGCGGCGCCGGCCTGCCGCCGGCCTCGTCGGTGGCGGGCGCGATCCGATCCGCGTCGGGATGCGCCCCGCCCTGCTCCCGCGCCGGCGCCTCCACGCGCTGGCGGATCACGCCGTCGCTGCGCGCGGCCATCACCTGCTGGCCGAGCGCGTGCGCATCGCGGGCAGGCAGCTCGATCGCCTCGAAACCTTCCTCCGCGAGCAGGCGACACCAGCTCGCGGCCGCCAGCACGGGGCTGCCCGGCTCGCGCAACGCGGCGTCCTGGTGCAGCCACCAGCCCTCCAGCAGGCCGAAGCTGAGGTGCGTGAACCACGACGGCTCGACGATCTCGTTGATCAGCAGCAGGCCGCCCGCGCGCAAACACGCCTTGGCATTGCGCACCGCCTCGCGCACCCCGCGCGTGGCATGCAGCACGTTGGTGGCGATCAGCACGTCGTAGCGGCCGAGCGGCAGCGACTGCGCCTCGAGGGGCCGCTCGATATCGAGCAGGCCGGTGCGGAGATATGGGGCCTGCGCGCCGAAACGCGCCTGCGCGTGCTGCAGGAAGGCCTGCGAGAGATCGCTGAAATGGTATTCGCCGATCGCGGCGGCATGCGGGCGCAGCAGCGCCAGCAGGACCGCGGTCGTGCCGCCCGTGCCGCCGCCCACCTCGAGCAGGCGTATCGGTTCGCCCCGCTCGCCGGCCGCGCCATCGAGCCGGTCGCGCAGGTAGTCCAGCAGCGCGGCGCCCTGCACCGCGTTGAAATAGTCGGCCACCGGGTTGTCGCGGTACACGCCCTCGACGCGCGCCATCGAGCCGCCGGGAAACAGCAGCTCGGCGGCCGGCAGCCGGCCGGCCAGCACCTCGGGCAACGCCCGCAGGCAGGCTTCGGCGAGCTCGAGCTGCGCGCGGCGGCCGAGGCCGGGCGGCAGGTTGGCACGCCAGCCGGCCCAGTCGCGCCACAGCGCGTCGAGCGCGTCGGCCTCGACCAGCACCTTCGGCACGCCATCGACCAGACGGATCCAGCCGAGCGCCGCGAACCGCCGCAGCGTCTCGTCCCACCAGCGTTCGCGCCAGGGCTGGTTCGCGCGCGGCGCGGCCAGCAGCGGGCCGAGCGTGGCGTAGGCGAGCCGCGCGAGCCAGGTCTCGATCTGCGCGGACGCGACCGCCGCGCCGGGCGGCGGCACCAGCGCCGCGCCAGCGCCGCGCGCCACGGCATCGGCCGCGCCAGGCGCGGCCCGCGTGGGCACGGCCGCCGACTCGGCGAGCCTCGCCAGTTCGCCGGGCAAGACCGGCATCAGGCGCTCGACCTCGGGCGTGGCGCGCATGCAGACCAACTCGCGCAAGGGGTTGCCACGCGTGCACTGGCTGACGAAATACTCGAAGCAGGCAAAACCCTGCTGGTCCGAGAGCGCCGCGAGATGCCGCGAACCGAGCGCGGAATCCGCCAGCGAGGTCTCCCAGAAGCCCCAATGGATCGTGCCGACCGGGAAGCGTGCCGTGCTCGCGATCGAGCGCACCCAGGCGTCGCCCGCGGTGGTCGCCGCCGCGTAGGCGCCGAGCCTCGCCGCGCCGGAAAACGAGAACGACTGGGCCGAGGAGCAGTAGCAGAGGAAGTCGAGCGGCTGGTCGGCCAGCACCTCATGGAACACGCGGCTGCCGCTCGCCTTGACCTCGAGAATCTCGTCGAGGCGCTGGACCGGCAGCCTGGCGATGCCGTGGTCGGCATCGAACACCATGCCGCAGAACACCGCGCCGTCGATCCGGCCGTGGCGCCGGCGAATCGACGCGATCGCGGCACGCATCTGTGCCGCGTCCGTGACGTCGGCTTGCAGGTAGTCGGGTCCGGCACCGAGGCTGCCGAGTGCCGCGCGAGCCTCCGCCACGCGCGCCGATTCGGGCGCGCTGCGGCCGATCCAGATCACGCTCGCGCGATAGCGCTCGGCCAGTTGCCGCGTCAGCACGCGGCCGACATGGCCCGCGCCGCCGAGGATCAGGTAGACACCGCCCTGCTTGAGTCCCGCCGCGGCCGGCTCGCCGGCCGTTTGCAGGCGCACGAATGCCTGCCGGTAGGCACGCCCGGCCTGCAGCCTGACGAGCGCGCCGCGATCGGACGGCGCCAGCCGCGACACCGCGTCGAGCACCGGATGCGGGGCCGCGGCGTCGCGCGGCGCGCACAGGTCGGCGAGCGACACGTCGACGTGGGTCACGCGCAGGCGGTGATCGCCTTGCGCGAGCGAGTAGGCGATGCCCGCCACGCCGCCACCGACCGGATTCGACGGCGTGCCGTCGCGCCGATGGTGGTCGAGCGCCAGGATCACGCAGTCGATCGCGGCATCGGCGGGCTGGGTCCGCATCAAGGCCTGCGCGACCTGCAGCAGGGCACGTTCGTCGTCGCCCGGCGCGTGCCCGGCGGCAGGGCCGGCCGCGCCGGTATCGAGCCAGCCGGACGCGCTCGATGCGTCATGGCGGGCCTCGCTGCAACCCGCCACGAAGTACAGCGCCCGCACTGGCGAGAACGCGGCGAGCCAGTCCGCGAGCCGTGCCGCATCGGGCGCGCCGTCGCGCCAGACGCGCCCGTCCGGCGCCGCTCGCGGGCCGGACAGGTCCAGCCGCAGGCAGGCCGCGCCGGCGTCGCGCTCGAGCGCCTCGACCAGCCCCCAGGAGGCGCCGCGATGCACGATCAGCACGCTGCCCGCGCGCGCTTGCGGCGTGCCGGCCGCCGGCGTCGCGATCTCCTCCCATACCGGCAGGTAGGCGAGCGTGGCGTCATCTGCCGGAGCTGCCGCGTCTGGTGCGTCTGGTGCGTCTGGTGCGTCTGCCGCATCGACCGCGCCGCCGTGCGGCGCCGGCACGGGCGCCACGTCGATCCAGTAGCGCTCCGAGGCAAACGGGTAGGTCGGCGCCGCGATCCGTCGCGGCAGGGTGGCGGGCGAGTCCTGGTCGTACAGGCGCGCCCAATCGAGATCGAGGCCGCCCGCCCACAGCTTGGCCAGCTGCTCGTGCTTGCCCTTGCGAAGCCAGCCCTCGATCGCCGCGCCGAATTCCTCGTCGAGGGCGAGCACGCCCGAGGCCAGCGAATCCGGCGCTGCACGACCGGCATGCACGCCCTCGATCGGCTCGCCGGTCCTAGCGTAGTGACGCAGCTGCCGCTCCAGCTCCTCGCGGCTGCTGGCGACGAAGGCGACGCGCTCGGCCATCGCATCGCGGCCGAGCTGCATGGTGCGGGCGAGATCGTCGATACGCCGCGCCGGCATGCCGCTCGCGAGCGGCGCCGCGAGCCAGTCGGCCAGGCTGCGCGCATAGTCGCGCAGCCGCTCGGGATGGCGCGCCGAGAGCGGCACCAGCACGCGCCGCGCCGCGCCGCCCGTCGAAGCCTCGGCGGGCCGGGGCGCGAGCGCGGCGGCCGGCCGGTACTCCTCGATCACCACATGGGCGTTGGTGCCGCTGAAGCCGAACGAGCTGACGGCCGCCCTGCGCGGCGCGTCGCCCTGGGCCGGCCAGTCTCGCCGGTCGGTGTTCACGTAGAACGGCGAGGCATCGAAATCGAAATGGCGGTTCGGCGTGGCGTAGTTCAGGGTGGGCACCAGCTCGCCATGCGCGAGGCACAGCAGCACCTTCTGCAGGCTCGCCACGCCGGCCGCGGCCGAGGTATGGCCGATGTTGCTCTTCACCGAGCCCAGCGCGCAGAAGCCGCGCCGGTCGGTGTAGTCGCCGAAGGCCGTCGACAGCGCGGTCAGCTCGATCGGATCGCCGAGCCGGGTACCGGTGCCATGCGCCTCGACATAGCCGATGCTGCCGGGGTCGATCGCGTGGCGCCGGTAGACCTCGCGCAGCAACTCGGTCTGGCTGCTGCCGCTCGGCGCGGTGATGCCGTTGGTGCGACCGTCCTGGTTCAGGCCCGAGCCGACGATCACGCCGAGGATCGGGTCGCCGTCGCGCTCGGCGTCGGCCAGCCGCTTGAGCACCAGCGCGCCCACGCCCTCGCCGGGCACGAAGCCGTCGGCGGCGTCGTCGAAGGTCTTGCAGCGTCCCTCGGGCGAGAGCATGCCGGCCGCGCACATCGCGATGTACGACTCGGGCGTCAGGTAGACCGTCACGCCGCCCACCAGCGCGAGGTCGATCTCGCCGTTGCGCAGTGCCTGGCAGGCCAGGTGGGTCGCGACGAGTGCCGACGAGCAGGCGGTGTCGACCGGGATCGCCGGCCCTTTCAGGTTCAGGTAGTAGGCCAGGCGCGCCGCGCCGATCGCGTAGCTGCTGCCGATGCCCGAGGCCGCGCCCCGGTGGCGCATCGCGAGCTCGCCGTATTCGTGGTTCATCACGCCGAGATAGACGCCGCAGCGCTGGCGCGACAGGGAGCCCGGCGCGCAGCCCATCCGCTCGATCGCCCGGTATCCCTCCTGCAGGAACAGGCGGTGCTGCGGGTCCATCTCCTCGGCCTCGGCCGGCGAAATACGGAAGAAATCCGGATCGAAGCGATCGACGTCGTCCAGCAGGCCGATCCACTTGCAATAGACCTTGCCCTCGCGGCCCGGCTCCGGATCGTAGAACGCCTCGGTCGGCCAGCGGCTCGGCGGCACCTCGGTGATCGCGTCGTGACCGGCCGCGAGCTTGTCCCAGAACGTGTCGAGATCGGGTGCGCCGGGGTAGCGCCCCGACATGCCGACGATCGCGATGCGCTCGGGCACCGACGAGGCTGGCGAGGTCGAGGTCGGGCCGGCGGCGACGGCCGCGGGCTCGACGGCCGCGGGCTCGACGGACGGGGCGATGGGCGACGCGACGGACGGTGCGGCGGCAGCGACGGCGGGTTCGACCACGGGCGCCGCGACGGCGGCCGTCGCGTCCCGCGTCGGCGAATCCGCGTCGAGCTGCGCCTCGACGAGCCGCGCGATGCTGGTGACGTTCGGATGGTCATACACATCCATCGCCTTCAGCGCCACGCCGTAGCGCTGGTTGATGCCCTTGATCCACTCGACGCCGACGATCGAATCCATGCCGATCTGCACGAACGGGCGCTCGGCATCGATCTCGGCCAGCTCGACGAACAACGCATCGGCGAGGCTGCGCGCGAGTTCGCGCACGATCCGCTCGAGACGCGCCGCATCGCGCGGCGCGCGTGCCGTGTCGGGCATGGCCTCGACGGCGGCCGCGGCCGGCAATTCGGGCACCGCCCCGGCAAGCTGCCCGGCCGCCGGCTGCCGAGCCGATTCGCGCAGCAGCCGCTCCAGCAGTCCGGCGAATTCGGCCAGGCTCGGGTACTCGTACACGTCGGTGCTGCGGATCGCCACGCCGTAGCGCTGCTTCACCTCGCGAATCCACTCCACGCCGACGATCGAATCGAGGCCCAGCTCCGCGAACGGCCGCCGGATATCGAGCTCCTCGATCCCGACGAACAAGGCGCCGGCAAGGCTGCCGCGCAGCTCGGCCAGCAGCGATGCCTGCGTGGCGGCCTCCCGCGCCGAAGTCGATGCCGAGGTCGATGCCGGCGCGAGCCGCTCGGCCGAAGCCGCGACGAGCGCAGGCGTAGCTGCGGACGCAGGCGCGGTTGACGTTGTATTGAACTCGGACAGCGGCGTCAAGCTGATGCGCGGTGCGCGCGGTGTCGTGTGCTCTGCCTGTTTCACGGTTCCCTCTGATTCGGATGACGCACGAGCGACGGAGGCCGCGTGCGGTACGACAGCGGCGGCGGCGACCGCCGCGAGCCGCACGGCGCCGGTCTTGCGGCCGGCCGTCGCGTCGACCCCGGCATTGGCCCCGGCACCGGCCCGGGCACCGACCCAGTAACGGCCGCGTGCGAACGGATAGGTCGGCGCCGAGATCCGGCGAGCCGACGGGCCGGTCGCCCACGACGGCCAGTCCACCGGCTCGCCCGCCACCCAGCGCGCGGCGAGCCGGTTGGCCTCCTCGGCATCGGCGGGCCCACTCGCGGCTGGCGCCGCGGTGCGCGGCGTCGCCTCGCGCAGGGCGGCATCGGCGCGGCCGGCATGAATGCCGTGGCCGGTGCGGGCACCCGCCACGAAGGCGGCCAGCGCCTGCTCGAGGTCGGCCAGCGAATGCGCGACGATCGCGAGGCGCTCGGGCATCTCGATGCGGCCGCGCTGGAAGGTGCAGGCCAGATCGGCAAGGCGCGGCGGCCCGGCCTGCCCGCGTCGCGGCGCGACCACGAAGGCATGCAGCCGCTCGGCATAGGCCGCGAGCCGCTCGGCATTGCGCGCCGAGAGCGGCACCACCACGGGCACGCCGGCCGGCTCGCCCGGCGCAGCTTCCGGCTCGGCGGCATCGCTTTCTGGGTACTCCGAAACGATCACATGCGCATTGGTGCCGCCCGCGCCGAACGAGGACACGCCCGCCGTGCGCGGCAGCGCCACGCCGTCGACCACCACCCGCGGCCAGTCGCACAGCGACTGGTTCACGACCCAGCGCGTGCCGGCCAGCGGCAGATCCGGATTCAACTCGTGCGAATGGAGCGAGGGCACCAGTTCGCCGTGCCGCAGCTGCAGCAGCACCTTGGTCAGCGCGGCAACCCCCGCCGCGCCCTCGCAATGGCCGATGTTCGATTTCACCGAGCCGATCCGGCACGGCTCTCCCGGCAAGCCATGCGCCTGCCCGGCGACACTGCCGGCGAAACCGCGCGCGAGGCCGGCCAGCTCGATCGGGTCGCCCAGCGCGGTGCCGGTGCCATGCGCCTCGACGTAGTTGATGGCGCGCGCATCGACACCGGCGGCCCGGATCGCTCGGGAGATCACGCTGCCCTGGGCCGCGGCGTTGGGCACCGTGTAGCCGTTGGAGCGGCCGCCGTGATTGATCGCGCTGGCCTTGACGAGGCCGAGGATGCGGTCGCCGTCGCGCTCGGCATCGGCGCGGCGCTTGAGGAGCAGCGCGCCCACGCCCTCGCCCGGCACATAACCCTCGCCGCCGCTGCCGAAGCTCGCGCAGCGCCCGTCGGCCGACATGAAGCGCGCCGCGCTCAGCATCCGGTACTTGTTCGGATGCAGACTCAGGTTGACGCCGCCCGCGATCGCGATGCCGATCTCGCCGGCCAGCAGGTCGCGGCAGGCCAGATGCACGGCCACCATCGAGCTGGAGCACATGGTGTCGATAGCGAGGCTCGGGCCATGCAGGTCGAAGAAGAACGACACGCGGTTGGCGATGCTCGCGTAGCTGCCGCCCGCCATGCCGACATCGCCGCCCGCCGCTGCGGCTTCCGCCGCAAGCAGCTGGTAGTTCTCGTACATCAGGCCGACATAGACGCCGGTGCCGCGACCCGCGCCGTGGCGCAGGTCCTCGGGACGCAGGCCGGCATCCTCCATCGCGGTCCACACCTGTTCGAGGAACAGGCGCTCCTTCGGATCCATCGACGTCGCTTCCTTCGGCGAGATATTGAAGAACAGCGGATCGAATGCGTCGGCATCGGACAGGAAGCCGCCCCACTTGCTATGGTGCGAGCCGCGCCCGCGCGCCGGATCGTAGTAGCGACGCCAGTCCCAGCGATGCGCAGGCACCTCCTCGATGCAATCGCGGCCGGCCCGCAGGTTGTCCCAGTACTGCTCGAGGTCGTCGGCCTGCGGATACTTGCCGGCCATGCCGATCACGGCGATGTCGCACTCGTCGGCGCCCTGCGCCGGCCAGACGCACGCGGGCGAGGCCGGCCGCGGGGTGGTAGCGCCGCCGGCCGCCGCTGCTTCGGTGGCTTCGGTGGCTTCGGTGGCTTCGGTGGCTTCGGTGGCTTCGGTGGCTTCGGTGGCTTCGGTGGCTTCGGTGGCTTCGGTGGCTTCGCTCGATTCAGCGAAGGGCCCGCCCGACGAAGCTTGCGTCGAGCCCGCGGCGGCAGACTCGGCGCAGAGCCGCGCCGCGATCGTGGCGCCATGCGCGGCTACCAGGTGACGCTCGAGTTCGTCGGCGAACTGATATTCGAAGAACAGCGTCTTGGGCAAGGGCCCGAAGCTGCGTTCGAGTTCGGCAATCAACCGGATCGCATTGATCGAATCGATCCCGTAGCTCTCGAAATGCTCGGCCTCGCGCAAGCGCGACTCGGGCAGCTTCAGCACCGTCGCCAGCGCGCCGTCGATGGCCGCGCGCACCGCGGCATGCACCGCGACCGACCGGGCCGCGGCGTCGGGGCCGCCGTCGTCTTGCGCGGCATCGGCGCCGCCTTGGCTATCGGCCACGGCCGGCGCCCCCATCGCACGGCTCGCTTCCGGCACGGCGAAGCGCTGCCGCGCCAACGCCTGGATCCGCGCAGGCGCGCCATAGACCACCATCGGGCTCGCGCTCGCGCCGTCCAGGCAAGCCTCCAGCGTGTCCAGACCGACCGCGCTCGGCATCGGCCGCATGGCGAGCCGGCGCTCGAGTTCCGCCTCGGTCTGTCGGTCGATGCGCATGCCGCCTGTCTGCCAGATCGGCCAGGCGATCGACAGGCTCAGGCCGGCACGCGCCGCGCCAAGCGCGGCACGATGCGCGGCGAACGCGTCCATGAAGGCATTCGCGACCGCGTAATCGCCCTGGCCGGGATTGCCGACCACACCGGCGCCCGACGAGAACAGCACGAAGCAGTCGAGGCTGGCCAGGCCGCGCGTGGCGAGATCGAGGTTCACGGCGCCGCGCACCTTGGGCGCCAGCACCTGCTCGAACTCGCCGGCGCGCTTGCGCAGCAGGTAGCCGTCGCGCAGCAGCCCGGCGCAATGCATCACGCCGTGCAGGGCACCGAACTCGTCGACGATCGCCGCCACCATCCGCTCGACCGCCGCGCGATCGGTGACGTCGAGCACGCGATACTCGGCCGCCACGCCTTGCGCCCGGATCCGCTCGATCGCGGCGAGAACCTCGCCGCCGGCCGCCGAGCGCCCGGTCAACACCAGCGTCGCGCACGGCGCCGCGCCCGCGAGCCGGTCCGCGATCCGTTCGGCCAGCGCCCGGGCGAGGCCGCCGCCGGCACCGGTGATCAGATAGACACCGCCCTGCCGCCACGGCAAGGGCCGTGCCTCGCCGCCGCGCGACGCATGCGTCACCGCCAGGCTCGCCACCTGCCGTTCGCCGTTCAGGTAGCGGACCCGGGTATCGGCGGGATGGCAGGCCTCGCGCTCCAGCACCGCGTCGAGCGCGGCGGCATCGAGTGTGTCGAGCGCATCGAAGGCGATCACCTGCCCGCGCAGCAGCGGATTCTCGAGATACGCGGTATCGAGCAGCGCGCCGAGCGCGGCCAGCATCGCGCCGGGCCCGTGCGTCGGCACCACGATCTGCACCAGCGTGGCCTGGCGCTCGGTTGACGCCATGCGTTCGCGAAGCTGCTCGAACAGGGCCAGCGCGTGGGCCTCGAACCAGGCCGGCAGGGCCGCCGGGTCGTCCGCGGACAGGCTCGCCGCGCGCGCGGCCGTTGCATGATGTGTCGCCGCGCCGGATTGCACGACCTCGACGGCTTGCCGGGCCCGTCCGGCCGCGGCCGTTGCCGCCGCCTCGTCAAGCCACCACACCAGGCGCCGCGCGACACCCGCCGCCGACCGTTCGCCGGCGTCGAGCGGCGCGGCGTGCCAGACCGGCTCGAGCCGCACCGCTTCGTCGCGATGCTGCCAGGCCGCCACCGCCACGCCGCGCAGGGCCACGCACAGCGCACCGCGCGCATCGCAGAGCTCGACGTCGAAGCGGGCACCCCCGACCGCCTCGCCGCCGTCGGCCTCGACAGGCCGGCGTCGGCGCAGGCACGCCCGCATCGCGCCGCCGGTGGCGGCATGGAATTCGACACGATCGATCCGGTAGGGCACCACCGGCGTGTCCTCGCCGAACTCGTCGTCGAGCAGGCTCAGCAGTGGCTGCAGGGCCGCGTCGAGCACCGCGGGATGCAGCCCGTACGAGCTCGAGGCGGGATCTCCCGGCGGCGCGGCAAGCTCGGCCAGCAACGTATCGCCGTCGCGATGCAGGCGCCGCAGCAGGCGATGGCTGTCGCCGTAGTCGATGCCGAGCCGCGCGAAACGTGCATGCAGCGTCGCGCAGGCCGCGCTGGCGGCTTGCGCGGCGAATACGTCGGCGGGATCCGCCAGCGTCGCGAGGCAAGCCTCGCGCGCGCGCCGCTCGGCATCCGCCTCGGCCACGCGCGGTACCCGGCGGGCCGTGCCCGTGCAGTGCATGACCGGGCCGGCCTCGTCGTCGAGCGGTGTCGAGCCAGCCTCGAAGCCGAGCGATTGCACATCCTGCCCGGCCCGCAGCACGAGCCGCAGGCGCCGCGCGCCGTCGCCGGCCGTCAGCGGCTGCACCCAGTTCACCGCCTCGATCACGAGCATCGAGTCGGCCGATTCGCCGAGCGCCCTGGCCGACGCCTCGCGCACCATCTCGAGATAGGCCGTCGAGGGCAGCACGGGACGCCCGCCGATCCGGTGATCGCGCAGGAACGATTCGTCGCCGTGCAGGACCGTATCGAAACGCATGCCCGACAGCATCGGCACGGCATCGCCCAGCAGCGCATGCGCGCGCGCCGGCGGCAAGGTGCCCGAGCCGGCATCGTCGGCGGTGGCGGTGGCGGTGGTCTTGGCCGGCAGCCAGTGGCGCTCGGGGGCGAATGGATAGGCGGGCGCCGCCATGCGGCGCGGCAGCGCAGCCGCTGGACAGCCGAGGTACAGACCCTGCCAGTCGAGCGTCGCGCCGGCCGCCCAGCTTTCGAGGATCCGCCGCGGCTCGCCCGCTTCCAGCCAGGCACGCAACTGCTCGGGCGCCACCGTGTCGGACGAGCCGTCCCGCTCGCGGCGGCCCGGCACCAGGCCGGCGTGCTCGCGGCCGGCCAACAGGGCGTCGAGCAGCACCAGCAGCTCGCCCTTGTCGCGGGCCAGCAGGCCGACTCGCTCGGCCATCGGCTGGCGCCCCACCTGGAAGGTATAGGCCAGGTCGGCCAGCACCTGGTCGAGATCGGCGAGCCGCGCCACGCAATCGCGCAGCTCGGCCGCGTACGCCAGCAGCCGCTCGCGGTTGCGCGCCGACAACGGAATCAGGTAGGGGCCCGCCATCCCGGCGGACCGCGCGGCGGGCGCGTATTCCTCGATCACCAGATGCGCGTTGGTGCCGCTGAAGCCGAACGAACTGACCGCTGCGCGCCGCGGCGCGGCAGCGGCAGGCGTCCAGTGCCGGCACGCGGTGTTCACCTGGAACGGCGAGGCCGAGAAATCGAAATGCCGGTTCGGCACCTCGAAATGCAGTGACGGCACCAGCGTGGCGTGGCGCAGGCTGAGCAGCACCTTGTGCAGGCCCGCCACCCCCGCCGCCGCCGACGTGTGGCCGATGTTGCTCTTGACCGAGCCGAGCGCGCAGAAGCCCGTGCGCGAAGTCTGCCGCCGGAACGCCTCGGTCAGCGCGGTCAGTTCGATCGGATCGCCCAGCCGGGTACCGGTGCCATGGGCCTCGACATAGCCGATCGTCTCGGCATCGATGCCGTGGCGCGCGTGCACGCCGGCCACCAGCTCCAGCTGGCTCGCCATGTTCGGCGCGGTGATGCCGTTGGTCTTGCCGTCCTGGTTGATGCCCGAGCCGATCACGGTGGCGAGGATCGGATCGCCGTCGCGTTGCGCGTCGGCCAGGCGCTTCAGCACCACCGCCCCGACGCCCTCGCCCGGCACGAAGCCGTTCGCCGCGTCGTCGAAGGTCTTGCAGCGGCCGTCCGCGGACAGCATGCCCGACGAGCACATCTCGAGATAGGAATCGGGCGACAGGTAGAGCGTGACGCCCCCCGCCAGGGCCATGTCGATCTCGCCCGCGCGCAGCGCCTGGCAGGCGAGATGGATCGCGACGAGCGCCGACGAGCAGGCGGTGTCGACCGGGATCGCCGGCCCCTTCAGGTTCAGGTGATAGGCCAGCCGCGCCGCGCCGATCGCGAAGCTGTTGCTCTTCTCGAGCATGGTGACCGCGCCGCCCACCCCGAGCTGCCGGTAATCCTGGCTCATGATGCCGAGATAGACGCCGCAGTTGCGGCCGTCGAGCGTATCGGCCGAGTAGCCCGCGCTCTCGAAGGCCCGATAGCCTTCCTGCAGGAACAGCCGGTGCTGCGGGTCCATCTCCTGTGCCTCGGCCGGCGAGATCCGGAAGAAGGCCGGATCGAAGCAGTCGGCATCGTCGAGCAGGCCGATCCACTTGCTGTAGCTCTTGCCCGGTCGCGCGGGATCGGCATCGAAGTGACGCGCCAGGTCCCAACGGCTCGCCGGGATCTCGACGATCGAACTGCGGCCGGCCGCCAGATTGTCCCAGTACGCATCGAGATCGCGCGCGCCGGGGTAGCGGCCCGACATGCCGATGATCGCGATCGGCTCCCCGCCCGCGGCGTGGGCTCGCGTGGACGCCGCTTGCCCGGCGGCCGGATCGGCGTCGTTCGGCAAGGGTTGCGACTGTGGGGCTTGCGAGGCTTGCGAGGCTTGCGAGGCTTGCGAGGCTTGCGAGGCTCGTGGGGCTTGCGGCGCGGCGCGGCGCGTCTCGATCAGCGCGGCCAGATCGGTCAGGCGCGCGCAGGCCAGGGCTTCGTCCACGCGCAATCGAACGCCGTGGCGACGGTTCACGCGCGACAACCATTCCTCGGCGACGACTGCGTCGAGTTCGCCGAGCGCCAGCCCCGGTCCGGCGTCGATCGTGCTCGCCGGCACGAACAGCGCCTGCGCCAGGCTCTCGATCAGTTCGTCGAGCAGCGACGCGGGCGCCACGCATGCTTCAGCGGTTGGCGGGTCCGCGCGATCCTCGCGCGCGGCGACCACCACCTCGGCGGCCACGACCGCGCGCGGCGCGGGATCGTCCGCCGGCGCCGGGATCGAGCGCAACAAGAGATCGGTCAGCGCCTCGACGTCCGGATGGTCGTAGACCTGAATCGCCTGGATCGACGTGCCGTGGCGCCGATTCAGGCCATGGATCCACTCCACGCCGATGATCGAATCCAGCCCCATCTCGACGAAGGGCTGCCCGACGTCGATCTCCTCGGGCTCCATGTACAGCGCCGCGGCCAGACTCTCGATCACCTGTCGGCGCAGCGCCTCGCGCCGCATCGGCTCGTTGCCGACGGGGGCGGCGGCCACGGCTCGCGGTTCGATCGAGGCGAGCGGCGCGCCCGCCTCGATGGCCGCTACCGGCACGGCCGGCACGGTGGGCACCGCGGCTTCGACCACCGCCGCCTCGGGCGCCGCCGCCGCACCGTCGGCCTGCGTGAGCGACTCGACCAGCCGCGCGAAGCTCACGATGTTCGGATAGTCGTAGACCTGGATCGCGTTGATGCCGATCCCGTGGCTGCGGTTCACCTGATGCACCCACTCGACGCCGACGATCGAATCGAGGCCCATTTCCATGAACGGTTGCTCGATATCGATCTCGGCGGCGTCCATGTAGAGCGCTTTCGCGAGACTCGCGGCCAGCGACCGCACCAGTGCATCGCGCGTGGGACGGCTCGCGGCGGGCGCGGCAGCCGTGACGACAGGCGCGGGGGCCGTGGCAACGGCCGCGGCTGGCGTCATCGCCGGGCGCGCGGCGATCTCCGGCGCGGCGGGGGCGATCGACGCGACGGCCACGCTCTCGCGCCTCGCGGGCGCGAGATCCCGAGCCGGCGACGAGGCGCCCTCGCTGCCGACCAGATACGCCGCCAGCGCTTCCACATGACCGCACCGCGCGAGCACCGCGCCATCGACATCGCTCGCGTAGGTCCGGTTCAGCTCGCGCAGCCAGGTCTGGCCGATCAGCGAATCGACGCCGAGTTCGTCGAACCGGTCGCGCGCACCGAGGCCCTGCGAGCTCATCGAGAGGATCCGCGCCAGGCTCTCGATCAAGGCGGCTTCCAGCTCGCCGCGCGCGGGCAGGGCCGCTTGCCCGGCCGTCGATACCGGCGCGGCCGGCGGTGCCGACGCGGCGGCCGGCGCTGGCGGGACGGCCAGCGCGTTCAGCGCGCTCAGTGTGACCGGCACCCGCTCGCGTCGCGGCGCGAAGCGGCCGCGCGCGGCATCGACCGCCGCGCCGAGCGTGATCGGCATGCCGGGCGCGGCATCGCGCGAGATCGGCGTCGCATCGTGCGCGGCGGCCTGCCCGGCAGGCGCTGCCGGCATCGCCCCGCCGGCCGGCGCCGCGCTCGCGGCCGCCGTCTCGCGTACCCAGTAGACGTTGCGCGCGAACGGATAGCCGGGCGCGCTCTCGAGCGGCGGCCGGCCGTCGGGATAGAGCCGGTCCCAGTCCGGTGACTGTCCGCTGATCCATTGATCGAGCAGTTCGGCGATGAGAGTGTGTTCAGTTGACATGGTGCGGACTCCGCCCGACTCGCGATACATGAAGGTTTTCGATATCGGCCTTGCCATCGACGAACTGGCTCAGTCGCGTCTCCAGCGCCAGGACCGAATCGGCGACGACGGCGAGCCGCTCCTCCATGGCCTCGCGTCCGAGCTGCAGCGTGCAGGCCAGCGAGCGAAGCCCATCGGCCTCGGCCCGCCGGCGATATTCAGGGTCGCGCAAGCGCGTGAGCAACTCGCTCGCGTAGCGGCGCAACTGCTCGGGCTTTTTCGCCGACAGCACGATCAGCACCGGGCCGCCCGCGGGGGTCGAGGCCGGCCCGCTGGTGGCAACGGCGGGCGCCGCGGCGGCCATCACGCGCGGCGCCTCTTCCAGGATCACGTGCGCGTTCGAACCGCCCGCGCCGAACGAGGACACCCCCGCCAGGCGCGGGTATTCGCGGCCATCGACCACGGGCCTCGCCCAGGGCCGGGTCTCGCGATTGACGACGAACGGCGAAGCGGTGAAATCGATGCCGGGATTGAGCTGCTCGGCATGCAGGCTCGGTACCAGTTGGCCGTACCGCATCTGCAGCAGGACCTTGGTGAGCCCGGCGATACCCGAGGCGGCTTCCAGGTGGCCGATATTGGTCTTGACCGAGCCGATCGCGCAGAATCCGCGCTCGTCGGTGTCGTGCCGGAACGCCCCCGTCAAGCCGGTGATCTCGATCGGATCGCCCAGCTCGGTGCCCGTGCCGTGCGCCTCGATGTAGCTGAGCGAGCGCGCGTCGATGCCGGCCCGATCCAGCGCGCCGCGCACCACGTTGCGCTGTGCGACGGGATTCGGCACCGTGTAGCCGTTGGTCTTGCCGCCGTGGTTGACGCAGCTCGCGCGGATCATCGCGTGGATGCGATCGCCGTCCGCGAGCGCGCGCGACAGCGGCTTGAGCACGATCACGCCCACGCCCTCGCCCGGCACGTAGCCGTTGCCGCCCAGCCCGAAGGTCTTGCAGCGCCCGTCCGACGACAGCATGCGCTGCGCGCTGAGGCTCACGTACATGTACGGGTGCAGCGCCAGGTTCACGCCGCCGGCGAGCGCCACCTCGCATTCGCCGTGGCGCAGCTTCTCGCAAGCCTCGTGCACCGCGACCAGCGACGACGAGCACATCGTGTCCACTGGCATGCTCGGGCCGTTCGCGTCGAGGAAGTACGACACGCGGTTGACCAGCGAGCAGAAGGACGTGAACGGTGCCTTGCCATGCTTGACGCGCTCGGCGCCGTACAGGCTGAACTCCGAGCGGGTGATGCCGGCAAACACGCCGAGCCGGCCGTGGTGCTGGTGCGCGATCCGCGCGCGGGTATAGGCGGCATCCTCGAGCGCCTGCCAGCACGCCTGCAGGAAGATCCGCTCCTGCGGATCCATGTTGCTGGCCTCGCGCGGCGACAGGTTGAAGAACAGCGGATCGAATTCGGCGAAGCCGTCGATGAAGCCGCCCCACTTGCCGTAGCTGCGATTGGTGCCGATCGCGCGTTCCCGATCGGCTTCGTAGAAGTCCTCCAGCGGCCAGCGATCGGCGGGAATCTCGGTGATACTGTCGCGGCCGCTGCGCAGGTTGTCCCAGAACTGGTCGAGATCGGGCGCCTGCGGATAGCGGCCGCTCACGCCGATGATCGCGATCGGTTCGTCCCAGGCCAGCGGGCCGCGCGCACGCGCCGACGCGGCAGCGGGCGCGGCGCCATGGGCGGCGGCCGGCGCGGTGGCCGACGGCGCCGCGGCGGCCTGCTCCGGCACGGCACGGTGCTCGACTTCCACCGCCGCCCAGGCCGCGCAAGCGTCGCGATGCGCGACCAGGAAATGACGCCCCAGTTGGCCCGCGCTCCGATGCTCGAACAGCAGCGTGCTGGAGAGGCGGCCGAAGATCTCCGAGAACCGGACGTTCAGCACCTTGATCAGGAAGGAGTTGATGCCGTAGTCCTCCAGCGGCCGGTCGAGCTCGAGTTCGTCCGCCGGCACCTGGAACACCTCCGCGACGAGCTTGCCGAAACGCGGCAGGAACGCCGCCGCGAGCCGGGCATCGGCATCGGCATCGATGGCGACCGCCTCGCCGGCATCGGCTCGCGACGACGGCGAGACCGCCGCGCGCTCATCCGCGGCCCGCGCCCGCTGGCTGCTGGCGGCCGGGCCCGGCCAGAAGCGGCGGCGCTGGAACGGGTAGGTCGGCAGGCCGGCCAGGCGCCGCGGCGCGGCGCCCTCGTGCCGTGCCGCCCAGTCGATCTCGGCACCCTCGACCCAGGCACGCGCGAGCTCGATCGCCTCGCCCGCACCCGACACGGCACGCCCGCGGCGCCTGGCCGGCGCCGGCAGCTCGCCGTGGAACAGCTCGCGGGCATCGGCCGCGCCGGTCTCCAGCCATCGCGCGAGCCGCGCGGCCAGTTCCCGGCCATCGCGCGCGACCACCGCAAGCCGACAAGGCATGGCCTCGCGGCCCGCCTGCAGGGTCCAGGCGAGCGCCTCGGGCTGCTCGCCCGCCTCGCGGCCGGCGGCGGTATCGAGGAAGGCGAGCCAGGCGCGCGCGTAATCGTCGAGCCGCGCGCGATCTCGCGCCGACAGCACGAACACCCGCGGCCCCGCCTCGGCCGTCGCGCGAGGCGCCGGCACGGCGAACTGGTACTCCTCGACCACCAGGTGCACATTGAGCCCGCTCGCGCCCGTCGAGGTGATGCCAGCGCGACGCGGCACCGCCTCCGCGCCAATCCGCAGCGGCTCCCAATCGGCCAGCTCGGCATCGAGTTCGAACGGCAGCGCCGCGAAATCGATATCGGGATTGCGCTCGCCCGATACCACGGTGGGCGGCAGCCGGCGATGCCGGAACGCCAGCAGCACCTTGCTCAACTGCGCCATGCCCGACACCGCCTCGCCGTGCCCGACATTGGGCTTCACCGAACCGATCCGGTAACGGCCGCCGGCGCGCTCGCGAGCGCCGAACACGCGCGTGAGCGCGGCCATCTCGATCGCGTCCCCGACCGCCGAACCCTGGGCGGAGGCCTCGATATAGGCGATGCTGCGCGGATCGACGCCGGACCGCTCGAGCGCCGCGCGCAGCACCGCCTCCTGCTGCTTCTGGCTCGGCATGCCGAAGCGGTTCATCCGGCCGTTCTGGTTGACGGCGCTGCCGCGGATCAGGCCGTGAATCGGATCGCCGTCGGCGAGCGCGCGCCGGTAGGACTTCAGCACCACCGCGCCCACGCCCTCGCCCGGCACGTAGCCGAGCCCGCCGCTGGCGAACGCGGTACTCGCATCGCCGGTGGCCAGCACCTGCAGCTTGGCGAGCTGCTGATAGCTCGACGGATGCAGGTTGAGATTGACCGCGCCGGCGATCGCGATGCCCAGTGGCTCGCGGCGCAGGTAATGGCAGGCCTCGTGAATCGCCACCAGCGCCGACGCGCAATGGCTGTCGAAGGCCATCGCCGGGCCGTTGAAATCGAGGCAATGCGAGACGCGGTTCACCAGCGTGGCGAGCGAGGTGCTCTGGTAGGGCTGCGCCTGGCCGGCGCCGTACAGGTTGAAGCCCTGCTTGGTGATGCCGCCGAACACGCCGATCCGCGCGCGCTCGGCGCGCGTAAACGCGCCGGGCGGATACCCCGCGTCCTCCAGCGCGTGCCAGCACGCCTCGAGGAACAGCCGCTCCTGCGGATCGATGTACTCGGCCTCGCGCGGCGCGATCTGGAAAAACAGCGGATCGAATTCGTCGAAGCCGTCGAGAAAACCGCCCCACTTGCTGTAGGACTTGCCGGCGGCGACCGCCGCGTCCGGATCGGGCTCGTAATGATCACGCCAGTCCCAGCGTTCGGCGGGAATCTCCGAGATCGAGCGACGACCGGCCGCGAGGTTCTGCCAGAACGCGTCGAGCGTCGGCGCGCCGGGGTAACGTCCGGCCAGCCCGACGATCGCGATCGCATCGGCATAGGCATCGGCATAGGCATCGGCTGCCGGATCGGCGGGGTCGGCCGGGCTCGCCGCCCGCGCGCGGGCCGGCCTTGCCTCGGTCGCGTCGCGCGCCGCGTGCAGCAGATCCTCGAGCGGGTACTCGCGCGCCTCGCGGGCCGCTGCCAGCACCGCCGGCAGCGCCTGGGCGACCCGTGACAGGTCCAGGCCGAGCGGCAGCGCGAAGCGCACGCAGTGATTCAGGTGACTGTCGCGCAGGTTGCCGACATGATGCATCCCGCCGCGCAGGCCGTAGTCTTGCGCGAGCTGCCGCAGCAGCGCGTCGCGCGAAGCGGCGCTGCCGGTGGCGGCGAAGCGGTCGGCGCGCAGCAGCACGCAGTGCGCGGCACCGGGCTGCAGCACCGGAATCGCCAGACGCTCCAGCTCGCGATGCAGCACCGCGACGCCGTCGATCTGGCGGCCGATCTCGCGCGCCAGATCGGCACGATCGGCACATGCCGCCGCGATCCGACGCAGTTCCGCCGGCCCGGGCAGGCCGCCCTCTAGGCGCGCGATCCCCGCCGCCCTGGTGAACTGGCGTGCGTCGCGCACGGCGAGCAGGCCGCCCGCGGCGAGGCCGAAATCCTTGCACAGGCTCCCCACCACGGCATCGGCATGATCGGCGATCTCACGCACGATCTCCCACAGCCCGCGCCGCGCCTGCCCCGGCTCGTGACGCCGGATCAGCTCGGCGTTCTTCAGGATACGCGTGACATCCAGCACCAGCGGCACGGCGTGCCGCCGGCATGCCTCGGCGGTCGCGCGAATCTGCGCCAGCGAAACGGGGTAGCCGCCCGAGGCGTTGTTGGCCAGTTCGAGCGCAACCATCGCGATCGTCGCGCCCGCGCCTTGCAACTCGCGATCGAGCCCGGCCAGGTCGATGCCGCCTCGGAACAGCTCGCGCGAATCGGCGTCGAGCGCGCGCGGGTCGGGCAGCTCCACCGCCTCGAAACCCTGCCTCACGAGATTGTGCAGCGTCGATTCGAACAGCAGGTTCTGCGGCACGCGCCGGGGCTCGCCGCGCAGCGTGCGGAACAGCAACTGCTCGGCCGAGCGGCCCGAGGTGGTGGGCAGGCAGTGCTCGAAACCGAACAGCGCCGCGAGCGAGCGCGCAGCCTCGTCGGCGGCGGCAGCGCCTCCCGCCAGATCGAGCCGCGTAGCGCGCTCGCGCATGTGGGGATAGTCGACATGCGCCCAGGAATCGCTGATCAGGTCGAGGCGCAGCGTGGCCGGATCGACGCGCGTCGCGTCGAACACGTCGCACGCGTCGCGAACCTGCGTCGATTGCGCCGGTTTCGCGGTCGGCGCCGGCGATGAAACGGGCAAGGCGGCATCGGCCGCGGCGGCCATCTCGCGCACCGCGCGATGGGTCAGGCCCTTGCGGTAGAACTGGCTCAGGCAGCCGGCGATCACCGTTTCGGGCTTGCCGGGGCGACGGTACAGGTAGACCGCGTGATCCTTCGTGCCGTACTTGCTCTTGTACTGCCGGTTGGCCGCGCCGCGCTCGAGGATGGCGCGCAGCTGGCTGCGGGTTCCCGCCAGGAAGGCGTCGCCCTCGGGATCGCTCGATCCCTCGCCGGTATCGAAGAGGCCCCAGGTCAGGCCCAGGCTGAAGCGCTCGCGGCCCTCGGCGGCCAGCGTCGCGAGGATCTCGCTCACCGCGTATTCGGTGCCGCCGAGCGGCATCTCGGCCAGGTAGTACTCCTGGTCCATCAGGTAGCCGTCGCCGTCCGGCGTGATCATGATCACGTTCTGCAGGACCTCGCCGAGATAGGTCAGGAAGACGCGGTAGCGCTCCTGCAGACGGCCGGCGGCCATCTCGCCGAGCACCACGTCGACGTTATTGACCACCTTCTTCGCGTCGCTCCAGGCGCAGATCACATGCCGGATCTCGCGTGCGACCGCGGGATCGGGTTCGCGGTACTCGACCACCCGGCACGTCCCGGCCTTGCGGAAGCGATCGACCATGTAGCGCAGCCGGCGCATGCGCCCGCCCGCCAGCGAGAACGCGCCGATCGACTCGATGGTCTGCACCACCCCGACCGGCGCGGCCAGCAGCCCGCAGCCGGCCTCGAGATCGGGCTTGCGCCCCGCCGACAGGTCGAGATAGCCGAACTCGTCGCCGCGCTGCCTGCATGCCTCGAGCAACGCGGTGAACAAGGCCTGGCGGTGCCGCGCCTCGCCCGTGTACCGGGTGGCGAACGCGATGCCGCCCTCCACCAGCAGATGGCAGTAGGCGCCGGCCTCGGTATCGACGAACAGCTCCGGCCAAATTTCGAGCAAGGCGATGCCCTTCACGGCCGGGCCGCCGTCGGCCCGGGCCACGGCCTCGGCCAGCCGCGGCTCGGCCGACAGCCGGGCCTTGTCGACGCGGCGATAGCGCCGCGCGCCGTCGTCGGCCGGTGGCGAGTGTCGTGGATCGGGCAGGATTGCGCCGGGCGGATGGCCCGCATCGACCGTGGCGGCCGGCCGGGCGGCGGGCGTCGAACCGGCCGCGGATGACGGGGCCGGCGCGGCGAACCAGCCATGGGCCGCGAGCCGCTCGGCATGCTCGTCCACCAGATGGTCGGCCAGTTGCTGGACGTTCTCGTGCTCGAAGAAAAGTGTCTTCGACAGGCTGCCGAGCTCCGCCTCGATCGCGCGCGTGGTGTCGAGCGCAAGGATCGAATCCATGCCGTAGCTCGCGAACGGCGCGTGAATGTCGAGGCGCTCGGGCGCATGACCGAGCACCGCGGCAATCCGGCCGACCAGGTAGGCCAGCACCGCGCGACGCCGCGCTGCCTCGTCGAGCACCGGGCCCGGCCCGGCCTCGGTGCGCGCCGCGCCGAGGCCGGCGTCCGCCTGCCGAGCCACGCGCGGGCGCGAAGCCAGCAGGCTCGCCGCGGCACGTTCGGGAGTCCAGCCGGCGTCGCCATGACCGACCACGACATGCGCGGCGTCCGAGGCGAGCGCCTGGTAGAAGGCCGCGATTCCGTACTCGGTCGCCATCGGCACGAGCCCGAAGGCCCGCTCGAAATGTGCCGCCACCGACGGCTGCCGGCCCATGCCGCCATCGCGCCAGAGCGGCCAGCCGATCGACAGCACGCGCCCGTGTCGCGCCTCGCGTCGATCCGCATGTGATTCGGCGCAGGCATCGAGAAAGGCATTGCCGGCACCGTAGCCGGCCTGCCCGAGATTGCCGGTCACCCCGACGATCGACGAAAACGACACGAGGAAATCGAGGCCGATGTCCGCGGTGGCCGCATACAGTGCCTCGGCGCCCGCCACCTTGGGCCGCAGCACGGCGTCGAAATCCTCGCGTGACTGGCGTGCCAGCAGCGTATCGCGCGTCAGGCCGGCCGCGTGGATCACGCCCGACAGATGACCGTGCTCGCGCCGCAGCGACTCGACCAGCGCGCGCACGGCGGCGGCGTCGCCGACGTCGAGCTGCCGATGGCGCACCACCAGGCCATCGCGCCGGCCGATCGCGTCGAGCTTCGCCGCCAGCACGGCATCGGCGGCCGAGCGCCCGGCCAGCACGATCGTCGCGCTTCGCAGCTGCGCGGCGATCTCGCGCGCGAACGCGAGCCCGAGTTCGCCGGCCCCGCCCGTGATCAGATAGACCCCACCTTCCTTCCAAGGCCGCCAGCGTTCGTCCGGCAGCGGGTTCGCCAGGGCAGGCGACGGTTCGAGCGGCTCGAACACCAGCGACTCGCGCACGGCCGGACCGGCCTGCCCGATCTCGCGGCGATAGCGCGCCCGGTCCGCCGCATCGGCGCGGCTCTCTCGCACCCAGGCCAGCGCCTCGGCGGTGCCGGCCGCGGCATCGATCGACAGCACCTGCGCCGACCACGACGGCTGTTCGAGCCGCGCGCTGCGCACCAGCCCCGCCAAGGCCGCGAACACGCTCGCGGGGCCATCCGCGGGCAACAGCAATTGCAGCGCCACGCCCGCCTTGCCCTCGCGGGCCAGCTCGCGCACCTGCTCGAAGACACGCCCGGCCAGGTCGGCGAAACGCTCGGCCGGCGTCGCGCCCTCGGCATCGATCGCGACGATCGAGGTATCGGGCAGGGCATCGCGCCAGGCCGCGAGATCGCGACGCGCGGCGGCCTCGCGCTCGAATCCGCAAAGCAGCAGCCAAGGCGCGAAGCCGGCCGCGTCGTCCCGGACCGGCGCCTGCGCCGTCTCGATCGGCCGGGCACGCCAGCGCGGCCGGAACAGGCGCGTCGACACGGCCGGCTCGGCGAGCACGGCACGCGAGGCGGCCGGCGTGGCCGACGCGCGCAAGGGCCGGAATGCCAGACCGCGCAGGCTGGCCCAGACTCGGCCGTCCTCGTCGCAGAGGTCGAGGTCGACGCTGGCGATCGATGCTCGTGTCCCGGCCGTCCGGCGTACCCAGGCCCAGGCCCGCGCGGGGCAAGGGCCGGCGGCGATCAGTCGGTCGAGCGAGAACGGCACGCAGGCAGGCGAATCGGCCAGCGCCCGGCGGCCGATCGCGAGCGCCATGCCCGCCTGCACGGCGGCGTCGAGCAAGGCAGGCGGCAAACGGAATTGCTCGCGCGAGCCGGCCACGCAGGCCGGCAGCTCGATGCGCGCGAGCAGCTCCGACGGCTGCGCCGGGTCCTCGCCCCAGGCGAGTTCAACCAGGCCGCGATGCGCGGGGCCGTAGCGGAATCCCATCCGCTCGAAACACCGATGACAGGCTTCGGCATGGCTCGCCTGCCCGGCGAGGTCGAAACGCGCGCGCAGCGCGGCCAGGTCGAGCGGCTCGGCGATCGCGCCGGCGGTCTCGGGGATGGTTGCGCGCGCATGGATCGACGCCGTGCCCGGCGCGCCGCTGCACGCCTCGTAGTGGCGCGTGCCGGCCGGCTCGTCCGCCAGCAGGCGAACCGTCAACGTGCTCGCGGCGCTCACCTCCAGCGGTTGCAGCCAGGCGAGATCGCGCAGTTCGAGCACCGACGGCGCGGCACCCGGCAGCGCGGCCAGGGCGGCATGCGCCAGCTCGAAGTGGACCACGCCCGGCAGGATCGCGCGTTCGTCGAGACGATGATCGGCAAGATAGCTCGCCTCGGCATCGAGCCGCACCTGGAACGCGACATCGCTGGAACCCGCGGACGCGGCGAACGCGGCATCCGGCGTCAGGCTCAGCTTGCCCGGGTAGCCGCCGGCCGCGGACGGCACGGGCACCACCGACGGCGCCGAGGGCGCGGCGAACCAATGCCGCTCGCGCGCGAACGGATGACCCGGCAGCGGCAGGCAGGCGGGGCGCGCGTCATGCAAGGCCGTCCAGTTGGTGATCCGCGCGCCGTTCACCCAGCATCGCGCGAGCTGCTCGAGCCGGCGCTCGCGCATCCATCCCGCCAGCACTTGTTGCACGTCCGGGTTGCGGTTGACGAAATCGGCGAGCGCCGTGTCGGGCGACCCCGCTCCGACCAGCAGGCCGGGTTCGGCAGCGCCGGCCACAAAGGCTCGCAGGCGCCGCGCGATGGTCTCGACCGAATCGGCCACGAAGGCGAGCCGATACGGCATCGGCTGCCGGCGCTGCAGCGTATAGGCGACGTCCGCGGCGGCCGGCGCATGGCGCTCGCAATAGGCGAGCAGGCAACCCGCGTATTCGATCAACTGCTCGCGGCTGCGCGCGCCGAGCAGGACCAGCACGTCCCCTGCGGTCGCGGCCTCGGCGCGAGTCACGCCGGCCTCGAGCACCACATGCGCATTCGCCCCGCCCGAGCCGAAGCTGCTGACCCCGGCCAGCCGCGGCACGCCATCGCGCATCGGCCACGGGCGCGGTGTGTCGACCACCACGAACGGCGTGCCGGACAACGTGATCTGCGTATTGAGCCGGGACACGTGCAGGCTCGGCGGGATTTCCCGATGCGCGAGGCCCAGCACCGTCTTCAGCACGCCAGCCAGGCCGGCCGCCGCCTCCAGGTGGCCGAGATTGCTCTTGACCGAGCCGATGCCGCAGGAATCGCCCGCGGCATCGCGCGTGCCGAACGCATCGATCAGCCCGCGCACCTCGATCGGATCGCCGAGGCGGGTGCCGGTGCCATGCATCTCGAGGTAGCCGATCTGGTCAGCCGTCACGCCCGCCGCGGCCCATGCGGCACGCAGCAGGTCGGCCTGGCGGTCCGGATGTGGCACGGTCAGGCCGCCGGTCAGGCCGCCGTGATTGCAGGCACTGCCGCGCAGCACCGCGTGGATCGGATCGCCGTCTCGCAGCGCCTGGTCGAGACGGCGCAGCATCAGCATCACCGCGCCCTCGGAGCGCACGTAGCCATCGGCGGAATCGTCGAGCGTCTTGCAGAGACCGTCCGGCGACAGCATCCCAGCCTTGTAGTAGGCGATGGTGTTGCCGGGATGGCAGATCACATTGATGCCGCCGACCAGCGCCTGCTCGCATTCGCCGGCGCGCAGCGCCTGCGCCGCCTGGTGCAGCGCGACCAGCGAACTGGAGCAGGCCGTATCGACCTGGATGCTCGGGCCGCGAAGATCGAAACTGTATGAAATGCGGTTCGCGATCACCGCCATCGAGGCGCCGGTCGCGACATGCGCCTCGACGCCGATGCCGGCCGCCTCGAGCAGCAGGCGGTAGTCCGAGCCGCTCGCGCCGACATACACGCCGGTCCGGCTGCCGGCCACCGCGTCCGCGCTGTAGCCGGCACTCTCCAGCGCCTGCCAGGCGAGTTCGAGCAGGATCCGTTGCTGCGGGTCCATGGTCGCGACTTCCTTGGGCGACAGCCGGAACAAGCCGGCATCGAAGCACGCGATGTCGTCCAGGAAACCGCCGCGATCGATGCCGCGATGGCGCCCACGCGGATCGATCTCGCCGGGCCAGCGCCAGCGTTCGCCAGGCCGCTCGCCCACCACGCAGGTGCCGGCCTGGAGCGCGTTCCAGAACGCCTCCGGCGTGTCCAGCCCACCCGGCAAGCGGCAGGCCATGCCGACGATCGCGATCGCATCGGGCGCGATCGCGCGCGGCGCCGCCACGTCGGCCGAGGCCGGTTTGTCGGCCTGCGATGCGCGGCCGCGCGGCGCGGCGAGCGGAACCGTCGCGTCGCGCGCGGCCGACTCGAAATGCGCGACGATCGCGGCCGGCGTGTTGTGACGGAACAGGAAAGTGGGTACCAGCGTCGTGCCGCAATACCGCGCCAGCGCCTCGCCGAACTCGAGCAAGCCGACCGAGTCGAGCCCGAGCTGCATCAGCGGCAGATCGCGCGCGTAGGCGAGCTCGCCGCCTTCTCCCACGATGCGCCGCACGCTGTCCTCGATGAAGGCGTGCAGCGCGCCGGCGTCGATCGCGCGCGAGGATCGATCCTGCTTGCCCGCGGCGGCCCCGTCCTCGTCGATCGACGACGCGGCGGCTGCCAGGCCCAGCTCGTTGCGCTCACGATGCGCCAGGTCGTAGGACACCAGCACGCCGAAGCCGGCATTGCGCGCGTCGCGCGGCCGGTAGCCCGGCATCGGCCGCTCGATGCGCGCGCCGTGCAGTTCGTGAAAGCGCAGGATCGGATCGGCCAGCACCCCCGAGGCGTTGCGCAGCGCCAGGTAGGCCTCGATCGACAAGGCGGGATGCTTGTGGAAGTCGCGGCACAGAGTCACCGCGACGAGAGACTGGACCTCGGGCAACGCCGCGCAGCGTTGCAGCATGAATTCGAGCAGCTCGTCGCCGAGGCGGCGCGCCTGACATGCCGGATCGACATTGACGGCCAGCAGCTGGACCACCGGGGCGCCCGCCACGTGCAGCGAGTCGACGCGATCGGCATCGATCTCGTGCAGGGCCGCCACCGAGGCGATCCGTTGCGAATAGATCACACCGACCGGCAGGTAGCCGCCCGACAGCTGGGCCAGGTCGAGCACGAACTGGCCGGCCGCATGGCGGCCCAGGCGAGCAGCCAGGGTCGCCTCCGGCATGCGCAGCTCGGCGGGCCAGCAGGCTGCCTCGAGCGCCAGCAGCGCGCCCAGGTCCTCCGGCACGGCAGCTCGTATGCGATAGTCGCGCGCCTCGAATTCGCCGAGCGTCGCATGCCGCCGGCATGCCGCGTGCGCGTAGGCCAGGGGCGGCGTTCGCGCGTACAGCCCGTGGGCGGCCATCTCGATCAGGAATGCCTCGGCATCGCCGCCGGCCGCGAGCCCGAGCAAGCGCAGCATGCGAGGGACCAGACCGGTGCAAGGCGTGCCGTCGAGGCTCTCGACGGCGCACGGTGCCCCGTGTCGCGCGAGCACGAGCGCCGCACGCGCGCCGAGCGCGAGCAGGCCGCCGAGCTGGTGGATGGCGGCCTGGTCGGCCGCGCCATCGAGCAGGCAGACGGGCAGCAGCGCATCGATCCTGTCGACGGCATCGGCCGCCGCGATGTCGAGCCTGCCCAGTTCGGCGCGCCATGCCGCGCGCGCGGCATCGGCCCGCTCGCCAGCGGACACGCCGGCCTCGCACGCGGCACCGAACGCCGCCGGCACGCACACGATGCGCGGCGCCTCGGAGGCGGCGATGCCGAGCCGCTGGTCCTGCCGGGAGATCGCATCGGCCAGCCGTTCGGCGAGGGCCCACGCCACCTCGCCCACCAGTGCCAGGTAACGCGGACGCAGCGCCGCAGCCACGGCGAAACGCGCCAGCACGGCCGCCTCGCATTCGGCGACGGCATCGCCGACGAGTTCGCCGGGCAACGCGCAGTGGTGATCGTTGCCGGGTGCGCCTGCCTCGGCGTCCTGCTCGGACAGGATCGACAGATAACGTGTCGCCTGCAGCAGCGGCTCACGAAATGCCACAACGCCTTCGATCTCGGCGCGCAGCACGTCGGGTTCCAGCCCGTCGAGCAGACCCGAGGCATCGAGCAGGTGACGCAGGTCCGCACCGAACGCATCGGCCAAGGCACGCCACGCGGCCGCATCGCGCGGCCACGCCGCGTTCGAGCGGGCGGCGGCGGCAAGGAACGGAACCAGCACCGCTTCGCCAAGCCGCAACTCGGGCGGCAACCCGGATGGCGACTCGAGCAGCAGACGGCGGCTCAAGCGGTTCAGGCATGCGCGGAATCGCACGTCGAGGAACGCCGCCCGGTCGGGCTCGACACCATACGGCTCGAGCAGATCCGAGAGCAGATCGGCAAGGCCCGCGTGCTTGGCGAAGCATGCATCCACGAGTGCGGCCATGTCCCATGTCGAGTTCGATGCGCCCTCGCCCGCTGCCGGCGCGAACCGCGCCAGCCATTCGCGCAAGGCCGCCATGCCGTCGCGATCGAGGCGCGCGAGCGCCTCGCCGCCATGCCGCCGACGCAGCGCCAGAAGGATCGGCACGGCGACATAGGCCGCTCCCACCTGCTCTCTCAATCCGTTCATGCTTCAGAGCCCTCGGAACCAGGATCCGGCGGGCGCGCGAATCCACGCATTCCCGACCCCGTGCAATCAATGAAACGTCACTGTCCGACAAACGATTTTTCAGGAACGGTCAATTGATTTTCATGACCGCGCATTCGATTTTCACGAACGCAACCCATGCCCGGCATGCAGGCTCGGATTAAAAACAATGACGATGAATCCATGCATGCGGCATCCCCCGGAAAACCATCCGGAAACAGGCGCTCGCGGCTGCAGGCAAGCAGCCGCGAGCGCGGGACGCACGCCGCGGCAACCGGCGCTTCAGCGCGTCGGGCAAGGCAAACCGGCGATTGACATCATGCAGACAGCCCTCTCGTTTTGATTTTTTCCAACCCATCTTCATCCGTTCGACGACAAATCAACATTCACTTGACAAACAATTCGGATGACGAAACACTTCGCAAAAATTTTGAACCGGGCGGCAAGGCGAATTCGCCAGGAATTTCCATCTACCGCGCCGATCCGATCAGCGTGTCGGTACGCCGGAACAGCCATCTTCCGAGGCCGCCCCCCGTTGCCCGGACATCAACCTCAAACGGAGTCAGCATGAGCAGCATCTTCGTCTTCCTGTCACAGGCGCTGTTGATCGTGGCGGTGCCACCCCTGCTGATGAACACGCTGCGGGTCGGATCGGTCATCCCGCTGGTGGTGGTCCAGATCATGTTCGGCGTCGTGATGGGGCCATCCGGCCTTGGCCGTGTTTCCCCCGAAGCCTACTCGGCCCTGTTTCCTCCCGATTCGCTGAACTTCCTCTCCCATGTATCCGCGATCGCGCTGTTCTTCTTCGCGATCGTCACCGGCCTGCATCTCGACACCTCGAAGCTGCGCGGCCATGGCCGCAAGCTCGGCATGATCTCGCTGGCCAGCATGCTGGTGCCGATGGCGCTGGGCATGCTGGCGGGCATCGCGATCAGTCGCGCCTACCCGCAAGCGCTCGATCCGCTCGCCTCGCCCGCCGAATTCGTGTTCGGCATCGGCATCTGCTGCGGCGTCACGGCTTTGCCGGTGCTGGCCGCGATCCTGCGTGAAACCCACCTGACCTCGCGCCGCCTCGGCCAGTTCGCGCTAGCCCTCGCCGCGGTCAACGACGGCATGCTGTGGATCCTGCTCGCCGCCTTCCTGTCGGTGATCGGAACCGGAGCGGCCACCGGCGGCACCCTGGTGCTCGGCTCGACGCTCATCGTGCTCTACTTCGCCGCGATGCTGCTGGTCGTGCGTCCCGCGCTGCGTGCCTGGGCCAACCGTCGCCGCGCCACGCTCGACACGCAGATCCTGATCGCCTGCGGCGTGGCGATCGCCTCCGCCGCCGCCACCGAACATCTCGGCCTGCACTACCTGCTCGGCGCCTTCATCGCCGGCGCGATCATTCCGGCTGCCTGGCGCGATGCGCTGCTTGAGCGGATGCAGCCGATCACGGTCAACATCCTGATTCCGTTCTTCTTCATCAGCACCGGGCTGCGCGTGCTGATCGACGTCGACGCGCCGGGCTTCCTGCCGATCACGCTGCTGATCACGCTGAGCACGGTGAGCGGGAAGATCGCGGGCACCGCGCTGGCCAGCCGCGCGACCGGCGAGTCCTGGGGGTTCTGCCTCGGGCTCGGCGTGCTCGCTCAGGCGAAGGGCCTGATGGAACTGGTGGTCGCGACCATCCTGCTCGACTCCCATGTGATCTCGCGCGCCGTGTTCTCCGCGCTGATCCTGATGGCGCTGATCAGCACGGCCTTCGCGATGCCGCTGCTGAAACTGAGGCCGGTACGCACCGCCACCCAACTGGCCTGATCCGCATCCGGCAACGATCGAGGCGCAGCGAACACGAAATCGCTACATCGCGGCCAAGTATATCGATAGCATTTCCGCATCTTTAGCGGCCGACGAAACACCGCGCGAAGCGGCGAAACTTCCGAGATTCGCTTTTTTCTGCCAAGTTTCGCTGGCCCCGAATTAGCGCTGTCACGCTTTGCTATAGTCCACTCGAGCCCGGCGCACGGCGCATCCCGCCACCGCGCCGCGGCGCGTCGGGCCTTCACTGACGAGAGTCGAATCGGGGAGGCGAGATGCTGAAGACACTGATGTTTCCGGGCCAGGGTTCACAAGCCAAGGGCATGGGCGCGGCGCTGTTCGAGCGCTTCGCCGACCTCACCGCGCGCGCCGATGCCGTGCTCGGCTATTCGATCCGCGAGCTGTGCCTCGACGATCCACGCGACGAACTGAATCGCACGCGCTACACCCAGCCGGCGCTCTACGTGGTCAACGCGCTGGCCTGGCAAGCCTGGCGCGAGGACAACGCCGCGCAACCCACGCCAGATTTCCTCGCCGGACACAGCCTCGGTGAATTCAACGCCTTGCTCGCCGCCGGCTGCTTCGATTTCGAGACCGGCCTGAAGCTGGTAATGAAACGCGGCGAGCTGATGAGCGAGGCGCGCGACGGCGCGATGGCGGCCATCGTCAACGCGAACCGCGAGCATATCGAGCGCACGCTGGCCGAGCACGGCCTGCACGACACCGCGATCGCCAACGACAACACGCCGAACCAGCTCGTGATCTCCGGCCCCGTCGACGAGATCGAGCGTGCCGAGCCGCTGTTCCAGCAGGAGCGCGTGCGCTATCTACGACTCAATACCAGCGGTGCGTTTCATTCGAAATTCATGCGGCCGGCCCAGCAGGCCTTCGCGACCTTCCTGCAATCGTTCCGTCTCGAGGATCCGGCGGTGCCGGTGATCTCGAACGTTTCCGCCCGCCCCTACGAGGCCGGCACCGTTGCCGACGGGCTGGCGCGACAGATCGCGAATCCGGTGCGCTGGACCGAAAGCGTCGGGTATCTGCTCGCGCTGGCCAGCACGCGCGGCCAGGAAATCGAATTCGTCGAGCTCGGGCATGGTGATGTGCTGACGCGTCTCGCACACACGATTCGCCGGCTCGCGCCCTCCAAGCCCGATTTGCCGAGCGGCAAGCCGCAGGAATCCATTGCTCCCGCCGTCACCGCCTCGGTGCCGAATGCGGCGGAGCAGGTCGCGGACTGGAACCTCCGGCATCCGATCGGCGCGCGCGTGCGATCGTCGCGAGTGCCGGACGACGCTCTCGAGACGCGCAGCGCCGCGATGGTCCTGTTCGGGCATCGCGCCGCCGTCTACATGAAGGGCTACAACGGCTACTTCGACCTGCAGGAAGTGACGCCGCTCTGACGCGGATCTCCCGGGAGCGACGAGCGCCGGGCAAGCTCGCTCCCCTTCGTTCCCCAACCAGCCGCTCCTCGCACGACAGCGCGCGAACGCGTCGTTCGTCGCGACACGTGCATGAGCGTGCGCGGAAATTTCATCAAACGGATAGAAGGGAAAGTGGGCTCGAACGAGCCCGAACGCGCAATTGCGCAGCCGCACCGCCGAACGTCGGTACGAGGAATCTGGAGGCGCGAGCTGGAGTCGAACCAGCCTGAGCGGCTTTGCAGGCCGCCGCATGACCGCTTTGCTACCGCGCCCTGGTGGCTTTCATTCCCGCCATCGATATCGCCGACCGTGGTGGGCGGTTTTACTTCCAGGCTGCCAGCTTTTGCGTGGCGACCGGGTCGTTCAAAACCGTAAGACGAATATATCCGAAACCGATCCTGTAAAAACCCAAGTGACGAAACATGGCGGGAACCAGCGAAATTCTTCCGTTTCGTATTACTCCGCATAACTTCGCCGCATCCAAAACCACCCTCACCATCGACATCTCGATAAGCGAGACCCATAGGCTCATTACATATTGATGTCGACACACTTCACCCGATACTCGAGCCGAGCTGCTTAAACAGTTATTGAATTCGATAATTACGAGCCGCCGGGCCCACGCAACTAAATAAACCAGCGAACGTTGTCAACTGTCAGTTTTTCTAGGTTTTGAGAGTTTTTTAAATTCGCATGCCCTCGATGGTCTTGGCGAGCGATGGAGCGCCCTCATCCGGCCATCCGCGAAAATCCCGAAGGGCGGTGTCCTGAACTCCCGGTGCCTTGCCTGGAGCGGGGCTGCGGGAAGAAGCGGGAAACCGCGCGAAGTCGGCCGAGGTCGCGCATCGGAATTTCCTATCGATTCAATTCACTTCGGTACTTTTTTCCTGAAATCTCATGACCGCGATCGAATTGGCGCGCCGCACCCAATCAAGCGCTTTCCAGACCTGGATCAGTTCATTCTTTTATCCGCCGAACATCGTAATTTCCGTAACTTTCCGGTCATGTATTTCTATCTTGCAACCCAAAAATCCATGGTGTAGGATGGCCGCTCAAAAATCATATCGCCGACATTGGTCTTAATCCCTTCCGATTATCTCTGCCCGTTTTTATTGCACACCGATTTAACGTTCCGTGCAGCAAGGAGAATGACCCAATGACAGCCGTTGGTATCGAGGCGCTCAATGTTTATGCCGGGGCCGCCAGTCTGGATGTTTCCCGACTGGCGGAGCATCGCAATCTGGACATGGCCAGATTCCAGAATCTGCTGATGCGGGAAAAATCGGTCGCGCTGCCCTATGAGGATCCGATCACATATGGCGTGAACGCCGCGAAGCCGATCATCGACGCGCTCACGCCCGACGAGCTCGAGCGCATCGAGATGCTCGTCACCTGCACCGAGTCGGCCTTCGATTTCGGCAAGTCGATGAGCACCTACTTCCACCACCACCTCGGCCTGAAGCGCAACTGCCGCCTGTTCGAAATCAAGAACGCCTGCTACTCGGGCGTCGCCGGGCTGCAGACGGCGATCCAGTTCGTGCTGTCCCAGGTCTCGCCCGGCGCCAAGGCGCTCGTGATCGCCACCGACCTGTCGCGCTTCATCGTCGAGGACGGCGGCGAAGCCCTGTCGGCCGACTGGTCCTTCGCCGAGCCCAGCAGCGGCGCGGGCGCGGTGGCGATGCTGGTCAGCGACACGCCCCACGTGTTTCGCATCGACGTGGGCGCGAACGGCTACTACGGCTACGAGGTGATGGATACCTGCCGTCCCACCACCGATAGCGAAGCCGGCAATTCCGACCTGTCGCTGCTCTCGTATCTCGACTGCTGCGAGAACGCATTCGCCGAATATCAGAAGCGCGTGTCCGACGTCGACTATGCCAGCACGTTCGGCTTCGTGGCCTTCCACACCCCGTTCGGCGGCATGGTCAAGGGCGCGCATCGCAACCTGATGCGCAAGACAGGCCGGCGTTCGACCCAGGAAATCGAGCAGGATTTCCAGCTGCGCGCCGGCCCCGGGCTGGTCTATTGCCAGCGGCTGGGCAACATCATGGGCGCCACCGCGATGCTGTCGGTCGCCAGCACGATCGACAACGGCGACTACCGCACGCCGCAGCGCGTGGGGGTGTTCTCCTACGGCTCGGGCTGCTGCTCGGAGTTCTTCAGCGGCGTGGTGGACCAAGCCGGCCAGCAACGCCTGCGCGAGATGCGCATCGGCGAGCAGCTCGACCGTCGATACTCACTTTCGATCGAGGAATACGAACAGGTGCTGACCGAGAGCCGCGTGGTGCGCTTCGGCACGCGCAACGCGACCATCGACAGCGGCTTCCTGCCGGCCGCACGCCGCTCGCATGGCCGCGAGACGCTCTTCCTGAGCCGGATCAACGAATATCATCGGGAATACGAATGGATATCCTGACCCGGCCCGTCGATCACGAAACGATCCGGGTGCGCCACGACGGCGACATCTGCTTCCTGCAGCTGTATCGACCCGATGCGCAGAACGCGATCAACAACCGGATGATCGCGGAATGCACGCGGGTGCTGGAGCAATGCGAGTCGACCGCGAAGATCGTCGTGCTGCAGGGGCTGCCCGAGGTGTTCTGCTTCGGCGCCGATTTTTCCGAAGTCAGCCAGGCGCCGGGCACGCTGATCGATTCGGATGCCATCTATGGACTGTGGCAGCGCCTCGCCACCGGCCCCTACATCACGATCGCCCACGTGCAGGGCAAGGTCAACGCGGGCGGCGTGGGTTTCGTGGCCGCCTGCGATATCGCGATCTGCGACGAGGCCGTGCCTTTCAGCCTCTCGGAGCTGCTGTTCGGCCTGATTCCCGCTTGCGTACTGCCGTTCCTGGCGCGCCGGATCGGCGCGCAGAAAGCGCACTACATGACGCTGATGACGCAGCCGGTCAGCGCCCAGCAGGCATTCGCCTGGGGGCTGGTCGATGCGGTCGGCGCCAACACCGAGGCGCTGCTGCGCAAGCACCTGCTGCGCCTGCGTTACCTGCCCAAGACATCGGTGGCTCGCTACAAGGCCTTTTCCGCCACGCTGGACAGCACGCTCGCGGCCTCGCGCCGGGAGGCGGTGGGGGTGAGCATCGAGATGTTCGCGGATCCCGACAATCGCAGGAAGATCACGCGCTTCGTTGAGACCGGAAAATTTCCTTGGGAGGCCGACTAAGTGGACACGCAAGAACGTGTGGTGGAGCTCCGCGAACTGGAAGCCGGCGTGCTCCAGGTCGTGATGCAGGATCGCGCGAACAAGAACACGTTCTCCGATGCACTGATTCGCGGGCTGGGGGATGCCTTCGACGCGATCCGTCAGGACCCGCATTGCAAGGCCGTGATACTGACCGGCTACGACAACTACTTCGCCAGCGGCGGCACCCAGGACAGCCTGATGTACCTGTCGGAGGGCAAGGGCACCTTTGCCGATATCGCCGCCAGCGGCAGCCGCAACGGCATCAACCTCTACAGCCTCGCGCTGAACTGTCCCGTGCCGGTGATCTCGGCGATGCAGGGGCACGGTATCGGCGGTGGTTTCGTGATGGGCCTGTTCGCCGATTTCGTGGTGCTCGGCAAGGAATGTCTCTACACCACCAATTTCATGAAGTACGGCTTCACGCCGGGCATGGGCGCGACCCTGGTGCTGCCGCAAAAGCTGGGCCTGCCGCTCGCGCAGAACATGCTGATGAGCGCGCGCTCGTTCTACGGCGACGAACTGCAGAAGCTCGGCGTGCCGTTTCCGGTCGTGCCGCGCGCCGAAGTGGCTGCCTGCGCGCTCGAAATCGCGCGTAGCCTCGCGGAAAAGCCGCGGTTCTCGCTCGTCACGCTCAAGGATCACCTGGTCGCCGATCTGCGTACGCGGCTGGCCGGCGTGATCGAGCAGGAACTGGTCATGCATGAAAAAACCTTCGGTCAACCGGAGGTCCGGGAGCGCATTCGTTCGCTCTTCGGTCAATAAATACGACATACAACTCCGCCGCTCCAGCGGCGATACCCAGTCAAGGAAGCGCTGCCATGGACCTGCAGCAGATCGTCGAGCTGATCGCTCGACATACGAAAGAAGTGATTCCCGGGCTCGACCGGCACACGTTCCGCGCCACCGATGCGCTCAAGGATCTCGGCGCGAATTCGCTCGACCGATCCGAGATCGTCATCATGACGCTCGAATCGCTGTCGCTGCGGGTACCGCTCGTCGAGCTGGCCGGCGCGCGCAATATCGGCGAACTGGCGCAAGTGCTTCATGCGAAGCTCTGAACGCGACGAGATCCTCGTCACCGGAATCGGCGTCGTTTCCGCCATCGGCCAAGGCCGTCAGGCCTTCACCGAAGCGCTGCTGGCCGGCCGCCACGGCTTCGGCGTGATGCGCCGGCCGGGGCGGCAGCTGCCCGACGCGGAACCGGCACGGGATGCCGACGCGCCGCCGTCCGGCTTCCTCGGTGCGGAGATCGGCACGCTCGACGCGAGCGCGATTCTCGGCGCGCATCAGCGCAAGGCATCGCTGAGCGCGCAGGCCGCCGTCATCTGCCTTCGCGAGGCCTGGGACGATGCCGCGCTCGGCGAGGTCGACCCGCTGCGGATCGGGCTCGTGATCGGCGGCTCGAACTTTCAACAGCGCGAACAGACACTGGTCCACGACGCCTACCGCGACCGCGGCGCGTTCGTGCGCCCCGGCTACGCGGTGTCCTTCATGGACAGCGACCTGTGCGGCCTGGCCACCGAGCTGTTCGGCATTCGGGGCGCCGCGATGACGGTGGGCGGCGCTTCGGCGAGCGGCCAGCTCGCGGTATTGCAGGCCGTTCGCCTGGTGGAATCGGGCAGCGTCGATACCGCGATCGCGCTCGGTGCGCTGATGGATCTCTCCTACTGGGAATGCCAGGCATTCCGCTCGCTCGGCGCGATGGGCTCCGACCGGTTCGGCAATGATCCCGGCGCGGCCTGCCGGCCGTTCGACAAGGATCGGGACGGCTTCATCTATGGCGAATGCAGCGGCGCGGTGGTGGTCGAACGCGCCTCGCGGCTGCGCCGCCCGCGCGTGGCGCCCTACGCGAAGTGGCTCGGCGGCTACCTGCGCATGGACGGCTCGCGCGAACCGGCGCCCTCGCTCGAGGGCGAGACCGCCGCCATCGAGGGCGCGTTGCACGACGCCGGCATCGACGCGGCCAGCGTCGATTACGTGAATCCTCACGGCAGCGGCTCGGCGCTGGGCGATGCCACCGAGCTCGCCGCGCTCGGCCGGGCCGGACTCGGGCACGTCTGTCTCAACACCACGAAATCGCTGATCGGCCACGGCCTGACGGCGGCGGGCACCGTCGAGCTGATCGCCACGCTGGTCCAGATGCGCGTGCGCCGCCTGCATCCGAGCCGCAACCTCGACCAGCCGATCGATCCTCGCTTCGACTGGGTCGCTGCGCCGCGAGATGCCGAGATCCGACGGGCGTTGACACTGAGCATCGGCTTCGGCGGCATCAACACCGCGCTCTGCTTCGAGCGCTGTTGACGCTGCGCGCGCAGGCCAAGGTTGGGATGAGAAGAGACATGAGCGATTATCTGGAACAGGAAGCACGCATCGAGCGGATCACGATTCGTGACCCCGAGGCGCGCACATGGTTCGAACGCGGTTTGCTGTGGGCCTACGGATTCAACTTCGAGGCCGCGGTGGACTGCTTTCAGCAAGCGGCCCGGATCGATCCGGATTGCGTGATGGCCTACTGGGGTATTGCCTACGCCTCGGGCTGCAACTACAACAAGCAGTGGAAGGTGTTCCATCCGCGCATGATCGCGCGCTGCATGAAGCTCGCGCGCAAGGCGATCCAGCGCGCCCATGCCTGTACGGCCGACGCCGGCGACCTGGAAATGGGGCTGCTGCGGGCCATCGAGTGCCGCTTCCAGTCCGAGGGCGCCCATGACGAGGCCTTGCTGCGAAGCTGGAACGACGATTACGCCCGAGCCATGCGCGAGGTCTATCTGTCGAATCCCGACAACCTGGACGTGGCGGCCTTGTTCGCCGACGCCTTGATCAATCGCACGCCGTGGAAGTTGTGGGACATGTCGACCGGCAAGGTCGCCGCGGGCGCCGACACCGACGAGGCGATCGCCGTGCTCGAACGCGCGCTGGCGCAGGTCGACACGCACCGGCTGCCCCCGCACGCGGGCCTGCTGCATGTCTACATCCATACCGTCGAGATGTCGCCCAGCCCCGAGCGGGCCCTGCGGGCGGCGGACACGCTGCGCGAGCTGGCGCCTGATGTCGGCCATCTGCTGCACATGGCCTCGCATATCGACATCCTGTGCGGTCACTACCACGACGCGGTGACGGCCAACGACCGTGCCATCGCCGCCAACCGGCGCGTGCTCGAGCAGCACCCCGAATGGCTCGAGTTCCGGCTGTACTGCGTCCACGACATTCATTTCAAGATCTACGCGGCCATGATGCTCGGCCGCTTCCAGGCTGCCTGGCAAGGCGTGCTCGAGCTCGAGGCCCTGATCACCGAGCCGCTGCTGGCGATCGAGCAGCCGCCGATGGCCTATCTGCTCGAAGGCTTTCTCGCGGTGCGTGCGCACGTGCTGATCCGCTTCGGCAAGTGGCGCGAGATTCTCGAGCAAACGTTCCCGTCCGATGCCGCGCTCTACTGCAATACCACCGCGATGCTGCACTACGCGCGCGGCATCGCCCACGCCAACCTCAAGCAGCACGAAGCCGCGGCACGCGAACGGCGGGCCTTCGCAGAGGCACAGGCCGCGCTGCACGAGCACCGCTACGTGACCAACAATACCTGCGCGGACCTGCTCCGGGTGGCCGCCTGCGTGCTCGACGGCGAAATCGCGTACCACGAGGACCGCTTCGACGAAGCCTTCGTCCAGTTGCGGCGCGCCGTCGAGCTCGACGATGCGCTGGAGTACATGGAGCCGTGGGGCTGGATGATGCCGACCCGCCATCCGCTGGGCGCGCTGCTGCTTGCCCAGGGCCGCGTCGAGGAAGCCGAGCGCGTCTATCGCGCCGATCTCGGGCTCGACCCCACGATCTACCGGGCGCTGCAGCATCCCGGGAACATCTGGAGCCTGCAGGGTTACCTCAGTTGCCTGCGCCAGCTCGGCAAGCACGAAACGGCACAGGCCCTGCAGCCCGCCCTCGAGGTGGCACGCGCGCGTGCCGATATCGAGATCGGTGTGTCCTGCTTCTGCGCGAGCCCCGCCAGACGCAGCTGCTGCCACTGAGACGCGGTCGGGAGCACGCGCAGCAGTCGAGGGTCGGGTCCGGAATCCGACATTCCTTTGAAAACAAAGCAGTCCTGATTGACTTGATCACCCACAACAGACAAAACCGAAGCGAGGGAGTTGACATGAACGGCACACAACGATTTCCGATGGACATGCCATTCGGCTGGTTCTGCATCGGCTACAGCGACGAGGTGGCGATCGGCGACGTCAAGCCGATACGCTACTTCGGCAGGGATCTGGTGATGTTTCGCGGCGAATCCGGCGAGATCGGCGTGCTCGACGCCTATTGTCCCCATCTCGGCGCGCACCTCGGACATGGCGGCAAGGTCGAGGGCGATTCGCTGCGTTGTCCGTTCCATCACTGGGCCTACCGCAAGGACGGTTTCTGCACCAGCATTCCCTATGCACGCGAGTTGCCGGCGATCGCGCAGCGCGAGCCGATCGCGCAGCCCTATCCCGTCGTCGAGCGCAACGGTGCGATCTGGGTCTGGTATCACCCGCAGCAGCTCGCGCCGAGCTACGAGGTTGCCGAACACGAGGAATTCGTCGCACCGGGCTGGAGCAAGCCGGTACGCCGCTTCTGGTCGTTCGCCAGCAATCCTCAGGAAATCGCCGAGAACGGCGTCGACACCGCGCACTTCAAGTACATCCACCAGATGGATGCGATGCCCGAGGGCGAGGTCAGCTACGACGGCCATATCCGGTTCAGCAAGACCACGGGCGAAACCTCGATGATCTTTCCCGACGGCGTCACGCGTACGGTCGAGACCGGCACCCAGGTGATCAACAGCGGCGCGGGCCAGAAGATCTCGCGCTTCACCGGCTTCGTCACGATCTCGTTGATGGAGATGGCCACGCCGGTCGAGGTCGATCGCGTCGAGCTGCGCTTCTGCTTCGCGTTCCCCGAGTGCCCCGAGGGTTCGCCGGCCTGGGAAGGCGCCATGAACACGGTCGGCTATTTCGGCGGACAGCTCGGCATCGACGGCGATATCCCGATCTGGGAAAACAAGATTCATCGTACGAAGCCGATCCTCTGCGACGGCGACGGCGCGATCATGCGATTCCGTCGCTACTTCGAGCAGTTCTACGCACCGCGCGTGGTGCCGGTGGCAGTCAGCGCCTGAGCATCACGTCGTCGTTTCACCTATCGGCCGGCGATTCGCCGCGAGCAGGTGCCGGATGCCGCCGGGCATTCCCGGCCATCATTCGCCCGCGCCACGCCGGCCGGCCCCGCACCCTGTCTCCGAGCCGATCGGAGCGGTGGAGGGCCGTTGTACGCCTCACACCATGATGGAGTTGCGCATGTTTTGTGATTTCTATTTCCCGTTGATCGCCGTTCTCGCCTCCCCGTCCGCGCAGCCGGGACTGCGCTCGAAGATCCGCGAAACGCGCGTCCTGTCCGCCTATGCCGACCTCGCACGTCTCGTGCAGGACGGCTGCGGCGACGCGGAGCGCGCGTATCGGATGCAGTTGCATGCCGACATGCAGCTCGCCATGGGGCTGGAATTCGATGCGGAGGAATCGTATAGACGGTCACGCAAGCTCATGCATGCGTCCAAGGACGAAATTCGCCTGCTGTCGTTTCGCAATACCGGATGGCAGGCCTTGTTCCGGCGCCGGCTCGGCACCGCGATGGCCTGCTTCGCGAGCGTGACCAGCGAGGCGTCCGTCGCCCCCTGTCGCCACGTCGAGGGGCTGTTCGGAACGCTGTGCGTGTGGTTCGAGCTCGGCCATCTCGATGAAGCCGGCCATCTGCTCGACGAGATCGAACTGGCTATCGAGCAACGCCTGTCGACACACGAGGATTTCGGCCTGTGGCGCGAGTTCGCACGCACCCTGCGTGCCGACCTGGACGTGCAGCGCAGCCTGCGCCACGCGCCGGAGCTCGCCGATCACGTGTACTGGCAATCCGCGCGCCTGAGCGATCCGCTGCGCCCGCCCGCGCCGCGCGACAAGCCGCGCGGCCGGCTGCTCGACGAGCGAGAGGTGCAGGTCCCGCTGCTGCGTTCCCGGCTCGATTTCCGCACCTCGCTGCATCGGCTCGCCAGCGGCCACGGCGAAGCCATAAACGACTTGATGCGGCACCTGGACTGGGCCGATGCGAACGGCCTGACCGCCTACCAGAGCTCGGTACGCCAGGAAATCGCGCTGGCGAGCCTGATCGGCAATGCCCCGCATCTGGCCGAAATGGTGCTCGCTCCGCTCGCCAACGAGATCCGGGTTGGCCATGATCACCGCCAGCTCGAGATCCTCTACTGCCTGGCAAAGGTGCACCAGGCCCAGGGGCGTACCCACCACTCGCAGCAGCTCTACAGCCGCTACGCGATGACGGCCGTGCACTGTGCCCGCAAGGGCGCTTGCGACCTGGCACGCAGCAACTCGCAGCGGCACACGCCCTACGTGGCAGACGACATCAGCGCACGCCTGCCGGCCAAGTACCGTCGCGCCTATCACTTCCTGCTCGACAATCTCGAGCGCAGCGATCTTTCGATCGGCGAGGTCGCGGAGGTGATCGGCGTCACGGTGCGCTCGCTGCAGAACACCTTCAAGACGAGCCTCGGCGCCACTCCTTCGGAGATCATCCGGCGCGAACGGATGAAGCGCATTCATCTCGAGCTGCAGGGGGACGACGCCGCGTTCGGCCAGCGCGTGCTCGACTCCGGCAACCGCTGGGGCGTGCCGAACCGCTCCACGCTGCTCAACGCCTACAAGCGGCAGTTCAACGAGGCGCCGGCCGAAACCCTGCATCGCAAGCACCACTTCAATGCCGCCGAGGATCTCGGCACGGGCGTGCTGGCCGGAGTCGGCGTGGGCTCGCATCCGATCGCCAGCCGCCCCCAGCCCGAACCGAGCATATCGACGGCCGACTGAGGCCGCGCGGGCCGCCGGGCAGGCTTCGCCGGCGGCCCGCAGGCCTCGCGCGACGCGAGCCCTATGCTAAGCTCACGTCCTGTCGCCCGAGGCCGCGGGACGACCATGGTGCCGCGAGGAGAATCCCTCGGTGCCCGGGCGACCCGAGCGCGTGCCGCGCCGGATCCGCCGATCCGCATCGCAAGCGGCACGCAGGCATCCGGCCTGGCCCATCACCCCGGCTGGCAACCGAACCGCACTTCATTCCCATGTCCGCAACCGATCCCAACTCCGGCTACCTCAGCGACGTGACGTTCCCGGACCGGTTCCACCGCGAACTGTCGCCGGTCTGGCTGAACTATGCCGGCGTACTCGGCGGCGCGCGCCCGAAGGCGCTCGACCAACCATTCCGCTATCTCGACCTGGGTTGCGGCTTCGCGCATTCGACGGTGATCAACGCGGCCGCCTTCCCGCACGCCGAATTTCACGCCTGCGATTTCAACCCGGCCCATATCGAGGCGGCTTCGCGACGCGCGGCCCGGCTCCGCGTAAGCAACACGGTGTTCCATCAGACCAGCTTCGAGGCCCTGCTCGAGGCGGAGCTGCCGTCTTTCGACTTCATCGTGATGCACGGCATCTACAGCTGGGTCGACGCCGACGTGCGGCGCGTGGTGCGGCAGCTGCTCGATCGCCGCCTCGCCGACGGCGGACTCGTCTATCTCAGCTACAACTGCGAGCCGGGCTGGTCGGCCGAGGCACCGCTGCGCAAGCTGATGCTCGAGCTCGCCCAGGCCGCCGACGGCGACATCGAGACTCGCACCGGCAGCGCGCTGGCGGGCATGCAGCGGCTCGGCATCCCGAGCCTGCGCTACTTTCGCGACAATCCGGCCGCCACCGAGGCACTCGCGGCACTCGCCGGCGATCCACTCGACTATCTCGCGCATGAATTCCTGAACGGCACCTGGCAGGTGCATTACTCGGTCGACGTGGTCGACGAGATGGCCGAGGTTGGCCTGGCCTATGCGGGCAGCGCGACGCTGCCCGACAACCATCCGCTGCTGCTGATGGACCGGCCGGCCGCCGACGCGATCGCCGCCTTGCCCAACGCGCGGCTGCGGCACCTGGGCGAGGACTTCGCGGTCAACCGCCGCTTCCGGCGCGACGTCTTCGTACGCGGCGCGCGCGCGGGCCGCTCGCCCGCCGACGCGATGCGCCATCTCGACGAGCTGGCGATCGGCTGCTCGGGCGCGCTCGAGAAGATCGAGCCGCGCATGACGATTCCGCGCGGCGTGCTCGGTTTCCAGCCCGACTTCATCGCCGACCTGCGCGCCTTGCTGGCAGGCGGTGCGCTGCCGATCGGCGAGATCGTGGCGCGGCTCGGCGGTACGCAGCACAACGCGCGCGAGATCATGCAGAACCTGCTGTTCCTGGTGGCGGGCGGCTCGCTCACCCCGTTCGCGCGATCCGGCGGCCCGGATACGAGCGGCCCGCGCCGCGCCGCGAGCGCGGCCACCGCAGCTGCGCTCGCCAGCGGCGGCACGCCGGCGGCAACGGTGTTCGTGCCCTGCGAGGTGCTCGGCAACGGCGTTGCCGTGAGCGGCGAGGAAGCCGCCCAGGCACTCGCCTGGCTGGCGGGGAACCCGGTGGCTTGCCCCGAGCGGCTCGCACGGCTGGGCGTGTTGCGCGGCGGTTGATGGTCGTTGCCGTCACGGCATCGGCTGTCTGCGGTGCTGCCCGGTGCCCGGTGCCCGGAGATTTCAGGCCCGAGGCGTGGAATACAGCACGTCGATGGGATAGGGCAAGGCCAGCGTGGGCATTTCGTGCCGATGAAAATACGCGATCGATTTCGTCTCGCTATCGATCGGCTCTCCTGTCCCGCCCACGATCTGGCAAGCGAACAGCGTCACGACATACTCGAGCTGATCGCCGCTCGGATAGGTGTAACGAAACTCCCGCCCTCCGAACACACCGAGGATGCCCTTCACGTCGACGCGATATCCCGTCTCTTCCATCACCTCACGAATGATGGCCTCCTGCGGCGACTCCCCCAACTCGATCCCGCCGGCCGGAAGGCTCCAAGGCTCGCCCGACGCCTTCTCCTGCAACAGCAGGCGCCCCTGCTCGTCGTGAATCACGGCTGCCACGGATGGGCTGATGATCCGTGCATTCCCGACATGGCTGCGAAGCCAACCGATATAGCTCTGGCCGTTCATGAGATGGCTGAGTCGAGTGAACCAGCCGACGATTCTAAAGCACCGGAATCACATCCCCCGCCACGCCCGTCACGATGTTCTTCGATCCACCGGTCAAGAACGCCGACCCGAACTTGTAGAGCTGGTACTTCCGGTTGTTCAGGTAGTTCGAGTCGAAATCCTTCCTCGGCTTCGCCCACTGGTTCGCGATCTCGTCCGCGCTGTATACCTTGTAGCCCGAATCCTCGATGTACTTCGCGCTCCAGTTGTGCAGGCGGGCCAGATACTTCACCCCGGCATCGTATTGCGACTGGTTGATCACGCAGCGCCCCGCGAACATCTTGAGCAGGTGCATCTTGTTGATCGCCCCGCTGTTCAGGATCAGCGCCGAAATGAGCGGCACCCGCGTCGCGTAGTACTTGAACCACGTATTGAATGCGATGGGATCCTGATGAATCTTCAGTGCCGCGAGCCCCTGGAATTTCTCCTTCGCCTCGGCCACGAACTTCCGGAACAGGTGCAATTCATATAGGCGGTAGGCCGTCTTGATCAGCACCTCCACCGCCGACACGACAAAGCTGACCACATGCGCCGCCCCCAGCGAGGCGACCTGCAAACCGAATTGCACGCCCGAGCGCAGCGTCGCGTACAGGTTCTGCGCCGCGATCACCGACATCTTGGTTTCCAGCGCATGCACGATGGTGGCCGGCGTGCCGTCGACCACCTGCACGTCCTGCCCGCTCTGCCAGGCCTTGTATCGCTGGAACACGGCCTCGACGAGCGTGTTCACGGCGGTGGCGAGATTCATCGACACGCCGTATGTCGCGTTGGCCACCGTCGACAGAAAACGCTTCACCAGGAAATCGGTCAGGGCCCGCAGATCCTTGAAGGTGTTTTCGTCGATGAAATTTCCCGCCGCGGCCCAGGCCTGCCTGAAGGCCCCGAAGATCTTGTCGGACAGCGCGATCTCGCCGTTGCTCAGCACCTCGGGAGAGCGATGGAACAGGATCCCCGAATCGACCGTGAATTGCGTCGAGGGCGGGTCTGCCGCCTTGGTGCCGGCCCCTCGCGCGTCGAGCTTCTTGGCGAGCTTTTCCGCCTGGGTGCGAACCCCGGTGCTGCTGATGTTCCTGACATCGGTGACGATCTTGCCGGCCTCCTTGCCGGCCTCGATAGCCCCGAAGGTCAGCCCGGCATTCGACATGTCGAACACCCCGCCCGTCACGATCTGGAATTTGCCGCGCTCGCACTCGAGCTTGGAGAAGAACCAGAGGATGCCGGCGCGCGCATTGGCCATGTCGTCCACCATGAACCGGGCCGATCCCGCCAGCACGTCCAGGTCGACCGAATAGAGCCACGCGTACAGAAGGGAGAAGCACTCCGTCTTCTTGTTGCGGGCATTCCGCTTCCACTCGTCGCCCATGCCGCTGCCGCGGCGCCAGGCGAAGAACGCGTTCTCGATGATGCGCAGATTGCCGGGCGACTTGCCCACCTCATAGGCCTTGATGGCCATGTCGAGCGCCGCCAGCCTGGAATCGCGGCGGCCGATCGTCAGCTCGGTCTTTTTCTTCCACTCCTCGTAGGTGAAAGGTAGGGGCTGGAGCCCCATGCGCTGTCTGGATTGCATATTCGACCTTGTCAGCTCTCAATTTGTCGTGCGGCACGGGAAAAATGCTGCGACAGACATCTCGGCCCTCGATGCATCGAAGGCGCCCTCGGTGGTACGTCCAGATCGTCTTGAGTGTCTGTCGCACTCAAGAACGCTTGATGGCGTGGATCTATTCCGTGTGCAGCCTCTCGAATTCGACGACGGGGGCGGACGTGACGCGGTCACGATCGGGGATGAACGTGTCATGGACGTGAAGCGGCGATGACGGCATGACGCCGGCCGAATCGATATCCGAATCCCCTGCCACTCTCGTCGAACTTCTCACGAGAGATGTCCACCTTCAATCGATGAACCGCCGCCGTCCCGCGAGAACCGCGAACACGGCAACCAACGCACTGACGACGATCAGCACGGCCAACGGGACACGCCAGGCCCCGGTGGCGGCATGCAAGGCCCCCATCAGCAGCGGGCCGACAGCCGAGCCGGAATATCCGATGAACTGCGCCATGCTGGACAGCCTGGCCGCCTGGTCGTGATGGTGGGTACGCAGCGCGAACAGCGACAAGCTGGTGGTCATCGAGAAGCCCGCGCCGAGGCCGGCAACAACCAGCCACGCGGCGGATACGGGAGCACCGCTCCAGAGCCCGAGCGTGCCGACGAGCAGAGACGCGCCGCACACGTAGCCCATCGCACGCTGATCCTTCATGCGCTTGATGAGAGGCGCCGAAAGCAGGCTCGTCGCCACCGCGACCACCTGGTAAAGCAGCAGATCGAACCCGGTGGAAGCGGCGGACTCGCCACGCTCCAGTCCAATCGACGCGTACCAGGTCACGAGCGAATAGAACACGAACGAATGGCAGGCGAAGAAGCCTGAAATCTGCCAGCCGATCGGGTGTCGCCAGGGCGAGACCGAGCCGGCGGCGCTTTCCTTGCGCACCGCGGGACGGTGTTCGAAGCGCAGTTGCGGCAGCCACGTCGCGAACGCCGCCACGGTGATGATGATGCTCATCCCGATGGCGACGCGCCAACTGGAGCCGGGTAGCGACGCGACGGGCACCGCCAGGCCCGCGGACAGGCCCGCCGCGCTGGCCATGGCCGCGGCGTAGAGGCTGGTGTGGAAGGCGGAGCGCTCCGGGAACTCGCGCTTGACGAGCCCGGGCAGCAGGACATTGCCGATGGCGATGCCGGCGCTCAACAGCAGCATGCCGAGCCAGACTGCACCATCGAACGGGCAGGAACGCACGACGGTGCCGACCAGGATCGCGACCAGCGCGGCACCGATGCCGCGTTCGAGGCCGATTGCCCTGGCAATCGCCGGCGCGACGAGCGACAGCAAGGCGAAAACCAGAAGCGGCAGGGCACCCAGCAGGCCGGCGGCGGAATCGCCGAGCGACAGGTCGGATTGAATCCGGTCGAGAACGGGACCAAGGGACGTGATCGGTGCGCGCAGATTGGCGCCAACCAGGACGATGCCGATGGGGAGAAGATAGCCACGGCGCAATGCGGCCGCGTTGACGTAAGCGGATTTCATGATGCGTGAACCTGCGCAATCGAGCCTGCCGGGAGAGCAAGCCCAATGATTTGCGTTGGTTCACGTTAACGCTTACGCGAGGATCGGGAAGTGGATTGAACCTCGTCTGCGGCGCAGTGTAACGAAGAGAGTTCGCGAGTGCAAGCGAGTGGCCGATTCACATGGAATCGCGAGCCGCATCACTGGATTCGACATGGGCCGACCGTTCGTCGAACGAGCCCGCTACCGGTATCGCCCGATCTCGCATCGGCATCCATCATCAAGCTTTGTTTCAAGCCAATGAGCCCGTCGAGCATTCCTGATTTCCACCGGCCGTCGCTTCGCATTCACCGCCAAGCCATCGCGCACGAGGATTTAAATCCCGCCGAATCGCCCACCCGACAAGCCTTCCCCACCCGCCGCCCGCGCCACCCGCCGAGCCTCGGAGACTCACCTCGGCATTACCCCCATTCCCAACACGAAAATAATTCGGCGTCGGTAAAAACCACCTTCACGACACGCTTTTTCACACTCCCGGCGCCGCTTCCCCTGCGTTCGCATACCGCGTTCTAGCTTCGCATCCGCCACACGCCGCTATCGAGCGAGCGCCTACATTAGCCGGAACGAAAGCTCAGGCTGCGACCAGACTCGACGGACCCATGAAACTGCTGCGGATTCTGACCGGCACCCACGCAGGCGCGCAATTGCAGCTCGCGCCCGGCGCGCACCGCATCGGCACGGACGACGCGGCCGACATACGCCTGACGGACTGGCGCGGTGCGGATCTGTGGCTGACGGTGGACGATTCGGGCGTGGTGTCGGCGCAGGCGGTGGCCTCGGCCAACGCGGGCGCGGCGGCCGGCAACCCGACTAGCGGCCCGCTCGAGACCATCCTGCTGATCGACTTCGTGCCGATGCAGTTCGACGGCACGATCCTCTGCGTCGGTGACGAAACCGGCGTCTGGCCGTCGGACTACGAGCTGCTGCAAACGCTGCTGGCCAAGCCGGTGCCGAAGGCCTCGCCGCTGCGCCGCCGCTACCTCGGCATCGCGGCGGCCTGCTTCGGCGTGGGCGCGGTGATCGTGACGGTCTCGGTGCTCTCGACGGTGCAGATGAGCCGCGCGGCCCTGCCGCCGAACGCCGACGACAACGCGCGCCGCGTCACGGAAGCGCTCGCGGCGGCCCGCATCGACGGCCTGAACGCGCACGCGGTGGGCGACACGGTGGTGGTGACGGGCATGCTGGCCAGCTCGGCCGACGATTCGGCGGTGCGCCAGTTGCTGCGCCGCCTGACGATCACCCAGGTCGCGCCGCAATACGACGTCGCGCCCCAGGTGGCGCGCAGCATCGAGGATTCGCTCGGCGTGCCCGGCGCGCGCGTGCAGTACGGCGGCGGCGGGCGCTTCGTGATCAAGGGCTCGGTCGGCAACAAGATGGCGCTCGACGCGGCGATCGCGCGCGTGCGCGCCGATCTCGACCCGAACGTGAAGGACATCGTCGCCGACGTCTCCGAATCGGCCAGCAACGCCACCTCGACGGACGCGACGGCCTATTCCGAAATGATCTCGGCCGACGGCGTGCAGTACGCGCAGACGCCCGACGGCGTGAAGCACATCTACGCCTCGGATCCGCAGGACGCCTCGGCGGCCGACGCGGCGGCGGCAGCCGACAACGCGGCCAATGCCGCCGCGAACGGCGCGACCGACAGCGGCGTGACAGGCGCGAACGGCACCGTCAGCGGCAACGCGAACACCGGCGTCAGCGCCCCGGCCAAGGTCGCGGCCACCGGCACGGCAGCCAGCGCGCAGGCCACGCCCGCCGCCGGCAAGCCGGCCCGGGCCGGCGCCTCGCGCAAGGACGCGGCCGCCAAGGCGGCCAACGCCCCGGGCGCCGCGGGCCAGCGCAACACGGCCGACGAATTCGTGCCGCTGCCCTCGGCCTCGGCCGAGCTGCCGCGCGCGGCCCGAACCCATGCGCCGATGCTCGCATCGGCCACCCGCCCCGCCGCGCTCGCGCAGCGGGCCGAACCACCGTCCCGGCAGCCGGCTCCGCCGATCGCGGGCTGAGCCCGGCACGTCACCCCAAGGGATCAACCATGTACGAACCGCTCGACCCGTACGCCAAGGATTTCAACGAGATCCGCACGCTGCTCAACGCGCCGGACAGCCAGGACCGCGTCAACGCACTGCGCGCGGCGCTCGACGCGACCGCCGAGAAGATCGGCGCGACGCCGTCGACCAACGAACTCGACCGCAGCAACCTCGCGAAGCTCTATCGCGGCTTTCTCGCGACCTCGCGGGCGCTGGCGAAGCTGCAGGAGCAGCGCGCGAACGCGTCGTAACCGATTCGCGGGCGGTCCACCGTCCTCGAACGCTGCCTGCCGCGCGCGGCCCGGGCTTGACCGCCCGGTCCGGGCGTGGCCGGTCATGCACCGAAGTGGCAGTTCCGTAGTTTTCGCAACCAAACCTAGACACGCGAGGTACACAATGCCTTTTCCGAATGTCAGCTCGATGGCGGGCACCATGGGCAACCTGGCCAGCACCGCCGGTAACGTGATGAACGGCGCCGCCAACACGGCCGCCGGCAGCGCGGATTCCGCATCCACGCAAGCGCAGATGCAGAGCATCAGCAACCAGATGAACCAGATGACGCTCGCCTCGGCGCAGATGCAGCTCCAGCAGAGCATGGCCGCATCGCTGGCCAACGTGATGAAAAGCGGCGCGAGCAACGTCAAAAGCGCATCGCAAGGCGGCTAATCGCGCCAACCGGCGTCGCCTCACGCGGCGCCATCGCGGCGGCCATGCCCGGTTCCGGGCGGCCGCCTCTTTTTGTTTTCTCGATTCACCCCCGATTTTCCCGAACCCTTAGCGCATCGCATGAGCTCCGACCGATATACCTGGCTGATCGAGGATCTGTGCGCCGTCATCGACCTGCCCGACGTCCAGAACGTGCTGGAGACGCGTGCCATCGAAGTGGAAGGATTCGACGTACGCCTCGATTATTTCGATAACGATATCGACGCGATGTATGCGAACTTCCACTATGGAACCGTCACCGCCGGCCGCACCCTGACGATCTTCCGCCTGATGCTGGAGGCGAACCTGCTGGTCTACGCCCAGGATCAGGCGCAGATGGGAATCGACACGGATACCGGGAACGTGGTACTGATACTGCGCATCCCGTTCGACAGCGGCGTGGACGGCGCGGAACTGGCGGACCTGCTCGCCCATTACGCGGAACACGGCCGCTACTGGCGGCGCAACATCATGGAATCGAGTGACGACATGTTCGACGGCATCGCATCCGGGGAGTACGTCTGGTTGCGCGCTTGACCGCCCGGCGCCGCTCGGCCGATCAACCCGAGTCTGGTGCCACGCGTAGTCCCCGATGTCGAAATCCGTCTCTCCGCGCGCGCCCATCCGGCGCCGCGTCCCGGCGCCGGCCGATACCCCGGGCGGCCGCACCATCGCCTTCTCCCGCTTCTGGCTGCTGCGCGACGCGGGCCTGCTGATCGCCGACGGCGAGATCGTCGCGATCGGCGCGCGCCCGCTCGCGATCCTGATCCTGCTGATCGACGCCAACGGCCGCGCGGTGCCGGTGGCCACGCTGCGCGACGCGGTCTGGCCGGGCCTCGAGGTCGACACCAATACCGTCCAGTCCCAGATTTCCGCCCTGCGCCGCGCGCTCGGCGACGACCGCGACCTGATCGAGACCGTGCCGGGCCGCGGCTACCGCTTCGCCGGCGACCTTCGCGTGGTGGAACGGCCCGATGTCGACGGCGGCGAGCGCCTGGCGCGCGATGCCGCGCCGCCCGACGAGCTGATGGCGCTGCCCGACGCCGACGCCGAAACCGCCGCGCCGCGCGCGCGCGACACGCTCACCCATGCCCAACCGCACGACCCCACCCCCTTCGTCGGCCGCCACGCCGAGCTGGCCGAGCTGCTGGCCACGGTGCCGGCGGTGCGCGCCGTCACGCTGACCGGCGCGGCCGGGATCGGCAAGACGCGCCTGGCGATCGAGGCCGCGCGCGGCCTGGCGCCGTCCTTCCCGGATGGCGTCGCCTACGTGCCGCTGGCGACGCTGTCGGCGCCCGATCGGGTGGTGCACGCGATCGCCGACGCGCTCGACGTCGACACGCGCGGCGGCGAGCTGGACGCGGCCCAACTGGCCGACACATTGCGGGAACGGCGCTTGCTCGTCGTGCTCGACCATGTCTCGCCGGTACGCCACGCGGTGGCGCGCGTGATCGAGCATCTCACCGCCGCCACCCAGGGCGTGCACGTGCTCGCCACGGGCGACACGCCGCTGGCGGTGGGCGGCGAACGCGCGATCGCGGTGGCGCCGCTCGGCGTCTCGGCCGACGCGCACCAGCCCTACGATTCCGGCAACAGCGACGCACTGGCGCTGTTCTTCGCGGCCTTCGCGCGCCGCCAGCGCCGCGACGGCACGCCGGCCGCCGCGCGGCTGCCGGCCGACGCGCTGGCCGCGGCCGCCTCGATCTGCGCCAGCCTCGACGGCATGCCGCATCCGGTCGAGCTGATGGCGGCCGACCTGGCCGCCGCGCTGGCCTCGAACGGCGACGTGCGCTCGGTGTTCGTGGCCTGCGCCACCGACCTGGACCGCTTCCTCGCGCAGCGCTCGGGCTCGCGGCGGCGCCTGCTGCCGCACGCGGACCTGCAGTTCGCCTGCCTCGATTTCGTGCATGGCCGGCTCGACGCCGGCACGCGCGCCACGCTGCGCCGGCTCGGCGTGTTCCACGGCGCCTTCGAGGAAGGCGCGGCGATCGAGCTGCTGATCGCCTTCGACCGCGCGATCGGCCTCGACGACACGCCGCCCGAGGCGGCCCGCCGGCGGCTGCGCCAACTGGTCAGCGCGGGCCTGGTCGACGACGTGGAATGCGACGGCGAGCTGCGCCTGCAACTGCCGCCCTCGGTGCGCCGCTTCGCGCTGGCCACGCTGGCGCGCACGCCCGAGCGCGCCACGCCGGGCGCGCTGCACGCGGCCCTGATCGCGCGCATCGTGGCGCGCCGCTTCGGCGCCGGCCCGTTCCTCGCGCCGCCCTCGGTGCGCCACGACCTGGCCGACCTGCGCGCCGCGCTCGAATGGGCGATCGACACCGGCAAGCCGGAACTGGGCGCGGACCTGCTCGACCACTCCGCGCCGCTGTGGGTGCGGCTCGCGCTCGGCGACGAATACGTGGGCTGGGCGCGGCGCGTGGCGATCTGCGGCAACGACGGCGAGGTGCGCCGGATCCGCCCCGAGATGCGCGTGGCGGCGGCGCTCGCCAACGCGCTGACCTGCAAGCGCAACGCCGCCGGCGAGGCGGCCCTGCAATGGCAGCGCGCCTACGAGATCGCCAGCGCCTGCGCCGACAATTCCACCCGGCTGCGCGCGCTGCTGCACCTGTTCTTCCGCGCCCAGATCCGCGGCGAGACCGATCGCGCGCGCGAGTTCGCGCGCAAGTACGCCGAGATCGCCGACGCGGCGCACTGGCCGGCCGCGCAGCACAACGCGCGGCTGATCGAGGGCCTGCTGCGCGCCTATACCGGCGACCTGCACATGGCGATCCCACTGCTCAGCGGCATGCCCGACGGGCCCAACGTCGCGCTGCCCGACGTGATCCGCGAGGCGCGCGCGCTGGCCACGCGGCACGGGCTGTCGCTGCACCTGATCGCCGGCGCGGCGCTGTCGACCGTGCAATGGCTGGTGGGCGGCACGCCGCGAGAATGCGAGATTCCCGAGCTGAACGCCACCGACAACGAGCCGCTGTCCTGCTGCGTGGCGCTGCGCCATGCCTGCGCGCTGGCGGTGGTGGACGACGACGCGCCGCGCGCCGAAGCCTACGCCGCGGCGCTGGTCGAACTGGCCAGCTCGACCGCGCCGCGCCGCTGGCTGCGCACCGGGCTGGACGTGCAGCGCTGGCTGCTGAGCCGGCAGGGCGACGCCTCGGCCGCGCTGTCGCTGGTGGAGGAGATCGCGCGCCGCTTCGAATCGCATCGCGTGCCGCCGGTCGAGCTGGCCTTCGTCACCACCCTGCTGCCGGCGATCCCCGTGGCCACCACGCCGGCGCTGGCCGACACGCTCGCGCAGGGCATCGCCCAGGCGGTGCGTCGCGCCGATCGCACCGGCGAGCGCTGGACCATGCCCTGGCTGCTGCATCTGCAAGGCGTGCTGTCGCGCGCGCGCGGCGAGGCGCACGAGGTTACGCGGCGCGGCTTCCTGCAGGCGCTGCGCTGCGCCACCGAGCAGGGCGCCTATCGCATCGTCGAGCGGATCCGCGCCGATCTCGACGCGCTCGACGGCACCGCCGGCGGCTGATCGGCCGCCGCATCACATCTGCATCGACATCCGCATTCGCATCGACGCGGCGCACGCGATACTTCGGATCACGCAACATCGCTTCGGCCGGTGCCGCCGCGGTGACTAATGGCTGTCATCCACGCCGCCTACCATGGGCTTCCATACCGAGATGCGAGCCTCGCGCCAACGGGCGCGGCTCGCATGCGTTCCCGGAGCCCCGATGCCGTCGTTCAAGCCTGTCCTCGCCCGTCTCGGTATCGGTGGTAGCGGCACGGCCGATGCCAAGCCGCGCGGCGATGCGCGAGGCGTGCCCGGCATCACGCACGCGGTGCCCACGCCGGCCGCGCAACCGGGCGCGCCGCTGCCGGCCCCGCGCGCGCGCAACGACGCGGCACCGCCCGAGCGTCCCGCGCCGCCTCCGCAGCCCGAGCACGCCGCCAATCGGGCCGAGAACCGCGCCGCCGCCCATCCCGATGCGGATGTCGCGCGGCGCCAGCAGAACACCGATCGCCTGAGGACGCTGCGGCCCAGGCCGGCCGCGCAGGACACCGGCCCGTCGCCGGGCGTGTTCGCCAACGCGGCCGCGCACGTGCAGGCCGCCGCCACCGAGCTGTCCACGCCCTTCGGCCAGTATTCGAGCACGCATCGCCCGCTCGCCGCCAGGCAGTACCGCACCGACGTCGAGCGGCACGCGCCCGATACCAAGGCCGCGCACGCCGAGGCGCTGCGCCGCCGGGCCGGCAAGCGGGTCGGCGCGGCGCTCGGCGGCGCCCTGCCGGCGGTGCCCGAGGACGATCACGAGGACGCCGACGAGCGCAGCACGCGCCTGGACGCGCTCGAGCATCCCGAATCGCTCGACCGGCTGGTCAAGGCCTGGTTTCCCGAGCCCGCCGGCGCGCCGCCGGTGGAGGGCGGCGAACGCTCGGTGCTGACCGGGCAGCTCGCCGGGCTGGGCGCGCCCGAACATGCGCCCGCCACGCAGCGCGGCGCCCTGCTGGCGATCGCACTGCGCGGCGCCGGCGCGCACGACGCCGCCGACGCGAAGGCGATCGTCGAGGCGATGCGCACGCTCGACTTCTCGCAGATGGACCGCGCCACCAGCGCGCAGCCGGCCGGCGCCGCGCAACCGCTGGACGCCGCGCGCGCGCGGGCCTGGCTGGCGGCGCGCATCCTGTCGCGCAGCGACGAGGGTTTCGACGCGCTCTGCACGCTGCGCGGCACCGATCCGCGCGAGGCGCCGATGAAGACGGCCGCGCAGCGCGTGATGCTGCAGGCGGCCGACCACGCCGACCCGGGCCCGCACGACACGCTCACGCGCGACAACGATCCCGCGCCGGGCGCGGTGCGCGAGCGGATGCAGGTGCCCGGCGCCGAGCCGACGCTGGCCGCGCGCGCCTTCGAGGCGGCCGCGGCGGCGAACAGGCGGGAAGTGCGGGACATGACGCCGGCGCAGAAGGGCGACTTCTTCGCCTGGCGCCAGAACTTCCGCGAGGACGGCGCCGGCACGCCGCTGGCGAAGACGCGCGAGCGCCTGCACAAGTTCACCGGCAAGACACTCGATCGCGCCGCCGAGAACCGCTGGAAGACCTTCGCCGCGCGCGCGGTCGGCAAGCATCGCTCGCCGGTGGCGGCGCTGCGCAGCGGCACGGCCGACGTCACGCGTGCCACCATCGCCAAGGAGCTCAAGGCGCTCAAGGCGGTGGCCGAGCATCGCGGCGCGCTGATGGACCAGCCGATGATGCAGCCGCGCGCCACGCTCGCGCATGCGCACGCCCCGCACTCGCTGGTCGAGCTGGCCGCGCTGCACGTCTGGTTCGAGCACGGCGGCTTCCCGACCGGCAAGCCCGACGCGGCGCAGATGAAGCAGATCGTCGCCAAGGCCAACAGCCTGCGCGACGATCTCGCCAAGGCCGACCTGTCCGACTCGCCGGCCGATGCCGAGGCGCGCGACAAGCTGCTGGCCGACACGGCCTCGTGGGGCGGCAAGGACGCGCAGAAGCACGAGGCCTTCACCGCGCTGAACCAGGCGCCGTTCAACCTGGAGCGGATCACCAACTGGGCGCAGCGCGCCGATGTCGAGGATGCCGAGTTCGTCGCCGCGCTCGACACGCTGCGCGGCGACGCCAAGAACCTGCCGCACACGGTGGCCAGGCCGCAGCGCCAGGAAGTGGTCAAGGCGATGTCGCAGGTGGCCAGGGAACTCCCGTCGGGGGCCCGGCTGCGCATGCAGGACGGCAACCGCTTCGGCGCCAGCACGCGCGGGCTGTCGGCCAACGTCGGCAAGCTGCTGAACGTGCATGGCGTGCCGCTCTCGCCGCGCGTGGACCTGCGCGCCACCGGCAATCGCACCGCGATGGTCGAGCTGGGGCGCAGCAACTACGGCGCCGAGATCTTCATGGGCACCGCGAAGAGCGTCAGCACGCAGGCCGGGCTCGGGGTGCGCGTCGGCTACGACTTCGACGTCGGGCTCTCCTACGTGCGCGCCGGCGTGACCGCCCAGGCGGTGCTGCACCAGCACGAGCGCAACGAGCCGAGCGGGGTGTCGCTGCGCGTGACGCGTCGCGTCAAGGAAGACGGCAGCAACTTCGACGACAAGACGCTCGAGAAGAAATACGCGGCGGTGTTCGACCACCTGGTCGAGAGCTCGGCTCAGGCCAGGACCGGCACCTCCGGCGACACCTGGAACCGGCTCGCCGACAAGTTCATCGAGGATCCGGACATCTCGGTCGGCTGGACCGACGGCATCGACGACACCACTCGGCGCGGCGCCTCGGTCGACGTCGGCGTCTACGGTGGAATCCCGCACTCGCCGCTGACCGCCGGCCTCGGCCTGGGCATCGGCTACGCGTCAACGCGCGAGCACACGCGCGAGGTGCACGACGACGGCGGCTCGCTGCAGATCGAGCAGCACCGCTCGGGCGGCGGCTCGCAGTGGGTGGCGCGCCTCACCGGCGGGCTGAGCGGCTCGGTGCCGGTCGGCCACAAGCCGCATACGGTCGGCGTGGGCGTCAGCTCGCTCGACACGCCCTCGGCCAACCTCGCGCTCAGCGACTCGGGCGTCGAGTCGCGCGTGCAGATCGCGCGCGACAACGGCGTGCTGATGCCGCGCTCGTGCATCATCGACGTCGAGTACAAGTCGACCAGGACCTTCACGCACGCGGTGGACATGCAGCGCGGCGCCTGGCGCGATCTCTACGCGCTCGACCACTTCAAGCAGAGCCGCATCGACATCGACCAGGCCACGCCCGAGCAATGGGATGCGGCCCACCAGGCGGCGGACAGGAAGATCGACACCCTGCTCGGCGACATCCGCGGCAACGCGGCGCCGAACCAGACCTACTTCCACCGCTTCCGCCTGCGCAACGACGCGGCCCGGAAGATCGACGCGCTGGCCGCCGCCGATGCCGCGATGGGCAAACCCAGCGCCGCCGCCGCGCGGAAGATCGACGAGATCATGACGGATCCGGCCTCGTGGATCGCCTCGGACCTCAAGGTCAAGGAGTCGAACGCGACCACCACGCGCGTGGGCCTGAACGCGGCGATCCATCTCAGCTCGGTCACCCAGGTGTCGGGCGAGCACGAGATCGTTTCGGAAAGCGCCGATTTCGCCCAGCTCGACAAGCTCGAGCGGTACCAGGCCAGGCTCGCGGCGGCGCAGCCGGCCGCGCCGGTGGCGGCTCCCGTGCTCGCGCCCTTGCCGGATCCGGCCGCGCTGCCGCGCCAGCGCCCGCCCGTGCCGACCCGGCCGGTGCCGCCCACCCCGCCGCAGATGCAACAGCGCATGCAGGCGATGCTCGACCCGACCACCGCGCAGGCCGGCCAGACGCGGCCGACCATCGGCGCGATGCTCGACGGCAGGAACCGGCCGGCGCGCGACGCGCTGTCCGAACCGGCGGCGAGGCCGCCGCGCGCGGCGCAGCCGCAGCCGCAGCCGCAGGCGATCCGGCCGGCGCCGGCGCAGACGGGGTTCCAGACCTTCGGCGCGCTGGGCGGCCGCCCGGCCGCGCCGCCGCCACCGCCCGCGCGCGCTCCCGCGCCACCGCCTCGCGAAACGGCGCTCGATCCGATCCCGGCGGCGGACACGCGCGTGGCGTTCCAGTCGTTCGGCGCGCTGGCGGGGGCCCGCACCCCGGCGCCGGCGCGCACCACCACCGCGCCGGTGCAGACTCCGGCCCCAGCGCGCACGGCGACGCCGGCCCCCCAGACCGAAACGCCCTATATCGACGAGGACGGCGACGAATTCTTCGACGCGCGCGATACCTTCGAGGAACAGGCCCCGCCCGCCACCGGGCGCGCCTGACGCCGGCATCGGCCATCTTGCCCGCGTGTGACAACGGCCGGCGCGCGGCGCCATGGCTTCGCCGCGCGCAACTCGGTTTCGCGTTTGATTTCCTGCTCGGCTCGCGCACTCGCTACCGTTGGCTGAAACAAGGCCGGTGGCTGCGCACGAGCGCGTCGGGCGGCCCATCGCAACGAGAGGGCCAACATGCCGCCAGGAATCAAATCGAACAGCCCGGTGCTCGCACCAACGACCACCGCGACCACCGAAACGCCCAACCCGGCATCGACTTCGCATGTACCGACGCCGCCCTCCCCGACCCGGCAAGCCTCGAACCAGGCGCTGAAGGGGCTGCAGGGCCAGGAGGACACGCGCGGCTCGGAAGGCGAGGGGCCGCGCCAGACGCCCAGGTTCAGCACCTCCACCCGTTCCGCCAGCTCGCACCCGCCGCCGGTCGCGCCCAAGCCGGTGGCCTCGAGCTCGCGGCTCGCGCCGCCATCGTCGAAAATGCAGGCGCGCCGCCTGCCGGCGCAGCGCGCGCCGCAGCACCTGCATCGCGAGGCCGCGCAGACGCTGGCCACGAGCGGCCAGCACGAGCCGAGCACGGCCACGCTGGCGATGCAGCAGATGATGCCGAGCATTCCCGAGGACGCCGAGCTGGGCCCGCTGACGCCGGCCGAGCAGGACCTGCTGACCCGCATGCGCGAGGTGGCCTCGGGCAACGAAAGCACCGAGATCGGCGGCGCCGACATGGCGCTGGCGATGCGGCACATGATGCCGCGCGTGCCGCCCGATGCGGTCCTGCACGGGCAGCACGGCGCGATGAGCCCGGCGGAGCGGCAACTGGTGGGCCGCATGCGCGAGATGGCACGGATGGTCGACCAGATGGAGATCGAGCCCCTCAGCGAGGCGCAGCTCGACCAACTCGAGGCGGGCCTGATGAACACGCCGGTCAAGCAGCCGACCACCGAGGGCGAGAAGCAAATCCACCAGGCGGTGACCCAATTCATCACGGACGTCGCCGAGAACAATTTCGACAATCGCGCCGGCCGCCTGGCCACCTCCTTCGCGCACTCCCTGCTCGCGCGCATCCCGTCCGTGGCGGTCACCACGCTGTTCCGCCAGATGGCCGGGCAGGGTTTCGGCAAGGAAATGGAGCACCTGCCCGAGGGCGTCAAGACCATGATCTCGGTGCTGCTCACGGCGGTGCCGCTGGCCATGATCTTCGCGGGCAAGATGCGCGACGACAAGAAGGGGATCGCGACCGACCGCAGCAACTATTCACGCCTCGCGCTGATTGCGATCGGCGGCACGCTCGGCCTGGCCGCGCTGGCCACCCAGAGCATGGGCAAGTCGGCCCCGGCGCTCGCGCAGTTCGTGCTGTATTGCCTGCTGCGCGACGGCGTGCAGCGGTTCGTCTCGGTCGGGCCGAAGGACAAGGAGCAGCCCGCGCCGTCGCCCGTGCGCTCGTTCGGCGCCGGCGCGGTCTACGCGGGCGACCAGATGGCGGCCGGCACCGGCATGAGCGAGCTGGCCCCGCACTCCGGCGCGGGCGCGGCCGACCTGCCGCCGCAATGGGCCAACTCGGCCACGCGTGCCGGCCTCAACCTGGGCGGGGAAGTGGTCGACGACCTGGTCTCGAACGGCATCGCGAGCGGCGACGTACCGCGCCTGGTGGCCGAGCTGAAGAAACCGACCATGGAGGACGTCAAGGACACCGCGGTGGGCGCCTTCCCGGCACGCGCCACCTTGTTCACCAGCAGCGCGCTGCTCTCGCAGATCCTCTCGGACACGGTGCTGGCCGGCAAGAGCGATTCGGTGGCCAACAACTGGGGCAATGCCGCGGTCGGCCTGCTGCTCGGCCTGGTGATGTACATGCCGTTCGCGCAGATGGGCGCCACCAAGAAGCCCGACGAGCCGAGCACGGCGAGCATCGAGGAGCTGCCCGATACGCCCGAACCCGAGCTGCCGCGTCCGCCGCAAGCCCACCTGGCCTGAGCCTGGGCACCACCGGGCGCGCTCGACGCGCAAGCCGCGCCGACCGCGCGCGGTTGACCGCCATGGCGCGGCTCGCTATCGTGCTCGGCACCTCGCCAGCCGGCGCGCCGCCCGCCCCCCGCCATGACCGACCTGCTCTCCCGTATCTGGACCCTGCTCGCCGAGGGCGCCAACCCGGGCCGCGAGCGCTCGCCGTTCACCATGCTGCAACTGGCCACGCTCGGGCTCGACGGCGCGCCCAGGGTGCGCACGGTGGTGCTGCGCGGCGTCGATGCCGGGCAGGGTTCGCTGCTGTTCCATACCGATGCGCGCTCGGCCAAGCTGGCCGAATTGCGGCGTGACGGCCGCGCCGCGCTGGTCGGCTGCGATCTCGCCGGCGGGCTGCAGATTCGCGTCGAGGGCACGGCGAGCGTGCTGGCCGACGAGGCCCGGCGCCTGGCGATCTGGCAGGCGAGCCGGCCGCGCACGCTGATCCTCTATCGCGCGCCGCTGCCGCCGGGCACGCCCGTCGCCGCGCCGGCCGATGCGCATCCTGCTTTCGCCGCCGCAGCCGACGACGCGCTCGACGGCTTCGCGAACTTCGCCGTGATCGAGCTGCGCGCCGAGGCGATCGACTGGCTCGACCTGGCCGCCGACGGTCATCGCCGCGCGCGCTTCGTGCGCGAGCCGGCAGGCTGGCAAGGCAACTGGATCGCGCCCTGAGGCTGACGCGCCGGGCGCCTCAGATCCGCAGCGCGTCGCTGCCCTGGCTGGCGCGCTCGTGGTCGCGCTGCGAGAACAGCCAATCGCGCAGATCCCGCAGCGGACCGCTGTCGGCCGCGCCCTGCGGATGCACGACATAAAAACCGAGCGACAGGGGAAACGAGAAATCGAGCACGCGTCGCAAGCGGCCGGCGGCGATGTCGCGCTCGACCAGCGGCTCGCTGGTCAGCGCGATGCCCTGGCCGTCGATCGCCGCGTCGATGGCCAGCGAGGACTGGTTGAAGCGCGGCCCCTTGGCCGGATCGACGGCCGGCCCGGCGCGCAGCGCCTCCAGGAACTCGGGCCACAGATCGTGCGCGTCGTGCAGCAGCACCTGGCCGGCCAGCTCGTCGACGCGGCGCACGGGCCGCGCCGCCAGCAGCGAGGGCGCGGCCACCGCGAACACCTCGAGCGGAAACAGCAGCTCGGCCGCCAGCCCCTTGCCGAACGGCGGCTTGCCGAGCCGGATCGCGATATCGACGCCGTCGCCGCGAAAGCTCGCCAGCTTCTCGTCGGCGATCACGCGCACCTCCAGCGCCGGCTGCGATTCGCGCAACCGGGCGAGCCGCGGGATCAGCCATTTCGAGGCGAACGAGGGCGCGGTGCTGATGCTCAGCGTGGACGGGCGCCGGCTCAGCGTATCGGTTGCGTCCGCAACGATCGCGAAGGCGCGCTGGACCGCCGGGAAATAGGCGCGACCGTCGGCCGTCAAGGCCAGCCCGCGCGGCAGCCGGTCGAACAGCGGGCGCTGCAGCACATCCTCGAGGTGCCGCACCTGCTGCGCGACCGCGCCCTGCGTCACGCCGATCTCCTCGGCGGCGAGCCGGAAATTGAGGTGGCGCGCGGCCGCCTCGAAGGCACGCAGGGCGTTGAGCGGCGGCAGGCGGCGATGTGTCGGGATGCGGGTCATACGGGAAACGCCGGGCCCGGCGGGCGGCGGCGATCTGCGGGACGAAGCGGGCATTCTAGCGCCGCGTGCGCGATCGGCGCCGGCGCCTCGCGGCGGGCACACCGCTGCGATCGCACCGCCGGCCCGCCGCGCTCACGCGCTTCGCCGTCCTGAGCGTCGGCGCGGACACGCTTTCGCCACGATTGCGCGGTAAAACAGGCTCTTTTCGTCTGCCCAGGACTGGTAGACTTGCAGGCGGCGCCCAGTGCGCCACCACGCAGGCTTGGCGCATCGCGCCGGCGCGCGCGTCGGAACCGTCCAGCACCCGCGGACGGCGGGGCCCGACGGCATGACCGCACGCGAAGCGTTCGGCCGGTCACGCAGTTCGCCGCAGTCGCCTGCCCGATCCCAATAGCGCCGCCCGCCGTCCACAAGCTGGGCGCGACTCGACGAAGGACCGTCACGTGCAGAGCAGGACCGAAGTTTACTCGTTGCCTCGCGGCCGGCTGGCAACGTGGCTGGCCGAGCCTGGCCGGGACACGCCGCACGAGATACGCGTCGCGCTGGTCGGCACCCTGTTCGGCACGCTGCCGATCTTCTTCGGCGGCGTCTTCAACACCATCGCCGTGGCCTGGGCCCTGGAGACCCGCCACCCCACCACGCTGTTCCGCATCTGGCTGTTCGGCGAGATCCTGATCTGCGCGATCCGCTTCGTGGTGCTGATCGTCTCGCGCCGGCGCGCGCTGCAGCACCGCCCGACGCCCACCGATTTCTACCTGAGCCTGGCACCGCTATGGGGCGCCTCGGTGGGCTACGGCGCCTTCATCAGCGCGATCAGCGGCGACTGGGTGGCGGCCACGCTGTCCTTCCTGTCGGCCGCCGCGATGGTGGGCGGCATCTGCTTCCGCAACTTCGCGGCGCCGCGCCTGGTGGCGGTGATGATCGTGCTCTCGCTCGGCCCCTGCGCGCTGGGCGCGCTGATCTCGGGCGAGAAGGTGCTGCTGCTCACCCTGGTGCAGATCCCCTTCTACCTGTTCGCGATGAGCGGGGCCGCGCGCCGCCTCAACGCGCTGCTGATCTCGACCATGAAGGCCGAGCGCGAGAACAGCCATCGCGCGCGCCACGACATGCTGACCGGCCTGCTCAACCGGGCCGGCCTGTTCAATGCCGCCAACGGCAGCGCGCGGGCCCGGATCCACGCCGGCATGACCCTGCTCTATCTCGACCTGGACGGCTTCAAGCCGGTCAACGACGCGCACGGCCACGAGACCGGCGACACGCTGCTTGTGCAGGTGGCCGAGCGGCTGATGCGGCTGGCCGGCCCGGAGGCGCTGGTGGCGCGCATCGGCGGCGACGAGTTCGTGATCGTCGACACCTGCCGCGACTACGACACGCCGCGCGACTTCGCCCATGCCATCGCCCGCGAGATCGCCCGGCCCTTCGAGCTGGCGCCCGGCATCACGGCCAGCGTCGGCGCGAGCGTGGGCATCGCCTCCGTGTCGGGCGAGGACACCGATATCGATTCGCTGCTGCGCATCGCCGACGCGGCGATGTACGACGCCAAGCGCAACAAGAAGGGCGACGCGCCCGAGGGCGCCCAGGCGAACGGCTGAGCGCCGCGCCACCGGCGATTCGTCCGGCCGGGTTGCCCGTCCGTTGCGCCGCGAACCCGCCTCGGGCGGGCGGCCAGACGATCGGCCGCGCTGTGCCATCATCGACACTCCCGATCCGGAACGGAGGCGACGATGCGCACGCAATGGTTCTCGCGGTTCTCCAGCTTTCTCTCCACCACCACCGGCCGCCCGGCCACCTTCATCCTGGCGGTCGCGCTGGTGCTGATCTGGGCCGTCTCCGGCCCGCTGTTCCACTTCAGCGACACCTGGCAACTGGTGATCAACACCTCCACCACCATCGTCACCTTCCTGATGGTGTTCCTGATCCAGAACACCCAGAACCGCGATACCGCGGCCATGCAGATCAAGCTCGACGAGCTGATCCGCGCGTGCGACGGCGCCCACAACGCGCTGCTCGACCTGGAGGAACTCGACGAGCACGACCTCGAGCGCTTCCGCCGCCACTACGAGCGGCTGGCCGAGCGGGCACGCAAGGCGCTACGCGAGGGCCGCCCGGACACGGATTCGCCCTTCGTCGAGACCGATCGGAATGGCAAGGACGACGGCGACGGGAACGAAGAAAACGATCGGGACGGCCCGCAACGAAGCTGAGGAAAAGCCGCGTCGGGAGAATGGCATGAATTATGTCTATCTACGTCATTTGAGACAAGGCGGAAGCTTGCCAGAATGCGTACACCGGTTCGACGACGAACCTCCCCCGAAACGCAGCAAGCCTCTGGAGAATGACCATGACCTCATCCCGCCCCGGCACCGCCCTCGTCACCGGCGCCTCGTCCGGCATCGGCGCCCTCTACGCGGAACGCCTCGCGCGCCGCGGCTACGACCTGGTGCTGGTGGCCCGCCAGCGCGACCGGCTCGACGCGCTGGCCAAGCGCCTGAGCAACGAGACGCAGGTCGGCGTCGAAGTGATGGCGGCCGATCTCAACGACCGCGCCGAGCTCGCGCGGGTCGAGGCGCGGCTGCGCGAGGATGCCGGCCTGAGCCTGCTGGTCAACAACGCCGGCATCGGCACCCACACGCCGCTGCTCGACAGCGACGTCGAGCGCATGACGAGCATGATCGAGCTGAACGTGACGGCGCTCACGCGCCTGACCTACGCGGCCGTGCCCGGCTTCGTGGCGCGCGGCGGCGGCGCCGTGATCAATATCGCCTCGATCGTCGGGATCGCGCCGGAAGTGCTGAACGGCGTGTATGGCGGCACCAAGGCCTTCGTGCTCGCCTTCAGCCAGTCGCTGCATCACGAGCTGGCCGCCAAGGGCGTGCGCGTGCAGGCCGTGCTGCCCGGCGCGACCGCCACCGATTTCTGGGCCACCGGCGGCTTGCCGATCGAGCATCTGGACCCGGGCATCGTGATGCCGGCCGCCGAGATGGTGGACGCGGCCCTGGTCGGCTTCGATCGCGGCGAGCTGGTAACGATTCCGCCGCTGCATGACGAGGGTGCCTGGCTGGCCTACGAAAGCGCGCGCCGCACGATGTCGGGCCAGTTGTCGACGAACTCGGCCGCGCCGCGTTACCGGAACGCCGCCTGAAAACAGACGGGGCGCGATCCGTCGAAGGATCGCGCCCCGTCCTCACGCCCGAACCGGCGGTCCAATCACGCACCCTGGCGGTGCATCCGCGGCCGCCCGGCGCGAAACACACGCTTGCGACACGAAACAACACGCCGTAACGCGCGACGCGGCGTCGCGAACGCGCCACGGCAAGCGAAACCTGGCCGGTTCAAGGTAATCTATGCGTCACACCCGATTCCCCGTTCCGGCCCCGCCGAGCGGTGCGACGGCGGCATGCGGCTCCCGATTTCCGGGAGGGTCCGCCACTCCGGGTGGCCTAAGGAAGTCGGACGCATGAGCACCAAGAAGCAGAGCATCGTCGATACCGCTACCCGCCTGTTCGCCGAAAACGGCTATCACGCGGTGGGGATCGATCGCATCATCAAGGAATCGGGCGTCGCCAAAATGACCCTGTTCCGCCATTTCGCCACCAAGAACGACCTCATCTCCGAGGTGCTGTCGCAGCGGGCCCGCTCGGCCCTGCAGTCGATGGCCGACTCGATCGCCACGCGGCAGTCGTCCGAGGAGCAGTTGCACGAGTTGTTCGACTGGCACCACCGCTGGTTCACCTCGCACGACTTCTCGGGCTGCATGTTCGTGGGCGCGCTGTCGGAGTTCCACGAGGATTCGGGCGACATCGTGCGCATCTCGGTCTCGCAGAAACAGGGCCTGCGCAGCTTCGTGCAGGGGCTGCTGCAGGACCTGGTGCCGTCCGCGCTGGTCGAGCCGCTGGCGCGGCAGATCGTGATGATCCTCGATGGCGCGATCATCGCCGCCACCAGCGGCGATCGTGATCACGCGGCCGGCGAAGCCTGGGAAGCGGCCGAGCGGCTGATCGCCGCCTACCGGCTGACGCCCCAGCACCGGGAAACCGCCACGCTCAACTGAGCAAGGTCGCGCCGCCGCGCGCCGGGCCAGGCCGACGCGCGGGCGCGGTTCTCTCAGGCTCCATTATTCTGCTTGCCGCCTCAAGCCCGTCTCAGGCGAGCGCGGCGGGTTCGAGCGCGGCCAGCCTGGCATGCAGCGCGTCGAAATAGGCCTCGCAGCTCGCCAGGCGCAGCGCGGCGCCGAAGATGATGTCGTCGCCGACCGCCGGCGTCTGCTCGACCACCGGCATGATCACGTCCGCCAGCCAGCCTTCCGCGTGGACGATGTCGATCGTCACATGTTCCTCGTAATACCCCAGCTCCCCGGCGCCGCCGAAACCGACGCGCCGGCAGCCGCGCACCAGCTTTTCGTAATGGGACGGATCGAGCAACTCGGTCATCGCCATCACGCCGAGCAGCTTGAAGTAATGGGCGCGGTTCAGGCTGGTCAGCATGAACAGGTTGTAGCCGGCATGGCCCTCCACCTGGAGCTGGCTGGCATGGTTGTCCTCGGCCTGGCCGACGCCGACCACGTCGAGCAACTGGCGGAACAGGCTGACATGGCTCAGCGTGGGGTTGCCGCGGCCCGATTCGTCCCACAGGTTCTGCACCAGCTCCTTGCGCACCTCGACACGCGAACCGATCAGCGAATACAGCAGCAGGTCGAAGAAGCGGATGTTCAGCGCGCTGTCGCTGCGGAAGAAGGCGACGATCTGCTCGCGGCTCGCTTCGGTCTCGAGGAAATCGAACAGCGGATGCGCGGCCGCGCGATGGCCGGACCACAGGGCCTTCAGGGCGCTGACCACCTCGGCGCTCGCGGTGGGCGCCGTGCCCAGGCCGAGCCGCTCGCGCTCGCTGCGCAGCCAGGCCCGCTCGATCAGGGCCCGCGCCTGCGTCAGCAGCGGATTGAACTGGTGACGCGCGCGCGGATCGGTGCCGTCGGCCACGTGCAGGTCGTAGAGCTGGAACAGCGCCTGGTGCACCTCGGCGAGCGCCTCGGGGTCGCGCGCGCCGAAGGCGCGCGACAGCGTGGCGCGCACCGCGGCGAGAAAGCGCTCGCCGCTCTCGGGCGTGGCGTCGGGCCACTCGTCGAACGCATCCGAGTCGCACAGCAGCGCCACGGCGGCGGGCAGGCTCAGCATCGACGCTTCGGCCAGCACCGCGTCGATCCGCGTTGAGTCGGCCGTCTCGCGCTCGAACGCGCGGAACGGGAGGTCCTGAGCCGTCGCTGCCATTTCGTGTCGCATGCTGTCCTGATGATTCGTTGTGCCTTATGTCCCTCGACGCCTGTCGTCGAAAAAGTAAACATACGCGCGAGTATTCTACATAAACGAAATGACAGTGAGTGATGCACACGGGTTTATCCCGTGGGATTAAGAAATCCGCTTGCGATCGAGCCCGCTTTCCAGTACGCCAGGGCCGCCGGACAACGATACCGCCGGTATCATCATGAGATTAGAATCAATCGCGGCACTGCCGCTCGCGATGGAAAAAACGAGACCGTCGGTATCATTTTTTATTCAATGACGGCCAATGGCGCGATTGCCTGAATTCAGGAAAATCGGAATACCTCGCGGCATTCGGACGATGCAAAAAAGAAAAGCCGCAATTGCGGCTTTGATGAAAAGCGCGAGCGCGTGTCCACGATCGCTTTGCCTTTGCTCGGTGGTGCGCGCCGCAGCGCGCCGGCCGGGCCACCTGCCGAGCCGGGATCCGCCGCGTTCGTCGTCCGTCGCGGCGAGAATCCGGCTCTTGCCCCAGCGCCGTTTCTCTCAGGTTCTCTCGTTGTTCTGCCAGCCCCCTGGCGCCACGCGCCTGGAGTTCGGGTCCTCCATCCTGCTCGCTTTCGATTGCCTGCCGAAAGATTCGATATGCCGACGGAGGGAATCGATTCCATATCAGTTGAAGCCGCCGATTAAGCAAGACAGGTCGGTATCGGCGCAGAGAATACCTTGAGAATGTTCTCCCTACAATAGGGTGGGCGGTATCATCCGGCGCCCATGCAAACCGCTTGACCGGCGCCAGACTTTCGGAATCGAAAGCCTGGCGGCCGCGCATCCGTTAAAATCGCGGCACGCGCGATCCGCCGATCGCCCTCAATCTCACCCGCGCATCGACGCCCCGTCCTCGCCACGGCCGCCCGCATCCGCGCCGTCGCCCGGATGCCGCAGGCCGCCGTCGCGCGGCGCCCGGCCGGCCCCGCTGGTCCGGAGCGCCATCGCATCCCGTTGGAGAAGACCTTGTTCACTTGCAGAAACCAGAGCTGCGGCACGCCGTGGGAGCTCGCCGACGTCGTCATCAAGGACGAAGGACAGGGCGACCTGTTCCGCTGCCCGCTGTGCGGCGCGCGCAATTATCTCTATCGCTACGAGGACGAGAACGGCAATCCCGTCTACGAGCAGATCGAAGGCCGTCCCTTCTGAACCCGGAGCCACGATGACCCAAGCCACGCCCAACCGGCCGTTCAGCGAGCTCGCGCTCTCGCCGACGATGCTCGCCAATCTAGAGCAGCTCGGCTACACCGAGATGACGCCGATCCAGGCCGCCAGCCTGCCGCTGGCGCTGGCCGGCCAGGACCTGATCGCGCAGGCCAAGACCGGCAGCGGCAAGACCGCCGCCTTCTCGCTGGCGCTGCTCTCGCGCCTGGACACGCGCCGCTTCGACGTGCAGGCGATGATCCTGTGCCCGACGCGCGAGCTGGCCGACCAGGTCGCGCAGGAAATCCGCCGCCTCGCGCGCGCCGAGGAGAACATCAAGGTGCTGACGCTGTGCGGCGGTACGCCGATGCGTCCTCAGGCCGCCAGCCTGGAGCACGGCGCGCATATCGTGGTCGGCACGCCGGGCCGCATCATGGACCACCTCGAACGCGGCACGCTCGCGCTCGGCGCGCTGAACACGCTGGTGCTCGACGAAGCGGATCGCATGCTCGACATGGGCTTCTTCGACGATATCGCGACCGTCGCGCGGCAGTGCCCGACCGAGCGACTCACTCTGTTGTTCTCGGCCACCTATCCTGAAGGCATCGCCAAGCTGAGCCGCCAGTTCCTTCGCAATCCGAAGGAGATCAAGCTGGCCGAGCAGCACGACGCGCGCAAGATCCGCCAGCGCTTCTACGAGGTGACCGAGGACGAGCGCCTGCACGCGGTGGGCCAGTTGCTGAATCATTACCGGCCGGCCAGCACCATCGCGTTCTGCAATACCAAGCAGCAGTGCCGCGACCTGCTCGACGTGCTGAGCGCGCAGGGCTTTCATGCGCTCGCGCTGCATGGCGAGCTGGAACAGCGCGAGCGCGACCAGGTGCTGATCCAGTTCGCGAACCGCAGTTGCTCGGTGCTGGTCGCCACCGACGTGGCCGCGCGCGGGCTCGACATCGCCCAGCTCGAGGCGGTGATCAACGTGGACGTGACGCCCGACCCCGAGGTGCACGTGCACCGGATCGGCCGCACCGGCCGCGCCGACCAGGAAGGCTGGGCGCTGAGCCTGGCCAGCATGAACGAGATGGGCCGCGTGGGCGGCATCGAGCAGGCCCAGGGGCGCGAGGTGGAATGGCAGCCGCTGGCCTCGCTCACGCCTGCCAGCAACGAGCCGCTGCTGCCGCCGATGGAGACGCTGCAGATCCTCGGCGGGCGCAAGGAGAAGATCCGGCCCGGCGACGTGCTCGGCGCGCTGACCGGCGACGCGGGCTTTCAAGGCTCGCAGATCGGCAAGATCAACGTGACCGAGTTCTCGACCTACGTGGCGGTGGAGCGCAGCGTGGCGCACGAGGCGCTGCGCAAGCTCAATGGCGGCAAGATCAAGGGGAAGAAGGTCAAGGTGCGGTTGATGGACGAGTGAGGATGGTCGTGGGGTGCCGCAGTGGAAGCTGCGGCATCTCGACCATGTCTAGGGTTTCCGCTCGTCAACGCAGGGGCGATCAGTTGATCTAGACTGCTCAAGTCAAGCTTCACGACATTGCAGCGTCGACTCGTCTCTTACGTCAGCGGCTCGCCATGTAATCAACAATGTATTGATAAATGTCCGGATAAGTTAAGACTGCGAACAACTAGGATTATGGCTTTTCGGAGGCCAATCCATGAGAAGAAAAATCGCGGTCGTAGGCGACGCGCTTTCGAGCGGCGGGACAATCAGCACTTACAAAGCTTCGCGATGCACGTTTGACGGCTATCAAGTCGCCTTGATTGGAGGCGAGGCGTTCTGCACCGCGTGTCGATGCACTGGAATCATCGCAAAGGCTGGCGGCCCCTATCGCCTATTCTTCATGGGCGAAACGGCACTGGATGGCGACGTCGTACTATGCCAGTGCCCCGTCCCTCCGCGCATCGTTGCATCGCTTGGCGGCGACTCATGGTGCGACGACCAGTCTGGCAGCAATCGAATGCAGGCATCGCCTGTTTCCACAGCAAGCGGCACTGCATCGGTCGAGAACCTAGGCTATGACGAGCAAGTCAAGATCATGGGACATCGTGTGGAAGGCCTTCCTTATTACATCGAAACAGAAGACGGCAAAGCCAATGCAGGGCGGATCGGACCGGATGGCATCTTGCCACGCATTTCCACCGGCGACAAACCCGGCTCATACATCGTGTATTGGGGTGACGACGCGCTCGCGAAACAGTACGAGGGAAGGTAGTGATGCCGCATACCAAACACGCCAGCATCACGTCCAATGACGTGCCGAATTCGCAAAAACGAGTCGTGGTTCCGGCAATCACATTTCAGGAGCTTTGGAATAGCTTGCCGTCGGGTGATCCTTATGATGATCCCGCATACACGAATCAATGCGCCATCCGCATCAGCGTGATGTTGCACCGCGTCGGGGTCGACATGAAATCCTTCAATGCCAAAACCGTCCGCCCGATGGCGGGGGCAATGACAATCGGACGCATTTTGCTCGACCGAAAACCAACCGCAACGCGTGCCGAGGAACTCGGAACGTGGTTGCAACTTCAACCATTTGCTGGTCTGCCAAAGGCCGAAAAGATTACCGGAGCAGACTGGGCGTCGAAGATCAGGGGGCGCACCGGTATCATTCAATTTTCCGGCTACTGGACACGCAACGGAGAAACCTCGTCAGGCGCAACAGGCGGGCACATAGATCTGTGGAACGGCTCCCGCTTGACGGTCAGCGGATTTTGGAGCGGTTTCGCAACGTGGGGACGATACCTTGGAATTTCGTCCTTCCGGCAACAGGCAAGCATATTCCCGAGAGCCGCATACTCCGATCTCGCCGGCGCGAAGCAAATCCTGTTTTGGGAAATCAAGTGAAACGACTCGCGGTGTCACTGGGTGGTTTGCTGTTCGGGCTGCTCGTCACATGGGCGTTCTTCTACGCATTCAGCCGTCTCCACTGGCATGGCGGATCCGGGCACGTCGCGACCGGCTGCAGCGAATTGGGAAAGTGTCCTATTCCGTGGTGGAGCGTGCCGCTGGTGATCGGCTACCTCTGCGGCCCGGCAATCGCGTTTTGCCTGCTCAACGCGGTCGCCTGGCGACGTTGGTCAGCCCGGAAATGGGTGGGTGGAGGAGCGGTCATTCTCGTCTTCACGGCAGTTTTGTACGTCACCGACAGCTTAATGAAGCAATCCACCTGAATCGTGCATCCGCTCGAGTTCGCTGCACGGTGAGCACGGACGACAAAGTAATCAAGCGCTCGACCCGAGCCTCGTCGCAACGATCGGAGCGCTCACTCCACACTCACCTCACCAAGGCAGCGTCTCGCCGAACCGATCGACGAAACGCAAGCCCGCCTTGCCGCGATTGCGTTCGACCATCTCCACCACCTTCGGGATGCTCTCCTCGATCGACAGGCTCGCCTCCTCCCCGCCCATCTCCGTGCGCACCCAGCCCGGCGCCACCAGCAGCACCGCGCGCCGATTGCCGGGACGATGCGCGAGATGGCACTTGACCAGCATGTTCAGTGCCGCCTTGCTCGCGCTGTAGAGATCCCAGCCGCCCGGGTTGTTGGCGATGCTGGCGAGCTCCGAGGACATGATCGCGATCGTGCCGTCGGGCTCGACGCCATCCTCCAGCCCCTCGATCAGCCGCACCGGGCTGAACGCATTGACACGCATCATCTCAAGGAAATCGGCCTCGGGCGCCTTGCCCGGCGTCAGCCCGATCGAGCGCGCGATCCCAGCATTGACGAACAGGATGTCGAGCCGGCGCGTGCCCAGCCGTTCGCGCAGCAGGCGCGCGCTGTCGGCATCGGCCATATCGATGCCGGCCTCGATCGCGAGCGTATCGGGATGACGCGCGCGCAGCGCGTCGAGCGCCGGCGACGGGCCGCGCACGGTCGCGATCACGCGCGCGCCGCGCCGGCAGTATTCCTCGGCCAGCGCGAGACCGAGCCCGCGCGATGCGCCGACGATCAGGACGGTGGATGCCTTGCTCATGTGATGTCCTCCCTGGCGGAACGACGGTTGCGGGCGCAACCGCCCCGGCATGGCCGGAATCACGATTGTGCGGCGGCACGCGCGGGCCGGCCATGCCGCGCAAGTCATCGCCGTCATGACGGATCGTCAGGCAAGGCGCCGCGCCTCAGGCTCGACCCACGCACGAAGCAAAAAACCAGGCACCAAGAAAAATGCCGTCGCCACGCACGAGGCGCGACGACGGCCGAAGGACGGCCCGCTTGAACGGGCCATCGAGGATGTGAAGCTCGGAGAACCGCGCGAGGCGGCAGCTCAGGCCGCCCCGTGATACCTCGCTCAGAAGCGCGTGATGATGCCCGCGCCGACGGCGACCTGGCTGCGCGACGAGGACGGCGCGCTGTTCTGGCCGTCGCCGATGTCGGCGGTCGCGTTGATGATGCTGCCGCCCAGGGCCAGCGTCTGGCCGCCCGCGCGCTGATACGCTTCCAGCAGGTAGAAGCCGGTGCGCTTGGACATGCTGTAGTACTGCGACAGGTTGAACTGGTGGTAGTACGCAGCGTGCTGCACGCCGTTGGCGAGCGTGGCGCGCGTGTAGCTATAGCCGGCGGCGAGGTCCAGCGTCGAGATCGGCTTGAAGTGCAGCACCGCGCCGGCCGTGTTGAAGATCGCGGTGTTCGCGAACTTCGAGCCCGAGCCCGGGATGTATTGCACGTTCGAGTACGAGGCCGTCACGTCCCACTGCGAGTTGAAGGTCCAGCCACCGGTCACGGCCAGACGCTGCTGCGCGGCAGCGAACTGGTAGCCGTTGTTGATGCCGGAGACGCTCGGCTCGGAGCCGTTGTTCGATGCCGTGGAGTTCGCGCCCCAGGCACCGCCGCCCGACGTCGAATTGTTCAGGCGCATGAAGCCGACCGCGATGCCTGCGGGGCCGACCGCGTAACGTGCGCCCACGCTCCAGGTCGAGCCGGCGTTGACGCTGCCCGGCGTGCCGCCGAACGCGTACGAACCGCCGAACGTGAAGCCGTAGTACGTCGGCGACATGTAGACCAGCGAGTTGTTGACGCGGTAGGTCGTGTCCAGGGAGTCGATATCACCCGGGTGCGCGCCGTATGCGCCCGTCAGCCAGGTGGTCGGGCTGTACGGCGAAAGCAGCGTGTAGTACGCGGTGTACTGGCGGCCGGCCGTGAACGTGCCCAGGCGGGCGTCCTGCAGACCGACATAAGCCTGGCGGTTGAACATCAGGCCCGAGACCGCTTGCGCGCCGGTGGCGCTGTTGAAGCCCTCTTCCAACTGGAAGATCGCCTTCAGGCCGCCGCCCAGGTCCTCGGCACCCTTCAGGCCGAAACGGCTGCCGGCCCAGATGCCGTTGATCATCTTGACGACCGATTTGCCGCCTGCCGTCGAACCCAGCGAGGTCTGGCTGCTTTGCCAGCCGATACCGGTGTCGACGATACCGTACAGCGTCACGCTGCTTTGCGCGTACGCGACGCCCGCGGTCAGGCCGGTGAGCGTAGCTGCCGCCACCATGATGCGTTTCTTCATTGCGTCCCCTCTGTTTCCAAAGCCTGCACCCCGCAGGCAGATACGATCGCTTGTCAGTCGCGCCGCGAGTCGACGGCGACTGGTCTCCAAATGAAGAGCCTTGTCCGCGTACTTGTGGAGCCCCTCATCTAGTCAGACATCCTATAACGATCGCAATAAATACAACAATGCAGAATTTCAGATTCCTAGGGAAATCTCTGTGTCATTTATGTTGAAACCTGCACTTGACAGTATGGACTCATTTAACAACTCATTGATTATTATCGATATTTTATTTCTTTCATTTTGACTTCACAAGCTTTCCGCAATATTCCGCGCAATGTTGCCGTCCTCGGACAACGCGTGCCATTTTCTGGGATTAGGCAGACAAAAGGTGAGATGTATGACCAGTTAAGCACCAGCCCCGCCGGTCGGGGCCGGGCGGCGCGATCCCGCCCTCACGGACCCAACGATATCGGGCGCCGGCCGTGCATCATTTTGTTCTCGATTCGACAGCTTTCGATTATTACGAAAGGATCTTGCAATGCACCGGGAAGAGGAACCGGTTCTTTCCCGAGCCGACGGAATCGCCGCGATCAGCGTTGGTCGGCCGTCTCGGCCATCAGCATCTCGAGGAAGGCCGCCGGCGCGGGATCGAGCCCTTCGGTGACGTCGCCCGCCGCGGCCGCCGCGTGCGTGACCACCAGTTCCCAGCACAGCTCGGCGCGTTCGAGCCGCACGCAGGCCAGCATCTCGGGGCGGCGCACCACGATGTCCTCGGGCAGCAGGGCAATGCCCAGGCCCTGGCAGACCAGGTCGAGCAGCGTGTCCAGGTCGCCGATCTCGAAGGCCACCCGCCGCTGCAGCCCGGCTTCGGCGAAGCCGCGATCGACCAGCCGGCGCGTGCCCTGCCCCGGCACGAAATCGACGAAGGCCTCGCGCGTGAGCCGCGCGAGCGGCACCGAGCCGGCCGCGGCGAGTGGGTGGTCACGCCCGCAGGCCAGCACCATCTCGTCGCAGGCGATGATGTGCGATTCGAGCCGTTCGTTGCGCTCCTCGATCGGCAGGATCGCCAGGTCGAGCTCGCGCGCGCCCACCTTCTCGTTCAACTCCAGCGCGCCGCCCTGCACCAGCCGCACCTCCACGCCCGGATGCGCCTGGTAGAAGCGCGACAGCAGGCCCGGCAACTCGAGGAACTGCGGCAGGCTCTGCACCGTGCCGATCGAGAGCTTGCCGCGCCGCACCGAGGTGATATCGGCCACTTCCAGGCCGGCCCGATCGAGGATGTCGAGCGCGCGGCGCGCGCTGTCGAGGAACACCGCGCCGGCCGCCGACAGGCTCACGCGGCGCGTGGTGCGCACCAGCAGCTTGGCGCCCAGTTCCTCTTCCAGCAGACGAATCGAGGTCGACAGCGCCGACTGGACGATATGGCAGCGTTCGGCGGCGCGCGTGAAGTTCGCCTCCTCGGCGACGGCTACGAAATGGCGAAGTTGTCTCAGTTCCACGGCGTTCCCAGGTGTTCCGGCACGGGCCGCGCGGCGAGCGGCCCGTCATGCATCGATCGACTTGAATTATGGCAAACATTCGGGTCGGCGACCGGCCCTGCCGCCGGCCGGGAGGTCGAGGCCAGACCGTTAGTTGCCCTGCACGCCAGGGCAAGCACCCCCAGCGCGCAGGCGCTACAATCCCGCGCCTGAGCACTCCAAGACGAGCCCCGGTTTTGACTGACTTCGAGCAGGGTTTCATCCTGACCCGTCACTGGCGGGACACGGCCGCCGGCGTCGAGATCGAGTTCTGGCTCGCCACCGGCCAGGGTCCGCGCCGGGTGCGCCTGCGTCCGCAGGAATCGGTCGCGTTCCTGCCCGTCGAGCAACGTGAGGCGGCCGAGCGCCTGCTGGCCGGCGAGAGCGGCGTGGAATTGCGCCCGCTCGCGCTGCACGACTTCCGCCGGCGCCCGGTGCTGGGCCTCTACTGCAAGCGCCACCGACATCTCGGCGCCCTGCAGAAACGGCTCGCGCGCGAAGGTGTCGATCTCTACGAAGCCGACATCACGCCGCCCGATCGTTACGCGATGGAGCGCTTCATCACCGCGCCGGTCCGCTTTCGCGGCACGCCGGCGGGCGACGCGCTGCTGGTCGACGCCGAGCTGAGGAGCGGGAGCGACTATCGCCCGGCGCTGCGCTGCGTCTCGCTCGACATCGAGACCAGCGCGCGCGGCGAACTCTATTCGATCGCGCTCGAAGGCTGCGGGCAGCGCGACGTGTTCATGCTCGGCCCGGCCAACGCCGACGCCGCCGGGCTGGCGCTGAACCTGGTCTATTGCGAAACGCGCCCCGCGCTGCTCGAACGGCTCAACGCCTGGTTCGCCGAACACGATCCCGACGCGATCATCGGCTGGAACCTGATCCAGTTCGACCTGCGCGTGCTGCACGCGCACTCGCAGGAATTCGGCGTGCCGCTGCGCCTGGGCCGCGACGGCAGCGTGCTCGACTGGCGCGCCCACGGCCAGCAGCCCGACCACTTCTTCGCGGGCGCGGCCGGGCGGCTGATCATCGACGGCATCGACGCGCTGAAGTCGGCCACCTGGACCTTCCCCTCGTTCAGCCTCGAATACGTCTCGCGCACGCTGCTCGGCGAGGGCAAGGCGGTCGACAATCCCTATGCGCGCATGGACGAGATCCAGCGCCGCTTCGACGAGGACAAGCCCGCGCTCGCGCACTACAACCTCAAGGACTGCGAACTCGTCACGCGCATCTTCGCCAAGACCGACCTGCTGTCCTTCATGCTGGAGCGCGCCACCGTCACGGGGCTCGCGGCCGATCGCACCGGCGGCTCGGTGGCCGCCTTCACACACCTGTACCTGCCGCGCATGCACCGGCTCGGCTACGTGGCGCCGAACCTCGGCGACGTGACCGGCCAGAACAGCCCCGGCGGCTTCGTGATGGATTCGCGGCCCGGCCTCTACGATTCGGTGCTGGTGCTCGACTACAAGAGCCTCTATCCCTCGATCATCCGCACCTTCCTGATCGACCCGGTCGGGCTGGTGGAAGGCCTGGCCCAGCCCGACGACGCGCATTCGGTGCCGGGCTTCCTGGGCGCGCGCTTCTCGCGCAGCCGGCACTGCCTGCCCGACATCGTGCGGCGCGTCTCGGAAGGCCGCGACCTGGCCAAGCGCCAGCGCAACGCGCCGCTCTCGCAGGCGCTCAAGATCATCATGAACGCCTTCTACGGCGTGCTCGGCTCCTGGGGCTGCCGCTTCTTCGACCCGCGCCTGGCCTCCTCGATCACCATGCGCGGCCACGAGATCATGCATCGCACGCGCGAGCTGATCGAGGCGCAAGGCTACGAGGTGATCTACGGCGACACCGATTCCACCTTCGTGTGGCTGCGCGAAGCGCACCGGGACGGCGAGGCCGAGCGCAAGGGCCGCGCGATCGTCGCGCACGTGAACGACTGGTGGCGCACGCACCTGCGCGAGCGCTTCGGACTCGACAGCGCGCTGGAGCTGCAATACGAGCGCCACTACCTGCGCTTCCTGATGCCCACCGTGCGCGGCGCCGAGGAAGGCAGCAAGAAGCGCTACGCGGGCCTCGCGCTCGGCGCCGACGGCGGCGAGGACGTGGTGTTCAAGGGTCTGGAGACGGTGCGCACCGACTGGACGCCGCTCGCGCAGCAGTTCCAGCGCGAGCTCTACACACTGGTGTTCCGTCGCGAGCCCTACCAGGACTTCATCCGCGAAACGGTGCGCCGCGTGCTGGCCGGCGAGCTCGATGCCGAGCTGGTCTATCGCAAGCGCGTGCGCCGGCCGCTGGCCGAGTATCAGCGCAACGTGCCGCCCCACGTGCGCGCCGCGCGCACCGCCGACGAGTACAACCGCGAGCTGGGCCGGCCGCTGCAGTACCAGCGCGGCGGCTGGATCAGCTACGTGATGACCACCGCCGGCCCGGAGCCGCTGGAGACCATGCGCTCGCCGATCGACTACGCGTTCTACCTGAGCCGGCAACTGCAGCCCGTCGCCGACGGGATCCTGCCGTTCCTGAAGGACGACTTCGAAACGGTGATCTCGGGGCAGGGGCAGCTCTTTTCGTTCTGAGGACGGCGGGCCGCGCCCGTCGATGTCCGTCGATAGCGACATTGCCGGATTGTCGCCACCGGCAGGCCAATCTGTTTCCCCCGCAAGGGTTTATCCGCGCCGCCGCAATCGCGATACTGTCGAACATCCGCCGTGCCGTGACGGCGCGCGCCATCGACCGCGCCAACCGTCCCGCCCCGGCCTTCCCTCACGACAGGTCATGCCATGCTGACGAGACACGCGATCGAAACCGGCGCCTACCGCCAACAGTTCGAGGCGATGCCGGGGCTCTGGACGCCCGAGCGCATCGACGCTTCATTGGATGCCACGCTGCGCGAGCGGCCGGCCGGCGCCGACGAAGTCTGGGTGTTCGGCTATGGATCGCTGATCTGGAATCCCGCCATCGAGTTCGCCGCGCATCGCGTGGCCCGGCTGGAAGGCTGGCATCGCAGCTTCTGCCTGCGGATGCTGGCCGGCCGCGCCGGTTGCGAGCGCCCGGGGCGCATGCTCGCGCTGGAGCCCGGCGGAGAAACCACCGGCATCGCGCTGCGCCTGCATGCCGAGCGCCTGGTCGACGAGCTGCGGCTGGTGTGGATCCGCGAGATGGTGCTCGGTTCGTATCGGCCGACCTGGGCCAAGGTCCGGCTCGACGACGGCAGCGACGCGCATGCGATCGCCTTCGTCGCCGACCAGAGCCGCGAGCAATACGAGCGCGACGCCTCGGTGGCCACGGCCGCGCCGCTGATCGCGCAAGCAGCCGGGCCGATCGGCAGCAATGCCGATTACCTGTTCCGCCTGCAGGCGGCGCTGCGCGAGCACGGCATCGGCGATGCCTATGTCGATGCGCTGGCCGAGGCGGTGGCGCGCGCGCAGCGCGGCGCCGGGCAGCGCGATGCGATGAGCGTGCCGGGCGGGCGTTGAACGCCCGCCCCTGATTTCTGGCCCACACGCCGCCGTGCCGCTCCGAGCGGCGCGGCGGCGTTTGCTTTCCCGCCCTCCACTTTCCCCCCGAGGCCGGCCTTCGGCCCGCGGCCTGCACGCGCCCCGCCACTGTCGCCCGCCGGGAGACAAAGAAACCACCCCCGCCGGCTTTATCGCCGCGACCGCCAACTCCATACTTCGGCCAACGCTGCGGACCTGATTTCGCGCGCCGCCCGATGGGCGACCGACCGCGAGCCGGACGCGACGAGTTCTTGATCTCCACATCGATTTGATAAGGAATCCTCTTATGTTCACGCAACCCAGGAAGCGCCTGGCGGCCGTGGCCGGCGCGATCGCGCTGGCCGGCGCCGCCGGCGCGATCGGCATCCTGCATGGGCCCGGCGGCACGCCGCTGGCCGAGGCACGGGCGGCCGGCGCGCCCGCGGCGATCGACGTCGACGCCGCCGTGGTGATCTCGCGCGGCATCACCGATTGGCAAAGCTACACGGGCCGCCTGGAGGCGGTCGACCAGGTCGAGGTACGGCCGCTGGTCTCGGGCACCATCGTGGCCGTTCATTTCCGCGACGGCGCCCTGGTTCGCAAGGGCGATCCGCTGTTCACGATCGACCCGCGTCCCTACCAGGCCGCCGTCGATCGCGCCGCCGCGCAGCTCGCCGCCGCGCTCGCGCGCGCCGCCTACACCTCGGCCGACGCGACACGCGCCGAGCGCCTGATCGGCGACAACGCGATCGCCAGGCGCGACTACGACGAGAAGCAGAACGCCGCGCGCGAGGCCGCCGCCGGCGTGAAGGCGGCGCAGGCGGCGCTCGAGGCCGCACGCGTCGATCTCGGCTACACGCGCATCGTCTCGCCGGTGGCGGGACGTGTCTCGCGTGCCGAGCTGACGCCCGGCAACACCGTCAGCGCGGGCGCCAACGCGCCGCTGCTGACCACCCTGGTCTCGGTCTCGCCGATCTACGCCTCGTTCGAGGTCGACGAGCAGACCTATCTGCAATACCTCGGCCACGACCGCGACGCGCGCGTGCCGGTGGCGCTCGGCCTGGCCGACGAGAGCGGCTATTCGCGCGACGGCGTGATCGCCTCGGTCGACAACCGGCTCGATACCGGCTCGGGCACGGTGCGCGTGCGCGCCAGCTTCGCCAACGCAGACGGCGCGCTGGTGCCGGGCCTCTATGCACGCGTCAAGGTGGGCGGCGGCCGTGCCCACGACGCGATCCTGGTCGACGACGCGGCGATCGGCACCGACCAGTCGCGCAAGTACGTGCTGGTGGTCGACGCCTCGAACCGCATCCGCTACCGCACGGTGCAGCCGGGTGGGCTGCACGACGGCCTGCGCGAGATCGAGGCCGGCCTGGCGCCGGGCGAACGCATCGTGGTGAACGGCACGCTGCGCGTGCGCCCGAACGACCTGGTGCACGCGCGGATGGTCGGCATGGCCGACGCCGCGAAGCAGCCGGCCTGAAGCGAGGAGCACGATCATGAACATTTCGAAATTCTTCATCGACCGGCCGATCTTCGCCGGCGTGCTGTCGATGCTGGTGTTCCTGGCCGGCGCGATCGCGCTGGGCAAGCTGCCGACCGCCGAATATCCGGAAGTGGTGCCGCCCTCGGTGGTGGTGCGCGCGCAGTATCCCGGCGCGAACCCGAAGGTGATCGCCGAGACGGTGGCCGCGCCGCTCGAGGAGCAGATCAACGGCGTCGAGAACATGCTCTACATGCAGTCGCAGGCCAACAGCGACGGCAACATGACGACCACCGTCACCTTCAAGCTCGGCACCGATCCCGACAAGGCGCAGCAACTGGTGCAGAACCGCGTCTCGCAGGCGCTGCCGCGCCTGCCCGAGGACGTGCAGCGGCTCGGCGTGACCACCGTCAAGAGCTCGCCGACGCTGACCATGGGGGTGAACCTGGTGTCGCCCAACGGCCGCTACGACCTCACCTACCTGCGCAACTACGCGCTGATCAACGTCAAGGACCGGCTCGCCCAGGTGGCCGGCGTCGGCGAGGTGGCGATGTGGGGCGCCGGCGACTACTCGATGCGGATCTGGCTGGACCCCACCAAGGTCGCACGGCAGAACCTGACCGCCACCGACGTGGTCAACGCGATCCGCGAGCAGAACGTGCAGGTGGCCGCCGGCATCGTCGGCGGCGCACCGATGACCACGCGCGTGCCGCTGCAGTTGAGCGTCAACGCGCAAGGGCGCCTGAAGACCGAGGAGGAATTCGGCAACATCATCGTGCGCAGCTCGCCCGACGGCGCGCTCACGCACCTGCGCGACGTGGCGCGCGTCGAGCTGGGCGCATCCGAGTACGCCTTGCGCGCCAGCCTGGACGGCAAGCCCGGCGTGCAACTGATCATCTTCCAGCAGCCCAACGCGAACTCGCTGCAGATCTCCACCGACGTGCGCAGGATCGTCACCGAGCTGCAGAAGGACATGCCCGAGGGCGTGAAGGCCGAGATCGTCTACGATCCGACCCAGTTCGTGCGCGAGAGCATCGACGCAGTGGTCCACACGCTGTTCGAGGCGATCCTGCTGGTGGTAATCGTGGTGATCCTGTTCCTGCAGACCTGGCGTGCCTCGCTGATCCCGCTGCTGGCCGTGCCAGTGTCGATCGTCGGCACCTTCTCGCTGATGCTGGCCTTCGGCTTCACGATCAATGCGCTCTCGCTGTTCGGCATGGTGCTGGCGATCGGCATCGTGGTGGACGACGCGATCGTGGTGGTGGAAAACGTCGAGCGCAACATCGCCGCCGGCCTCTCGCCGCTGGACGCCTCCTACGCGGCGATGCGCGAGGTGAGCGGGCCGATCGTCGCGATCGCGCTGACCCTGGTGGCCGTGTTCGTGCCGCTGGCCTTCATGTCGGGCCTCACCGGCCAGTTCTACAAGCAGTTCGCGATGACCATCGCGATCTCCACGGTGATCTCGGCGTTCAACTCACTGACGCTCTCGCCGGCGCTCTCGGCCCTGCTGCTGAAGGATCACCACGCGCCCAGGGACCCGCTCACCCGGCTGATGGACCGCGTGCTCGGGCCGTTCTTCGGCGCCTTCAACCGTTTGTTCGGACGCGGCTCGAACGCCTATGGCAACGGCATCGGCGGCATCATCCAGCGCAAGTTCGCGATGACGCTGGTCTACGGCGTGCTGCTGGGCGCCACCGTGCTGCTCGGCAAGCTGGTGCCGGGCGGCTTCGTGCCGGCCCAGGACAAGGACTATCTGGTCAGCATCCTGCAACTGCCGCCCGGCGCCTCGCTCGATCGCACCGCCGAGGTGGTGGCGCAGATGGGCCGCATCGCGCGCGCCCAGCCCGGCGTGGTCCATACGCCGGAATTCCCGGGCCTCAACGTGACGGGCCTGATGAACTCGTCGAGCAGCGGCCTGGTGTTCCCGGTGATGCGCCCGTCGAAGGAGCGCGACGGCCACGAGACGGCCGACGCGATCGTCGCGAACCTGAACCGCGAATACGCCGGCATCAAGGGTGCCACCATCGCCACCTTCCCGCCGCCGCCGGTGCAGGGGCTCGGCACCATCGGCGGCTTCAAGCTGCAGATCGAGGATCGCGGCGCGCTCGGCTACGAGGCGCTGAACCAGGCGGTGGGCGCCTTCCTCGCCGCGGCCGCCAAGGCGCCCGAACTCGGGCCGGCCTTCTCGAGCTACCAGATCAACGTGCCGCAGCTCAACGTCGAGCTGGATCGCGAGAAGGCCAAGCAGCTCGGCGTGTCGGTCACCGACGTGTTCGACACCATGCAGATCTACCTCGGCTCGCTCTACGTGAACGACTTCAACCGCTTCGGCCGGGTCTACCAGGTGCGCGCCCAGGCCGACGCGCCGTTCCGCACCGATGCCGACAGCATCCTGCAACTGAAGACGCGCAACGCGCGCGGCGAGATGGTGCCGCTGTCCTCGCTGATCAAGGTCACGCCGACCTACGGGCCGGAGACGGTGATCCGCTACAACGGCTTCCTCGCCGCCGACATCAACGGCGGCCCGGCGCCCGGTTATTCCTCGGGACAGGCGATGGCGGCGGTCGAGCGGATCGCGGCGCAGACGCTGCCGCGCGGCATCAAGTTCGAATGGACCGACCTGACCTACCAGCAGATCCTGACCGGCGACACGGCCTTCTGGGTGTTCCCGATCAGCGTGCTGCTGGTGTTCCTGGTGCTGGCCGCGATGTACGAGAGCCTGACGCTGCCGCTGGCGATCCTGCTGATCGTGCCGATGAGCATCCTCTCGGCGCTGGCGGGCGTCTGGCTCACGCGCGGCGACAACAACATCTTCACGCAGATCGGCCTGATGGTGCTGGTGGGGCTGTCGGCGAAGAACGCGATCCTGATCGTGGAATTCGCGCGCGAGCTGGAGATGAAGGGACGCTCGATCGTGCAGGCCGCGATCGAGGCCTGCCGGCTGCGCCTGCGCCCGATCCTGATGACCTCGATCGCCTTCGTGATGGGCGTGGTGCCGCTGGTGATCTCGACCGGCGCCGGCTCGGAAATGCGTCGCGCGATGGGCATCGCCGTGTTCTTCGGCATGCTCGGCGTGACCTTCTTCGGGCTCGCGCTGACACCGGTGTTCTACGTGCTGCTGCGCAAGCTGTCGGGCTGCCGTCCCTTGAAGAACCGCCACGCGCCGGCCCCGGCCGCGGGCCAGGACGCGGATCGGCACGACGCGGCGATTCCGGTCGTCGCGCGCGATACCGCCGAGCACGAATGAGGAGCGAATCATGAACCCTGTCTCGATCCCTCGCCGGCTCGGCATCCCCGCCCTGCTCGGCGCCCTGCTGGTGCTGGCGGGCTGTTCGCTGGCACCCGACTACCACGCCCCGGCCGCGCCGACCACGGCCACCTGGAAGGAGGCGGCGCCGGCCGCCGAGGCCGCTTCCCCGCTCGGTAGCTGGAAGCCGGCGCAACCGTCCGAGACGCTCGATCGCGGCGCCTGGTGGATGGTGTTCGGCGATCCCGCGCTCGACACGCTGGAGGCCCGCGCGATCGCCGCGAATCCGAACCTGCAGGCCGCCGCGGCGCGGCTGGCCGAGGCGCGGGCCGCGAGCCGGCAAGCCCGCGCCAGCCTGTTCCCGACGCTCGACGCAGGCTTCGGGCCGACCCGCGAGCAGGTCTCGGCGGCCTCTCAGTTCCAGCCCGACGGCGCGCGAATTCCGCAGCAGACGCTGTGGCGCGCGCAGGCCGGCGCCTCCTACGAGGCCGACCTGTTCGGCCGCGTCGCCTCGAACGTCGAGGCGAGCCGCGCCGATGCCCAGCGCGGCGAGGCGCTCTATCGCTCGATGCTGCTGGCCCTGCAGGCCGACGTCGCGCAGCATTACTTCGCGCTGCGCGAGCTCGATGCCGAAGGCGAGGTGTATGCCCAGGCCGTGACGCTGCGCGAGCATGCGCTCGACCTGATCACGCATCGCTACCAGGCCGGCGACATCACCGAGCTCGACCTGTCGCGGGCACGCGCCGAGCTGTCGAGCGCGAAGGCCGAGGCGATGACGGTGGCGCGCCAGCGCGCGGCTTCCGAGCATGCGCTCGCGGTGCTGCTGGGCGAAGCGCCGGCGGCGTTCTCGTTCGCGGCCGCGCCGATCCAGCCAATCGAGCTGCGGATCCCGCCAGGCCTGCCCTCCTCGCTGCTCGAGCGGCGCCCCGACATCGCCGCGGCCGAGCGCGCGATGGCTGCCGCCAACGCGCGTATCGGCGTGGCGCGCGCGGCCTTCTTCCCATCGCTGTCGCTGAACGCGGCCGGCGGCTTCGAGGCCGCCACGCTCGGCGACCTGTTCCGCTGGAGCAGCCGCGCCTTCCTGCTCGGGCCGCTGGCCGGCACCGCGCTGAACGTGCCGCTGTTCGACGGCGGCCGACGCCGCGCCGAACTCGACCGTTCGCACGCCGCCTACGACGAGGCCGCCGCGCAATACCGGCAGCAGGTGCTGACTGCGTTCCGCGAGGTCGAGGACGGTTTGTCCGACCTGCGCGTACTGGCCAAACAGACGCGCGAGCAGGACGACGCGGTGGCCGCCTCGCAGCGCGCGGCCGATCTCGCCCGGCGCCAGTACGCCGATGGCATGGTCGCTTATCTCGAGGTGCTCGATGCGCAGCGTTCGGTACTGCAATCGCGTCGCGCCGTCGTGCAGTTGCGCGGCGTGCAGGCGGCGGCGACGGTCAGCCTGATACGCGCGCTCGGCGGCGGCTGGGGCGAGCCCGCCTCGACCGCCCGGATCGCGAGCGACACGGCGCACGCCGGCGCCGACACGATGCGATGACGCGATAAGCGAAGCCCATCCGCCTCGTCGAAGGCCTGCCCGATTCGCGGGCAGGCCTTTTTTCATCGACGACGCACGATGTTTTGCAGACCTGATCGCTCCTCGCGATTTTCATCCGGGTATTGAAGGCGGTGCATCGGCAGGCATCGAGACGGGCGGGCAATAAGCCCCGGGTGATATCGCGAACGACGCGGGCCCGGCCCGGTCGAGGCGAAAAAGAGTCGGGATACCGCCACGACGTGGCCGGCATCCCTGGCCCCCTGGGTGACATCGGGAGGAGATGATGAGGGTTGGCAATACAGTACCGGCTCGCGCGTGGCCTGAACAGCAGCCCGCCACGAAATCTCAATTCGGCTTTGGCGAACAACCGGATCCGCGCGAACGTGCTAGGCGCGAGGATTCGACATGGCTCGACGTTTCGTCGTGCCGATCGATTCCGTCCATGCAGGAAGGCCGCCTGCGTCGTGCCCGACGAGGCGGCCCGGCTCGCATCCTCGCGCGCCTCGCGTTCGCTCAGACGGCGTCCTCGCGCAGCACGTCGGCCAGGTGGTTGACCACGGCGCGCGTCTTCGCCGCCATCTTCTGGCCCAGCGAGATGATCGCGTGCACCGGCGGGCCGTCTACGTCGCATTGCGGCAGCACATGCACGAGGCGGCCTGCCTTCACGTGGCCGCTGGCGACGCGATCGTGGATCTGAGCGATGCCGAAGCCCGACAAGGCAGCCTCCACCAGCGCCTGCCCGTCGCTGACCACCAGCACCGGCTGGGCCGCGTACTCGCGCGACGCGTTACCCTCGCGCAGCGACCAGCCGCGCAACCGCCCGGAAGGGCCGCGAAACACGATCGCATCGTGACCGGCCAGCGCTGCGATGTCCTCGACGGCGCCGCGTCGCGCGAGATAGTCGGGCGAGGCATAGAGCCCGAGCCGCAGGTCGCAGAGCTTGCGCACGGTCAGCTCGCTGTCGTCGGGCAGCACGCCGATGCGCACCACCACGTCCCAGCCCTCGCCGATCGGATCCGACATGCGGTCCGTCAGCGCCAGTTCCAGCGTGATCTTCGGATAGCGGGCGCGCAGCGCGTTGAAGCTCGGCAGCAGCAGGCGGCCGAAGCCGGCCGGCAGGTCGATGCGCACGCGCCCGGCCGGCTCGGAGCGCCGCGAGGCGAGTTGCTGCTCGGCCTCGCGCAGGCCGTCGAGCGCGTCCTGGGCGGCCACCAGGTAGGTTTCGCCGTCCTCGGTCAGTCGCACCGCGCGCGTGGTGCGCTGGAACAGCCGCGTGCCGAGCCGCGCCTCCAGGCGCTGCACGGCCTTGCCGACATTCGACTTGCTGCTGCCGATCTGTTCGGCGGCGCGCGTGAAGCTGCCCGTCTGCGCGACGGCCACGAACACGGCGATTTCATTCAGCGGGGCATCCATGCGTTCGTTCATCCTGCGGCCTCGGCTCGGCGATGCGTTCGAAACGCCGAAGGCCGCGCTCCTGTGGCGCGGCCCCGGCATCGCAACCTGCCCGGCATTGTAGTCAATCGGCGATCCGCGCGTGACGCGAACCGGCTTGGCGCGCGCCGCCCCGCTCTCGTCCCCGTCGTCGTCGTCGACCTGCGCCGACGGGCCGATCATCAGCAGCCCCTTGTCCAACTCGTCGAGCGCCTTCGGCGCCGATGAAGCCCAGCGGCAGCATCACCACCAGCGCGATGCAGCAATAGCGCGGGCTGCGCCATTCTGCGTGCCGGCCCCACGCGGATCAACGCCGCGACGGTGCGCACAGCGTCGCCATGCCGGCGACAATCGCGCGCCGCCGCCATCGAGCGCCCCGCCCGCGAGGCGCGCCGATTGTCTCCCTTCGCGCTACAGAGCGGCGCATCCCGCGTCGTTTATCGCCGCATCGACTCTCGCGATACTGCATTCCACCGGCAAGACGCCGGCCGCGAGCCGGCAAGGCCGCATCACCCAACCTCATCTGCAAGGCGGAAACCATGAAGCTCTATATCGCGAAAGCCACCTGTTCCCTGGCCGTCCAGGCCGTCGCCAACGAACTGGGCCTGTCGCCCGAACTGGTGCACTTCGACGTGCTCGGCAAGACGCTGTCGGAGGACGGCAGCTTCGCCGACGTCAATGCCCTGCTCTACGTGCCCGTGCTCGAGACCGAAGGCGAGCGTCTGACCGAAACCATCGTGATCGCCTCCTACCTGGCCGACCAGCATCCGGAAGCGGGCCTGATTCCGCGCCATGGCACCATGGAGCGCGTGAAGATGGACCAGTTGCTGACCTTCATCGCCACCGAGATCGCGCAGAAGCACATCCCGCTGATGCGCAAGCTGATGACGCCCGAAGGCATCGCCTTCCATACCGGCAAGCTGCTGAGCGCCTACGGCACGCTCGACGCACGGCTCGCCGACGGTCGCGCCTATCTCACCGGCGATCGCTTCACGGTGGCCGATGCCTATGTCTGGGCAACCATGTGGCACGAGCGTTCGGGCGTGAATCTGGACCACCTCCATCACCTGCGTGCCTATCTCGAGCGCATCGAGGCGCGTGCCTCGGTGAAGCTGGCGCTGGCCGACGAGGCGACCGCCGTGGCGCGCCACGAAGTGCGGCTGGCCGCGTAAACGAAAACGGCGTCGCGTGCCGATGGACACGCGACGCCGTGGCGATACCGCCACCGCCCTATCGCTTCCGCCCCGCCACCGAAAAACGCAGCACGGTTTCCTCGTGCAGCGTCTGCCCCGGCTTCAGCTCCGTGGTCGGAAACGCCGGATGATTCGGCGAATCGGGGAAATGCTCGGCCTCGAGCGCGAACGCATCGGTCTGCCGGTAAGCATGGCCCGAGGCGCCCACCGCGCTGCCGTCCAGCGAATTCGCCGAGTAGAACTGCAGCCCCGGCTGCGTGGTATCCACGCTCAGCACACGGCCGCTGCGCGGATCGCGCACGCTGGCGGCAAAGGCCGGCGTGCTCGGGCCGCCCGCGTCGAGCACCCAGTTGTGGTCGTAGCCGCGCGCATACACCATCTGCTCGAAATCGGAACGCAGGTGCTTGCCGATCGGCGTGGGCTTGCGCAGGTCCAGCGGCGTGCCTTCCACCGAGGCCAGTTCGCCGGTGGGGATCGAGGTCCGATCGGTCGGCGTGTAGCGCGAGGCCGCGATGCGGATCTCCTGGTCCTCCACGCTGCCGCTGCCCTCGCCGGCCAGGTTGAAGTAGGTGTGGTTGGTCAGGTTGACCACCGTGTCCTTGTCGGTGCTCGCCTCGTAGACGATATGCAGCGCGTTGTCGTCGGTGAGCCGGTAGGTAACGTGAACCGTCAGCGTGCCGGGAAAGCCGTTCTCGCCGTCGGGGCTCACGTAGCTCAGTTCGACGCCCGCGCCATCCTTGCCGCCGTCGAGCGGCTTCGCGCTCCAGACCTTCGAATCGAAACTGTCGGGCCCGCCGTGCAGCGTGTTGGGCGCGTTGTTGATCGGCAGCTTGTAGGTCTGGCCGTCGAGCTGGAACTGGCCGCCGGCGATGCGGTTCGCGTAGCGGCCGATCAGGGCGCCGAAATGGATGTTGCCGTTATAGGCCTCGTAATCCTTCAGCGAGGCGAAGCCGAGCACGATATTGGCGGACTTGCCATGCCGGTCCGGTACCTCGATCGCGGTGATCACGCCGCCGTAGTTGATCAGCTTGACGGTGGTGCCGCGCGCGTTCCTCAGCGTGTACTCGGTGACGGGCTTGCCGTCCTGGGTGGTGCCGTAAGGCGCCTGGCTCAGCGTGGCGGCCGGCGCGAGCGAGGCGGCCAGCAGGCCTGCCGCGAACAGCGCGCAGGCTGCCAGGCGCGGCGGATGCAGGGGAGACGATCTCATCGGGGTACCTGTTCCTCTCGGATAGGGTGGGAAGGATCTTCGGCCGGCGCGGCATACGACATGGCTTGCCGCGGGTGCTTCACAGGCCGACGCGATGGCGCTACGTTCTGCATGCGGCTCGGGAGTGTCGACGATTGTAATCGTATGAGGGTTGCAGCGACAATCGAGGCGCGTCGTGCCGGCCACCTCCGCAGGCGCTGATCCGCGCGACGCGCCAGGACGCAATTCCGATGCCCGACCCGCCGCGCGCGCCGCCTTGCGTGCGCGGCCCACCACGCGGCCCCGCGCCGCAAAGGACAGCGAGCCATGCCCCGCACCATCGCCGAAAAACGCGCCGCGTTCCGCCAACTCCACGAAAGCGGCTGTTTCCTGCTGCCCAATCCCTGGGACGCCGGCACCGCGCGCTACCTGGAGGCCGCCGGCTTCCAGGCGCTGGCCACCACCAGCTCCGGTTTCGCCTGGTCGCAGGCGCATGCCGACAACACGCTGTCGCGCGAGGCCGTGCTCGCCCACCTGCGCGCGATCGTGCAGGCCACCGACTTGCCGGTGAATGCCGACTTCGAGAACGGCTTCGGCGCCACGCCCGAGGATGTCGCGCAGAGCGTCGGGCTGGCGGTGGAGACCGGCGTGGCGGGCCTGTCGATCGAGGATTCGACGGGCGACGCGAGCGGCTCGCTGTTCCCGATCGAGGTGGCGGTGGAGCGCGTGGCCGCCGCGCGGCGCGCGATCGATGCCAGGGGCGGCGATACGCTGCTGGTGGCGCGCGCCGAGAACTTCTTCGCCGGTCCGCCCGACCTGGACGACGCGATCGCGCGGCTGCGCGCCTATTCGGCGGCCGGCGCCGATTGTCTCTACGCGCCCGGCATCCGCACGCGCGGGCAGATCGAGGCGGTGGTGATGGCGGTGGCGCCCAAACCCGTCAACGTGCTGGTCGGCACGCCGCTCGAATTCACGCTGGCCGACCTGGCCGCGCTCGGCGTGCGGCGCGTGAGCGTCGGCGGGGCGCTGGCGCGCGCGGCCTGGGGCGGCTTCATGGCCGCCACGCAGGCGCTGGTGGAGGGACGCTTCGATGGTTTCGCGGGGATTCCGGCGGGCGGGAAGCTCAATGAGGTGTTCGAGCGGAAGTAAGCCCGACCGCCCCCGCTTCAGGTATCCATGATCGGCCGCAGCAGCGCCTGCCCTTCATAGAGAAATCGCAGGTAACGCTCGCGGATCTCCGCGAGCGACAGCGAGGACACCTGCGTGGTGATGGTCAGGCTCGCGCGCATCTGTCCATGGCGATCCGTCAGCGGCACGCCGAGGATGCGCATGCCGACCTCGTATTCCTGGTCCAGCTCCGCGTAACCCTGCTCGCGGATCGCCGAGATCACGGCCTTGATCTCGGCGATACCGGTGCGCGTGTAGGGCGTCAACGCCTGCCGGTCGACGCGCGCCAGGTAGGCATCCACCTCCTCATCGCTCAGCGAGGCCAGCCACAGCCGGCCGCTGCCGGTGCAGTACATCGGCAGCCGCCAACCCTGCCGCATCGACAGCGAGGACACGTTCATCACGCGGCTGCGCACGATATGCACCACCTCGTCGCCGTCGCGCACGGCCACCGATACATGCTCGCGCGTCTCCGCCGCCACCTTCTCGACGATCGGCCGCATCATGCGCGGCAGCCGCGCCGATTCCACGTAAGCCTGGCCGATCCGCAGGTTCTTGGCGGTCAGCCAGTAGTAGCGGCCATCGGTTTCCGCGTAGCCGTCATGCACCAGGGTCAGCAGGAAGCGCCGTGCCGCGCTGGTGCTCAGGCCGGCGCGGGCGGCCGCCTCGGGCACCGTCAGCCGCGGCGTCTGGTCGTTGAACAGCAGGATCAGGGCGAGCCCTTTCTGCAATCCCGCGATCAGGTCGCGTTCATGGATGAGGGGTTGTTTCATCAGAGGATTATTCAGGGGCAGGCACGAAGTCGCTACGGCAATGCGATTATCGCAATGCCGATTCGCTCATCGCAATATTTTCGATTCTTCGCCGTTGCTGCCGCCAGGGCGCCGGTCGCACCATAAGCGCCATGTTCCTCATGGATTCCGGTGCACCTCAATGATTCGCGGTACGACCGAACTGGTGGCCATCGTCGGCTCCCCCATCGCCCAGGTGAAATCGCCGCAGAACTTCAACGGCTGGTTCGAGCGGCACGGCAAGGATGCCTCGATGATCCCGATCGACCTCGATGGCGGCTCGCTCGATCACTTCATCGACGCGATGCGCGCCTGGCGCAACCTGCGCGGCTGCGTGGTCACGGTGCCCTACAAGCAGCAGGTAGCGCCGCGCCTGGACGCGCTGAGCCTGCGCGCCGAGGCGCTGGGCTGTGTCAACGTGATCCGTCGCGAGGCGGACGGCAGGCTGGTGGGCGACAACGTCGACGGCGACGGCTTCCTCAACGCCGCGCGCGGCCACGGCTTCGAGCCGGCCGGCGCGCGGGCGCTGGTGATCGGCGCGGGCGGGGTGGGCAGCGCGATCGCCTGGGCGCTCTGCGAGCAGGGCGCGGCGGCAGTGACGGTGGTCGACATCGACGCGCCGCGCGCGCGCCGCCTGCGCGAGCTGCTGGCCCGGCATCATCCCGGCACCGAGATCGAGCCGCACTTCGATACGCTGGCGCCGTTCGAGCTGGTGGCGAACGCCTCGCCGGCCGGCATGGAAGGTTACGCGCCGCTGCCGCTGGAAGCGATCACGCTCGCCACGCTGCGCCCCGCCACGCTGGTGGCCGACGTGGTCACCGCGCCCGAGGTCACGCCCTTTCTCGACCTGGCGCGTCGCGCCGGCTGCCCGATCCAGACCGGCGCCGAGATGGCGCTGGCGCAGTTCGGCAATCTGGGCGCGTTCATGAACGTCACGCCGCTGGAGGTCTGAGCGGCACAACCTGGCCGCCCAAGGCGAGCCGGGACGCCTTCATCCACCAGGATGACATTCCAATATTAATCAGGAGACCGGATCGATGAACGACCGACACATCACATCCACACCCAGCGCCGGGCAGACCCGGCGCGCCACGGCGAGCGGCTGGATCGGCTCGGCGCTGGAATACTACGACTTCTTCATCTACGCGCAGGCCGCGGCGATGGTGTTCCCGCAACTGTTCTTCCCGCACGGCAACCCCAAGCTGGCGATCGTCGCCTCGCTGGCCACCTACGGCGTGGGCTACGTGGCGCGCCCGATCGGCGGCTTCCTGCTGGGCCGGCGCGGTGACACGCACGGTCGCAAGCACCTGCTGCTGCTCTGCATGTTCCTGATGGGCGCCTCGACCTTCGCGGTGGGCCTGCTGCCCACCTACGGGCAGATCGGCATCGCCGCGCCGATCCTGCTGGTGCTGCTGCGCCTGGTGCAGGGTTTCGCGGTGGCCGGCGAGATCTCGGGCGCGAGCTCGATGATCCTGGAGCAGGCGCCGTTCGGCAAACGCGGTTATTACGCGAGCTTCGCGCTGCAGGGCACCCAGGCGGGCCAGATCTTCGCCGCCGCGATCTTCATGCCGCTGGCTTATTGGATGTCGCACGACACCTTCGTGGCCTGGGGCTGGCGCATTCCCTTCCTGCTCAGCGCGCTGGTGCTGGCGGCCGGTTTCGTGATCCGCCGCAACGTGTCGGAGTCGCCCGCCTTCGTCAATGAAGACAACCAAGGCGGCATCCCGGCCTCGCCGATCGCGGTGGCCTTCCGCGAAAGCTGGCGCGACATGATCCGCATCGCGGTGATGGCCACCGCGGCCGTGATCGCGATGGTCGCCACCATCTTCGGCGCGGCCTACGCGGTGCAGCCCGCCTACGGCATCGGCTTCGCGCCCGACATCTATCTCGCGATCCCGCTGATCGGCAATATCGTCGCCGTGATCGTGATTCCCTATGTCGGCAGGCTGTCGGACCGGATCGGCCGGCGCATCCCGGTGGTGGTCGGCTCGCTCGGCGCGGGGCTGCTGTCCTATGTCTATCTCTACGCGATCAGCGCGCACAACGCGCCGCTGGCGATCGTCACCTCGGTGCTGATGTGGGGCGTGATCTACCAGGGCTTCAATGCCGTATTCCCGAGCTTCATGCCGGAGCTGTTCCCGACCCGCACGCGCGTCTCGGCGATGTCGATCGGCCAGAACATCGGCATGGCGCTGACCGCGCTGCTGCCCTCGCTGTTCGCCGCGATCGCGCCGCCGGGCACGCAGAACATCCCCATGCTGATCGGCACCACCACGCTGGTAATCACGGCGCTGGCCGCGCTGGCGGCCTGGACCGCGCGCGAGACCTATCGCACGCCGCTCAACGAGCTGGGCGGCAAGCCGGCCATGGCGGCCGCGCGAAGCCGCGCCGGCGCGGGCGATTCGGCCGCGGCCGCCGGCGCGCGATCGAGCTGAGCGCGCTTCAAAGGCAAGCCGCGCCGCCGGGTTGCGGCGACGCGGCTTGCCGAAGCCCGGGTGGCTCGGCCTCGGCGATCATCGACATGCCGCCCCGGCTCCTCACCTCCCTTCCCGGTCTCAGCGCGCCAGCAACTGCTCGCTGAGCGTCCACAGCGCCCTTGCATGCACCGGGTCGACCGCGTAAGGCGAGACGCCCCGGATCCGCATCGCGTCGGCCATCTCGATCTCGCGCGGTGACTCGTCGCGCAGCGGCGCGACATCGACGTTCTCGCAATAGAGCCCGCCCAGCCCGTCGAGCTTCGGGCTGGTGGCGCACCAGACCTGGGTGGCCGCGCCCTGCCCGACCGTCTTCAACTGCCGCGACGGATCGCGGATCGGCTGCCCCTGTGCATCGAGCACGCCGGCCTCGATCAGTTGCTCGCGCGTGACGTGCTTGCCCAGCCCCGTCTCGACGATGCTGCCCGGATGCAGCGAGAAGGTGCGCACGCCATGCTCGCGCTCGCGCCGGTCGAGCTCGACCGCGAACAGGATATTGGCCGTCTTCGACTGTCCATAGGCCGAGAACGGGTGATAGTCGCGCCGCTCGAAGTTCGGATCGTCGAGCGAGACATCGGCGTAGCGATGGCCGAGCGAGGACACCGATACCACGCGCGCGCCGCGCGCCGCGCGCAGCAGCGGCAGCAGCGCGGTGGTCAGCTGGAAATGGCCGAGATGGTTGGTGGCGAACTGGATCTCGTAGCCGCGCGCGTCGCGCCGCAGCTCGGGCACGGCCATGATGCCGGCGCTGTTGACGAGGATCCGCAGCGCGGGCGTGTCGGCCGCCACCGAGGCGGCGAAGGCCGCGATCGAAGCGGGATCGAGCAGGTCCATCGCGCGCACCTGCGCGTCGATGCCGGCCAGCGCCGAGCGTGCGCGTTCGACGTCGCGCGCCGGCACGATCACCCGGGCGCCGGCCTCGCGCAGCACGCGCACGGTCTCGAGGCCGAGCCCCGAATAACCGCCGGTCACCACCGCGGTGGCGCCCGACAGGTCGATGCCGGCGATCACCTCGCCGGCCGTGGAAGCGGCTCCGAATCCGGAGCCGATGGGCTGTTGCTGGTTCGACATGGCAAAACCTCATGAAGGACAGGTGGGCCCAGTGTAGGCGGCAAGTCCTGTACGATGAATGGTCGAAAGTTCAGGAAACCATCGCATGCGTTCAGGAATCACCGAGGACCTGCTGTCGGACATGCTGCGCCTGGTCAGCGCGAACCCGGTGGTGGCGGGCGGTTTCTCGGCCGGCGGCCGCTGGGCGATCCGCTTCCCGAAGCCGGACAAGATCAAGTTCTTCGCGCTGGTGAAGGGCGGCTGCTGGCTGCTGATCGACGGCTGGGCCGAGCCGCTGCGCGTCGAGTCCGGCGACATCTTCCTGCTCTCGGGACAGCATGGCTTCGTGCTCGCGAGCGAGGCCGCCGCGCCGCCGGTGGACGCGCGGCAACTGTTCCCCGGCAGCGCCGCGACGCGCTCGGCCACCATCGGCGACGGGCTCGACTGCCGGCAGATCGGCGGCCACGTGCGGCTCGATCCCGTCAACGGCTCGCTGCTGCTGGAGGTGCTGCCGCCGCTGATCCACATCGACGGCCGCTCCGAGCAGGCGGCCGTGCTGCAGTGGCTGCTGGCGCGCCTGGTGCGCGAACTGGAGGCCGGCGCGCTGGGCAGCAGCCTGGCCTGCACCCATCTCTCGCAGATGATGTTCATCGAGATCCTGCGCGCCCACCTGGCGCGCGACACCGAGCTCTCCCCCGGCTGGCTGCGCGCGATCGGCGACGCGCGGCTGGCGCCGGCGCTGCGGCTGATGCACGGCGAGCCGGCGCGGGCCTGGCGCCTCGAGGAGCTGGCCGCGGCCGCCGCCATGTCGCGCACCGCGTTCGCGGTTCACTTTCGCGAGGTGGCCGGCATCCCGCCGCTGGCCTGGCTCACGCAATGGCGCATGCGCCTGGCCAAGCGCGCGCTGGCCGACGAGCAGGCGAGCGTGGCAGTGCTCGCCGAGCGGCTCGGTTATGCCTCGGAAAGTGCCTTCAGCAGCGCGTTCAAGCGCGTGACCGGCGTGGCGCCCAGCGCCTACCGGCGCGAAGCCGGCCGGCAAGGCGAGGACCTGGCATCGGAATCGGTCGAACTCGCGTAGCGCGATGCGAGGTCGATGCACTCGGGCGCGTTTCCGTGACAAACCCGGTCCAACATGCTGTTTGCCAGCCTGTCATGAAACCGACACGCGCGCTCGAAGCCCCCAACATCTTCACAGCCGGCGTCCAGGCAGGCATCCGGCCGTTCATCGGCGTGTTCCTGCTGGCGGGCGCCGCCGCCCTCGTCTCGCTGGCGCCACCGCCACCGCGAACGCTTTCGCCCCTCCAACGCGCCCACCCCACCTGCCTCCTGCACGGCTCGTGTAGCATGGCTCGCGAACGCCTCACCGTCCCCTGGTTCCGTCCATGCCCCCCAACCTCGGCCACCTCCGCACCTTCCTCGCCGTGATCGACACCGGCAGCCTGGCCGGCGCCTCGCGCCAGCTGTTTCGCGTGCAGTCGGCGATCACGCGCGCGATCCATGAACTCGAAGGCAGCCTCGACACGACGCTGTTCCAGCGCACGCCGGCCGGCGTGGTGCTCACGCCCGCGGCCGAGGCGATCCTGCCGCGCGTGCGCTCGGTGATGCGCGACCTGTCGACATGGGGGCGCAGGAAGAGCGCCGAGGCGCAGGCCGACGATCTCTACCGCAACGTGCCGGCCGCCGTGCTGAACAACAAGCGGCTGGATATCTTCTGCCGGCTGCTGCGCTCGCGCCACATGCCGACCGTGGCCAGCCAGGTGGGCGTGAGCCAGCCGGCGGTAAGCGCCGCGATCTCGCTGCTGGAGGAATGCGCGCAGGACAAGCTGTTCCTGCGCACCGCGCGCGGCCTGACGCCCACGCCGCGCGCGGTCGCGCTGGGCCAGACCACGCGCCACGCGCTGAACGACCTGGCGCGGCTCGCCAGCGACATCGCGGCGGCCCACGGCACGCTGGCCGGCGAGGTGGCGGTGGGCGCGCTGCCGCTGTCGCGCTCCTCGCTGCTGCCCGAGGCGATCGCGCAACTGGTGGCGGCCGAGCCGGGCGTGCAGGTCAGCACGGTCGAGAGCCCCTTCGACGATCTCTGCGCGGCGCTGCGCGCGGGCAGCCTCGATTTCATCGTCGGCGCGCTGCGCGATGCGCGTTATGCCACCGACCTGGAAGTCCACGAGCTGTTCGCCGAGCCGCTGGCGATCATCGTCGGCAGCCATCATCCGCTGGCCGCCAAACGGCGCGTCTCGCTGGCCGCGCTGGCCGGCCACCAATGGATCCTGCCGCGCCGCGACACGCCCTCGCGCGCGCTGCTCGCCGCCGCCTTCGCGACGGCGGCCCAGGCCGAGCCGGTACCCAGCGTCGAGACCGGCGATTCGATGATCGTGCGCGGCCTGCTGGCGCGCTCGACGATGCTGGCGGTGGTCTCGCAAGGCCAGATGACGCGCGAGCTGCGCAGCGGCGAGGTGAAGGCGCTGCCGATCGAGCTGGCCGGCACCGCGCGGCCGATCGGCATCATCCGGCGCGTCGGCGTGCTGGCCTCGCCGCCGGCCGCTGCCCTGTTCGAGACGATCCGCGCGATCGCGAGCCGGCCGCGCGACTGAGATCGAGATCGGGCCCGGCTCAGGCCGGCGACATCCCGCAGGCGAGCTTGGCGGCCGCGGCTTGGGGCGAGGCGAGGAAGGCCAGGAAGGCCGCGGCGGCCTCGCGCCGCGTGCAAAGGCTGCCGACAGCGCCGGCGAACACGGTCACGGCCTGCACCTCGTCGGGCAGCGGCCCGACGATCGCGATGCCGGGCTGGTCGAGCAGCTCGCTGCGCTGCTGGAAACCCAGCTCGACCTCGCCCGCCGCGATCAGCGCGGCCACCGGCACGCCCGGCCGGGCGCGCACGATGCGCGAGGCGATCGTCTCGGCGATGCCCCATTGCGCGAACAACGCCTCCAGGTGCGTGCCGCTCGGCCCGGTCGAATAGCCGATCGAGCGCGCCCGCAGCACCGCCTCGCGCACGGCCGCGCCGCTGTCGATGGCCGGATGCGGTGCATCCTCGCGCACCGCCACCGCCACTTCAGAACGCGCGATCGCCACGCGGCCGGCGCCGTCGAGATGGCCGCCCGCGGCCAGCTTCACCAGCGCCGCGTCGGCCAGCACCACCAGATCGAAGGCTTCGCCGTCGGCCACGCGCCGCGCCGCGTCGACGCCGCCCACCGACTCGATCGTCATGGCCTGCCCCGTCGCGGCCCAGTAGTCCTCGGCCAGCCGCGCCAGCAACTGCCGCGTCGCCATCGACGAGATCAGGCTCAGCCCATCCTCAGTCGACATAACGCAGCCCGGCCTTGGCGAGCGGCTCGCGCATCGCGTACATGTCGAGGCCGAGCACGCCCGAGGCGAGCTTCTCGCGCTTGGCGGCCTCGTTGGCCTCGCGCGCCAGCGCCTTGTCGAGCACCTCGGCGGCGATCGGGCGCGGCACGCAGACCACGCCGTCGGCATCGGCCACCACCACGTCGCCCGGCGTCACATAGGCGCCCGCGCAAACCACCGGCACGTTGACCGAGCCGAGCGTGGCCTTGATGGTGCCCTTCGCCGAGATCGCCTTGCTCCAGACCGGGAAGCCCATTTCCTCGAGCGTCGCCACGTCGCGCACGCCGGCATCGATCACCAGGCCGGTGGCGCCGCGCGCGCGGAAGCTGGTGGCCAGCAGGTCGCCGAAATAACCGTCGGTGCATTCGGCCGTCACGGCCGCGATCACGATGTCGCCCGGGCGAATCTGCTCGGCCACCACGTGCATCATCCAGTTGTCGCCGGGATGCAGCAGCACCGTCACGGCGGTGCCGGACGCGCGCGCATGCGGATAGACCGGCCGCATCACCGGATTGAACAGGCCGACGCGCCCCATGGCCTCGTGCACGGTGGCCGTGCCGAGTTCGCCGAGCCGTTGCGCGACGCTCGCGTCCGCGCGTTCGATGTTGCGATATACCACGCCGAGTTCATACATGATCAGAGCCCCTTTTGCTCGAGTGCCGCGCCGAGCCGCGCATAGACGCGCCGCGCATTGCCTTCGTAGATGTTGTAGCGGTCCTCGGCGCTGATCGCCGCCGCCTCGATATAGCGCTTGGTGTCGTCGAAGGCATGGCCCGTTTCCGGATCGATGCCGCGCACCGCGCCGATCATCTCGCTGGCGAACAGGATGTTGGCCACCGGGATCACGTTGGTCAGCAGGTCGATGCCGGGCTGGTGGTAGACGCAGGTGTCGAAGAACACGTTGTTGAGCAGGTGCTCGTCGAGCAGCGGCTTCTTCAGCTCCTGCGCGAGCCCGCGGAAACGGCCCCAGTGATAGGGCACCGCGCCGCCGCCGTGCGGGATCACGAACTTCAGCGTCGGGAAATCGTGGAACAGGTCCGAGGTCAGGCACTGCATGAAGGCCGTGGTATCGGCGTTCAGGTAGTGCGCGCCGGTGGTGTGGAAGCAGGCGTTGCAACTGGTGCTGACGTGGATCATCGCCGGGATGTCGTACTCGACCATCTTCTCGTAGATCGGGTACCAGTAGCGATCGGACAGCGGCGGGCTGGTCCAGTGGCCGCCCGAGGGATCCGGGTTGAGGTTGATCGCCACGTTGCCGTATTGCTCGACGCACTTCACCAGCTCGTCCACGCAGGTCGAGACGTCGACGCCGGGGCTTTGCGGCAGCATCGCGGCCGGCACGAAGTTCTCGGGGAACAACCGGCTGACGCGGTAGCAGAGCTCGTTGCAGATCGCGGCCCAGGTGCTGGACACCGCGAGATCGCCGATGTGATGCGCCATGAAGCTGGCACGCGGACTGAAGATCGTCAGGTCGATGCCGCGCTCGCGCATCTTCTTGAGCTGGTTGGTCTCGATCGACTCGCGCAGCTCGTCGTCGCTGATCCGCAGCTCCGAGACGGCCGGCATCGCGCCGCCCTCGTTGAACGCGGCCACCTGACGGTTGCGCCAGGTTTCGAGCGCCTTCGGCGCGGTGGTGTAATGCCCGTGGATATCGATGATCATTTGCAATCCTGATGGATGGTTCGGGTTTCGCCGCGATCCGGCACGACGTCATGCCGGACCGCGGCGATCAAGCATTCAGTTGTCGCCGCGGCTCGTCCTGCCCTGCAGCGCGTCCGCTTGCGCGTCGCCGGCCTGCCGGTCCCAGGCCAGCGCGCCGGCGCCCTTGCCGGCCACCGAGTACAGCGCGCCCGGCGCGTTGCGGGTGCGCTGGAACGTGTCCAGCGTCTCGCCGCGCATGGCCGCGTAGATATGCAGGTTCGAGATGCCGCTCACCGCGCCGAGCTTCTCCAGCATGAAGAAGATCACGCCGTAATGGAGCAGGCCGCGCCAGTCGCGCCGCCGGACCAGGTCGCGCTCCTCCTCGCTGAGGCCGGCGGCCTCGAAGCTGCGCTCGGGATCGGCCAGGAAGGCCTCGCGATGCGCGGGCTCGATCATGCGATGCAGGAAGTCGTTGATGCGCCAGGCGCGCACCGCCGTCTCGATCGAGAACGGATAGGTGCCCTCCAACTGCTCGATGCCGTCCAGTTCGGCCGCGATGCGGGCGCGATGGCGCGCGGCCTGCACCGCATCCGGCTCGTCCCCGGCGCCTTCGTAGATCGCCGTGGCGATGCCGGCCATCGAGGGCAGGTAGTAGCCGCGCTGGCGGCACTGAACCTGGGCCGGCAGCGCGCCGCGCATGGTCAGCCACATCACCACCTCGGCGCCCTCGTAGCCGCCCAGCCGCGCGTAGTCGGCCAGCGTCATGTTCGCCAGTTGCTCGGGATCGTGCTCGAACAGGTCGAGGAAACGCTGGTCCCAGGCGGTGTTGTTGAAGCCGGCGCGCTCGCCATGAACCTGGTGAGACAGCCCGCCGGTCGCCACGATCGCCACCCGCAGGTCTTCCGGGTAGCTCTCGACGGCGCGGCGCAGCGCCTGCCCGAGCTTGTAGAAGCGCCGCGCGCTCGGCATCGGCAACTGCAGCACGCCCATCTGCAGCGGCACCAGCTGCACCGGCCAGCTCGGCCGGTTCGGGCACAGCATCGACAGCGGCGAGAAGCAGCCATGGTCGAGCGGCTTGTTCTGGAAGAACGACAGGTCGAACTCGTCGGCCGTCAGCGAGCGGCCGATATGCGCGGCCAGCGCCGGGTGCCCCTCGATCGGCGGCAGGGCGCGCGCGCCGCCGCCCTCGTCGGCCACTTCCCATCGCGGGCCGACGCCGAGCGCGAACGCCGAGTAATGGTCGAAGAAGAACGAGGTGGCGTGATCGTTGTAGATCATCAGCAGCACGTCGGGCCGCTTCTCCTCGATCCAGGCCGCGAGCGGCGCGAAGTTCTCGAAGATCGGCGCCCAGACGGGATCGTCGCGCTTGTTCTTGTCGAAGGCGAAACCGATCGTCGGGGTGTGGGAGGCGGCGATGCCGCCAATGATTCGGGCCATACGCGTTTCCGGTAAGGAGCGCGCGGCCGATGGCGGGCCGCGGCGCGGATGGGCGTATGTAAGCGGATGGAGGCGCGGGCGTCAATCAGCGTGGATTGACATCAATCCACATTTTCGAAGCTTGTTTACCGCCTGATTCCTTACCTGTGTTGACTCAGGCGCATTGGCTCCTTTTTTATCCAATAACTTTATTCGAATCCACCCCCACCAAAAAGCAAAGCGGCGGCGGCAAGCTGCCCGCCGCCGCTGGCGCGGCCCGATCGCGGCAGCGCCGTCTACTCGGCCAGCCCCGCGTCGATCTCCTCGAGCCGCATGCCGCGGGTCTCGTGCACGCGCAGCAGGATCGCCATGGCCAGCAGCGCGGCCACCACGCTGAAGCCGGCGATGCCGAGCGCGATCGGCATCGCGGCCGCCTTCACGGTCGACAGCACGATGTAGGGCGCGAGCCCCCCGCCGATCACGCCGACGTTGTACAGGAAGCCCACGCCGGACGCCCGCACGTCGCGCGGCAGGTTCTCGGTCAGGATGGTGCCCCAGATGCCCGAGGAGCCCACCAGGAAGAAGCCGCTCAGGAACGCGAACAGCTCGGCCAGCCAGAACAGGTGGACGCTGTAGACCAGCGCGGCCACGCACAGCGAGCCGATCCCGATCATCAGGCCGATGCCCCAGCGCCGCCCGATCCGCTCAGCGATGAAGCCCGAGGCGAAGAAGCCGATCACCTGCCCGCAGGCCGAGGTCATGGTCAGCACGGTGATCAGGGCCGGTGAGAACGACAGCGACTTCAGGTAGGTCGGAAACAGGCCCTGGAACGGCCAGGAGCCGAAGCAGAGCACCAGCATCAGCAGCGCCAGGTAGGCCACGCGCTTCGGGTAGCGGCGGAACAGCAGCACCGCCGGGTTGTCGCGCAGCGGCACGCGCGCCGGCCGCCCGCCGCGCCGGAACGCTTCCGACTCGGGCACGCAGAACAGGATGAACAGCCCCAGCAGGATGGCCGGGATCACGCCGACGAAGAACATCGCGCGCCAGCCGAAGGCCGGGTAGACCAGGTCGTAGGCGATCGCCGCGCCGATCGCGCCGAGCCCCCAGCCGGTATCGAGGATGCCGATGCCGATCGAGCGGTACTTCTCGGGCCAGGACTCGGCCACCATGGTCGCGCCCAGCGAGAAGCCGGGCGCCATGCCGAAGCCTAGCAGCAGCCGGAATACGGCGAGCACGGCGAAATTCCACGACAGCCCGGTCAGCACCGCGCCGCCGGTGAACCACGCCAGGGTGATCACCAGCGGAATCTTGCGACCGATCCGGTCGCTCAGGCTGCCAAACAGCAGGCCGCCGAGCCAGCGCACGCCGTAGGTGGCGAACAGCAGCAGCGAGGCCGCCTCGAGCCCGACATGGAACTCGCCGGCGATATCGCGCAACACGAAGGTGATGGCGAGAAAGTCGACCGCATCCATCACCCACACGCCCCAGGCCGCGATCAGCACGCGCCATTGCGCCCAGGTGATGTCGCGATACCAGGCCTGCTTCCTCTCCGTCACGGGCTGCGACCGTGCCGCTTCCGTGGTTCTCATGACGCGCTCCTCCGCGGGCCGTGCCCGTCGTTCAACCGCTTGTCCATTGCCGGGTCTCCATGATTGATCTCGATCTCGGGCGGGCGGGATGGCCGGCGCCATCGCGCCGGCTCCCGGCCTGCCTCGCTACTGCTTCCTGCTGCTTGCCACGACTTCCTGCTTGCCGCTCGGGGGACTCGATTCAGGCGCCGTGTCCGCCCGCCTTAGTCCTCGCGAACGGCGAATCCTCCCAGGCCAGCACGGTCTGCTTCTGCACGCCGAGCCCGGCCACGCCCAGCTCCATCACGTCGCCGGGCTTCAGGTACTGCTCGGGCTTCATGCCCAGGCCCACGCCGGGCGGCGTGCCGGTGGTGATCACATCGCCGGGTTGCAGCAGCACGTGCCGGCTCGCGTAGGAGACGATCCTCGCCAGCGTGAAGATCATGTCCGAGGTCGACGAATCCTGGACGCGCCGGCCGTTCAGCTCGAGCCAGAGGCCCAGGTCCTGCGCGTCGCCGGCCTCGTCGGTCGTGACCAGCCAGGGGCCGAGCGGGCCGAAGCTCGGAAACATCTTGCCCTTGACCCACTGGCCGCCGTGCTCGAGCTGCATTTCGCGCTCGGACACGTCGTTGCAGACGCAGTAGCCCGCCACGTGGTCGAGCGCGTCGGCCTCGTCGACGTAGAGCGCCGGCTTGCCGATCACCATCGCGATCTCGACTTCCCAATCGCATTTGCGCGAACCCTTCGGCAGGATCACCGGGTCGTAGGGCCCCGACAGGCAGGATGGCGCCTTGTTGAACAGGATCGGCTCGGCGGGGATCGGCGCGTCGGTCTCGATCGCGTGCTGCACGTAGTTCAGCCCGATCGCGATAAAGTTGCCCGGCTGCGCGATGCAGGCGCCGATGCGCGGCTCGCCCGCCACCAGCGGCAGCGTTTGCGGATCGACGCCGCGCAGGCGCTCAATGCCGCCGCCCGCGAAGAAGGCCGGCGTGTAGTCCTCGCAGATCGCGGACAGGTCGCGCAGGCGGCCGTCGCGATCGAGCAGCCCCGGTTTTTCCTGGCCTCGCGGGCCGTATCGCAGCAATTTCATTCTGTATTCCTCAATGTCGTGATGGGGATTCGCGCGCCCGGCCGCGAGCCGGGCGCCATGTCAAAGCGGGTCGCGCGCCGGCAGGCGGCTGATTTCCAGCGCGTAGATGCCGGCGCCGGCCGCCGTCGCCACGCGCGCGGCATCGCCGCCCGCCGCGCCCGCCGCTTCGACCAGCAGGTCGAGCGCAGCCTGCGCGGCCGCCAGCGTCGAAGCCTCGACCATCAGCACGCGCGCCGGCACCACGAAGGCGCGCTGACGCGATTCGGCCGTGTCGATGCGGCTGGCCGCCTCGTCGGCCGTCAGCAGATGCGCGGCCAGCACGCCCGTCATGCCGAGCAACCGCGCGAACAGGGCCTCGACATCGAGTGCGAGCCCGGCGGGCAGGTGCAGCGTCAGCGCATGGCCGCCGGTGCTGCCGCCCGCGCTGCGCTCGACGCGGCAGATCGAGCGCGCGGTGTTGCGGAACGCCTGCACGGTGGCGCGCGTGAGCGGCGTCGGATGATTGAGCCGCTCCAGGTAGGCGGGGCTCGTCAGCACCGCGAGATCCTCGGCCTCGTAGACGGTCAGCCAGGCCGGCTCGCCGTCGCCTCGGTAACGGCGCCCGCGCAGGAAGCCCGGCAGCGCCAGCCGCTCGGGGATGTGTTCCTTGTCGTGCCATGCATAGAAGGCGGATTCGGCGCTGTCGAGCACGTCGTTCCAGATCAGCACCGCCGCTTGACCGAGCATCGCCATCAGCCTGCCTCCTGCTTGCGGGTCGACGAGGCGCCGGTCGCGGGCGCGGGCGCGAAGAAGTCGAGGATCGCCTCGCGCTGGCCGGCGTGCATGTCCTGGCCGGTCACCACGCGCGCGCCGGCCGCCAGGGCCCGCGCCACCAGCGCGGTGGGCGAGCCGGCCGGGCGCAGCACCACGTCGCCCACCAGGCAACGCGCGTCGATCGAGCCCGGCTCGCCGGGCAGGGGATCGCCGTCGCGCATGCCGACCGTCGAGGCGTTGACCACCACGTCGTGGCCTGGTTCGTCATGGTCGCCGCGCCCGGCACGCACCTCGCATTGCGGGTAGTGACGCGCCAGCTCGGTGGCGAGCCGCTGCGCGCGCGTCGCGTCGGGGTCGACCAGAGTCAGCGCGGCCGCGCCGTCGGCCGCCAGCTCGGCGGCGATCGCGGCACCCGCGCCGCCGCAGCCGAACAGCAGCGCGCGCCGCCCCGCCAGCGGCGCGATCCGGCGCGCCGCGGCCACGAAGCCGACGCCATCGAACATGTCGCCGGACCAGCTTCCGTCGCGCTCGCGCCGCAGCGCGTTGACGGCGCCGACGACCGACGCGCGCGCCGACAGCCGCGCCGCGAACGGCACCATGCGCGCCTTGTGCGGCGCGGTCACCAGCAGGCCGTCGAGATTGCCGAGCGCCATCAGGCCGCGAATCGTCTCGTCGAAGCGATCGGCCCGCACCAGGGCCGGGATCAACACGGCGTTATGCCCGGCCTGCGCGAAGGCTTCCGTGTAGACGCCGGGCGAGCGCACCTGCGCCACCGGATCGCCGACGATCGCGTAGAGCCGCGTCGCGCCGTCGATCGCGGCGCCGCGCATGCTCGCGCCCCCGACATCGATCAGCGCCGCATCCGCGCGGCCCGCAGCCAGTTGCCCTTGCGCGCCGTTCATCGCCGATGCTCCGCATGCCAGGCCGCCACGCGCGCCGAGCGGAAGCGCCGCTCGCGCGCCAGGATCTCGTCGCGCATGCCGACCGGCGCCGGCAGGAACAGCCGCGCATCCATCACCTTGAGATCCGGCGAGACGGCGGGACGGAAGGCCATCTGGCCGAGCACGTCGCGCTCGAGATCGATGCCCGGCGCGATCTCGGTCAGCATCAAGCCCTGCTCCGAGACGCGGAATACCGCGCGCTCGGTCACGAACAGCACCTGGTGGCCGTGCTCGCGCGCGAACGCGGCGCTGTAGCAGACCTGCTCCAGCTCGCGCACGAACTTGCGGTGCCGCCCCTCGCTGCGAATCACGGTCTGGCCGTTCTCCCAGCCCACGTCGAGCCCGCCGGCCGTCAGCGTGCCGCTGAACACCACGCACCTCGCGTTCTGGCTGATGTTGATGAAGCCGCCCACGCCGACGATCTTGTCGCCGAAGCGGCTGATGTTGACGTTGCCCTCGGCGTCCACCTCGGCGAAGGACAGGAAGGCGAGGTCGAGGCCGCCGCCGTCGTAGAAGTCGAACTGCGCGGGCTGGTCGATCATCGCCGCGTAGTTCTGCGCGCCGCCCGAATCGCGGCCGGTGATCGGCGCGCCGCCGATCAGCCCCTGCTCGTTGGTCAGCACCACCGCGTCGAGGATGCCCTCCTCGGCCGCCACCGTCGACAGCCCGGTGGAGATGCCGGCGCCGAGATTGCAGACCGCCTCGGGATACAGCTCCATGGCCGCGCGGCGCACGATAACCTTGCGCGGCCCGAAGGGCAGCGGGCCGATATCGGAGAGCGGCACGCGCAGCTCGCCCGAGTAGCTCGGGTCGTAGTCGGTCGCGTAGGTCTGGCGCTGGCCCGGCTCCACCACCACGAAGTCGACCAGGATGCCGGGGATCTTCACCTGCTTGGGCGGCAGCGTATTGCGCCGCGCCATGCGCTTGACCTGCACGATCACGACGCCGCCGGCGCGGCGCGTGGCCTGCGCCATCGCCAGCATCTCGCCGAACACGGCTTCCTGCTCCATGGTCACGTTGCCGTCCTCGTCGGCCGTGGTGCCGCGCAGGAAGGCCACGTTCAGCGGCAGCGGCTTGAAGCGCAGCCATTGCTCGCCGTCCAGCTCCATCAGTTCGACGAAATCGGCCGGCGTGCGCGGGCTCTGCCGCGCGCCCTGCTGGCGCGGGTCGACGAAGGTGTGCAGGCCCGTCTTGGTGATCAGGCCCGGGCGGCCCGCCGCCATCTCGCGCATCAGTTGCGAGAGCACGCCTTGCGGCAGCGTGTAGGCCTCGATGCGATCCTCGGCCGCCAGCGTGACGAGCCCCGGCGAATCGACCAGCGCCCCGGTGATCGCGCGCCGCAGCAAGCCCTCGTGCGCCAGGTGCGTGGCACCGAGCGCCGCGCGATCGCCGATCCCCACCACGCTGATCGAGGTGATGCCGCGCGGCTGCGCCGCGTCGAGCCAGCGCGCCTCCAGCGCCGCCAGCAGCGCCTCGGGCACCGAGTGGCCGCCACCCGAGCCGCTGATCACCACCGCGTCGCCGTCCTGTACCAATGCCGCGGCCTCGGCCGCCGAGATTCTCTCCATGTCGCCTTCCTGACTGATCGTTCCGTGCCTCGGCGGGCTGCCCCGACAATCTTGCCGGGAGGCACTTCGCCGAATCTTGTGTAACCGGTTTCATTAAGACATGGATTCCGAATCTTTCATCTTGGTGGTTTCACGTATACGCCATTTTTCCTGATAAATTTCACGGGACGTCGTTTACTTCACGACAATGTAACCGGTATCATTTTTGCAACCAGCCAGAAATACGAGGCAGATGTTCTCGCCTGGCGGGCAACTCATCCAGGAGACAGACGATGGCAATCAAGGGCGTGGAAATCGGGCAGGAATTCCGTTTCGCGAAGACGGTCGGCGAGACCGACGTGACGCTGTTCGCGGGCTTGACCGGCGACTTCAGCGACACCCACATCAACGAGCAGTACATGCAGGAGAAGTCGTCGATCGGCACGCGCATCGCGCATGGAGCGCTGATCGTCGGCTACATGTCGACGGCCTCCACCATCAGCATCGCGCACATCATCCATCGCACCGATCTCGAGGAATTCCCGGTCTCGGCCGGTTACGACCGGATCCGCTTCATCCGCCCGGTGCTGCTCGGCGACACGGTCACGGTGATCTACAAGGTGGCCGAGATCGACGAGGAGAAACGGCGCAGCACGGCCGACTTGGAGGTGGTGAACCAGCGCGGCGAGGTGGTGGCGGCCGGGCGGCACCTGATGAAGTGGGCGAAGAAGCTGTCGAACCAGTAAGCGTGGTCGCGCACACCAGCCGAAAAACGGCGCCGCCAGGGCTTTCCGGCGGGCGGGAACGGCGAGGGCGGCCGGTATAATGGGCGCCCCTCTCATTCCGGCGATCGACATGGCAAAGGCCGCGCGCAACAGCAAACCCGACGCGGGCTCGGGCGCCGAACCGGCGCCGCGCGCCGGTGCCGCCACGCTGAAGGACGTCGCCGAATTCGCCTGCGTCTCGAAGGCCACCGTCTCGCGCTTCGTCAACAATCCGGGCATCGTCTCGCCCGCCGTGCGCGAGCGCATCGAGGTGGCGATCAAGCATCTCGGCTGGGTGCCGCACGCGGCCGCGCGCGCCCTGGCCACGCAGCGCACCGGCACGATCGGCGCGGTGGTGCCCACGCTCTCCAACGAGCACTTCGCCACCGCGATCCAGACCCTGCAGGACGAGCTCGAAGGCGAGGGCTACACGCTGCTGCTGGCCTGCTCCGAATACGAGCTCGAACGCGAGTACCGGCAGGTGCGCAAGATGCTGGAGCGCGGCGTGGACGCGGTGGTGGTGGTGGGCGAGGGACATCATGCCGAGCTGTACCCGCTGCTCGAGCAGCGGCGCATTCCCTGCGTCAGCACCTTCACCTATCCGCCGCGCCACGGCACCGTGTGCGTGGGCGTCGACAACTACCGCGCCTTCCACGACTGCACCAACTACCTGCTCGACCTCGGCCATCGACGGATCGGCATGATCGCGCAGAACGCCGACACCAACGACCGCGCGGCCGCTCGCCGGATGGGCGTGCGCGACGCGCTGGCCGAGCGCGGCATCGCTATCCATCCCGCGCACGAGGTGGAAGGCTACTGGAGCGTCAAGGAAGGGCGGCAACTGCTGCGCCGGATCATGGAGGCGAAGGTGCCGCCGCCGACCGCGATCGTCTGCGGCAACGGCTCGTTCGCGATGGGCGCGATGCTGGAGGCGATGGCAATCGGCATCGACGTGCCGAGCCAGCTGAGCCTGATCGGCTTCGACGATTTCGAGCTGATGGCCGAGCTGCCGATCCCGATCACCACCGTGCGCGTGCCGAGCGCCGAGATCGGCAAGCAGGCCGCGCGCCTGATCCTGGCCCAGCTCGACGGGCAGGCGGAGGTGGCCAGCATCGGCTGGTCGGCCGAGTTGATGGTGCGGGCTTCCTGCGCCCCGCCGCGCAAGGACGACTGAGCCCGGCCGCCGCGCGTCGGCAGGCAATTTCGCTGCCCCGCAAGCTCCGCGCTTTTCCGCTAGAGTAGGACATCGATCGGGCACACCGCCCGATCCTTCCCGATGCCTGCCCTGCCCCCGGAGCCGCGATGAATTCTCCCCAAGCCTATACGCCCGACGCGCCCACGCGCGAAGCCGTCGATGCGCTGACCGGCGCCACCGTGATCGAATTCGGCACCAACTGGTGCGGGATCTGCGCCGGCGCGCAGCCGTCGATCCGCGAAGCCTTCGCGGCCCATGACGGGATCCGTCATCTGAAGATCGAGGACGGCCCCGGCCGCCCGCTCGGCCGCTCGTTCCGCGTCAAGCTGTGGCCCACCCTGGTGTTCCTGCGCGACGGCGTGGAAGTCGCGCGCGTGGTGCGCCCGACCAGCACCGCGCAGATCGAGGCCGAAGGCTTCGCCGCGCTCGGCTGAACACGGCGGCGGAGATCATGAGCATGAAACAGGCGATCCAGCATATCGGCGTGGCCACGCGCGGGCGCGGCCTGGTCGAATTCACGCGGCAGGTGCGCGCCTTCGTCGAGCAGCAGCCGATCCGCAACGGCCTGCTCACGCTGTTCTGCCGCCACACCTCGGCTTCGCTGCTGATCCAGGAGAATGCCGATCCGTCGGTGCGGCGCGACCTGGAGCGCTACTTCGAGGAGATCGCGCCCGAGGACGCCTCGCGCTACGAGCACGACGACGAAGGCCTCGACGACATGCCCGCGCATCTGCGCACGGCGCTCACCCAGGTGCAGTTGTCGATCCCGGTCGAGCAGGGCCGCATGGTGCTCGGCACCTGGCAGGGGATCTACCTGTTCGAGCATCGCCGCGCCGCGCACCAGCGCGACGTGGTCGTGCATTTGATCGGGGAGTGAGGGGCTCGCGCCCTGCGTATCACCCCCCGAAATCCAGCAGCACCTTGCAAGCCTCCTTCGGATTCCCCTCCGCCAGCTCGAACGCGCTGCCCACTTCGCGAAAGTCGAGCTTGTGCGTGACGATCGACGCCGGCGTCACCAGCCCGCGTTCGAGCCAGTCGATCACGGTCGGGAACATCGCGCAATTGAGCCGCGACGCGCACAGCGTCAGTTCCTTCCTGGTCAGCTCCTGCTGCGCGATCGCCGAGGGCGTCGACGAGAAGCCGAGCAGGCCGATGCGCGCCGCCGGCGCGGCGAGTCGCACGGCTTCCTCGAGGATCGCGGGATGGCCGGCCGCATCGAAGACCAGGGTCGGGCCGCCCGCCACGCCACGCCGCGCCAGCGCCTCGGCCAGGTCCGCCTCGCGGCCGGTGTTGATGGTCTCGTCCTCGGCCGCGCCGTTGAGGCGCGCCAGCGCGAGCCGCTCGTCCAGGCGGTCGGTGATGAAGGCGCGAATTCCATGCACGCGCTTGAGCACCTGCAGGATGGTCAGTCCGACCGTGCCGGCGCCGTAGATCAGCGCGACATCCTCGGGCAGCACGCCGGTGCGCGCCGTCACGTTGGCGGCCACCGCGAAGGGCTCGACGATCGCGGCGCAACTGTCGGCGATGCCCTCGGGAATCCGGTAGGCGTTGCGCGCCGGCGCGCAGACATACTCGCTGAAGCCGCCGTCGCGATGCACGCCGAGCACCACCAGCTTGCTGCAGACGTTCTGTCGCCCGATCCGGCAGGCGTGGCATTGCCCGCAACTGATCACCGGATCGACGGCCACCAGCTCGCCGATGCGCGCGGCATCGACGCTCGTGCCCACCGACTCGACGCGGCCCACGAACTCGTGGCCGATGACGCGCGGGTAAGACACGAAGGGATTGTGTCCGCGATAGATATGCAGGTCCGATCCGCAGATGCCCGCGTAGCGCACGCGCACGCGTACCTCGCCGGCGGCCGGTTCGGGCAGCGGCATCTCGCGCAGGTTCAGGCTGTTGGGACGGTCGACCACGACGCTCAGCATCTCGTCACTCCTCTCGATTCTCTCGGTTCTTGCCATCGGGCACGGCAGCGCGCCGCGCTCACCAGTTCCACATCGCGCCGTCGCGCAGGCGCGCCACCGGCAGGTAGGCCCGTTCATAGGGATACTTCGCGGCCAGCGTCTCGTCGATCTCGACGCCCAGCCCCGGCACGTCGTCCATCACCAGGAAGCCTTTCTCGAAGCGGTAGCGATGCGGGAACACCTCGTTGGTCAGCGCGTTGTGCGGCATCAGCTCCTGGATGCCGAAGTTCGGCGCCCACAGCCCGAAGTTGACGGCGGCCGCCATGCAGACCGGCGAGAGATCGGTGGCGCCGTGGAAGCCGGTGCGCACCTGGTACATCGCCGCGTAATCGGCGATGCGCCGCGCATGCGTGATGCCGCCCGCGTGCACGATGGTCGCGCGGATGTAGTCGATCAACTGCTCGCGGATCAGGTCCTTGCAATCCCAGATCGAGTTGAACACCTCGCCCACCGCCAGCGGCGTGGTGGTGTGGCTGCGGATCAGGCGGAAGCTTTCCTGGTTCTCGGCGGGCGTGGCATCCTCCAGCCAGAACATCCGATAGGGCTCGAGATCGCGGCCGAGCCGCGCCGCCTCGATCGGTGTGAGCCGGTGATGCGCGTCGTGCAGCAGATGCGGCTCGAAGCCGACCGCCTCGCGCACCTTGCGGAACAGCTCCGGCGTGTGACGCAGATAGAGCGCCGTATCCCAGGGCTCCTCGGGCGGCAGGCCCTTCTGCGCCGGCTCGTATTCGCCGGCCGTCCTGCCCACGCCATACACCTTGTCGAGCCCCGGCACGCCCGATTGCACGCGGATCGCCAGGTAGCCTTCCTCGATGTGCCTGCGCACCGCGTCGACCGCTTCCTCGTGATCGCGCCCGTTCGCGTGGCCATACACCATCAGCCCGTCGCGGCTCTTGCCGCCCAGCAACTGGTACACGGGCATGCCCGCCAGCTTGCCCAGGATGTCCCACAGCGCCATGTCGATCGCGGCGATCGCCGTCATGGTGACGGGCCCGCGCCGCCAATAGGCGCCGCGATAGAGGTATTGCCAGATGTCCTCGATACGGCGCGGATCGCGCCCGACCAGGCAGGGAAACACATGCTCTTCCAGATACGCGACCACGGCCTGCTCGCGGCCGTTGAGCGTGGCGTCGCCCAGGCCGTGCACGCCCTCGTCCGTGACGATCTTCACCGTCACGAAGTTCCTGCCGGGGCAGGTCACGATGGTCTGCAAGCGTTCAATCTTCAATCGTCGTCTCCATGCGCGGGACGGCCGGCGGCCGGTGCCGCTCAGCCGGTGAAATAGTCGGGGGCGCGCTCGCGCACCGCGGGCAGGTGCGAGCCGACCCGGTCGATATGGCTGGCCACCGTCGCGCCGAGCTGGGCGACGTTGCGCGAGGCCATCTGCGCGAGGATCAGCTCGTGTTCGTGCAGGGCGCGCAGCGCGTGATCGGCGACGCGGTCGAGCAGCAGCCAGCGCACCCGGTCGAACTGGCGCTTCATCGGCTGCAGCATCTCCCAGACATGCGCGCGGCCCGCGAATTCGAACAGGCGCCGGTGCATCAGCTCGTCGAGCTCGAAGAAGCGCTCGACCTCGCCGGCGGCGACAGCCTCGCGCTGCGCCTCGACGATCGCGCCGAATTCGGTGAGCTGCCCGGGCGTGATGGTCTGCGCGAGCTGAACATGGTTCGCGCATTCGAGCGTGCTGCGCGCGAAGCGCCCTTCCTCGAGCTGCGAGACCGAGATCGGCGCGACGATGGTGCCGACCTTGCGATAGATATTGACGAGATGCTCGTCGGCGAGCTGGGCCAGCGCCTCGCGCACCGGCGTGCGGCTCACTTCGAGCGCCTCGGAGATGGCCGCCTCGGACAGGCTGGTATGCGGCGGCAGCGCGCCGCGCACGATCGCGTCGAGCAGGAAACGGTGCACCTGCGGGCGATAGGGCAAGTCGGCATTCGCCTTGAAGCCGCGCAGCGCGGCGAGCGTGCTGTCGTCCTGTGGATCGGGAGCCATCTGGGTCATGTTCGGTGACGGTGCCATTGTTTGTACCATGGTAGCACTGAGGTGTTTTCGGGATCGTCTAGCGTTTACACCGATAAAATCCCCGACCAGTGCCGATTAAGCTTCGTTCGACGCGAACTCTACCATGGTACAAAGAGCACACGATGGCGACACTGCTGAGCCAGGCATCCCTGGGCGCGCTCCCCGCCGATACGCGGCGACCCGCTTACGCACGCGACCGCCTGCAGCCGGGCATCGTCCATCTCGGGCTGGGCGCCTTCCACCGCGCGCATCAGGCGCTCTATACCGAGGCGCTGCTCGAGGCGGGCGACCTGCGCTGGGGAATCGTCGGCGTGCATCTGCGCGAGCGGCGCATGGCCGAGCTGATCCGCCAGCAGGACCTGCTCTACTCCGTCACCGAGAGCGACGGCGAGACCACGCGCAGCCGCGTGGCCGGCGCGCTGGTCGGTGCGCTGCACGTGCCTAGCGCGTTGCCGGCCGTGCTCGACGCGATCGCCGATCCGCGCGTGTCGATCGTCAGCCTGACCGTGACCGAGAAGGGCTACAGCATCGCGCCGGCCAGCGGCGATCTCGATCTCGACGATGCCGACATCCGCCACGACCTGCTCACGCCCGACACGCCACGCACCACGCTCGGCGTGCTGGCCGCCGGCATTCGCCGGCGCGCCGCCGATGCGCCGCTGAGCGTGGTCTGTTGCGACAACATGGCCAGCAACGGCGACCAGCTGCGCAAGCTGCTGATGCAGTACGCGCGCGGCTTCGATGCCTCGCTCGCGAGTCGCATCGGCGACACGATCGCCTTCCCGAACACCATGGTCGACCGCATCGTGCCGGCCGCCACGCCGGCCTCGCTGGCGGCCGCCGAAGCGCGGCTGGGCCTGCGCGACGAGGCGGCGATCGCCTGCGAGCCCTTCACGCAATGGGTGATCGAGGATCGCTTCAGCGGCCCGCGACCCGCCTGGGAAGAAGCCGGCGCGCTGCTCACGGGCGACGTGCGGCCCTACGAGGCGATGAAGCTGCGCCTGCTCAACGGCTCGCATTCGGCCATCGCCTATCTCGGCCAGTTGCGCGGGCGGGCGACGGTGGCCGAGGCGATGGCCGATCCGGCCATCGGCACCTTCGTGCAGGCATTGATGCGCGAGGACCTGCTGGCCACCGTGACGGCGCCGCGCGGCTTCGACGTGCAGGCTTATTGCGACGAGTTGCTGGCGCGTTTTCGCAATCCGACGCTCGCCCACCAGACGCGCCAGATCGCCATGGACGGCACGCAGAAGGTGCCGGTGCGCTGGCTGCCGGCGCTGCGCGAGAGCCTGACGGCCGGCATCGAGCGGCCGCGCCTCGAACGCGCGCTGGCGGCCTGGCTGCACTACCTCGCCACGGCACGCGGCGAGACGGGCGAAACGCTCGCGATCAGCGACCCCGGCGCGGCGGCGCTGACGGGCCGGCTACGCGCCGCCGACACGCCGCTCGACGCCGCCCAGGCCGCGCTCGGCCATCACGGCGTGTTCAGCGCCGCGCCTTGGCCGGCGGATTTCGTCACGCGGCTCGCACAGCATCTCGCCGACTTGCGCGAGCGCGGCACCGAAGCCTTGCTGGCGAGATCGGCCGAACGCTAGCACCGCCGACCGCCGCCTCGCGACACCGACAAAGCCGGCCACCAGCCGGTCACAAAACCGGCAGAACAGGAGACAGAGCATGAAGCAACGCACGATGGGCTGGATCACGGTATTCCTGCTGTTCCTCGTCTACGGCATCAACTATCTCGACCGCATCGCGCTGTCGCTGACGGCGCCGCTGATCCAGAAGGATCTCGGTATCGACGCCGCGCAGATGGGCATCGTGTTCAGCAGCTTCTTCGTCGGTTACGCGCTGTTCAACTTCGTCGGCGGGCTGGCGAGCGACCGGCTCGGCCCGAAGCTCGTCTATGTGCTGGCGGTCGGCTTCTGGTCGCTGTTCTGCGGGCTGACCGCGGTGACGGTCGGCTTCGCCAGCCTGCTGGTGGTGCGCGTGCTGTTCGGCATGGCGGAAGGGCCGCTGTGCGCCGCCGCCAACAAGATGGTCAACAACTGGATGCCGCATCGGCGCGCCGCCACCGCGATGGGCCTGCTCAGCGCGGGCTCGCCGCTCGGCGGCGCGATCGCCGGGCCGGTGGTGGGCCTGCTCGCGCTGAGCTTCGGCTGGCGCCTGGCGTTCTGGATCATCTGCGCGATCGGGCTGGTGTGGGTGGTGGCGTGGGTCGCCATGACGGCCGACACGCCGGCGAGCAGCCGCCTGGTCCGCTCGCTCGACGACGAAGCCACCGCCGGCGGCCGGGCAAGCGCGCATGGCGGCGGCGCCGTCGCGCCGATCGATCCGGCCAGCGCGAACCTGCCGCTCTCGCATTGGTTGCGCCAGCCGCTGATCCTGGCCGCCGCGTTCGCCTTCTTCAGCTACAACTACGTGCTGTTCTTCTTCCTGAGCTGGTTCCCCAGCTACCTGGTGGACGCGCACCATCTCAACATCCGCGAGATGAGCCTGGCTACCGTGGTGCCCTGGCTGGTGGGCACGGTGGGGCTCGCCGCCGGCGGCGCGATCTCCGACGCGATCTTCCGCTGGACCGGCAAGCTGATGCTGTCGCGCAAGATCGTGCTGGTGGTCTCGCTGCTCGCCACCGGCATCTGCGTGGCGGTGGCCGGCACCGTGCATACCGCCGCCAACGCGGTGGCGCTGATGTCGGTCGCGCTGTTCCTGCTCTACGTGACGGGCGCGCTCTACTGGGCGGTGGTGCAGGATGTCGTGCATCCCGCCAGGGTCGGCAGCGTGAGCGGCTGCATGCACTGCATCGGCAGCCTGTCCGGCGTGATCGGGCCGGCCGTCACGGGCCTGCTGGTGCAGCGCAGCGGTTCCTACGCAAGCGCCTTCCTGCTCGCGGGCGGCATCGCGCTGGCCGGTGCGCTGCTCTCGGGTGTGTTCATCCGCGATTCGCGCCCGCGCAAGGCGGCGAGCGTCAAGGCCTATTCCTGAGGCTCGTCCCGCGCCGGATCGAACGGCGAAGGCCGTGTGCCCGACAAGGCACGCGGCCTTCGTCATTTTGTGCGCGCGCATCGCGCCGTGCGCGGCTGCCCCCTCACATCCGGCACTTATCTAACTTTTTTAGATTTCTATTAAATTTATTTGACAGCCGCCATACGGCAAGATAATTTTGCGAAAGCCCGAGGAAAGCTTCCTCTATTTCGACGGGCTCGATGCGCCGCCATCCGGCAAGCGCGCCGCGCAGCACTGAATACGGTACCGTTTCCTCGCCGTCCATTTCAGTCGTACTAAATGATTTCCCGAGCTCGCGCGACAACGCCCAGCGTTTGCCGCGCAGGCTCCTGGCGGTATCCGAACCACAACAAAAGAACCTGAGAGAGGCACACGGCCGGCCCGCGCCCTGCGGGCCGGCCTTCTCGACAGCGCGCTTCCCGCAGCAGCCGCGCCAGCAGTCCGTGCTCTTGTTCGGCAGCAGGTGCCGCCCCTGGCCAGGGCGTCGCGCCCGCCTTCATGCCGGGATGCAAACCCGTGTTTTCGCAACGGTAACACTCCAACAACGCAATCCGTTCTCTCCTTCTGGGGGTACTGGCATGAATCAATTAGTTCGTACTACTTCTATTTCTTCCGCAATCATTCTGGTGCTCGCCGCCGGCGCCACGCTCGCTCACGCCGAGACGCAGGCGCCCAGCGTGACGAGCGCCGGCAGCGGCGGCGAAAGCGTCAACCAGCTGATCGTCAAGCTGAAGCCGGCGGCCTCGCCGTCCGCTCGCGCCACGGCCTCGATCGCCTCGTCGAGCACGCAACCCGGCATCCAGGGTGTGATCGATCGCGTGCTGGCCGCGCGTGGGCAACGCGTCACCACGCGCTCGTTCGGTGCCGCGGCCGCCTCGGCGCCCGGCAATGCGGGCGACCCGGCCGCCGGCCTGCACGTGAAGCGCGAGATGGCCGACGGCGCCACCGTGCTGCGCCTGGGCCGCAACATCTCGGCGGCCGACGCGGCCTCGCTGGCCAGGGACTTCGCCGCCGACGGCGCGGTCGACTACGCCGAACCCGATGCGCGCATGCATGCCTTCCTGGTGCCGAACGACACGCGTTATTCCGAGCAATGGGGCTATGCCAGCGGCGTGGGCGGCGCGAACCTGCCGAAGGCCTGGGACATCACCACGGGCTCGGACAAGGTGGTGGTGGCGGTGGTGGACACCGGCTACCGCCCGCATGCGGACCTCGCCGCGAACATCCTGCCGGGCTACGACTTCATCAGCGATCCCGACAGCGCCAACGACGGCAACGGCCGCGATAGCAGCGCCGCCGATCCGGGCGACTGGGTCACGCAGCAGGAAGTCGACGATCCGAACGGCCCGTTCTACCGCTGCCAGCTCGATGAATTCGGCCGCACCTTCGCCAGCAACAGCTCCTGGCACGGCACCCACGTGGCCGGCACGATCGGCGCGGTGTCGAACAACGGCACCGGCGTGGCCGGCATCTCGTGGAAGGGCAAGATCCTGCCGGTGCGCGTGCTCGGCAAGTGCGGCGGCACACTGTCCGATATCGCGGACGGGATGCGCTGGGCCGCCGGCCTCTCGGTGCCGGGCGCCCCGGCCAACCCGAACCCGGCCAGCGTGCTGAACTTCAGCCTCGGCGGCGGCGGTAGTTGCAGCCGCACCTACCAGAACGCGATCAACGCGGTGGTGGCGAAGGGCGCGACGGTGGTGGTGGCGGCCGGCAACGAGGCCTCGCCGGTATCGAGCTCGCAGCCGGCGAACTGCCAGAACGTGATCGCGGTGGCCGCCACCGACATCAACGGCCGGCGCGCCAGCTTCACCAACACCGGCTCGCTGGTGAAGATCGCCGCCCCCGGCGTGAACATCCTGTCGACGCTGAACAGCGGCACGAAATCGCCGGCCGCCGACAGCTATGCCTCCTACAACGGCACCAGCATGGCCACGCCGCACGTGGCCGGCACCGTGGCGCTGATGCTGGCGGCCAACGGCTCGCTCACGCCCAGCCAGATCCTGCAGAAGCTGCAAGCCTCGGCACGGCCGTTCCCGAGCGGCTCGGGCTGCTCGACCAGCACCTGCGGCGCGGGCCTGCTCGACGCCGGCGCGGCCGTCAACGCGGCACGTCAGTAACAGCAGGCACCACGCGCGCCGGATGGCCTGGTCCATCCGGCGCGAGCGGGCGGCGGCGCGGCAACGCCCGCCGCTCGTCGCGCTTGACGACTCCCGACACAACTACAGCGAGACAAGCATGACCCACTCCTCCCTGCCCGCCGCCAAGGCGTGGCTCGCCGCGATCGCGGCCGTGTTCGCGCTCGGCGCGTGCGGCGGCGACGACGGCGGCAGCCCCGGCGCTTCCGTGTTCTCCTCCTCCGCTTCCTCCGCCGAGCAAGCCTCGGCCGATGCGGCCTCGCGCGCGCATCGTTCGCCTTCGGGCGTGCCTTATGCCGATGCCTCGCGCGGCAAATATCCGCCGCTCGTCAAGGATGGACAGGTCCAGCCTTCGCTGTCGGGCGCGACGCGCACCAGCGAAGCCTGGGTCGAGACGCCCATCGATTCCGACGGCGACGGCCAGAAGGACCGCATCCACGTGCGGGTGGTGCGCCCGGCCGAGACCGACGACGGCGCGGTGACGCCGGTGATCGTGCTGGCCAGCCCCTACTACAACGACCTGGCCGACAGCCCGAACCACGATGTCGACGTCGAGCTGGACGGCTCGCCCAGCCCTGCCGCCGCCACCGCTTCGCGGGCTGCCGATGCCGGTAGCGGCGCGCGCGTGATGGCCGCGCGGCCGGTGTCGCTGCTGCGCCAGCAGGCCGAGGTGGCCGCGGCCGCGCGCTCGTGGATCGAGGGCTACTTCGTGCAGCGCGGCTTCAGCATCGTCTATGCCGATTCGCTGGGCACCGCCGGTTCCGACGGCTGCCCGACCATCCTCACCCACGACGAATCGGTGGCGATGGCCCAGGTGATCCGCTGGCTCGGCCGCGAGGCAACGGCACGCGACGCGGTCGGCAAGCCGGTGGTCGCGAACTGGTCGACGGGCCATGTCGGCATGTATGGCGTGTCGTACGACGGCACCCTGCCGAAGATGGTCGCGAGCCTGCGCACGCGCGGACTCGACGCGATCGTGCCGATCGCCGGCCTGACCGACATGTACGGCTACTATCGCGCGGGCGGCCTGGTACGCGCGCCCGAGGGCTACCAGGGCGAGGATGTCGACGTCTACATCAAGGCGCTGCTGACCAATGCGCATCCGGAACGCTGCACGCACCTGGTCGACGAGGCGCTGCGCGACGAGGATCGCGCCACCGGCGACTATTCGGCGTTCTGGGCCGCGCGCGAGATCTCGCCGCTGCGCGCGGTGGCGCCGGCGCTGGTCGCGCAGGGGCTCGCGGACGACAACGTGAGGGTCGACCAGTCGACCTCCTGGTACCTGGCGATGCGCCGCCAGGGCGTGCCCGCGCAACTGTGGCTACACCGCGCCAAGCACATCGATCCGCGCAGCCGTCCGGCGCTGACCGATGCGTGGCCGGTGGCCGTGAACCGCTGGTTCACGCGCTACCTGCTCGGCGTCGACAACGGCGTGGAGCGCGATGCCGGTTCGGTGGTAGAGCAGGCCGACGGCACGCTGCTGAAGGAAACGCAGTGGCCGTCACGGCAGGCGCGCCCCGTCACCTACTTCGCCGGCGGCGACGGCTCGCGCGACGGCGCGCTGCTGCGTTTCCCGACGGGCGGCCCGCTGCTGACGTTCCGCGACGACGCGCGCATCGATGCGCTGACGCTGGCGAACGCGCCTGACGGCGCGCATCGTGGCCGCTTCGAGACCGCGCCGTTCACCACCGCGAGCCGCTTGTCGGGCACCGCGACGGCGCATGTGCGACTGACGTTCTCGGCTGCCGCGAACGTCACCGCGCTGCTGGTCGACCGCGCGCCGGACGGCACAGCCACCATCGTCACGCGCGCCTGGGCCGACCCGCGCAATCCGCTGTCGATCCGGCATTCGCAGCCGGTGCTGGCGGGCCTGCCCTATGAGCTGAAGCTCAGCTTCATGCCGCGCGACTACACCATCGCGGCGGGGCACCGGCTCGGGTTGGTGGTGCTGTCGAGCGACTACGAGGCGACCTTGCGGCCGGCGCCGGGTACCGAGTTGCGGCTCGACCCGGCGGGGACCGAGGTGACGGTGCCGCTCGCGAGCTTGTAAGGCATTGCGTTAGCCGTCGAGGAAGTTCAAGTCGATCTTCCTCGACGGCGCGATGCATTCGCATGCATCAGCTGCCGTCATGCATTCTCGGTAGCCATAGGCGAACCTGTCGACGCCTCTCCATTTTTCAAGCCCCGCTCGAGTGCGGCCGCAACGATCGGCCCGATCCTCGCGAGTGCCTGCGCGCTCATCATCGTTTCGTGCAGGCACTCGACGTCATGCGTCTCGATTCGGCCCTGCACATAGGGCTGCCATCCACTAACCTCGCGCTGTGGATAAGCATCCGCCTGACTGAGCACAGCCCTCAGGAACAGCACATCGCCATGGAATATCTCCGGCGCGAACATGCCGGCCAGGGCTGGTGCGATCTGGAATTGCCGCACGATCGATGCGAACGTCGGTTCGCTGATCGTCTGGAACATCAGATTGCTCCGCGCCAGGTGCGCTTTCAGCGTTGCTATCGTCAACGGTTCGGCGGTTGTCGGTTGGCGTGAATCCGAAAACGCTTGCATCAGCACCCCCATGACTTCCGCTTCCGTCGGCGAGGAAATAGCTTCGATCTCCGCCATCGGATAACCGTCGAGCATCGCGAGCAACGCCACGCTCTCGCCGGCAAGCTGTAGCTGCGTGGCAATCGCATGCGCGATATGGCACCCGAGCGACCAGCCGAGCAGATGATAAGGGCCACTGGGCTGCACGCCGCGGATTTGCCGGACGTAATCCAGTGCCATCTCCTCGATCGACTCCACTTGTTCGTCCGCTTCCGCGAGTGCGCGCGCTTGCAGGCCATAGAGCGGACGATCTGGCAGATGGTGAGCGAGGCCCGCATATGGCCAGCTGAAACCGCCAGCCGGATGGATGCAGAACAGCGGCGGTTTCGATCCCAGCGTCTGAATCGGCAGGAGCATGGCCAGCGCGTCGGACTGAACCGCCGTGTGTACTCGCGGCGCCAATTGCGAGACAGTCGGCGCCTCGAAGAGCGTGCGAATCGACACATCGTGCCCGAATGATTCACGCAGCCGCGCGAGCATGCGGGTGGCCAGCAGCGAATGGCCGCCGAGCGCGAAGAAGTTGTCGTGCCGGCCCACGCGCTCGACGCCGAGCAGTTCGGCCCACAACGCGGCGATGGTCTGCTCGGTGTCGCCTTGCGGCGCTTCGTATTGCGCCTGCGCGAACGCCTCGTCATCCGGCTCCGGCAACGCGCGACGGTCCACCTTGCCGTTCGGCGTCAGCGGCAAGGCGTCGAGCACGACGAACGCGGCCGGCACCATGTATTCTGGCAGCCGTGCAGCAAGGTGCTCGCGCAAGTCACGCACGAGTTCGGCACACGGCGCGGCGTCCTGCAAGCTCACATAAGCCAGCAAGCGAGCATTGCCCGCTGGATCCTGCCGAGCAACGACGATCGCCTCGCGCACCGCCTCGTGCGTGGCGAGCTGTGCCTCGATCTCCCCGGGTTCGACTCGGAAGCCACGCACCTTGACCTGCTCGTCGTTACGACCGAGGAACACGATGTTGCCGTCTGGCTGGTAGCGCGCGAGGTCGCCGGCTCGATACATGCGCGCCTCGGCATCGCCCTCAGCACGCGCGAACGGATCCGCAAGGAAGCGTTGCGCGGTGAGATCGGGGCGATTGAGGTAGCCTCGCGCGACACCGGCACCGCCGATGTAGAGTTCGCCGATTGCGCCCAAGGGAACCAGCGCCTGATTCTCATCGAGCAAGTAAATGCGCGTATTCGCGATCGGCTTGCCGATCGGATAAACCGTGTCGCCGGCAGACGGCTCGATCTCGCCCGAGGTCGCGACGACCGTGGTTTCGGTTGGGCCATAGTTGTTGACGATGCGCAGCGATGGCGGCAGTCCCGAAGGCAGCGACGTCACACGATCGCCGCCGATCAGCAGCGATTTCAGCCCCGGAGGCAATTCAGACTGCATCGCCAGCAGTGCCAGCGGTGTGACGAGGAATGCGCAATCCATCGACTGTTGTCGCCACCAGTTCAACAACGCAGTGGCATCGGACGACAGCCCAGGCGGCGGTAGTAACAAGCTTGCGCCAGCACACAGCACGGGCCAAAGCTCCCACACGCTGGCGTCGAAGGCCAGGCTTGCGGTGGCAGGGACACGAGAGCCCGCCCGTAACTCGAAGCGATCGATATGCCAAGTCACGAGATTCGCGAGTTGGCGATGCTCGACCATCACGCCCTTGGGCGTGCCGGTGGAACCTGACGTGTAGATCACATAGGCAAGATGCGATGAATCCAGCCCGAGCGAGCGCGGCGGAAGATCATCCGAAGGCAAGTCATCCCACGGCGCAGAAGACACGCTCAAGTCAACCATCACATGCCTGGCCAGACGCGCCTCGCCAAGCACTTCACGCCCAACCGCGTCGGCCAGCATGACGGGCGGTGCCGCATCATCGAGGATATGAGCGAGGCGCGCACTCGAATAGGCGGGATCGATCGACAGGTAAGCGCCACCGGCCTTGAATATCGCAAGCAACGCAACAACCATCGCGACGCTTCGCTCCACACACACGGCAACCGGAATATCCGGTCCAACGCCGAGCTTGACGAGATAACGAGCAAGCCGATTCGCACGCGCATTGAGCTCGCCATAAGAAAGCTGCTCATCACCCGCGACCAGCGCAATCGCCTCGGGCATATGCCCTGCCTGAGCCTCGACCAACTCATGGACACATCGATGCCGAGGATAATCCGCTTCCGTCGCATTCCACGTCTGCAGCAACAAGCGCCGCTCGTCAGCATCGAGCAAATCGATCCGCTCGATCGGCTGCTCCGGATCCGCCAGCGCCGCCTCGATGAAGTGCAGCAAACGCTTCCGATGCGCCTGCACGCTGGCGTCGTCATAAAGCTCGGCGTTCGCGTCCACATGCAGCGTGCAGCCGGGATCGCGCGGATTGCCCGTCACGGTCACCGCGAAATCGTTGACCAGGCCATTGGCGAGCGCGTGCAAGGTCGCGCGGCCATCATCGAACTCCCAGCGGTTGTCGTAGGGAACGATATTGATGCGCGGACCGAACACCGGCCCGGCGAACGCACCGCGCATCTGCCTGATCTCCTTCACGCGGAACTGCTGGTGCTTCATGTGCGCGAAGACTTCGGTGCTCACCTGGCGCGTCAGCTCCGTCAGCGTCGTGCCCGGCGTGATGGGCAGCCGCATCGGCAGGATATTGGCGAACATGCCGGGCAGCGCACGCGTCTCCTTGCTGCGCGCCGAAACCGGAAAATCGAACACGGTTACACGGCCGTTGCTCATCCGGTAGAGATAGGCCGCCACGATGGCGGTGAGCACGAGCGGCCACTTCGCGATCCGCGTCTCGATCTGGTCGAGCTGGTCGATGAATGCAGCGGGAAGCGGCGCCGATGCCCGGTTGAAGAAACCGCTCACACGGGGCGCCGCACCGGCGATCGTTTCCGTGGCAGGCAGGGCATGGACGTAGTCCTGCCAATACTGGCGGTCGCTCGCGTAGCGCGGCGAGGACCGATACGCGCGATCGCCGCTCATCATCAGGTCGATCGCCCCGAAGTCCGCCTCGGGAACCGGCGCCTGCCGCATCAGCGCCGTGTAGATCGCCGCCACCCGGCGCGTCGCGAGCGGGATGCTGGCGCCATCCATCACGATATGGTGATAGCGCTGGTACCAGACATGCCGCTGGTCGCCCAGCTTGAACAGCGTTTGACTGAACAGCCTGCCGGAGAGGACATCGTAGGGACGATTCGATTCGGCCTGCATCGCATTCCAGCAAGCCGCGAATGGATCGTCCTCGCGCGAGACGTCGATGAACGTCGGCTCGAAGGCATCTCCGCCAGCTTCGAATTGAACCGGCCCCGACGATGTTTCAAGGAAACGGAAATGCAGGATCCGGGCTTCCTCGATGAAACGGCGCACCGCCGCCTCGAAAGCCGGGTAATGGATCGCCCCCCCGATATCCACATAGGCACGACTGTCGAACAAGGGATTGTCGGGCTCGCGTTGCTGCGAAAACCACATTTCCAATTGCGCCGCGGTGAGCTCCAGAATTTCATGAGGGTTTTTGGCGTTCAAAATTATCCTCGTCATTATTTAGCGCGGGCAGTGCGCCACGGCAGCGCGGGAATTATTGGCGGTTGCCCATGCAATATCATCGAGCGTTTGATAAATCGAAAAACCGGGCTGATTCCTGCCGATTTCACGGCAACTCGCCGGCGGATATAGCCGATTGCCCAGGCAGGAGCAACCGAGCCGGGCATGAGAGCCCGGCTCGGTTTTTCGATTCACCTGGATTGAATATTCCGTCTACGGAAAGATTTGAAACATACTGTATCACGACGATGACAAGGAAATTACCCCTTGCATTCCGATACATTTGAAATCATGCGCCATCAATAATAAATGGCACCTTTGATTTTAATTTCAGTAATGGTGAAAATAATCGCCGTTCAATTTCAATTCCATCCAACAGCTAGACCGTCCTGATCGCCGCGCCGCGGGCGGCTACGCGGCACGCCGCCATCGTTTCAATCCGGCCCCGCGCGATACCGGGAAGCCGCCGCTCGATCACGGCACCGCCGAAACGAGCGCCGCTCCCCTCGATGAATTGCGCCCGTCACGCCTGAAATTTGAACATCACGGAGTTGTCGAACGTTCAGCGTAAAATGCCGCCAGCCGCCGCGACGCACCGGCATAGGCCTTTACGTCAGTAATGCACGTCGACCTTCTTACCCTATATTTCCTCGCGATCGGAACGCTGTTCGCCAGTGCCGGACTGACGTTCTGGGAGCACCAGGCTCATCCCCATCGCAGCAAGGCATTGCGGATCCTGGCCGCCGGCTATACCACGCTCGGCGTGGGCTGCGCCGTGGTGCTGGTGCGCCGCGCCATGCCCGGCGCGTCGGGCGCCGCGCTCAGCAACCTGGTGATCCTCGGCGGCTACCTGCTGATCCTGGGCGGGGTGGCGGCGCTGAACGGCCGCCGCGCGACGCGCGTGGCGATCGGCGTGCTGGCGGTGGACGCGCTGGCCTGGGCGATCTGCTGGACGCGCTGGGCGGACGTGATGTGGTACTACGTCAGCGCCCTGCCGATCGCCCTCGTGAGCGGCATGACCACCCGCGAACTGCTGCGCTGCGAGGGCATGAAGGCCCTGCAGGCGCGCCGCATCGCGATCCTCGTCACCGGCCTGCATGCGCTGTTCTATATGGCGCGGGCGCTGGTGCTGCCCTGGCTGGCGCAGCGCTACGGCATGCCGCTGGTGATGCTGGCGAGCCAGGCCACGCTCTACGAGGGCGTGCTGTATTCCGTGATCCTGCCGATGACGCTGCTGCGTCTGATCCGCGAGGAAACCCATGGCCGCCTGCTGCGCGAGGCCCAGACCGACTACCTGACGCGCCTGGGCAATCGCCGCTGGTTCTTCGAGGAAGGCATGCGGGTGATCCAGGCGGCCGGCGGCAAGCTGCCATTCGCGGTGCTGGCGCTCGACCTCGACCAGTTCAAGCGCATCAACGACCGTTACGGCCATCACACCGGCGACGAGGTGCTGAAATCGTTTGCGGAGGTGGCGCGCACCGTGTTGGGGTCCGAAACGATCCTGGCGCGCATTGGCGGCGAGGAATTCGCGGCGCTGCTGTCGAGCTACGACGCCTCGCGCGCCGCGGAACTCGGCGAGTACGTCGCGCAGCGCTTCGCCGAGACGATCGCCGCCAAGATCGACGGCATCGACATCCAGGCCACCGTCAGCATCGGCCTGGCGCGCTACGAGGCGAACTCGGTGCCACCCCTGGCCGAGATGCTGGCCGCCGCCGACGCCGCGCTCTACACGGCGAAATCGCTCGGCGGCAACCGGCTGGTGCAGGGCTAGGCGCCCGGCCTGGGGCCACCGCCCGCTGCCTCGGCACCAGCACTTCATCAGGTCGAACAGCTCGCGCATCGAGCGCCGCCAGCAAGGCGCCTGCCTGACGCAGCCGCCGAGCCAGCGCCGGCGTATGCGCCAGGAATATCTGGCCGATCGCAAACGTCGTCAGCGCATCGCGCCGCTCGTTGACGCGCTGGTCAAGCGCCCGCCTCTACCTCGCTCCCTTCTCTTTACCGCCACACGGCACCCTACGCGCCGCCTCGAGATGATATAACATATCATTTTCGTATCCCGCATCGCATCCCGACGTCGCGATGCCCGAGGCCGGCCCCGGAGGATTCCCATGCGATTGACCGTCAACCAGCAGCGCGTGCTGGCCGCCCTCAGGCAGGCGGCCGGCCCGCTCAGCGCCTACGCGCTGCTGGCGCGGCTGCGCGAGCAGGGTTTCAGCGCGCCGGCCCAGGTCTACCGGGCGCTGGAGCGGCTCACCGCGCAAGGCCTGGTGCACCGGCTCGAATCGCTGAACGCCTACCTGGCCTGCCGGCAGACGGCCGCCTGCGGGCCCGGCCTGCTCGCCTTCGCGATCTGCGACGAATGCGGGCAGGTCGACGAATTCGTCGACCCGGAAGTCGGCCGCTGCCTGGGGCACTGGATGCGCGAGCACGCATTCTCCCTGCGCCAGGCCGCCATCGAGCTTCACGGCCAGTGCGCGGCCTGCGGCGCACGTGAACAGGCCACGCACGGCTGAGTCGCCATCGAGCGAAGCCAGCGCGCGCCATTATCGAGATCCCCAAGATGAGCCAAGCAACCTCCACGTCCCCCTCTCCCGGCAGCCTGCCGGTCACGGTGCTGTCCGGCTTCCTCGGCGCGGGCAAGACCACCTTGCTGAACCACATCCTCAACAATCGCGAGGGCCGGCGCGTGGCGGTGATCGTCAACGACATGTCGGAGGTGAACATCGACGCGGCCCTGGTGCGCGAGGGCGGCGCCGAGCTGTCGCGCACCGACGAGAAGCTGGTGGAGATGAGTAACGGCTGCATCTGCTGCACGCTGCGCGAGGACCTGCTGGAGGAGGTCGACCGGCTGGCGCGCGAAGGCCGCTTCGACCAGATCGTGATCGAGTCGACCGGCATCTCCGAGCCGCTGCCGGTGGCCGAGACCTTCACCTTCGAGGGCGAGGACGGCCGCAGCCTCAACGAGATCGCCCAGCTCGACACCATGGTGACGGTGGTGGACGGCTACAACTTCCTGCTCGACTACAGCTCGCGCGACAGCCTGCAATCGCGCGGCGAATCGCTGGGCGAGGAAGACCGGCGCACCGTGGTCGACCTGCTGATCGAGCAGATCGAGTTCTGCGACGTGATCGTGTTGAACAAGATCGACCTGATCAGCGACGCCGAGCGCGAGCGCCTGATGGCGATCCTGCGCGGCCTGAATCCGCGCGCGCGCATCGAGCTGGCCGAATTCGGCAAGGTGCCGCTCGAGCGCGTGCTCGGCACCGGCCTGTTCGATTTCGACGAAGCCTCGAAGGCGCCGGGCTGGCTGCAGGAAATGCGCGGCACCCACACGCCCGAAACCGACGAATACGGCATCCGCAGCTTCGTCTATCGCGCGCGCCGCCCGTTCCACCCGCAACGCTTCCACGCGCTGATCGATAGCGAATGGCCCGGCGTGGTGCGCTCGAAGGGTTTCTTCTGGCTGGCCAGCCACCCCACCCTGGCCGGGAGCTGGTCGCAGGCGGGCGCCGTGGCGCGCCACGGCCCGGCCGGCTACTGGTGGGCCGCGGTGCCCGAGGAGCGCTGGCCGCAGGATCCGGAGGCGGTCGCCGCGATCCGCGCCAAGTGGGACGAGCGCGTCGGCGACGCGCGGCAGGAACTGGTGCTGATCGGCATGGACATGGACGAAGCCTCGATGCGCGCCCGGCTCGATGCCTGTCTGCTCAGCGACGAGGAAATGTCCCGCGGCCCGGCCGTCTGGACCACCTGGCCGAGTCCGTTTTCCGACTGGCCCTGATCGAACCAGCGTTCCTTGCTCCAGACCGGGTGGGGACGCATCTCCACCGAACCGAGAGCATGAACGCAGCCCTCCCCGACGTCTCCCTGACCGACCTCGCGCCGAGCCTGAGCCCACTGGCCTGGGTCGGCATGCAGCAGATCGACCTTCCCGTCACGATCGACGAGCCCGGCTATCGGCGCGCCCTGCACGCGCGCGCCGACGTGCAGGTCGATCTGCCCGCCCCGCAGGTCAAGGGCATCCACATGTCGCGCCTGTATCGCCTGCTCGACACGCTCGGGCACGACGAGGCGCTGTCGCCCGCCGGCCTGGTCGCGCTGCTGCAGGCGATGGTCGACAGCCATCGCGACTGCGACAGCCGCAATGCGCGCCTGCGCCTGCGGGCCGAGCTGCTGACGCGCCGCCCGGCCCTCGTCACCGAGGGTCTGTCGGGCTGGAAAGCCTACCCGGTGCGCATCGACGCGACGCTGATCGACGGCCGCCCGAGCCTGCATGCGCGCGTCACGGTCGCCTATTCGTCGACCTGCCCGTGCTCGGCGGCGCTGTCGAGGCAACTGGTGGAGCAGGCCTTCCTCAAGGACTTCGAAGCGAGCGCCGCGCTCGACCCGGCGGAAGTCGCCGCCTGGCTGAAGCGTCATGCCACCTTGGCCACGCCGCACAGCCAGCGCAGCGAGGCCGAGGTGAGTATCGGGATCGCCGCCGATGCGCGCGACTTCGGCCTGCTCTCGCTGATCGACCGCATCGAGGCGGCCGTCGCCACGCCGGTGCAGACGGCGGTCAAGCGCGCCGACGAACAGGCCTTCGCGGCGCTGAACGGCGCCAACCTGATGTTCGTCGAGGATGCCGCGCGCCGCATCCAGGCCGCGCTCGCCGGCCTCGGCGGCGCACACGTGCATGTGCGCCACCTGGAAAGCCTGCATCCGCACGACGCGGCAGCCTGGTCCGTGCCGGCGCGAGCGGGAGGCGTTCAGCCATGAGCGACGCGATCCGCCTGCACAACACGCTCACGCGCCGCAAGGAAGTCATTCGGACCTCCCGGCCCGATCGCGCCACGATGTACGTCTGCGGCCCCACCGTCTACAACTTCGCGCACATCGGCAACGCGCGGCCGGCGGTGGTGTTCGACGTGCTGGCGCGCCTGCTGCGCCACGACTATCGCGAGCTGGTCTACGCGCGCAACTTCACCGACGTCGACGACAAGATCAACGCGGCCGCGGCCGCCGCGGCCTTGCCGATCGGCGCGATCACCGAACGCTACATCGCGGCCTATCACGAGGACATGCAGGCGCTGGGCGTACTCGCGCCCGACCTCGAACCGCGCGTCACCGAGCACATCCCCGAGATCGTCGCCCTGATCGAAACCTTGATCGCGCGCGGCCATGCCTATGTCGCGGAAGGCCACGTGCTGTTCCATGTGCCCTCCTACACCGACTACGGCCAGCTCTCGGGCCGCCGCACCGAGGACATGATCGCCGGCGCGCGCGTGGAAGTGGCGCCCTACAAGCGCGATCCGCTCGACTTCGTGCTGTGGAAGCCCTCGACACCCGAGCTGCCCGGCTGGGACAGCCCCTGGGGCCGCGGGCGCCCCGGCTGGCACGTCGAATGCACGGCGATGATCGGCCGCCACCTCGGCCATACCATCGACATCCACGGCGGCGGCCAGGACCTGATCTTCCCGCATCACGAGAACGAGATCGCGCAAGGCAGTTGCGCCCACGACGCGCTGTATTGCCGGACATGGGTGCACAACAGCTTCGTCACCGTCGACGGCCAGAAGATGTCGAAGTCGCTCGGCAACGTGCTGCTGGTGCGCGAGCTGCTGGCCGAGGCGCCCGGCGAGGCGATCCGCTTCGCGCTGCTGGCCACGCACTACCGCAATCCGCTGCACTGGAACGCGCGGCGCCTGGCTCAGGCGCGGCAGACGCTGACGCGCTGGTACGGCGCGCTGGCGTGTGTCGAGGCGCCCGGCGGCGGGCCTGCTCCGGCCCAGTCCGTCGAACCCGATGCGCTGGTGCTGGCCGCGCTGCGCGACGACCTCAACGTGCCGCTCGCGATCAGCCGCCTGCACGAACTCGTATCGCAGCTCGCCCACGCCACCGATCCCGACGAGCAGCGCGAGGCCGCGGCGCGGCTGCGCGCCTCCGCGGCGCTGCTCGGGCTGCTACGGCAGCACGCTCCGAGCGCCCTCGCCGCGCTGCGCCATCAGTCCCGCGATCCGCGCCATGCGTCGCTGACGCCCGAGCGCGCCGAGGCGCTGGTGGCCGAGCGCGATGCCGCGCGCCAGCGTCGCGACTTCGCCCGCGCCGACGCGCTGCGCCAGCAGCTCGACCACGGCGGCGTGCTGCTCGAGGACACGCCGCACGGCACGCGATGGCGTTTCGCCGATCACGAGGTGCAGCCATGACGCCTCCCCCCTCTCCATTTCCCGACGCCATGATTCCTTCCGCCCTGGCCGAATCCATCGACCTCACCCTGCCCGACGGCTCGCGTCGCTGCTTCGCGACAGGCACCACGGTGGCCGAGGTGGCCGCCGCGATCGGCCCCGGCCTGGCCGGGCGCGCCGTCGCCGGCGAACTCGACGGCCGGCTGGTCGATCTCGGCGACGCCATCGACCACGATGCACGGCTTCGCATCATCACGCCCGCCGACGAGGAAGGGCTCGCGATCATCCGCCACTCCTGCGCCCACCTGCTCGGCCACGCGGTCAAGCAGCTCTACCCGGACGCGAACATGGTGATCGGCCCGGTGATCGATGACGGTTTCTACTACGACATCGCCTATCCGCGCCCCTTCACGCCCGAGGACCTGGCGGCCATCGAGCAGCGCATGCGCGAGCTGATCGACCTCGACTACGCGGTGATCAAGCGCGTGCTGCCGCGCGAGGAAGCGATCCGCCTGTTCCGCGAGCGCGGCGAGGCCTACAAGCTGCGCCTGATCGAGGCGATGCCCGAGGTCGCGGCGATGAACCTCTATTTCCACCAGGAATATGTCGACATGTGCCGCGGCCCGCACGTGCCGAACACGCGTTTCCTCAAGGCCTTCAAGCTCACGCGCCTGGCCGGCGCCTACTGGCGCGGCGACGCGCGCAACCCCCAGCTGCAACGCATCTACGGCACCGCCTGGGCCGACGCGCGCCAGCTCGCGGCCCATCTCGAGCGGCTGGAGCAAGCCGAGCGGCGCGACCATCGCCGGCTCGGCCGCGAGCTCGACCTGTTCCACTTCCAGGAAGACGCGCCCGGCGCGGTGTTCTGGCATCCGCGCGGCTGGACCGTGTTCCGCGAGCTGATCGCCTACATGCGCCGCCGCCAGGAGGACGCCGCTTATGTCGAGGTCAACTCGCCCGACGTGATGGACCGCAGCCTGTGGGAGATCTCGGGCCACTGGCTCAACTATCGCGACCACATGTTCACCACCGCCACCGAGGACGGCCGCTCGCTCGCGCTCAAGCCGATGAACTGCCCCGGCAGCGTGCTGCTGTACCGCCACGGCCTGAAGAGCTATCGCGACCTACCGATCCGCATGGGCGAGTTCGGCAAGGTGCATCGCTACGAGCCTTCGGGCGCGCTGCACGGCCTGCTGCGCGTGCGCCACTTCACGCAGGACGACGCCCACATCTATTGCACGCCCGCGCAGATGGACCAGGAATGCCGCGCCGTGGTGGCGCTGGTGCTCGACATCTACCGGCAATTCGGCTTCGAGGAGGTGCGCATCAAGCTCTCCACCCGGCCCGCGAACCGGATGGGCGACGAGGCCACCTGGGATCGGCTGGAAGGCGCGCTGGTGAACGCGCTCGACACGACGGGCCTGGATTACCGGCTCAACCCCGGCGAAGGCGCGTTCTACGGCCCCAAGCTCGAATTCGTGCTGCGCGACGCGATCGGCCGCGACTGGCAATGCGGCACGCTGCAGGTCGACATGAACCTGCCCGAGCGCTTCGGCATCGAGTACGTCGACGAGGATGGCCAGCGCAAGCGGCCCGTGATGCTGCACCGCGCGCTGTTCGGCTCGCTGGAGCGTTTCATCGGCATCCTGATCGAGCATCACGCCGGCAAGCTGCCGCCCTGGCTCGCGCCGGTTCAGGCGATGGTGCTGTCGATCAGCGAGGAACACGCCGACTACGCGCGCGACGTGGCGCAACTGCTGACCGCCTCCAGCCTGCGCGCCGAGGCGGACCTGCGCCGCGAGAAGATCGGCTACAAGATCCGCGAGCAGACCCTGCAGCGGATTCCATTCCTGCTGGTGGCCGGCGCCCGGGAACGCGAAACCGGCAGCATCGCGATCCGCTCGCGCGGCGGGCTCGACCTCGGCACGCTGCCGCTCGCGCAGGCCGTCGCGCTGCTGGTCGACGAATGCCGGGCACCCGACCAGGCCGCGCGCATCGCGGCACGGCAGGCGCTGTTCGCGCGCGTCGGACTGCATACCCCGAACACGACAGGAGCATTGCAATGAGCCAGATACCCAAGGACACGGCGAGCGAGGGCGTGACGCTGGCCTCGCGCGATTCGATCGAGCAGGTCGAGGAGGGCCATGCCCTCGCGCCGCGCTTCGACCGCGACGGCCTGATCGCCTGCATCACCAACGAGGCCGCCAGCGGCGAGGTGCTGATGCTCGGCTACATGAACCGCGAGGCGCTGGCGCTGACCATCCGCAGCGGCGAGGCGCATTACTGGAGCCGCTCGCGGCAGGCGCTGTGGCGCAAGGGCGCCACCAGCGGCCTGGTGCAGCGCGTCGAGGAGATGCGCATCGACGACGACCAGGACGCCGTCTGGCTGCGCGTGAGCGTGGCCGGCTCCGGGGCGAGCTGCCATGTCGGCTACCGCTCCTGCTTCTATCGGCGCGTGCCGGTGGGCGCGCAGCACGAGCAGGATCCGGCGCTGGTCTTCACCGAGGCGCGGAAGACCTTCGATCCGCTGCAGATGTACGGCGACGCGCCCAATCCGACGATCCTGTAACCATCGAACCCGCACGAGGACCATCATGGCCCGGCATCCCGCCATCGACATCGACTACACACGCGGCGCCGGGCTGGCGCGGCTGCTGCAGACGCGCATCGCGATCCTCGACGGCGCGATGGGCACCATGATCCAGCGCGAGCGCCTGGGCGAGGCCGAGTTCCGCGGCGAACGCTTTCGCGACTACCCGCGCGACCTGAAGGGCAACAACGAGCTGCTGTCGCTGACGCGGCCGCAGCTGATCCGCGAGATCCACGACGCCTATTTCGCGGCCGGCGCCGATATCGCCGAGACCAATACCTTCGGCGCGACCTCGATCGCGCAGGCCGACTACGGTCTCGAAGCGCTGGTGCGCGAGATGAACCTCGAATCGGCGCGGCTCGCGCGCGCCTCGGCCGACCGCCATGCCACGCCCGGACAGCCGCGTTACGTGGCCGGCGCGATGGGGCCCACGCCGCGCACGGCCAGCATCTCGCCCGACGTGAACGATCCCGGCGCGCGCAACGTCAGCTTCGACGAGCTGCGCGAGGCCTATCACCAGCAGGCGGCGGCGCTGCTCGAAGGCGGCGTGGACCTGTTCCTGGTCGAGACCGTGTTCGATACGCTCAACGCCAAGGCCGCGCTGTTCGCGCTCGACGAGCTGTTCGAGCAGACCGGCGAGCGGCTGCCGATCATGATCTCCGGCACGGTCACCGATGCCTCGGGGCGCGTGCTGTCGGGGCAGACCGTGGAAGCGTTCTGGAATTCGCTGCGCCATGCGCGCCCGCTCACCTTCGGCCTGAACTGCGCGATGGGCGCCGCGCTGATGCGGCCTTACCTGGCCGAGCTGGCCAAGCATTGCGAGACCTATATCTCCTGCTACCCGAACACGGGGCTGCCGAACCCGATGAGCGAGACCGGCTTCGACGAAACGCCCGACGTCACCTCCAGCCTGCTCGGCGAATTCGCCGAGGCCGGCCTGCTCAATATCGCCGGCGGCTGCTGCGGAACCACGCCCGAGCACATCGCCGCGATCGCGCGGGTGATGCGCAGCAAGGCGCCGCGCGCGCTGCCCGGCCGGCCCGTCGCGGCGGAGCCCGAGGCATGAACCAAACGCGGCCGGCCGACGGCGTGATCGACTACCTGGATGCCTTCGATCGCCTGCTGCAAGCGCGGCTGCCGATGCCCGAGCCGGCCGGCCCGCTGCCCTCGATCAAACTCGATCGCGATCGCCCGCTGGCGATGCTGATCTCGCCGCATCCCGACGACGAGTGCCTGGTGGGCGGCCTCGCGCTGCGCCTGCGTCGCGAGGCCGGTTACGCGGTGCTGAACCTGGCGGCCACGCTCGGCAGCCGCGTCGAGCGCCGCGAGGCGCGCTGGTGCGAACTGAGCCAGGCCTGCGCGCGGCTCGGCTTCGCGCTGGCCGATGCCGGCTTCGCGGGCCGCGAGCCGATCAGCGAGGCGCGCCGCCATGCCGACCCGGCCAGCTGGGAACGCGACGTCGCGCTCCTGGCCTCGCTGCTCGACCGGTATCGTCCGCGCCTGCTGGTGTTCCCGCATGCGCGCGATGGCTCGGCCACCCATATCGGCGTGCACCGGCTGGTGCTCGATGCCCTGCAGCGATGCGAACGGCCGCTGTGGCTGGCACAGACCGAGTTCTGGGGCACGCTGGACGATCCCAACCTGCTGCTGGAACTGCGCAAGGCCGAGGTCGCCACCCTGCTCGATGCCCTGCTCTGCCATCGCGGCGAGATCGCGCGCAATCCCTATCACCTGCGCCTGGCTTCCTGGCTGTCCGACTCGGTGCGGCGCGGCGGCGAGAACGTGCCCGGCGCCGGCGCGCAGCCGCCGTCCTTCCCGTTCGGCGCGCTGTATCGCGTGGATCGATGGAGCGGGCGGGCGATCGAAACCGTCGAACGGCGCGCCATCCTCGATGGCGGCGCCGACCTGCGCGAGCTGTTTCCACCGCTCGACGCGCGCTGAGCGCTTCTCGCCTCAGCCGAGGGGCTGGTGCTCGGCTTCCTGAACCAGGGCGAAATCTGCACCTGCCCGTCGCGCGCGCTGGTGCAGGAATCGATCTACGAGCCCTTCATGGAGCGCGTGATCGAACGCGTGCAGCGGATCCGCCAGGGCGACCCGTTCGATACCGAGACCACCATCGGCGCGCAGGTTTCCGAGCAGCAATACGACAAGATCCTCGGCTACCTGACGATCGCGCGCGAGGAAGGCGCGCAGCTCCTGGCCGGCGGCGCGCCGGGCAGGCTGGCGGGGGACCTGGCCGGCGGCTACTACGTGGAGCCGACCCTGGTGAAGGGCCATAACCGCATGCGCGTGTTCCAGGAGGAGATCTTCGGGCCGGTGATCGCCGTCACCACCTTCCGCGACGAGGCCGAGGCGCTGGCGATCGCCAACGACAGCATCTTCGGCCTGGGCGCCGGGCTGTGGACGCGCGACGCGAACCGCGCCTATCGCGTGGGGCGCGGCATCAAGGCCGGCCGCGTGTGGACCAACTGCTATCACCTGTACCCGGCGCACGCGGCCTTCGGCGGCTACAAGCAATCGGGGATCGGGCGCGAGACCCACAAGATGATGCTCGACCATTACCAGCAGACCAAGAACCTGCTGGTGAGCTACGACGCGCGGCCGGTCGGGCTGTTCTGATCGGGCACGGCGGCAAGAGGAACGCGGCGCGCCGTTCTCGTTCAGGCAGCCTGTTTCGCGAGCGCGGCCGCCGGCTCGGCGTCGCGATAGTCTTCCGCGTCGATGTCGTAGCCGGAAGGCTCCCAGCGCAGCAGCAGGAGCGCCGTCAGCGAGGCCAGCGGCGCCAGCGCGATCAGCCAGAACACCCGCGTGCCGAACGTGGCGGCCAACACCGGGAACAGGAACAGCGACACGGTGGACAGGCCGCGCGCGACGGTCTGCGAGAAGCCGACGCCGACGCCGCGCAGCGAGGTGGGATAGCTGAGCGTGGCGTAGGTCATCGAGTGCGAGCCAGGGCCGAAGCCTTGCCCGAACAGGTAGGCGCCGAGCAGCAGGATCGCACCGACAACCAGGGCCGCGCCGCTCGGCTTGCCGATCAGCGCCAGGCCGATCAAGGACGCGAACTGCAGGGCCACCCCGGCCACCGTCATCTTCCAGGCGCCGATGCTGGCGGCCGTGCGCACGCCGATCAGGCCGCCCACGAAGGCGAACAGCAGGTTCAGCGCCAGCGCGGCGACGATGGTGGTGAGCGGTCCCTGCTTCAGGAAGCTGGCGAGGATCACCGGCAAGCCGTAGACGATCGCGTTGTAGCCGAACGAGGACGCGCCGCCGATCACCAGCGTCAGGATGGTGCGCTTGCGATAGGTGGGGTTGAACAGGGCCGCGGCGTGCCGCGCTCGGCGCCCTCGGCCACCACCGCGTCGATGCCGTGCGAGCGCTTGAGGATGCGCGCCGCGCCCGCCAGGTCGCCCTGGTTGGCGGCCCACACCGGCGATTCGCTGATGTAGCGGCTGCGCACCGCGATGATCGCCAGCGCCGGCACCGCGCCGAAGGCCAGCACCACGCGCCACAGCCAGCCGAGCTGCGCATCGGGCAAGACGGCATAGAGCCCGAGGATCAGCAGGTAGCAGGCGCTGGTGGCCGCGTACCAGGCCGGGCACCAGGCGGCGATGCTGGACGCCTTGTTGCGCTTGCCCGAGACGCGCGAGAACTCGGCCAGGAAGGCCATCGCCACCGGCAGGTCGAGGCCGACGCCGATCCCCATCACGAAGCGCGAGATCGCCAGCACCCAGGCATTCGGCGCCAAGCCGGCGGCGATCGCTGCGACCACGAAGAACACCATGTCTGCCATGAACACACGATAGCGGCCGATCCGGTCGGTGAGGTAGCCGCCGGCCAGGGCGCCCACCAGCGCGCCGAAGGTGATCGCCGATGACACCAGGCCGACCTGCACCGGGCTCAGCGCGAACTCGCGCGCGATGTCCTTGATGCCGTAGGCCAGCGAGGTGAGGTCGTAGGCGTCGAGGAACACGCCGCCCAGCGCGATCGCCACCACCGCGCGCGCGTGGCCGCCGGGCGCGGCGCCGCGGTTGGCCAGGCGCGCCACGTCCTGGGCCGAGCGGATCAGCTCGGGCGCGCCGGCGGCGGAATCGGCGTGCGCCGGCGCGGCGCGATCGAAAGCGAGGGTCGACATGGTTCGGCTCGTCAGCAGGAGGAAAACGAGTTGCGACTATATCGACCGGAAATACGCGCTCAAATGCCGATTTCGGGGATCCATATCGCGCGCGCTGCGTAGGCGGCGCGCGGGGATTCGGCTGGGGAAACGGGCGAGCCCCTTTTTTCTCAATACGAAGGCCTGATATTGAGCGCCGTGTTCTTCGCGAAGGTCGCGCTGGTCGACCACAGCCGCCACTTGCGCTCGATCTCGGAAGCCGAATCGGTAGACACGTTCGGGCGCGCCGGCCAGAAGGTCGGGTCGTACCAGCCCCAGTAGTTCGGCGCGGTGCCGTTGACGGCCTTGTAGGCCCATTGCGTCCAGCTCAGCCCGGCGTTGTTGTAGGCCGTGATGCAGTACTGCCAGACGCTCGGGTCGGTCGAGAAGGCATTGAACTCGCCGACATAACCCGGCACGTTCCAGGAGGCGTGATTGGCGAAGTCGCGCGCCTGGTTGTCGGCGCCGTTCTTGATCACCGAGGCGTTGCCGTTCGCCCCCCACTGGTACTCGTGCATCTCGTAGACCACGTTGGTCCAGCCGTATTGCGAAGGTGGCGGCAGCATGTCCCAGTTCCAGTTGCCCCAGGTGCCCTCGATGAAGATCATGTGATCGGGATCGATGCTGCGAATGCTGTTGTAGAAGCGCGAATAGGCGCTCCACACGGCGTTGTTGTTCGGCGCGCCGGTCGGTTCGTTGATCAGGTCGTAGCCGGCCACGGTGGTATTGCCCTTGAAGTGATTCGCGATCTGCCACCACAGCCAGGCCGTATCCGACTGGAATTCGGTGTTGCTCCAGAACGCATTGCGATTGCCCTGGCCGGTATCCACGTCGGTGCCCTGACCGCCGATCACGCCGTGCATGTCGAAGATCACGTAGATGCCGTTGGCCGCCGCGTTGGCCACCAGCTGGTCGAGCTCGACAAAGGCATCGCTGCGCCAGCCCGGAATGGTCGGATTGTCGAGATCGAAGAACTGCCCCCACCACAAGGGCACGCGCACCACGTTGAAACCGGCGGCCTTGATATTGGCGAAATCCTGGGCCTGGATCCAGGTGTCCTGGTAGGCCTTCATCAGCGCGCGTTCCTCGGTCACGCCGTAGGCGGCGTCGAGCTGCTTCATCACGCTGTAGGTATCGGTCAGGCTGCCGGCGTCCATCGGCGACATGTAGCCTTCCATCACGAACCAGCCGCCGAGATTGAAACCCTTCAACTGGACCGTCTTGCCGCTGGTATCGACGATCTGCCGTCCACTCGCGTGCAGCATCGACAAGGCCGCCTGCGCATCGGCGCCCGAGGCGGCGAACATGGCGAATGCGGCGGAGGCAAGGATGGCAGCTTGACGGAGACGTCCGATGGCGGACTTGCGGGGCGTTTTCATTCAGTATTCCTGTTCGAATGTCCGATGCCTGGCATCGGGCGCGTTGCAAACCAGGCCGCTTCGGCGAAGCGGCACGGGGGCTCGGCACGGCAAACTCATCGTCGCGACACGTGAGGCGTTATTCACTTTTCTTGGGGTGTCGGCGATGACTCGGCAAAACGCGAGAGGCATTCGAATCAAATACCATTTCCCTGCTGCCCGCAATGCGGGAATGGTATGGTCCGCGGCCCGAATCGATATCAATAAGAATTCGGAATGAAGCGATCAAACACGGCGCGTCAGCATGTCGTCGAAAACCGGGACAAACGCGAGCGCGAACACCACCAGCGCGAGCGGCACGGTGGCGATGAAGCCGAGATGGCCGAAGCCGAGCGCGCCCACCACGCCGCCGGACAGGAAGGACAGGAGCAGCGTGCCGAGCAGTACGATCTTCTGGCGATCGGCGCGCACGCGCTCCCCCGGATCGCCGCCGGCATTCCAGTACAGCAGCTTGCCGAGTTCGATGCCGATATCGGTCACCAGGCCGGTGACATGCGTGGTGCGAATCTCGGCCTTGGAGATCTTGGTGATCATCGCGTTCTGCAGGCCCATCACGTAGCAGAGCAGGCAGACCGTGACGGGCACGAACAGCAGGCGATGGATTTCGAGGTTGGCACCGAGCAGGCCGAACGCCAGCAGCAGCGATGCCTCGAGCAGCAGCGGGATCGCGTAGCGGCTGCGCAACTGCCGGCGGCGGCCCCAGTTGATCAGCATCGCCGAGCTGGCCGCGCCGGCCAGGAAGGACAGCAGCGAACCCAGGCCGGCGGCCACCAGATCCAGGTGGCCGAGCGCGAAGTTGTCGGCCAGCGAGGAGACGATGCCCGACATGTGCGAGGTGTATTGGCCCACCGCCAGGAAGCCGCCGGCATTGGCGGCCCCGGCAACGAAGGCGAGCGTGCCTCCCAGGCGGCGATTGGCGGCGTCGCTGCGCTGCGGCGTGGTGAAACCGCGCAGGTAGTTGATAGGCATCCGGCAGGCTCCCGATGTGGATCACGCGTCGACGGCCGGCTCGCGCTGGATGGCGAGCCCCGCGACGCCCTGCATTGTATCGAGCCCGCGGCCGGCTACCTGGCAGCCGATGCCGGGTGCTTGCGCCCTGCCATGTACGCCAGGTAGCTCACCACCAGATCGATCTCGCGATCGCTGAGCTGCGCCGTCGAGAAGGCCGGCATCGCGCGGCCCGGCCAATCGCGCACCGAAGCGGGGTTGCGGATATAGCGATGCAGGGCGCCCGGCTGGAAGTATTCGGTCGGGTTCATCGGCAGGTTGAGGTCGGGGCCCGTGTTCGAGCTGCCCGCGCCGTTCAGGCGATGGCAAGCCAGGCACTGCGTGATGAACAAGGTCTGGCCGGCGCGCACGGGATCGGTGGCCGGCAGCGCGGCATCGACCGCGAGCGCGGGCCAGCGCGCCGCCGGCGAGGGCTGCAGGGCCAGGTGCGTGACCTGGTAGGGCCACTGCTCGCTGCGCACCGAGGCGGCCTGCCTGCCGACCCAGACCAGGTAGAACGGCCCCGCGCCCACCGCCTTGCCCGGCAGCTTCGGCCAGGGCCGCGCCGGCTCCTCGATCGCCAGCCACGCCACGGCGCGCGACGGATCGCGGTTGAGCACCAGGTCCATCGGCAACTGCGCGGCGAAGCCATCGGCGGCGCGTGTTTCGAGTACCTCGCCGGCCGGCAGCGTCGTGCCCGCCAGCAGGTCGGCCAGCGGCACCGCGCGATAGCGCATCGGCTTGCCGTAGGAGACATCGCGCGCCACTTCGATATCGGCCGCGTCGGCGCGCGCCAGCAACGCGGCACGCGTGAAGGAGACGGTCTTGCCGGCGGTGGCGAGGTCGACGGCGGGTTCGGCGGCCAGGGCATGGCCGATCGCGCAGATCGCCCACAGCAGCGCGCACAGGCTTCGTTTCAGCATGATTCTCGGGTCAGTCGTATCGGTCGAAGCGGGGCGCCTCCACGGCGCGCCCGGGCCGCGTGAATTATCGACAAAGCGCGGCGGCGTGTCGAACGACTTTCCGGGCGGGAAGCCCATGTCGTGGCCGCTCCCGGGCCGCGACGATTATCTTTTCACTTTTCCATCACTCACTGAACATATTTATTAATTCAACGATTACTGACATACCGAATGTGAAAATCACACTCCCGCCCGACGCCGAACCGCGACAACATCGATTCGGCGCCGCCCGCATTTCACTTGTTGACGTTCTCGCAACTCTTGGGATCGTCGCCCCAACTCTTGCCGCCGCCGTTCTTGCATTGCTGCTTGGTGTATTGCTCCGGCGGCCCGTTCTTCGGCAGCTTGCCGTCGTCCGGGCAGTTGTGGTGGTAATAGCAGAATGCCTTTGCCGCCGCGTTCGCGGCATTGCCGCCAATCAGCAAGCCGCTGGCCAGCGCGATCAAGACGATTTTTCCGAGCTTCGACATCGTGGTCTCCCGAGCTTGAAAACGACGAAAGAACCGCCACGCGGTCATACCTGGATTCGAAATGGCGTCCGCAATGACGGAACCGGAATCAGATTATTCCCGGCCAACATGGCGGTCAACGCATTTCAATACGATTCCCCACCTACCATTCCGGGATTTTAAAAACATCGGATGCTATTCATGGCGGGATATTGAAAAATCAATCCCATCGTTCTCATCTGCATTATCGAATCGATGCAGGTATTCCCGGCAAACCCGTGCCCCCTGCCATCAAGCCGACATGCGGCCGCCACACACTGCCCGCTCCTTCCGCCTGTCGCCCGCGCGCGCCTCCCGCCATGCTCCCCCTGCTTCTCGCCGCCTTCTACGAAACCGCCCGCCAGGGCAGCGTGACCGCCGCGGCCAGGCGGCTCGACATGAGCCAGCCCACCATCACCTCGCGAATCCAGCAGCTCGAGCGCCATTACGGGGTCGAGCTGTTCCATCGGCGCGGCAACCGGCTCGACCTCAGCGACGTGGGCGCCTCGCTGATGCCGCTGGTCGGCCAGATGATGCAGATCGAGAACGACATCGACTTCGCGCTGCGCAACGAACGCGAACTGCGCACCGGCAACCTGCGCGTCGGCACCACCGGCCCGTTCTACATCCTGCCCGCGATCGCGGCATTCCGGCGCCAGTATCCGGCCGTGAAGATCAGCATCGAGATCGGCAACTCGCAGCAGGTGCTGGACGCGCTGGTGGATTTTCGCGTCGATATCGCCGTCTCCTCGCAGCGCGACGACGATCCGCGTTTCGTGCGGCACACCATCGCCAACGATCCGCTGGTGGTGGTGGTGCACCCGTCCCACCCGTTCGCCACGCGCGAGGCCATCCCGCTCGCGGCGCTGGCCGGCGAGGCGCTGCTGCTGCGCGAACCGGGCTCGCGCACGCGCTCGATGATGGAAGACGTGCTGCGGCTGGCCGGCATCGAACTGCCCGCCAGCGTGATCGAGCTGGGCAGCCGCGAGGCGGTGCGCGAGGCGGTGCGGCACGACATGGGCTGCACGCTGATGCCGCGCGGCGAGGTGGGCAGCGATCCCGAGCTGTGCGCGATCCCGCTGGTCGACGAGATGCCGCCGATGCACGAGTACCTCTACTACCTCGACGCGCGCGGCGGCACGCGGCTGATCTCGGCCTTCATGGCCAATGTCGAGCGGCGCGCCGGCTCGCGCACCGACGAAGGCGAGCCGCCGCCCGCCGCCCGGCTCAGCCGAGCACGCCCATTGCCGGATCGCTGATGCCGTCGCGGCCGGTCTCGACGCGGCCGGCGAAGCGCCGCGACAGGCCGTTCTCGGCGCTCAGCGTGAAGTCGTACCAGCTGCTCGAGGCGTCCAGCGTCCAGTACGGCTCGACCTGCATGCCGGCCGGCACCGCGTAGCTCCACGGGCCGTCGCTGCGATAGGCGTTCGAAGTCACCGTCACCTGGCTGGCCGCCTTGCCGACGTTCATGATGGTGAGATAGACCGCGTTGTTGGTCGGGTCGTAGCAGACGCGCACCTCGGGAGCCGGGCCGTTGGCGGCCGCGCTCACGTTGCCCTTGAACTCGCGCAGGAAGCCGTTCGGCCCGAGCACCCAGAGGTCGTAGCTGCCCGCGTCGTCGGCCACCGCGTTCCAGGAATCCGACAACTGCTTGCCGGCCTCCACCGTATAGCGACGCGGCACGCGATCCAGGTGCAGCTTGTCGTAGACGTGGAACACCGCGCCGGCCGAGCCGGTATTGCTGAACGACAGCCACAGCTTGCCGCCCGCCACGTCGGCGTTCGCGCTGGTATGCAGCTCGTAGGGCAGCGCACGCGAGCCGCGCGTGCCCGATTGTTGCTTGGGCATCGTCTGCGCGCTGACCGACGGCACCGGCACCGCGCCCGCGTGGCTCTGCTGGGTCGACTGCGCGTCGGCGGCGGCCTTGGTGGGCGCCGAACGCGCGGTGGTCGCGGCCGCGTTCGGGTTGCGGAAATTGAAGGCCGAGGTCAGGTCGCCAAACACGGCGCGGCGCCACGGGCTGATGTTCGGCTCCTGGATGCCGAAGCGCTGCTCGAGGAAGCGCAGCACCGAGGTGTGGTCGAACACCTGCGAGTTGACCCAGCCGCCCGCGCTCCACGGCGACACCACGAACATCGGCACGCGCGGCCCCGCGCCATACGAGAGGCCGTCGGGCTTGAGCGGCGAGGAATCGCCGATGGGGTTCGGCACCGTGAAGTATTCGTACTGCGTGGTGACGGTGGAATTGCCCGCGTAGCTGCCGTCGGCATTGCGCGTGGGCGCGTTCGGCGGCGGCATGTGATCGAAGAAGCAGTCGTTCTCGTCGTAGTTCACGAGCAGCACCGTCTTGCTCCAGACATCCGGGTTCGCGGTCAGCGTGTCGAGCAGCAGTTGCAGGTAGTAGGCGCCCTGCCCCGGCGTCGACACGCCCGGGTGCTCGCAATAGGCTTGCGGCGACACGATCCAGCTCACCTGGGGCATGCGGTTGGCCGCGATGTCGTCGGCCAGCGCCTGCAGGAAGCCGCCGTCGGGCATGGTGTTGCCGATCCCCTTGTAGAGCGGCGAGAGCGCTTCCATGGCCGGCGTGTAGGGCGCGTCCGGCGAACCCGCCAGGGTCTCGTTGACCTTGCGGAAGGTGGCGAAGCCGGCCAGCGGGTTGTCGGTGTAGTTGTCGGGCTGGTTCTGGTAGACCTTCCAGCTCACGCCGGCCGCCTGCAGGCGCTCGGGATAGGTGGTCCACGACAGGCCCGTGGCCGACGGGCCGAAATCGTCCCAGCCGTTGTTGTTGACCACCGCCGTGTTCGAGCCGGTCGGGCCGTTGGTGCCGGTCCACTGGAAGATGCGGTTCGAGTTGGTGCCGCCGTGCAGCGAGCAGTGATAGGCGTCGCAGATCGTGAAGGCGTTGGCCAGCGCGAAGTGGAACGGCAGGTCGCCCTGCTGCAGGTACCCCATCGAGGCATCGCCCTTGGAGGCGGGCCAGGCGGTCATGCGCCCGCCGTCCCAGGCGGAATGCGCGTCGGACCACGAATGCGCGCCGCCCACCAGCAGCGCGTTGCCCTTGGTGCTGTCGAGGTAGAACGGCAGCACCGGGCGCACGCCGTCGCTCTGCTGCCAGACCGTGGCGCCGCCCGGCTGCGGGATCGTGAAGCGATCGCCGAAGCCGCGCACGCCGGCCATGCTGCCGAAGTAATGGTCGAAGGAACGGTTTTCCTGCATGAAGATCACGACGTGCTGGACGTCGTTGATCGTGCCGGTCTGGTTGTTGGCCGGAATCGCCAACGCGCGGCGAATCGCCGGCGGGAACATCGAGAAGGCCGTACCGGCGGCGGCGGCACGGAGGAAGGAGCGGCGGTCGATGAGGGTCATGATCGGATCTGGGTTCGTCGCGGGAAGGCGCGCGTCACGGCGCGCAGCGCAGCTGGGCATTCAGCGAGGGCGACGGCAGCGCGGTCGTCCCCGAGGCCGGGCACGGCCCGGCGCCCGGCATCACCACGATCGGCACCGGCGCGCTGGCGCCGCCGGAGCCGGCCGGCGCGGCATCGGCCTGGGTGGGGGCCGGCGCGGCGCCGTCCGAGGAGTCGCCGCCGCAGGCGGCCAGCAGCACGCTCAGGGCGCAGGCGGCCAGCAGCGCGCGCACGAGATGGGCGCCGCGGCGGCCCGGGAAATTCGCGTTCATGTCGGCGTTCCGTCAGTGGAGGATGGTGGACAGCGGCTTGCCCGAGCCCGCGATCGATTGCAGCTCGCTCTCGGTGAGCACGCGATTCCAGATCGCGAGGTCCGAGAAGCCCTCGAGGTTCGGCTTGACCGTGGTGCAGCCGTTGACCGTGTAGCCGCCGGGATAGGAACTGGCGGGCTTGCCGCAGGCCAGCATGTGGTACTGGCCGGTGCCGTCCTCGTTGATGCCGAAGGTCTTGTTGTCGAGGCCGGTGAGCGCCGACGGCGCGACCGTGAGCGGCGTGCTCTGCTTCTGCTCGCCGAGCACCGGATCGAAGGTATAGGCCGTCATCGTCTTGGCCGCCGTGTCGATCACGAAGGCCGCGTAGGCCCATTGGTTGCCGCTCACGCTCATGGTCTTCAGGTCGTTGCGGTTGGTGCCGTCGCCCGCGTTGAACTGGATGTTGCAGCTGCCCGAGGGCGCGCCCGACACCTGCGGGAACAGGCCGATCGCGATGCCGGGGTTCTTGCCGGTCTGCCAGTTCTTGTTGGCGAACACCGGGGTGCCGAAGCCCACCACGTCGCTGCACGGCGTCTTCACCCACATGCCGATCGTGAACTGCGACTGGGCGGTGATGTCGGCGTTCTGCACCAGCTTGTAGCCGTCGAAGCCGTTGGTGTCGACGGTCTGCGTGTTGACCTGCAGCCCCTGCGAGCCGAACGGATCGACCGCCAGCGAGCCGCCGTCCGCGTCCGACGCGAACGGGCCGAGGGTGCTGGCGTTCAGCGCATCGGCCGCCGGCAGCGCGCCGAACGGGTAGTAGGACACCAGGTTGTTCTTCAGGGTGGTGGCCAGCGGCGGGGGCGGAGGCGGCGGCGGTACGTAGGCGATCCGCGCGATGGTGCCGAGCGGCGCGTTGCCGGCCGTCACCACGTAGTCGAAGCTGTAGGTGCCGGCCGCGCTCAGGCCGAGCTGGCTGTCGGTGTAGCTGCTGGTGCCGGCCGGCAGCGTGGCGATCTGCTGGCCGGCTCGCAGCACGGTGATCGCGCCGCTGGCGGGCGCCGTCCAGGACAGCACCAGGCTGCGGCTGTCGGGGCTCGCGCTCGTCAGTTGCGAGACCGGCTGCGCGCCGATCAACTCGCCGCCGTCCAGCTCGTAGGCGGAGGCGGCCGGCAGCGCGCCGAGCTGGGCCAGCACGGTGGGCGCGAGGTCGGCGATGCTGGCGCGCGCATGCAGATCGGCCAGCGAGGCCGGCTGCGCGGCGCTGCCGAGCCGGCCGTTGTCGGCCTGGTTCATCGCGACGAAGGTGGTGGATTCCGGCAGCAGCGGCAGGCCGTCGGCGCCGCCCGCCGCGTTGAGCCCGTGGCTGCCGGTGACCAGGATCAGCCAGTTCTCGCCGCTGCGCTTGGCGGTCTCGGCGGCCAGCGTGCCGACCGCGGCATCGAGCTGCTGCAGCGTGCTCGCATAGGCGGAGGCGCCGAGCCCGTAGTTCAGCGCGGCATCCTGCGCCGAATGGTATTGCGCGACCACCAGCGCATAACCCCGGTCGATCATCGAGATGCCCTGCTGCGTCACGCAACTGTCGACCGAGGCGCAGCTCGAGAGCGTGTCGAGATTGCCGGCATTGCGGTCGATGCCGAGCAGCGAGGCCAGGCCCGCCGAATCGACGGCCGCGCCGAGCTTGCCGGCCTTGGCCGTCTTCAGCGCGTCGAACAGGGTGGGCGCCTGCAGCGCCTGGTTCGGCGCATCGGACAGCACCTGGTGGCGATTGGCCCAGGTGCCGGTCAGCAGCGTGGCCCAGCTCGGCGTATCGAGGTTCGGCTGCTGCGAGAGCGTGCCGTTGAGGCCGCCGCTATAGGCCGGCGCCACGTGCAGCTTGGCGAGGTTCGGCAGCGAACCGTTGGCGATGCCGGCCGCCAGCGCGGCATAGGTCGCGCCGTCGAGCTGGATCAGCAGTGCGTGCTGGCTGCTGGCCTGCACCGGCGTGGTCGAGCCGCCGGCCGCCGCCGAGCTGCTGCCGGTGCCGGCGCCGCTGTCAGAATTGCCGCCGCAGGCGCCGAGCGTGGCGACCAGGACCAACCCGCCCAGCAGGCGCGCGAGTGTCGTTTTCCGCATGCTTCCCCCTTCCGCTGTTTTGAATGTCCGGACCAGGCCGGTGAACGCAGTGGATTCTGGGCAGGCGATGCGATGGCAGTATTTCGTTTGGCAGAAGGGAGCTGATGGAGGTATCAGGATTTTTTCGGGGGCCGGCATGCCGGCCCCCTCGATTCCCGATCAATCGCAACTGAAGCGGTAGCTGTCGTCCAGGTCCATGCTCAGCACCAGGGTCCGCAGCTTGCGGGCGCGCGCGTCGGCGCACAGCGCCCGCTGCCCGGCCGAAGTCCGGTAGCTGGCCTCGTACTCCGCGTTCAGGACCGGCTTGTTGGCCGAGGTGAACGGGCCGTACTTGTCGCATTCGCCCTGTTCGTGACATTCCTCGTTGACGGCGAAATCGAAGGACGGCGCCAGCAGCGCGACCTGGTCGACGTCGTTCTTCAGGCCTACCGCGAGATTGCGCCGGTGCGCCTCGGCGGCGATGAAGCGGTTGAAGTCGGCCTGGTCGGCGGGCGCGAGCGGAAAGCCGGAATCGTTCGCGTAGGCGTCGACGTTGTCGGGCTCGACGCCGTCGCAGCCCTTGGCGACGGCGCGATCCAGACGCGCCGTCATGATCGCGCGGACATTGGCCGAGCGCGTGTCGAGCCAGTTCTCGCCTTCCCAGTCGCTGTCCGGCGAGCGCTTGACCACCTTGCCCTTGTCGGCGGGGGCGAACTGGCCGAAGTCCGGGCGCCAGTCTTCCGAACTGCCGGCCGAGAAATAGCAGACCACCTTGCGGCCCGCCTGGTGCAGATCGGCAATCGTCTGCGCGCTGTTGTCGAACAGGTCGATGTCGTAGATCGCGACGGCGTAGCCGCGATTGAGCTTGCCCCGCAATTGCCATTGCCAGGTGTCGGAGGCGACGGGTTGCCAGCGCGAGGAGAGTGCGGCCGGCGGCGCCGCCGCGTGGATCGACGGCGAGGGCGCGGCGGAGGAATCGCCGCCGCAGGCTTGCAGGGCCGAGGCGGCGACCAGGGCGAGCGCGGCACCGAACAAGCCGAGGGCGATTTTCATGAGGAGCGGCTCCGATATCAGGGCTCGTGGAGAGGAACAAGCCATGACGCCATCCGCTGGTTCGCGACGGGCGATGGCGAAACGCATCGCAGTCTAGCCACTCGCGACGCTCATCGGTTCGCCGCGCACAGACGCGACAAGAAAATCAGAAGGACTACACAATCGATCCCGACTCGGCAGGCGGCCGACGACAAATCTGCACACGACCCCGAGATGTCCAGGCCGCCTCGCGATCGTGCCGGGACACGCGGAGAAGCGCGCCCCGGCACCACGTCGACGCTTCATCGCATCGCGATCGTCACGGATAACTGACCAGGTTCACCGGAATGGTCGACACGCCGGCTGCCTGCGCGCCGCTGTTGTTGACGATGTGCGTGATGGTGCCCACCCCGCCGAGCGATACCGTGAAGGTGTCATGCAGCTTCACGCCGGCCGTTTGCGGCACCTCGAAGCCGTGCAACGCGTTCACCGAGGGATTGACGTTGAAGAAGCAGTAGCTGCCCATCCCCCAGGTCTCGTGGCTGGTCACGCCGGCGGCCACCTTGTAGGCCGCGTAGCCGTTGCCGGCCGGGCTGATCCAGGCGGACTGGTTCGGCACGTCGTAGGGCAGCTCGTTCTGGAAGAAGATGGTCCTGCCGTTCTGGCCGTTCCACTGCACGTTGTACTTCTGGTAGTGCTCGACGAACAGGCCGGTGGCCAGCACGTTCGCGCCGTTCACCACCACGCCGGTATCGGCGGTGTTGACGGTCCAGCCGGTCGGCGCCGAGCCGTGGTCCGCGCGCCAGGCCCAGATATGGTCGATCAGCGTGTCGTTGGCATTCACCACCAGGCTGTTGGTGGCCTTGCCGGACACCGCCCCGCCGATGCGGAAGTACACGTCCTGCACGCTGACCGGATCGCCCGCGTGGCTGGCCGAGGAGCCGGCGGTGCCGACCGTCAGCAGCGCGTTGCTGTTCACGGTGCCGGCATCGAACAGCAGGCCGGAGATCTTCACGCCGTTGACGTCCGCCACCGTCATCGCGTTCACGCCGTTGTCGGGCGTCAGCGTCGGGAAGCCGATGCCGAGCACCACCGTGTCGGCGCGCGTGATCGCGATCGGCTGGCTCAGGTGGTAGGTGCCGGGCGTGAAGAACAGGTTGAGGCCTTGCTGCAGGGCGGCGTTGAGGGTCGCGGCCGTATCGGACGGACGCGCGACGTAGAACTGGCTCATCGGGATCGAGCTGCCGGGCGTCGCGCCCGAGGCCCAGGTGATGCCGCTGGCGTTGTTGCGCAGCGCGGGCACGAACACGTTGTAGTTGCCGGCGCTGTCGATGTAGAGGTAGGGCTTCTCGCGCGAGACCGGTGTGGTGCCGAGCGTGGTGTAGGGCGGCGCCGCGTTCCAGGTGGCCGGGAACGATTGCGCGGGCGCGCCCTGCACGCCGGAGAACACCATGTTCCAGACGCCGTTGACCCAGTTGCCGATGGTGCTGTCGCGCGTGTACCACTGCTGCTGCGAACCCGAGGACACGGTGCCGTCGATCTTGCTGTCGGCGATGTAGCCGCCGCTGGCATAACCCTGCCCGTCGCCCTGGTTCGACGGCCCGAGCGTCAGGTTGCCCCGGATATGGACCCGCCGCATCGGCGCGGCCTGCGAGACCGCCCAGCGATCGGTGCCGCCGTTGGGCGACACCGCGAGATTCTCCACTGAGCGCCAGAAATTCTGCGTCGCATTCGACTGATCGCCGTAATTCCAGCCGCTGTCGACATTCACGCTGCCGCTGATGGCCGTGTCGTCGGGATTCTTGCCGAGCCCGGCGATAGCCGTATAGAAACCGACATTGGCATTGATGTTGTTATAGCTGCCCGGCTTGAACAGGAATGCATAACGTTGCGACCCGAATTGCGCGGTGGGGCTGCGCAATTGCGAATTGAAGGCATTGTCGAGTTGCGACTGGATCGAGGCGCTCGACATGCTCGGATCGAACACGACCACGTTCGGGCCGAAGTCGGGCGTGTTCGAGGTGGCGAAGGTGCTGGCCTTGGCGCCGGCCACCGAGCTCTGCGCGAGCGCGAGGCTGCCGGGCGAGGCGCCGTCGTCGCCGCCGCAGGCGGCCAGCGAAGTGACCGCGGTGGCAATGAGCGTCAAGCTGACGTGACGAAGCTTCAACATATGAATCTCTCCGTATTTGAAAACGCGGGTTTTCCGTCGAAAAATTCCATCGTTTTCACGCCGACATCCCAGGCCGGGCATCCGCCTGCACCATCCGCGAGAGGGCTTCAATGAAAGCCGCACAGGCTTTTTCTTGTATTTTTTTGAATAGTCATTCCGAGCCGGCCGCGAGTTGAAATGAATCTCGAATTCGCTTGCTGTCGAGGCGGCTCGGCATATGGCGGAGCGAGCTTAGCACGCGGTCTTTTCGATATGAAGATTTATTATCTGGAATGTTTATTGCGAATAAGGATTCGCATTGCGCATAGTCGTATTCAATTGCGCGAGTTGTTTCGGTGATCGCGATGCGGCTCGATTCGTCGATGTCGAAGCCGCATCGCCATGCCTCAGGGCAGTTGCCGGGTCGGCCGGAACAGGATCTCGTTGACGTCCATGTCCTCGGGCTGGGCAATGGCGAAGGCCACCGCGCGCGCGCGAAGGAGTCGGCGGAAATCGCGTTGGCCGCATAGAAGTCGCCCAGGCCGCGCGCGATATCGGGCTCGCTCACGCCGCCCGGCAGCTCGGTGTCCACGGCACCCGGCGAGATCACCGTGGTGCGGATGTTCCAGGGCTTGATCTCCTGCCTCAGGCCTTCGGACAGGGCTCCGACCGCGTGCTTGGTGGCGCTGTAGACGGCGCCGTTGAGCATCAGCTTGTGGCCCGCCACCGACGACACGTTGATCACCTGCCCGACATCTGGCGCTGCATGTGCGGCAGCGCCGCCGCGACGCCGTACAACACGCCCTTCAGGTTCACGTCGATCATGCGATCCCATTCGTCGACCTTCCGGCGCTCCAGCGGCGCGAGCGACATCAGCCCCGCGTTGTTGATCATCACGTCGATACGGCCGAAGCCCTGCACCGCGCCGTCGACGAGCCGCTCGACCTGTTCGCGCACGGTCACGTCGGCCGCGAAGGCCAGCGCACGCGCGCCCTGCCCGCTCAATTCCTCGACCAGTTGCTGCAGGCGCTCGATGCGCCGCGCGCCGAGTACCACGCGCGCGCCCCGCGCGGCGAGGTGGCGCGCCGCGGCCGCGCAGGGCATCAGCCCGCAAGCCGCCAGCCAGGCGCTGGCCACGCTCGAGAAACGGCTCGGCGTGCGCCTTCTGCATCGCACCACCCGCAGCCTCGCGCTCACCCACGAAGGCCAGCAGTTCCTCGAAACCACGCAGCCCGCGCTGGCGGCGCTGGCGCGCGCCATCGACCGCGCGCGCATCGCGAAGGACGAGATCGCCGGGCAGCTACGCATCGTCGCGCCGAAATACTCGTTCCTGCCGGTGCTCTGGCCGCTGGTCGACGAATTCTGCCGGCGCCATCCCGGGATCCAGCCCGACGTGACGCTCGACGATCGCATCGGCAACTGGGCGCGGGATCGCATCGATGTCGGCTTCCGCATCGGCACCACGCTGGAGGACGAGCTCACCGCGCGCCGCCTGTTCGCCCTGCAACTGATCGTCTGCGCGGCGCCGGCCTACCTGGCCGCGTACGGCGCGCCGGCGTCGATCGAGCAGCTCGCCTCGCATCGCTGCAGCGTGTTCCGCCATCCCGGCAGCGGCCGCGTGCTGCCCTGGCTGCTGCGGGTCGGCGAAGAGGTGATCCGGCATGAGCTGCCGCCGATGCTGTCGACCAACGATGCGCAACTGGAAACCGAGGCGGTCCTGTCGGGGCAGGTGATCGGGCTGTTGTCGGGCCTGTCGGCGGCGCCGCTGATCCGTGCCGGGCGGCTGGTGCCGCTGCTCTCTCGACACGCGGCCGATCACATGAGCGTCTACCTCTATTACGGCAGCCGCACGGCGCAGCCGTCGCGGGTGCGCGCCTTCATCGACCTCGGCGTCGAGCGGCTGGCCGGCTCGCGCGATTACGTGCTGGATGCGCGTGAACTGGCGACGGCGGAAGCCAGGGGACGCAAGGCGGCGCGCGGGCGATAGCGGCGCGCGATCGCGCGAGCACCGCTGAACCGCCCTCGGCGTCACCGACGATCGCATGCATGCTGCGAACCTCAATCCGGCGTCATTCGCTCGAGCTCCCGCGCGGCACTCAGCAAGCCGCCCAGTACCGTATCGGCCACGCGTTGCGAAAATCCGCCCGGCAGTTCGGCCGCTACCTGCTCGATGGCCGCCGGCGTACGTGCGATCAGTTCCTGGATCAGAGGCTCGGCGTCGTCGCCATAACCGAGCTTGCGCGCCGTGCTGTTGAAATGCCGGCGTCGAATGGTCTGCACCTGATAGTGGCGATTCCTGCCGAGCAGCGCCATCGCCAGCTTGATGTCCCGCGCGGCCCATTGATTCGGCCCGTCGCCCATCACCGGATAGGCGGACATCACGTCGTAGATCGGGGTGAGACGAAACCCTCCCGCATCGCCGCCTTGCAACTGGATGCTGAAATTCTTGGCATGACCGTCGGGCGCACGCAGCAGCCAGAACAGAATCTGTGTCGCCATCAGCGTGCGCAGGTCGCGCTCGGCGTCGCGCGATTGATGGACGAGCTCGAACAAGGCCTTCAGGCCGGGCCCACCTTCGTTTTCATATTTGAGCAGCGGTGACGTGGCGGTGGCTTGACAGAAGTCCTCCTGGACCAGGCGAAGCAGGCGCGAACCGTTCGACGAGACGATGCGATCGAAACGTTCGACCACCAGCACGCGCTGGGTCCCGAAAGCGGCGATGCTTGCGCTGGCGGTCGGCAGGCCATAGGCCTTGAACAGGCGCAGGCACAGCCACTCGTTGTCCACCGAGGTGCTGAAATCGGCGCGCCGGCCGCCGATCAGACCCAGCGGCAGCTTGAAGATATGGGTGGTAGGCGTGGCGCCGCGCGGCTTCATCCATCGACCGTTCCACCACAGGAAGGCGTCCTTTTCCTGGGCACCGGCCAGCGAGATCCGGAAATCGTCGTCGGGATCGCGCGCGCCCGCGAAGCGATCAGGTGTGACCATTTCCAGCAGATGCCGCTCGATCGCCTCCTCGTCCAGCGCGATGCCGTCGATGCGATCGATACCCTGTGGCATCTCACCCTCGGGCAGCAGTTGCAATGCGCCGACACAATCGCGCCCGATGACACGCAGAAGATCGAACGCGTCGGTGGAGCCGGTCCGGAAGCGGGCGGCGACACGTTTGCGAATCGTGTCGCTGTCGGGCAGCAGGCCTTCGAAGTAATGGGAGACGGCGGGGCCGCGTATCGCCGCGTTGCCGACCGTGAAAGGCAGCGACAGGGAGAGCGGCCGCCCCCGGGGGGAGCGAAACCAGGCGTCGTCATAGCGCAGCTCCATCTCGCCGCGCGCCGTGACGGTCCAGCGTCCGACCGGTTCGCCATTGGCCCAGAGGGCCAGTGTCTGACTGTGCGAGCGGCGCCCCATCTCACCACTCCAGTTCGTCGCCAGGCGGCGAATGATCGGGCTCGCCGAGCCGCAGTTCCAGTCCCACGACAGCGCACCAGCCCAGCAGTTGCCGGAAGCTCAGTTCCTCGGGATGCTGTTCGAGATGGGAGATGCGGTTCTGGCTCAGGCCCAGGCGTGTCCCCACTTGCGCTTGCGTGAGCTTGCGCCGCTTGCGGGCGCTCTTCAGCAACTGCCCGAGTTGCAGGGCCGACATCAGCTTCTGGGGCGCGAGGATCAAGGCCATGACGAAAAATATCCTGATTCCAGATTTTTCGAGTTTATCTGAAATTCAGATATGCGCAATATATCTGCATTCCAGCTATTTCAAGAATAGCTGAATATCAGATAAACGAACGAGAAAACTGGCGGTCTTGCTCGTCAGTCATGCGGACAGGACGTTCCGGACAGGGTCACGAGATCTCCGCCAGACCAAGCTCCATCAGGCAAGCCTCGGCACACATCGCCATCCAGCCAGCCGCGCCGTATCGCTGCCATCCCTCCAAACTGTATCGGTACTGTACAGATAACTGTCGCTACACTGCCTCTTCCCCGACTGTTTCCCATTCCCGGTCTCGAGAGGCACCCATGAACATCATCACCCTGAGCGCGCTGCCGGCCGGCATGCTGTTCGCACTCGTGACGTCGATCACGCCAGGCCCGAACAACACCATGCTGCTGGCATCCGGCGTCAATTTCGGCTTCCGTCGCACGCTGCCGCACATGGCCGGCATCAGCACGGGGGTGGCGATCATGATGGTGGCGGTGGGTTTCGGCCTGGGCGAGGCCTTCGCGCAACTGCCCGTGCTCTACACGGTGCTCGAGGTCGCCAGCATCGCCTACCTGCTCTACCTGGCCTGGAAGATCGGTACCTCGGGCCAGGTGAACGCCAACCAGGGCAAGTCGCGCCCGATGACCTTCGTCGAGGCCGCGCTGTTCCAGCTCGTCAACCCGAAGGCCTGGATGATGGTGTTGACCGCCGCCACCACGGTCCAGCTCTCGGCCAGCTACGGCACCAATGCGATCGGCATGGCGCTGGTGTTCATCCTGGTGGGCTTTCCCTGCATCGGCGTGTGGGCCGCGTTCGGCCAGGGCATGCGCGGCTTCCTGTCGAACCCGCGGCGGCTGCGCATGTTCAACGTGACCATGGCGATCCTGCTGGTGGCTTCGCTCTATCCGCTGTTCGCCAGGCTGCTGGCCGCCTGACCCCGAATCCGGCATGCCGGCGCGCGGCATTTCCGGTTGTCGGCCGCCGCGTGCAGGCGTAGGCTGGTCGGTCCCGGACGCTGGCGCGTCGACGGCGCGCCCGCCCGGGCAGGAGGGTCCGATGAAGCACACCATGAAAGCCGGCGACCGCATCGAAGGCCTGCACTGGCGGGCCGAATATCATCCGAACACGCATCACATCCGCGTGCTGCGCGAGCACAGCGAGGTGGGCACCTATATCGCGCCGCGCACCCTGTTCGGCGACGAGCACACGATGCGCACGGCCACCTCGGCCGATCGCCGCTGTGTCGAGTCGGCGCTGCGTGCCTATCTGCGCCAGTTCGCCAAGATCCACGACGCCGAGGAATGAAAACGGGGCGGCAAATGCCGCCCCGTTTTCATGTCGTTCGAGCAACGGCGCCGTCTTGCCGGCGCCTGCCTCGCCCTGGCGGGCGAGCCGCTCAGGCGGCGCCGCCCGCGTCCTCTTCCTTGAAGATCCGGTCGGCCAGGTGGAAAGCCGAATTCGCCGCCGGCACGCCGCAATAGATCGCGGTCTGCATCAGCACTTCCTTGATCTCGTCGCGCGTCACGCCGTTGTTCTTGGCCGCGCGCAGATGCAGCGCCAGTTCCTCGCCGCGATTGAGGGCCACCATCATCGAGATCGTCAGCAGGCTGCGCGTGTGACGCGGCAGGCCCTCGCGCGTCCAGATCTCGCCCCAGGCATAACGCGTGATCAGATCCTGGAATTCCGTGGTCAACTCGTTGCGATTGGCCAGCGAGCGATCGACATGGGCCTCGCCGAGCACGGCGCGGCGCACGCCCAGGCCGTCTTCGTAGCGTTGTTTCTCGTCCATCTTGCGGCTCCGTCAGGCGGTCAGGAATTCGATCAGCGCGCGGTTGAAACCTTCGGCGCATTCGATGTTGGAGATATGCGCGGCGTCGAACTCGACGTGCTTCGCACCCGGAATCGCGGCAGCCAGCTCGCGGCCCAGCGCGGGCGGCGTCGACATGTCGTGCGCCCCCGTCACCACCAGCACCGGCAGCGCGATGCCCTTCACTTCCTCGCGCAGGTCGGCCGCGTTCAGCGCGTCGCAGTTGGCGGCATAACCCTGCTTGTCGTTGTGCACGAAGGTGTCGCGCACCACGTCGACCAGACGCGGCTCGGCCGCGAAGAATTCCTTCTTGAACCAGCGCTGCAGCACCGCGTCGACCAGCGCGCGCATGCCTTCGTCGCGCGCCTTCGCCGCGCGCGGCCCCCATACCTCGGGCGAGCCGATCTTGGCCGCGGTGTTGGCCAGCACCGCGCGCCCGATGCGCCGCGGATGACGCGCGGCCAATGCGGCGCCGGTCAGCCCACCCATCGAGATGCCGCAGAAATGGGCGCGCTCGATCCCCAGGTGATCGAGCAGGCCGATCACGTCGCCGGCGAGCTGGTCGATCGTGTATGAGCCGGCCGGCGCTTCCGAGTGGCCGTGGCCGCGCGTGTCGTAGCGCAGCAGGTTGAAATGCGCGCCCAGCGCATCGACTTGGGCGGCCCACATCGACAGGTCCGCGCCGAGCGAATTCGAAAACACCAGCCACGGCGCCTCGGCGTTCGCGGCACGATCGATTCGGTAATGCAGCTTCACGCCGTTGACAGAAGCAAAAGGCATCACTAGTTCTCCTTAATTGCCGCTCGCGTGACGCGCGAGCACGGCATCGACGAAGGCACCGGCCTCGCCGACGTAATGAGCGGGATCGAGCAGCCGCGCCAGCGCCTCGGGCGCGAGCTGCGCGGAAACGACGGGATCGGCGGCCAGCACGTCATGCAGGGTTCGGTTCGAGCGCACCGCCTCCTTCGAGGCCTGCTCGACCAGGTGATGCGCGTCGAGCCGGCCGATCCGGTCGCCGAGCGCGAGCATCACGGCCTCGCCGAGCACCAGGCCGCGCGTGGCGTCGAGATTGGCGGCCAGCCGCGCGGTATCGACCTGCAGGCCGCCGACGATCTGCGCCACCTGGGCCAGCGCGCCGCCGGCCAGGCGCGCCAGCTCGGGCAGCGCCTCCCATTCGGCCTGCCAGCCGCCAAGCGCGCGTTCGTGCTCCTGCACCATCCCCGCGAATACCGTGGCGAGCAGCCCCGGCGCGCGCACGGCTGCGCTCAGCACGGCCGCGCAGCCGACCGGGTTGCGCTTGTGCGGCATGGTCGAGGAACCGCCCTTGCCGGCCGCGGCCGGCTCGGCCAGCTCGCAGATCTCGGTCTGCATCTGCAGCGAGATATCGCGCGTGATCTTGCCGAGCGTGCCGATCACCATCGCGAGGAACGAAGCGGTTTCGGCGATGCGATCGCGCTGCGTGTGCCAGGGCACCTCGGGCAGCGTCAGTCGCAGGTCCTCGGCGAGCGCAGCAGCCACCTTCGGCGCGGCGTCGCGCAGGCTGGCCAGGGTGCCGGCCGCGCCGCCGAACTGCAGCACCAGCACCTCGCCGCGCAACGCGGCGAGCCGCCGGCGATGGCGGCCCAGCGTATCGAGCCATTGCGCGAACTTCAGGCCGAGCGTGATCGGCAGCGCCTGCTGCAACCAGGTGCGGCCGATCATCGGCGTGTCGCGATGCGCGCGGGCCAGCGCGGCCAGCGAGCTGCACACGGCATCGAGCAGCGGCTCGATCGCATCGAAGCTGTCGCGCAACTGCAGCACCAGGCCGCTGTCGATGATGTCCTGGCTGGTGGCGCCCCAGTGGACGAACTTGGACGCCTCGGCATCGTCGTCCTTGACGCGCGCGGTCAACTGCTTGACGAGCGGGATCGCAAGATTGCCGCCGAGCGCCGCGTCGCGCGCCAGCGCCTCGGCATCGAGCCGCTCGGCACGGCAGGCCGCCACGATCGGCGCCACCGCCGCGGCGGGAATCACGCCGTGGGCAGCCAGCGCGCGCGTCAGCGCGGCCTCGACGTCGAGCATTCGCTGCAGGGTGGCGGCGGGCGACCAGATGCGCATCAGCGTGGCATCGCCGCCGATCAGGGAGGTCAGTCGGGCACTGTCTTCGAACATGGAATGGTCAGCAGGTCGGGAAGGGCCGGGAGCGCCTATTGTCCACCGAAGCGCGCCGCCTTGCGCGCACGGCGAATGGCCCCGCGCGACGCGGGAAGCGGCGTGTCGCGCGGGGCCATCGGCAGGCAGGCGCCTGGAAGAACGGGAAAGTCTGGAAACAGCGGCGCTTACGCGGCCGCGCGTTCGGTGGCGTCGACGAGCGGCACGCCCGTCAGCGCCTGCAGTTCGTCGAACGACAGGTCGGTGAAGATCTCGCGCACGGCGAGGCCTTCGGCCGTCACGTCGAGCACGGCGAGATCGGTATAGATGCGCGTCACGCAGCCGATCCCGGTGACGGGATACGAGCACTCGGCCACCACCTTGCTCTCGCCCTGCTTGGTCAGGTGCTCCATCATCACGAACACCTGCTTGGCACCGATCGCCAGGTCCATCGCGCCGCCGACGGCGGGGATCGCGTCGGGCGCGCCGGTGTGCCAGTTGGCCAGGTCGCCCTTGGCCGACACCTGGAAGGCGCCGAGCACGCAGTAGTCGAGATGGCCGCCGCGCATCATCGCGAAGGAATCGGCGTGGTGGAAGAACGCGCCGCCGGTCAGCAGCGTGACGTGCTGCTTGCCGGCGTTGATCAGTTCGTCGTCCTCATGGCCGGCCTCGGGCGCCGGGCCCATGCCGAGCACGCCGTTCTCGCTGTGCAGGAAGATTTCCTTGTCGGCGCCGAGGTGGTTGGCCACCAGGGTCGGCACGCCGATGCCGAGGTTCACGTAGGCGCCTTCGGGGATGTCCTGGGCGACGCGTTGCGCCATCTCATCGCGGGTCAGTCGTTTCATGGTGGTGTCCTCCGGGTTCAGGCGGCTTGCGCGCCGAGTTCGGCCGCATGCACGGCTTGCGGCACTTCGACGACGCGTTGCACGAAGATGCCCGGCGTCACGATGTGTTCGGGATCGAGCCCGCCCAGGTCGACCACCTGCGAGACCTGCACGATGGTGGTCTTCGCGGCGCTGGCCATCACCGGCCCGAAGTTGCGCGCCGTCTTGCGATACACCAGGTTGCCCCAGCGATCGCCCTTGAAGGCCTTGATCAGCGCGAAATCGGCGTGGATCGGCGTCTCGAGCACATACTGCTTGCCGTCGATCTCGCGCGTCTCCTTGCCCTCGGCCAGCCGCGTGCCGTAGCCGGTGCGCGTGAAGAAACCGCCGATGCCGGCGCCCGCCGCGCGGATCCGCTCGGCCAGGTTGCCTTGCGGCACCAGCTCCAGCTCGATCTCGCCGGCGCGGTAGAGCGCGTCGAACACCTGCGAATCGGCCTGGCGCGGGAACGAGCAGATGATCTTGCGCACGCGCTTGGCCTTCAGCAGCGCCGCCAGGCCCGTCTCGCCGTTGCCGGCGTTGTTGTTGACGATCGTCAGATCGCGCGCGCCGTGCGCGATGAGCGCGTCGATCAGCTCGGACGGCATGCCGGCCGTGCCGAAGCCGCCGATCATGACCGTCGCGCCGTCGTGGATGTCGGCCACCGCCGACTGCAGGGAATCGAAAATCTTGTTGACCATGGCTCTTCCTGAGGGAATCCGCGCCGCGCCACGCGCGCGTCGGACAGCGCGCCGGACTCCTCCGGAAGCACGCCGCACCGGGCCGTCCTTGGCCCGATTTGTTCGTATTTCGAACTCAGATTCGATTAGCGAACGATGCGGCGATCATAGAATCTCGCTCGCGGCCTTGTCAAGGCGGGGTGATGCGGAGGCGGCCGCGTCGTCGAAGGGCAGGCCGACGTAGTTCTCGGCCAGCGCGCGCGCCGCCGCAGGCGAGCGCGTCACGTACTTCAGCTCGGCCAGCTTGAGGCGATCGACGAAGGGCGTGTCCTCGGGCGAGGCATGCAGCATGTTGGTCATGAAGTAGGAGAAGTGCTCGGCGCGCCAGACGCGTTCCAGGCAGGTCGACGAATAGTTCTCAAGCGGCGCGTGGTCGCCGCGATAGTGGGCCGCCAGCGCCCGCGACAGCGTCCGCACGTCGGCCACCGCCAGGTTCATGCCCTTGGCGCCGGTCGGCGGCACGATATGGGCGGCGTCGCCGGCCAGCAGCAGCCGGCCATGGCGCATGGTCTCGCACACGAAGCTGCGCATCGGCGTGACGCTCTTTTGCGTGATCGCGCCTTCGGTCGGCGTCCAGCCGGTGCGGTTCGAGAAGCGCGTGTGCAGTTCGTCCCAGATTCGCGCGTCGGACCATTGCGCGAGATCCTCGTCGGGACGGCATTGCAGGTAGAGCCGCGTGACGCTGGGCGAGCGCATCGAGAACAGCGCGAAACCGCGCTCGTGATGGGCGTAGACAAGCTCGTCGAGCGAGGGCGCCGCGTCGGCCAGGATGCCGAGCCAGGCAAAGGGATAAACGCGCTCGTAGCAGCGCTGCAGCGCCTCGGGGATAGTCTGCCGCGCGATGCCGTGGAAGCCGTCGCAGCCGGCGATGAAGTCGCAATCGATGCGCTCGGCCACGCCGTCCTGGCGCCGGAAGGTAACGGCCGGCCGTTCGCCGGTCACCTCGTGCAGCGCCACCTCGCTCACCTCGAAATGCATCGCGTGGCCCTGCTCGATGCCGGCGGCGATCAGGTCGCGCACCACCTCGTGCTGGCTGTAGACGGTGATCGCGCGGCCGCCCGTCAGCGCCGACAGGTCGATGCGGTGCCGCTCGCCCGAGAACAGCAGCTCGATGCCGTGATGCACCAGCCCCTGGCTGCGCATGCGCTCGCCGAGCCCGGCTTCGTTGAGCGTGTCGACAGTGCCCTGCTCCAGCACGCCGGCGCGGATCCGGTTCTCGCAATACTCGCGCGAGCGCGCCTCGACCAGCACCGCGTCGATGCCCTGCAGGCGAAGAAGATGGGAAAGCAGCAGCCCGGCGGGGCCGGCGCCGACAATCGCGACCTGGGTACGCATTGTTCGCCTCCTGAACATTGATTCGATTAGTGAAACGGATGTTCGGGCTTCGCCGACTATGCGGCAATGCCATTTTGGAGATATGTTCCATATCGAATTCCGATAGTGGTGAGGCATGTCCGAACTCGACCTGAACCTGATTCCCTACCTGGTGGCGCTCGACGAGACGCGCAACGTGAGCCGCGCCGGCGACCTGCTCGGCGTCAGCCAGCCGCGCGTGAGCGCGGCGCTGGGCCGGCTGCGCGAGCATTTCGGCGATCCCTTGTTCGTGCGCACCTCGCGCGGCATGGAGCCGACGCCGCGCGCGCTGGCCCTGGTGCCGGCCGCGCGCGACGCGCTCGCGCAGATCCGCCGCGGGCTGGTCGCGCCGCACGACTTCGATCCGGCGACCGATACCAGCACCTTCTCGATCGCGTTGTCCGACGTCGGTGAGATCGTGTTCCTGCCCAGGCTGCTGCAGGAACTGGCGCGGCGCGCGCCGCGCGCGAACCTGCGCTCGGTGTCGCTGCCGCACGCGGAGATCGAGCGCGGGCTGGAGGCAGGCAGCGTCGACCTGGCGATCGGCTATTTCCCCGACCTGGGCGGCAGCAACTTCTTCCAGCAGCGTCTGTTCACGCATCGCTTCATCTGCCTGATGCGACGCGGCCATCCGCTGGCCGGCAAGCCGCTCACGCTGGAGCAGTTCCTCGCCTGCGGCCACGCCGTGGTGCGCGCCGAGGGGCGCAGCCAGGAGATCCTCGAGCAGCACCTGGCGAAGGCGCGGCTGCAGCGGCGCGCGGTGCTGGAGACGCCGCACTTCATGAGCCTGCCCTTCATCCTGGGCCGCACCGACCTGATCGCCACCGTGCCGCACGCGATCGGTTATGCCTACGCGGCCGAGCACGCCTCGATCACCCTGGTCGAGCCGCCCTTGCCGCTGCCGCGCTTCGACCTGCGCCAGCACTGGCATCGCAAGTACCACAACGATCCGCGCACGGCCTGGCTGCGCGGCATGGTGGCCGATCTGTTCAACGACGCGCTGGACGAATGGCCGAAATGAAGCCCTGCGGGCGCCGTCGAATAACCCTATCCGGGGCAAGGCGCGGCATCGGCGTCAAAACCATGAAACAATGCCCGGTCAGCCGCGCCAGGCGGCAATCCTAGGAGCCCGAGAGCATGTCCAAACGCAAGACCGCCGGCAAGGCGGCAGCCGAGCCCGTGGCCGGCAAGACCACTCAGATCGTCGAGCGCCCGAGCCGCGCCGAAGCCGAGGACGCCGTGCGCGTCCTGCTGCGCTGGGCCGGCGACGATCCCGCCCGCGAGGGCCTGCTCGACACGCCCGCGCGCGTGGCGCGCGCCTACGAGGAATTCTTCAAGGGCTACCAGCTCGAGCCGAAGGACATCCTCGCGCGCACCTTCAGCGAGGTGGAAGGCTACGACGAGATGATCGTGCTGAAGGACATCCGCTTCGAGAGCTATTGCGAGCACCACATGGTGCCGATCATCGGGCGCGCGCACGTGGCCTACCTGCCGAACCACCGCGTGGTCGGCATCTCGAAGCTGGCGCGGCTGGTGGACGCCTTCGCCAAGCGCCTGCAGATCCAGGAAAAGATGACGGTGCAGATCGCCGACACGCTGTTCGAGGTGCTGCAGCCCAAGGGCGTGGGCGTGATCCTCGAAGCCGCCCACCAGTGCATCTCCACGCGCGGCATCCACAAGCCCGGCGTCGAGATGGTCACCTCGCGCATGCTCGGCACCTTCCGCACCGATCCGTCCACGCGTCGCGAATTCCTCTCGATCGTGTCGAATCCGTCCTCGGTCAACCTGACGAACACGTGATGCCGCACGACACCGACCTGCGCGAGGCGCCCGTGGTGCTGGTGACGGGCGCCGCGCGTCGCGCGGGCCGCGCCTTCGCCAGGCACTTCGGCGCGCGCGGCTATCGCGTCGCGGTCCACTACGACCGCTCGGCCGAGGCGGCCGCCGAGGCCGTCGACGAGATCGGCACGGACGGCGGCGAGGCCATCGCGCTGCAGGCCGACCTGGCCGACGCCGCGGCCTGCGACGCGCTGATCGCGGCTGTCCACGCCCGCTTCGGGCGGCTCGACGTGCTGGTCAACAACGCCTCGGTGTTCTGGCAGGACCACTTCCCGGGCTTCGACCTGGCCGCCTTCGACAGCGCCTGGACCGTCAACTGCCGCGCGCCGATCCTGCTCGCCCGGGCCTTCTACGAGCGTGCCAAGGCCGCCGGCCGGCAGGGCGTGGTGATCAACGTGATCGACCAGAAGATCAAGGAGAACTTCCATCGCGACCACTTCAGCTACACGGTCGCGAAGGCCGCGCTCGGCAACCTGACCCAGATGCTGGCGATGTCGGCCGCGCCGGTGCTGCGTGTCAACGCGGTGTTCCCGGGACTGATGCTGCCCAGCGACGACCAGACCGAGGCCGATTTCGAGCATGCGAGCCGCGCCTCCACGCCGCTGGCGCGCATCGCGGGGCCCGAGGATGTCGCCAACGCGATCCTGCTGCTGACGGGCAGCGCCTACAACGGCGTGGATTTCGTGGTGGATGCGGGACAGAACCTGATTCGCGTCGACCAGGACGTGCTCTACAAGCATCGCTCGCCGGCGCGCGGCAGTTGAGTCGAACGACAGCGTCAAGCGCCTGGCTCGAAGGCGCCTTGCTTCGGAACCCTGATCAAGCGGCTTGATCGTTGCTCGCGGCGCATCGCCCTCGATCTCGGCGCCTCCCGAAAAACCTCACCTTCGATGCCGTTTGAAACAGGCGCCGCGAACGCGGCGCCTGTTTTTCGTGCCTCCTGCCTAGGCTTGCGCCTCGCCGTTCTCGCCGGCGCCGCGCTCGCCCTCGCGTACCTTGCCCTGGGCCACGCTGCTGCCCGGCGGCACGCTGTGCGTGAGCCAGACGTTGCCCCCGATCACCGAGCCGCGCCCGATCGTGACGCGCCCGAGGATGGTCGCGCCGGCATAGATCACCACGTCGTCCTCGACGATCGGGTGGCGCGCGTTGCCCTTCACCAGCGTGCCGTCGCCGTCGGCGGGGAAGCTCTTCGCGCCGAGCGTGACGGCCTGGTAGACGCGCACGCGCTCGCCGATGATGGCGGTCTCGCCGATCACCACGCCGGTGCCGTGGTCGATGAAGAAACTCGGCCCGATGGTCGCGCCGGGGTGGATGTCGATGCCGGTGGCCGAATGCGCGATCTCGTTGATGAAGCGCGCCAGCAGCGGCACGCCGAGCTTGTGCAGCGCATGCGCGAGGCGGTGGTGCATCATCGCCAGCACGCCGGGGTAGCAGAGCAGGATCTCGGTGATGTGCTGCGCGGCGGGGTCGCCCGCGTAGGCGGCCTGGATATCGCTGACCAGCAGCGCGCGGATCGCCGGCAGTTGCTCGCCGAAGGTGCGCGCGATCTCGAATGCGCGTTCGTCGAGCGCGCCCGGCTCCGCATCGGCGTACTCGGGCAGGAACGGCAGCGCGCGGCGCACCTGTTCGTGCAGCACGCGCAGGGTGCTCTCCAGCGTGTGGCCGACGTAGAAATCGACGCTCTCGTCGGTCAGGTCGGGTGCGCCGTAATGCGTCGGAAACAGCGAGGCGCGCAGGCCGGTCACAATCTTGCAGATCGCGTCACGCGAGGGCAGTTCGCGAATGCCGCGCGGGTGCCGCGTGCGATGCAGCGTTTCGCGCGACTCGCGCAGTTCGGCGACGATTTGCTCAAGACCCCAGCCGCGGGTGAGGGACGAAGCGGACGATTTCGACATGGTGCGGTGGACGGCCGTGCGTAACATGCGTAACGAACGGGCGCGCTGTTTGAAAAAGGTGAATGACAGGATCGACAAGATTACCGCGTTTCGTCCGCGCCCGCGAAACGCGGCCCGCGCCGGGCGCCGATGCGCTCCGTTGCGGCGGCGAGGCATGCGCGATGACGTCGGGCCAGGCCCGCGCGGCTCGCGATCGGGAAACCAGGGCGTGGCGGGCGCGGGAAGCGCGCGCCTAGACCGTCATGCTGCTCGCATCGATCCAGCGCACGGCCCAGTCACGCGCATGCGCGATCGCATCGCCTTCGTCGCCGAAATGGAGATCGGATGGAAAAAAACGATTCGCGACCAATTCGCCGTCGCTGGATCGGGAGATGACCACGTAAGGCTGGAACGAACCGTCGCTGGCACGCGCCGGGGCGCAATTCAACAGATAGCCGCGATGCGTGAATGCCGTCGTCGTCGAGTGCATGAGTGCGCCCACCTTAAGTCCCTTGCGTTCTTCTTCACTGCCGTCCGTTAAGGGTGCCGCGGTGCCCGTTGCGGGCAGGAGCCGCGCGGCCGGCACGTGCCGCCGCGCCGTCTCGAAAGGGAATCATACTCTGTCGTCCCGGTGCCTTCTAGTTGAAATAAAACCCGCCGATACTGGACGATCGCGCACGCGCCGCGCCTCGGGCGTCTCGCCGTCCGAAGGCGGGGTTTTCACCGATCGGCGCGCGCCGCCGCGTTCACGATCGGCCCACATCGTGAAATCTCCACGCCGGCCTCGATGCGCCGTTCGATGTCCCTCGATGCGCCGCATCATGCGATACGAACCGCGCGGCTCCCGGAATCGCGTTTGATCCACGGCACTGCAAGCCGGGGCCCGTTCGTATACGCTCCCATCCAGCAAGGCACACACGCCGCCCGGCCTCGGCCGGTCCCTCATTCAACGCACCACGGAGCCACCATGTACCAGCGCATCTTCGTCGCAGTCGACGGCAGTGAAACCTCGCGTCATGCATTCGACTCCGCCCTCGCGCTCGCGCGCTCCGAACGCGCCACGCTGCGCGCGTTCTACGCGGTCGAGAACGCGACCCTCTACTACAACGTGCCCGGCTACGATCCCTCGGTGCTGCGCGCGCAACTGATCGAGCAGGGCGGCGACCTGACCCGCGAATTCGCGCAGCGCATGCAGGACGCCGGCGTGAAGGGCGACGTGCTGACCGGCGAGGCCACCACGCTGGCCGACGTCTCCTCGCTGATCCTCGAGGCCGCCAAGGAGTACCAGGCCGACCTGCTGGTGCTCGGCACGCACGGGCGCCGCGGCTTCAAGCGCCTGGTGCTCGGCAGCATCGCCGAGCAATGCCTGCGGCAGGCCTCGCTGCCGGTGCTGCTGATCCCCTCGGCCGCCTCGCATCCGCCGGCGGCCGCCGCCGAACCGGACAATTCGGAAACCTGATTGCCTTGCCGTAACGCAACCGCGACGCAGCTCGCGTCGCGGCGTTTTGCCGCTCAGCTCATGGAAAACCCGGTGGGACAATGACCCCGTTGTGATTCCCTTGTGCGAGCACCACATGCTGACCCCTACCCCGCTGTCCCCCGTCCGCTCCCGTCCCTCCCCCTCCTGGTCCCCTCACCAGGCCGCGCACTGCTCGACCTGCTCGATGCGCCATCTCTGCGTGCCGCAAGGCCTGAGCAACGATGCCGTCGAACGGCTCGAGACGGTCATCTGCCTGGCACGCCCGGTCCGTCGCGGCGATGCGCTGTTCCGCGAGGGCGACAGCTTCGACAGTCTCTACGCGGTGCGCTCGGGCGCGCTGAAGTCGGTCGCCACGCGTCACGACGGCCGCGAGCAGGTGGCCGGCCTCCATCTCGCCGGCGAGCCGCTCGGCCTCGACGGCATCGCCGACAACCAGCACCCGCGCACCGCCGTCGCGCTCGAGGACAGCACCGTCTGCGTGATCCCCTATGCCCCGCTGCGCTCGCTCTGCTCCGAAACCAGCACCTTGCAGGCACGCGTGCTCAAGCTGATGAGCGAGCAACTGGTGCGCGAAACCACCCAGTCGATCCTGCTCGGCTCCCTGAACGCCGACGAACGCGTGGCCGCGTTCCTGCTCGACGTGTCGCGGCGCTACCTCGCGCGCGGTTACTCGTCCACCGAGTTCAACCTGCGCATGACGCGCGAGGAAATCGGCAGCTACCTCGGCATCACGCTCGAAACCGTCAGCCGCACGCTGTCGAAGTTCCAGCGCAACGGCCTGCTGTCGATGCAGGGCCGCATCGTGCATATCCTCGATTTCGAAGGCCTGCAGGCGATCTAATCGCGCCTTGCCTCGCGCAGCGCTCCCGCTTCCCGCCACGAATGCAAATGGCGCCCATTGGGCGCCATTTTTTCGTGCCGCCCCACTCGGGCTCAATCGAGCCAGCGCGCCGCCTGCGTCTTCAGCGCGCGACTGAACTCGTCGAGCCAGTCGATCGAGAGCCGCCAGCTCTGCCAGTAGAGCTCGATATCGATGCTGCGCCCTTCCGAGAGGTCGATCATCTCGCCGGCCGCCACCTGCCGCTCGATCATCCGGTCCGGGCACATGCCCCAGCCGAGCCCCGTCTCGCAGGCGCGCAGGTAACCGGCCACGTGCGGAATCCAGTGCTTGGGCGGATCGAGGTCGGTGCGCACGGCGCGCCGGATGAAACGCATCTGCAGGCTGTCCTTGGGGCTGAACATCACGCAGGGCGCGCAACGCAGGGCCTCGCGCGTGAGCCCGTCGGAAAAATAGCGTGCATGGAAATCGGGCGAGCACACCGCGTGATAGCGGATCCGGCCCAGGCGCGTGGAGCGGCAGCCCTGGATCGGCTCGGCCTGCGCCGTGATCGCGCCCTGCACGCTGCCGTCGCGAATCCGCTCGGCCGTGTAGTCCTGGTCGTCGATCACAAGGTCGAGCAAGGTGTTGCTCTCGGCGCAGAACGGGCCGACCGCGTCGATGAACCAGGTGGCGACGCTGTCGTCGTTGACGGCCACGCGCAGGGTCGGCCAGGCGCCGACACTGCCCGGCAGGTGCGGCACGCGCCCGGAAAGCTCGGCCTCCAGCAACTGCACGCGCTCGGTATGCCGGCACAGCAGCGCGCCCGAGGTGGTCGCCACGCAGGGCTGCCCGCGCTTGACCAGCACGCTGCCGACGCGCTCCTCCAGCAGCTTGACGCGCTGCGAGACGGCCGAGGGCGAGACGTTCAGGTCCCTGGCCGCGCGTTCGAAGGATCCGTGCCGGATCACCGCGGCCAGCGCCTCCAGCAGGGCGTAGTCGAGCATTCAGTTTTCCTTCATCGGCATTAGGGAAATTAGCTTCGCTTATCCAAAGCCTGCCCGCAGACTAGCGGCAATTTCTGAACGAGTCTACTGCCCTCCTTGCCATGAACTGGATTGCCTTCACCCACGGCGCCGCGCTCTGCGCCTCGCTGATCATCACCATCGGCGCGCAGAACGCCTTCCTGCTGCGCCAGGGCATCATGCGCTCGCACGTCGGCAAGATCGTGCTGCTGTGCGCCGCCTCCGACATGCTGCTGATCGCGGCCGGCGTCGGCGGCGCCTCGGTCCTGGTCGAGCGCTACCCGACCTTCATCCACGTCGTGCTCTATCTCGGCCTCGCCTACCTGGCATGGTTCGGCCTGAGTGCGCTGCGCCGCGCGCTGAAGCCGGGCCACGCGACGCTCGACGTGAGCGGCAGCGCCGCGCCGCCCGTGCAGGGCGCCTGGCCGGTAGTGCTCTCCACGCTCGCGCTGACCTGGCTCAACCCGCATGTCTATCTCGACACCTTCCTGCTGATCGGCACGGCCGGCGCCCGCGAGCCGGACGGCACGCGCGCCGCCTTCGCGATCGGCGCGATGCTGGTCAGCGTGCTGTGGTTCGTCGGGGTGGGATATGGCGCGCGCCTGCTCGCGCCCTGGTTCAGGAAGGCGCTCGCCTGGCGCCTGCTCGACGGCGCGGTGGGCAGCATGATCCTGTGCCTGGCGGCCGTGCAGTTGCGCTGAAGCAGGCCCCGGATGCGAGATCGCCGGCCTGCGCGATACGCAAGGCCGGCGATATCTTCATCGGGCGATCGCGCCCGGCTCGAGCCGATTCACAGCGCGCGGACGATCCCGCCGTCCACCCGCAGGTTCTGGCCCGTGATGTAGCCGGCGCCGTTCGACAGCAGGAAGGCCACCGTCTTCGCGATCTCCTCGGTCTTGCCGAAGCGCCCCGCCGGGATCCGCGCGACGATCTCGGGCGTTTCCGGCCAACTGTCGATGAAGCCCGGCAGCACCGAGTTGATGCGGATCCCCGCGCTCGCGTAACGATCGGCATAGAGCTTGGTGAAGGCGCTGAGCGCGGCGCGCAGCGCCGAGGACACCGGCATGGCCTGCTCGGGCGCGTCGGCCGCGAAGCTCGAGATGTTGACCACCGCGCCGCCGCCCTGCTTCTCGAACACCGGCGTCACGCGACGCAGCACGCGCGCCACGTTCAGCACGACCAGGTCGAGGCCGAGATGCCATTGCTCGTCGCCGATCGCGAGCAGATCGCCCTTGGGCGGATGGCCGGTGTTGTTGACGACCGCGTCGATGCGGCCGTACCTGGCGAGCGTCTCGTCGACGAAGCGCCCGATATCGGCATCCTCGGTGACCGAACCGGCGATGCCGAAGCCGCCCAGTTCGGCGGCCAGCTCGACGGCGCTGCCCGAAGGCGACATCAGCGCGACACGATAACCGCCGGCGGCCAGCTCACGCGCGATCGCGGCGCCCATGCCCTTGCCGGCGGCGGTGACGAGTGCAACTTTTTCTGCAGACATGTTTTCTCCTGGGTTGAGAATGGGCGGCCCAGGCTCCGGCCGTCCCGTGCATGCCGCACTGTAGGACGCGCAAACGCCGGTGTCGAATCATCAATTCTGCTTGGAGTCAGGAGAATTTCTACTGTCTTTGCTAATCCCGCGAGGGTCGGCCTTTCCATCAGGAATTAAAGCCCGATGCGGTATGTCGCGATCGCATCGGGTGCCCTTCCATCACCAGTTTTTCTACAGGATATTCAGCGCGCCGCGCCGGTCCAGCGTCGATACTGCCGCGTCTGGCAGGCATTGGCCAGGCGTTGCCGGACCAGCGCGCCGACCGGCCAGACGTCCGGCCGGGTGTGGCGGCCGCGGCTCAGCCTCACCAGCTGGTACTTGACCATCGCCATGTTGGCCATCGCGCCGAGCATCTTGTTCTTCAGCGTGACCGGCCGCAGCATCGGCACGATCTCCTCGCCGGCGCGCCAGCGCCGCGGCAGCGCCGGATCGATCGACATGGCGGTGGCGATGCCGGCCATCGCCACGCCGCTGGCCAGCACCTGCTCGACCACCGCGCGGCGCCGGATCCCGCCCGTCACCATCAGCGGCACGCGCGAGACGGCGGCGATGTCCTCGGCGAACTCCAGGAAATAGGCCTCGCGCGCCAGCGTGCGACCGTCGCGCGCCTGGCCCTGCATGGCCGGCGCCTCGTAGCTGCCGCCCGACAGCTCGATGAGGTCGACAGCGAGTTCGTTGAGCATCGCCACCACCTGTTTCGCGTCCTCGGGGTCGAAGCCGCCGCGCTGGAAATCCGCCGAATTCAGCTTCACCGACACGGCGAAACCGGGGCTCACCACCGCGCGCACGGCGCGCACCACGTCCAGCAGCAGCCGCGCGCGGTTCTCGATCGAGCCGCCCCAGCGATCGCCGCGCCGGTTCGACAGCGGCGAGAGAAACTGGCTCAGCAGGTAACCATGCGCGGCGTGGATCTGCACGCCCGTGAAGCCGGCCGCCTCGGCCAGTTGCGCGGTGCGCGCGAAGCGCCGCGTGACCTCGTCGATGCGCGCCTCGTCCATCGCCTCGGGCACCGGAAAACGGTTCGAGAAGGCGCCCATGTCGAGCGGCACGGCCGAGGGCGCGATGGTCGGCTGGCCGAGCTCGGCCGGCATCTGGCGCCCCGGGTGATTGATCTGCATCCACACCTGGGCGCCGCCCGCGCGCGCTGCCTCGGCCCAGCGCCGGAAGCGCTCGAGGTGCGCATCGTCCTCGAGCACCACGCCGCCCGGCCCCGTCATCGCGCGGCGGTCGATCATCACGTTGCCGGTCAGGATCAGCCCGGCGCCGCCCTCGGCCCAGGCGCGATACAGGCGCAGCAGCGCCTCCGAAGGGGCATGATCGGCATCGGCCAGGTTTTCCTCCATCGCCGCCTTCGCGAGGCGGTTCGGCACGGTCGCGCCGTTCGGCAGTGTCAGCGAATTGAAAAGTGTCATGAGCGGCTCCCCGCATTGAATGCCGCCCACGATAAGTTTAAAGTTCGCTTGAATGTCAAGCCCCGGGAGGCAGCGATGAAGATCGGCGAACTGGCGAAACGCAGCGGCCTCGCGCCGTCGCGGATCCGTTTCTACGAGGCCAGCGGCCTGCTGCGCGCGGCGCAGCGCCAGGCCAACGGCTATCGCGAGTACGCGCCCGAGGCGCAGCTGGTGCTGGCCCTCATCGTGCGCGCGCAGGAAGCCGGCTTCTCGCTCGACGAGATCCGCAGCATGCTGCCCGACGACCTGGCCGACTGGCGGCATGCCGACCTGGTGCCCAAGCTGCGCGCCAAGGTGGCCGATATCGAGGCCATGGAGCAGCGGCTCGCCGCCAGCAAGGCGCGGCTGCTCGAGGTGATCCGGCAGGTCGAGGGCAAGCCCGACGAGATGGCCTGCCGCGACAATGCCAAACGCATGCTCGACGAACTGGTCGCCGCGCCGCCGTCGGCATCATCGCCCGCCCCCTCTCCCTTGCCGCCCGAGCACGCCGACACGGCGAGTTGAGCCCGGGCGATTTCACGCCTTCACAATCCACGCCGCGGCCAGTTGCGGAACGAAACGATCGCCAGGCTGACCGCGATCGAGCCCGTCGCCGCCCGCGGGGCCGCTTCGCCGAGCGGTTCGACGAATCTCGCCCGCGCGCGCTTGCCGACCGTCGATTCGGTCGGCATGCACTGATTCCCCAGCTCCACCCCGGTGGCCCCGTCGCGGCCAGGCTCCGCCGCGGCCCCCGCATGGGTTCCGGTCGGGCATGAGTCGAAATGTCGGGCGCACATGGCAAATCCTTCAAGGCGGCAGGAGTCCGTATTGAACGCGGCGGCGATCGATCCGTAAAATGAATGTTTTGAGCGATTCGATAACTACGCGGAATGGAACTGAAACTGCTGCGCGCCTTCCTGACTGTCACCGAACTGCGCCATTTCGGCCGCGCGGCCGATGCGCTGCACATGAGCCAGCCCGCGCTGAGCAAGCAGATCGGCGCGCTGGAGGCGAGCCTGGGCGGCCGACTGTTCGAGCGCGGCCGGCACGGCGCCGAGCTGACGCCGTTCGGCGACGCCTTCCTGCTCGATGCGCAGGCGTTGGTGCGCGATGCCGACGAGATCCTGGCCCGCGCGCGCGAATCGAGCAGCGGTCGGCGCGGCCATCTGCGGATCGGCATCTGCCTGTCGGTGCTGACCCTGGTGCCGCCGCTGATCGCCGAGTTCCGGCGCCAGCACCCTTCCGTCTCGGTCACGCTGAGCGATCTCTCCTCGGGCGAACAGACGCGGCGCCTGCTGGCCGGCAAGCTCGAAGCCGGCTTCATGCGCATGCCGGCGCAGGCCGTGGAAGGCCTGTCCTCGTTCAAGGTGATGGAGGAAAACCTCGCGCTGGCACTGCCGCCGCAACTGCCGCCGATCACCCCCGCCCAGTTGCCGGCCAGGCTGGCCACGCTCAACGAGATCGGCTTCATCGCGCTGCAGCTCTCGCGCGGCGCCGGCCTGGCCGCGCAGGTCGAGCGCTGGTGCCGCGCGCGCGAGTTCGTGCCGAACGTCAGCCAGCAGGCCGAGGACGTGCAGTCGGTGCTGGCCTCGGTGGCGGCCGGCGCCGGCGTCGCCTTCATTCCCTCGCGCGCGCGGCACCTGCTGCGCGACGCGGCCGTGCTCGAGCTGCGCGATCGCGATGCGCGCTGGCGCGTCGGCCTGGCCTGGCCCGACACGCGCCAGGACCCGGTGATGGAGCGCTTCGTGTCCTTCGTGCGCGCGGCGCTGCGCAAGGCCTGAACCGCCGGGACCTCGCGCAGCGCCGCGTGCCGTCGACGCCGATGCACTTCCGCCCGGCGTTCACTCCACCGGTGTCGACGGGCTGTCGCCGTGCGTCAGCACCTCCCACTGCACGTTGTGGCCGTCGTTCGCCTCGGCGGCCGGAATGATGTCGTCGAGCAGGTGCGCCTTGGTGGCCGGCAGGGACATGCCCTTGCGGATCGCATAGGCGTTGTAGGCCCGCACCATGGTGCCCTTCAACACCGGCACGAACTGGTTCGCATGCCCCGAGACGTCGGTGCAGAGCGCGCCGAGGTAGGCATTCGGCACCGGCTGGTAGGCCGTCTGCGAGGTGTTGCGGGTGCCGTGCAGCAGCTTCGAGAGGAATTCGAGCGAGGTGGTGAGGCGCTCCGCGAACACGGCATAGAGGTCGGTGCCCTGGATATAGGCCGTCTCGGCCGCGTTGAAGGTGGCGGCCATGCCGAGCCCGACGTGCTGCGTATCGCGACAGGTTTCCTGCGTGACGCCGCTGACCTGCGCGTTGAACACGGTCTGGCCGTTCCAGCCGCCCGGGCTGCCGGAGAACTTGACCGGCGCGCCGCCGTCCTTCGCGGCGTTGTAGTAATAGGCCGACATCCACTGGCGGAAGGTGCCGGTGGCGGTGTTGAACAGCGATTGATCGTCGTTGTAGACGGCGATGCCGATCATGCCGTCGATCATGCTGAGCTTCCAGTTGCCGTTGCCGCCATTGCCGTTGCTGCCGGTGATGTAGGGCAGGTGCTGGGTGTTCAGCATGGTGCCGAAGGCCTTGGCGTCGCTGGCCGACCAGCCGCTGTAGGTGTAGCGGATGATCTCGGCGGCGGCCGGCCAGACCTCGGCGGCCCAGGCCGATTGCAGCGGCGCGTTGGCGCCGCGATGGCCGCCCTTCAGGTTGCGCGCGTAGAAGTTCATGATCGACACGGCGTTCTTCGCGTAGGTGCTGTCGCCCGTCAGGTACCACATCAGCGCCTGCGTGTAGGCCGCCGTCATGTCGCTCTGCTCGGCCTTGCAGCCGTGATCGTTCGAGGACGTCGCATCGCAAGAGATATAGCCGCCGCCGAGGTTGCCGGCAATCTTGTAGGTCTTCGAGGCCCAGCTGCTGCCCTTCATCTGGTTGAAGGCGTTGACGAACAGCTTGTCGTTCGCGGCGATCCGCCCTTTCACGTAGTCGAGACGCGCCTGCGTGACGAGGATGCCGGGGTGCTTGAAACCCGCGGCCTGCGCGTTGCCGCCGGCCGCGCCGAGCGCCAGCATCGCCAGCGCGCCGCCTGCCATCATCGAAACCTGGAATCTTCGCTTCATGTCATCTCCTGGGTTGCTATCGATATGGATTGCCGATCGACCGGCTTGCGACTGCCGTGACGATCGAATTTGCCTTTCGAGCTTGCCCCTTGCATCGGCGGGTGGGCACGACCCGCTCGCGCAACGGCCCTCGCCGCGCGTTTCCCGCATCGCGGCGCCCACATCGGGCAGGCGCCGCGACGCTCGATTCGGATGATTGGTTCAGGCGCCGGAGCGCGTCGCGCGCAGGCTGCCGTCGTCGCGCATGTCGCCGAGCATCGGCATGGCCGCGTCCTGCCGCGGCGGTGTCGCCCGCGCGCTGCGCACCAGCAGCGTGCCGATGATGCCGACCGCCAGCGCGCAACCGAGAAACACCAGCCGCCCCCAGGCGGGATTCGGAATCGCCACCATCGCCAGCAGGCCCGCCGTCATCCCCTGCGTGATGCGGCCGAGCTTGAGTCGCTGCAGGCGATCGAACTCGCCCTGCAGGCCGTCGCTGTGGACGGGCGTCGCGTAATCGCGCCAGAACTTCGCCAGCACGCCGGCGCGGGCCGCGTCCGGCTGGCGATGGAACAGCCGCGTGGCGACGAAGAAACCGCCCGTCAGCACGCAATGGCAGAGCACGGCCCACAGGGTGTCGAACTCGGAAGTCTCGCGCGCGCTCAAGCCCCAGCCGAACCAGCGGCTCAGCTCGTGACCGGAGATCACCGCGCTGCACAGGCAGGACACGCCGAGCCCGACCACCACCGTGGCCCAGCCGGCCCAATCCGGCACGCGCCGGATCAGCAGGCCGAGGAACAGCGGCACCACGATCGGCAAGGTCGCCAGGGTGCTCACCCGCATCATCAGCGTGAACAGGCTCAGGCCCGTCAGGTGGGAGAAGCCCAGCGCGACAACGATGATCACCAGCCCGTTGAGCACGTTCATCCCCTTGCCGGCGAGCACCGATTCGCGCTCGGACAGCGCGCGCCCGCCGCGGATCACCGGCTGGTAGAAGCTGCGCACGAAGATCCCGGCGTTGTGGTTCAGCGCCGCGTCCATCGAGGCCATGGTGGCGGAGAACATGCCCGCCATCAGCAGGCCGACCGTGCCGAGCGGCATCGCGCGCTCGACGAACACCAGGAACACCGCGTCGCCCGATTTGGACCCCAGGTCGTGCGCATGCGCGACGGCCACATCGGGATAGAGGATCGCCGCGGCCCAGGGCGGCACCATCCAGATCAGCGCGCCCGCCGTCATTAGCACCAGCGCGAACAGCGCCGCCTGGGTCGCGTTGTGCGAATCCTTGGCGTTCAGGAATCGATAGGCATCCTTCATGTTGTTGATGGCAAGCATCTGCTTGACGCACAGGAACAGGAAGGAGCCCACCAGCAGACTGCCGTGGCTGTAGTCGGGCCCGGTGAAGAAATCGGCCGGAAAGCGCGCGACGATCTCGCCCGGCCCACCCAGCTTGACCAGCGCGACGATCGCGCAGGCCACCGACATCACCGCCACCACGATCGACTGCACGAAATCGGAGGCGACCACGCCCCAGGCGCCGCCGAGGAAGGACAGCGCCAGCACCGACAAGCCGGTGAGCCAGAGCGTGGTGCTCAGGTGGACGCCCGTGACGGCCGAGAAGAACACCGCCAGCGCGTTGAGCGAGACGGCACCTTGCAGGATCGACAGCGGAATCACCGACCAGGTGAAGAACTGTTCGTTGCCGCGCCCGAAGCGCTGGCGGATCGCCTGGGTGGGCGCGTCGCAACGCAGTTGGCAGAAGCGCCTGCCGAACCAGAAGGTGGCGACCAGGTAGCCGACGCAGTTGCCGATATAGACGTAGCAGGCCGGCAAGCCGTTGCGGAAGGCCTCGCCGGCGGCGCCGGTGAAGGTCCAGGCCGAGAACTGGATCATGAAGGCGGAGCTGCCGACCATCCACCACAGCATGCGGCCGCCACCGCGAAAATAATCGCTGGCCGACTGGCTGGCCATCTTCCTGAACGCGGCGCCGATCGCGAACATCAGCAGGAAATAGCCGACCACCACGGCGATATTGACGTCCATCTGTCTCGTCCTTGTCGTTCTTGATATGGATGCCGAAACGTCTGCCGCGCCAACGCCCGAACTGCTTTCCCCAACCGATACGACGGCACGCTGCGCGAGGATTCCCGGACTTGCCGCCCGGGCCGGCATGAAGGCAATCTAGCACGCATCCGGAACGATGGTCCGAATCGAAATGCACTGAACCGCCTATCGTTTACCCCTGAAAATCAAGGTTGTATCGATAAATCACTGCCATTTCCATCAGTCATCTTTTCGACAGCTATTTCTTTTTGATTGAACTCGAAACGATGTTCCGGAAATTTGATCGATGTGATTCAATGCCGGCTGCAATGAAAATGACAACCCGGCCACTGGAGGAGAAATGAAGCAAGACGGTCCGCCCGTAGCGGCGATCCGGCGCCGCATGGTCTGGCGGCCCACGGCGCGGCGCATGTGCCGGCAGGGCGCCACGACGACATGCTGTCTTATGGCGACGACGACTTCATGGAAGCGCTGATGCGCTCGCAAGGGCACGACCGCTTCGCGTGGCAATGAAAGCGCATGGCGTGGCCGGGTCGATGGCCGTGCCGGTCGCGCGGCTGCGTGGCACCGCGCGCCGCCGCTCAGCGCGACGCGGGCCAGGGACCGCGATAGCCGATTCGCGCCGAGATCGCCTGGGCGGCCTCGCGCAGCAATTCGACGTAGTGAGTACGGGTGTTCGCGCCGCAGCGCATGGTGGGAAACGAGATCGACAGCGCCGCGACGGCATTGCCGAAGCGATTGAAGATCGGCGCCGCGAGACAGCGCAGCCCCTCCTCCTGCTCCTCGTCGTCCTCGCCGTAAGCCTGCCGCCGTATCTGCGGCAGGATCGCGATCAGCGCCTCGGCCGAGCCGAGCGTGCGCGCGGTGGAAGGCTTGAACTCGACGCGCGCGAGCGTCTCGCGTACTTCGTCCTCGGGCATGAAGGCCAGCAGCACCTTGCCGATCGCGGTGCTGTAGAGCGGATTGCGGCGGCCGACGCGCGACTGCATGCGCAGCCCGTAATCGGCGTCGATCTTGTGGATGTAGATGATGGCGTCCTCGTCGAGCGCGCCGAGGTGGATCGCCTCGCGCGTCATCGAGGCGATATGGCGCATCTCGAGATCGGCCTCGCGCACCAGGTCGACGCTCTCCAGTGCCTTGGCGCCGAGCTCGAACAGGCGGATCGCGAGCCGGTAGTGCTCGCCCGCGCCATCCTCGCCGGCCACGCGCGCCACGTAGCCGAGCGACTCGAGCGTCTGCAGCAGGCGCTGCACCACCGGCCGCGACATGCCCAATTGCTGGGACAATTCCGCCGCGCCCGCCGTGCCGCTCGCGCCGAGCGCCGACAGGATCGTGAAGACCTTGCCGACCGCCGCGACCGATTCGGTCCTGTCCGCGCCGGGCTCGGCCGGCGTCTCGCCTACCGCCTGCTTGCCGCCGCGCGACCTGGGCATTGATGTCATGTCCGCCTGTCCGTGAGATCCGAAACCGCCAAGCATAACGCGTCGCGCGGGCCGATCGCCAATGCGGCGCGCCCGAGGGGCTCGAATGTGGGTTATCGGCGACGCTCGCGTGCGCCGGAACCGCTGGACATGAAAACGGCCCGGCCGCGCGTGCCAGCGCGGCCGGGCCGTGTCATCGAGGCGCGACGCCTCAGTTCAGGCGCGTCTTCAGCTCGTTGGCCATCGCCTTCATCGCCGCCTTGGTGGCCGGATCCTCGGCCAGCGCGTTCAGCAGTCCGAAGTCATGGATGGTGCCGTCGTAGCGCGTGGTGGCAGCCTCCACGCCGGCCGCGTCGAGCTTGCGGCCATAGGCTTCGCCCTCGTCACGCAGCACGTCGAACTGCGCGACCTGGATCAGCGCGGGCGGCAGGCCCTTCAGCTCGTCGAGCGAGGCGCGCAGCGGCGAGGCGTAGATCTCGTTGCGTTGCGCTTCCTTCTTCGTGTACGCGTCCCAGAACCACTTCATCATCGGCCGCGTCAGGAAGTGATCCTTCTGGTACGCAATGTAGGAGCCATCGTTGAAGTTGTGGTCCGTCACCGGCCAGAGCAGGCCCTGGAATCGGATCGCCGGGCCGCCCTTGTCCTTCGCCATCAGGGACACCACCGCCGCCATGTTGCCGCCGACGCTGTTGCCCACCACCGCCAGACGGCTGCCGTCCACGCCGATCTCGTCGCCGTGCGCGGCCACCCACTTGGTGGCGGCATAGGCCTGGTTGATCGCCACGGGGTACTGCGCTTCCGGCGAAGGCGTGTAGTTCACGAACACCGCCACCGCGCCGGATTGCACCACCAGGTCGCGCACCAGCCGCTCATGGGTCGGGAAGTCGCCGAGGATCCAGCCGCCGCCGTGGAAGAACATGAACACCGGCGGGTTGCCCTTCACGCCTTCCGGACGCACGATCGTGACCGGCACGCTCAGGCCGTCCTGTTCGATGGTGCGGTTCGACACCTCGATGCCCGACAGATCGACCTTCACGCTGTTCTGCGCGCCCACCAGCACCTGCCGCGCCTTTTCCGGCGACAGGGTCTCGAGGCCCGGGCCCTTCTGGCTGTTGAGGGCGGCGAGGAAGCGGCTCGTGACCGCATCGGGTTGGTCCACCGGCGCGGCCGACGGAGTGTGCGAGCCGGCCGTGCCGGCAGCGAACGCGGAGGTGGCGGCGGCAATCGCGACGGCAATCAGCAGCGGCTTGACGATCTTCATGATGGACTCCTGGGCAATGTGCCCGAATGGTTTGGACTGGATGGCGGATTTCGATGCGGGGAGAAGCGAGCGCCGGCGATCAGACCAGCGTGAGCGTGACGTCGATGTTGCCGCGCGTCGCGTTCGAATACGGGCAGACGATGTGCGCCTTCTCAACCAGCGCCTGGGCCGCTTCGCGCTCCATGCCGGGCAGCGAGATCTTCAGTTCCACCTCGATGCCGAAGCCGTTCGGGATCGCGCCGATGCCGACGCTGCCGTCGATCGCGACGTCGGCCGGGATCCTGATCTTGTCGCGCGCCGCGACGAACTTCATCGCGCCGAGGAAGCAGGCGCTGTAGCCGGCCGCGAACAGTTGTTCCGGGTTCGCGCCTTCGCCGCCTGCGCCGCCCAGCTCACGCGGCGTGACCAGCTTGAAATCCAGCTTGCCTTCGGGCACCACGGCGCGGCCGTCGCGGCCACCGGTGGCGTGAGCATGGGCGCGGTACAGAACGTTTTCGATCGACATGACTGACTCCTGTTGGATGAATGAACCAGGCCGGGGCGGAACCCTTTCCGCCATCGCCGGCTGAACTGCTCGCCGCGCCGCTATCGACTACTAGATAGACAACACGACTCAAAAAATGCAGACCTTGCCGTCTGCGCTGTTTCCTGCAATTTTATCTACCAATAGATAGATACCCAGCTTCAATAAAAAGGCGGTGAACCGCCTTTCGATCTTTTTACCTACCTCCGCCGCGTCAGGGCGCTTTTCTCCACGCCTTCTCGACTTCGTCCAGGCGCGCCTTCGACTTGAACAGCCGGCTCGCCAGCACCGCGCCCTGGAACGCGGCGTACAAGGTGCGCGCCGCATGTTCGGGCTTGCCGCTGAACACCAGCGTGCCGTCGGCCGCGCCCTGCTCCAGCAGCGCCGCGAGCCATTGCTCGTTCGCGTTGAAGAACGCCTGCACCGCCTGCCGCACCGGCTCGGGCAGCGATTCGATATCCGCCGCCAGCATGCCGCACAGGCAGATCTGGTTGCCGTCGCCGAGCGTCTTGCCGAACAGCTTCGTGTAGCGGCTCAGCTTCTCGTCGGCCGGCAGCGAGGGGGAAATGGCAGCGACGCCGTTCATCACCGTCTCGCTGTACTCGCGCACCGCTTCGAGCACCAGGTCGTCCTTCGATGGAAAGTAGTAGTGGATGCTCGAGGTCTTCACCCCCACCCGCTCCGACAGATCGCGATAGCTGAACCCGTTGTAGCCGAGGAGCATGATCAGCTCGATGGCGTGTTCGAGAACCTGTTCGCGGACTGGCGTTTTCGTTTCCATGGGTCGTAATTTATCTACTGGAAGATAGAGAGTCAAGCGGTTTTTCAAAAAATTTTTGGGGCCGCGAACCGCTCAATCCATCGCCCGCCCAAAGATCCGCACCACCTCGTCCAGATGCCCGGCCATCGCGCGGCGCGCCGCACCGGCGTCGCGCGCGCGGATCGCGTCGAGAATCTCGCGATGCTCCAGCTCCGAGCGATGCGGCATGTCGTTCGACATGTACAGCGACTGCAACCTCCGGAACATCGGATCGTATTTGTGCGCGAGCAACTGCTTGATGATCAGCGCGTAGGCGGGATTGTCGCTGGCCTCGGCGATGCGGATATGGAACAGCCGGTCGCCGGGATGGGTGAGCGAGCCGCTGCGGTTGTCTTCCTGGTTGCGCAGGAAGGCGGCGTGGATCGCCGCGATCTGCGTCTGCGAGCCGTGCTTCGCGGCGAGCGCCGCGGCTTCCGGCTCGATCAGCCGGCGCGCCTGCAGCAGCGCGAACGGCGGAATCTCGGTATCGAGGTCGAGCGCGATGCCGAGCTCGGGGTCCACCTCGACGATGCCCAGCGGCGCGAGCTTCCTGTCCGGCACATCGGGAAGCCCGGACGCCGCGGCACGCACCGGCAGCGCAGCCGCCGTCGCGCCCGCCTCGGGCTGGCGCACCTTCACACCATCGCCCACACGAACGCTGACACGCCCGCTCACCTCAAGCGCGATCAGCGCCTCGCGCACCGAGGTGCGCGACACGCCGAACTGCTCGGCCAGCTCGCGCTCGGGCGGCAGGTAGCTGCCCGGCGGGAAATCGCCGGCCTCGATCAGGGCACCGAGCTTGTCGGCGATCTGCTGGTAGAGGCGACGGTTCTGGATCGGCTGGATGGACATGCCTGGGCCTTGCTGGGCGGTTTCATTCCGAAACATCGCGTGCCGCCGCATCGGCGTGTCGCCCGATGCAACGACGACGCGATACGCGGGTTCAGTCGTACAGCGCCGCGGCGATCTTCGGATCGTCGATATTGCTCTTGTCGTACCAGTAGAAGCCGGTGTCGATCACCTTCGGCAGCTTCTCGCCCTTGATCGCCTTCACCGCCGCCTCGACCGTCTTGTAGCCGATGCCGACCGGGTTCTGCGTGATCGCGCCGGCCATCAGCCCGCTGCGGATCGCGTCCTTCTGCTGCTTGCCCGAGTCGTAGCCGACGATCACCACCTTGCGCTTCATCTCGCGCACGCCGTTCACCACGCCGATCGCCGAGCCCTCGTTGGTGCCGAACAGGCCCTTGAGCTTCGGATAGGCCTGCAGGATCGACTTGGTCACCTCGGTCGACTTCAGCTGGTCGCCCTCGCCGTATTGGACGGTGACGATCCGCACCTTCGGGTGCGCCGCCTTCATGCGCTCCAGGAAGCCGTCGCGCCGGTCGATGCCGGTGCGGCTGGTCTGGTCGTGCGCGACCACCGCCACCTCGCCCTCGTCGCCGATCAGCGCGGCGAGCTTGTCGGCGGCCAGCGCCGCGGCGGCCTTGTTGTTGGTGGCGGCGGTGGTGACGGGGATGTCGCTGTCGACGCCCGAGTCGAAGGCGATCACCGGGATCTTCTGCGCCTGCGCCTTCTTCAGCAGCGGCAGCGCGGCCTTGCTGTCGAGCGCCGCGAAGCCGATCGCGGCCGGCTTCTTGGCGATCGCGGCCGACAGCATGTCGATCTGCTTGTCCACCATCGCCTCGGTCTCGGGCCCCTCGAAGCTCACCTTCACCTTGTAGTCGGCGGCGGCCTGCATCGCGCCGGCCTTCACGGCCTGCCAGAACTGATGCTGGAAGCCCTTCGAGATCAGCGGGATATAGGTTTCCTGCGCCTGCGCGCCGGCCGCGAGGCCAACCGCGAACGTCACCCCGACCACCGCCTTCAACAGCTTGCTCCTGATCACTTCGCGTCTCCTTTTTTCGTATCGAGTGGGATGCCGGCCGGAACCGGCAGTGAAGCGCATGCCCGCGCGCGTCAGCGGCGCCGACGACGCAGGATGTCGACGTAGACGGCCAGGATGATGATCACGCCCGTCACGACGGTCTGCCACTCCTGCGCCACCGACATGATGCGCAGGCCGTTGGTCAGCACGCTCATGATGAACGCGCCGATGATGGTGCCGAGGATGCTGCCCGCGCCGCCCGACAGCGAGGTGCCGCCGATCACCACGGCGGCGATCGCGTCGAGCTCGTAGCCCTGGCCGAGCGCCGGCTGGGCGGAATTGAGGCGCGAGGCGATCAGCAGCCCGGCGATCCCGCATACCGCGCCGCTGAAGGTATAGACGGCGATCTTCCAGGCGTCCACGTTCACGCCCGACAGCCGCAGCGCCTCCTCGTTGCTGCCGAGCGCGAAGGTGTAGCGGCCGAACAGGGTCTTGTTGAGCACGATCGAGGCGCCGATCGCGACCAGGAACAGGATCAGCACCGCGTTGGGGATCGGCAGCGCCGGGATCAGGTTGCCGATCAGCGAATCCTGCGCGATCGCGGTGAAGCCGGGCGTGTCGTTGAAGTAGATCGGGCGCGTGCCCGAGATCACCAGCGACAGGCCCTTGAGCAGCATCATCATGCCCAGCGTGGCGATGAAGGGCGGCACCTTCATCTTCGCAATCACGAAGCCCGACACGCAACCGGACAAGGCCCCGAACAGCAGCGCGGCCAGGATCCCGAGCGGCAGCGGCATGCCCCAGTTGGTCAGCACCACGCCGGCCATCACCGCGCAGAAGGTCATCAGGGTGCCGACCGAGAGGTCGATGCCGGAGGTGATGATCACGTAGGTGCAGGCCACCGCGAGCACGCCGTTCACGGCGGTCGCCTGCAGGATCGACACCAGGTTGTCGACCTCCAGGAAGTTCGAGGAGGCGATGCTGAAGAACACGATCAGCAGCAGCAGGCTGGCGAAGGCCAGCAGCTTCTGGCGCGCGGCCGGATTGAAGAAGCGGGCCCGCAGGCTGGAGGCGGTGGCGGGCGTCTCGCCGGAAGCGAGGGGCGGGACGGGATGCGTATCGTTGGACATGATGGCTTTGGGCGTCTGGGTCGGCTGGGTCAGGACAGGACGGTCGATTCGCGCTGCGTGGCGAGCTGCATGATCTTTTCCTGCGTGGCCTCGGCCGCGCTCAGCTCGCCCGTGACGCGGCCTTCGCACATCACCAGGATGCGGTGGCTCATGCGCAGCACCTCGGGCAGTTCGGAGGAGATCATCACGATCGCCTTGCCGGCGGCGGCCAGCGCATCGAGCAGCTTGTAGATCTCGCTCTTGGCGCCGACGTCGATGCCGCGCGTCGGCTCGTCGAAAAACAGGATGTCGCAATCGCGCAGCAGCCATTTCGCGATCACGATCTTCTGCTGGTTGCCGCCCGACAGCAGCCGCGCCGGCTGCGTGACCGAGGGCGTGCGGATCGCCAGTTGGCGCACGTAGCCTTGCGCGGTGTCGCGCATCTTGCGCGCGTCGAGGAACAGGCCGCGGCGCAGGAAGCGGCGCATGCTCGACAGCGCGATGTTGTTCTGCACGTCCAGCCCGACCGCGAGCCCGAAGTGCTTGCGATCCTCGGACAGGTAGCCGATGCCGAACTTCACCGCGTCGGCCGGCGTGCGGATCGTCACCGCGCGGCCATGCACGCGGATCTCGCCCGCGTCGATCGGGTCCGCGCCGAACACGGCGCGCGCCACTTCCGTGCGGCCCGCGCCCATCAGCCCGGCGAAGCCGAGGATCTCGCCGCGCCGCAGCGTGAAGCCGACCTCGCGGATCGCCCGGCCGCGCGACAGGCCACGCACTTCCAGCGCGACCTCGTTGGCCGAGGTATCGGGCGGCGTGCGCGATTCCGTTTCGAGCTGTCGGCCGACCATCATCGAGATGATGCTGTCCATCGAGGTGCCGGCCATCGGCACGGTGGCCACGTACTTGCCGTCGCGCATCACCGTCACGCGATCGGCGATCTGGCGCAGCTCGTCCATCTTGTGCGAGATGTAGACGATGCCCACGCCGTTGGCGAGCAGGTCGCGGATGATGCGGAACAGCTCGGCGATCTCGGCGTTGTTGAGCGCGGCGGTGGGCTCGTCCATGATCAGCACGCGCGAATCGAAGGACAGCGCCTTGGCGATCTCCACCATCTGCTGTTTCGCCACCGTCAGCTGGCCGACCGGCGTGCGCGGATCGAGATCGAGGCGCATGCGCGCGAAGATCGCCGCGGCGTCGCGATTGAGCCGCTCCTCGTCGACGAACACGCCCAGGCGGCCGCGCGGCTCGCGGCCGATGAAGATGTTCTGCGCCACGCTCAGGTGGTTCATCAGGTTCAGCTCCTGATGAATGATGCCGATGCCGAGCGCCTGCGCGGTGCGCGGATCGGCGATCTCCACCGCGCGGCCGTCCATGCGGATCTCGCCCTCGTCCTTCTGGTAGACGCCGGCCAGGATCTTCATCAGGGTCGACTTGCCCGCGCCGTTCTCGCCCATCAGCGCATGCACCTCGCCGGCGCGCAGGTCGAAGCGGCAGTCGTCGAGCGCCAGCACGCCGGGGAAGCGCTTGCTGATGCCGCTCAGCGCGATCAGGGGCGCGCGTTCGGCGCCGGAGTTCGATTCGGTTGGCATGGGTTCGGGGTTCCGCTGCATTCAGCTGATCGCGCGATCGAGGTGGGTGTAACCGCCATCGACGAACAACCACTGGCCGGTGGTATGCGAGGCGCGCTCCGACAACAGGAACACGGCCGTATCGGCGATCTCCCCGGCCGTGGTGAAGCGCCTGCCGAGCGGCACCTTGCCGGCGATGTCGTCGAGCTTGGCTTGCGGATCGTCGAAGCCGGCGATCCAGTCGCGATACAGCGGCGTCATCACCTCGGCCGGAATCACCGCGTTCACGCGCACGCCGTCCTCGCGCAGCGCCACCGCCCATTCGCGCGTCAGCGAGAGCTGCGCGCCCTTCGAGGCGCAGTAGCCGCTGGTATTGCCCTGCCCGGTGACGGCCGTCTTCGACGAGACGTTGACGATCGCGCCGCGTGCCGCCTTCAGGTGCGGCACGCAGTGATGCGCCATCACGTAGTAGTGGATCAGGTTGCGTTCGAGCGAGGCGACGAAGGCCTCGCGCCCCGCGTCGAGGCCGATGCTGTCGTTGATGCCGGCGTTGTTGACGAGGCCGTCGAGGCGGCCGAAACGGGCGACGGCCCGCGCCACCGCCTCGCGGCATTGCGCGTCGTCCTGCAGCTCGACCGCGAAGAAGGCCGCGCGCGGCTGCTTGCCCACGAGTTCCTGCCAGAACGCGTCGTCCGGCGCCTGGCGCGCGAACACCACGGGAATCGCGCCTTCACCGGCCAGCCGCATCGAAATCGCCGCGCCGATGCCCGACGCGCCGCCGGTCACGATCACGACCCTGTCCTGCAGATTCAAATCCACTTCGCGTCTCCGTCGTTCGTGTTCTGCCGGCCTCGATGGGCGGGCCGTATCCTCAGCCTCGGAACCGGTACTGCTCCAGCGATTCGGGTTTCATCTCGATCGAGAAGCCGGGCGCGCTCGGCGGCATGTAGGCCGCGTCGCGCACCACGCAGGGCTCGACGAAATGCTCGTGAAGATGGTCGACATACTCGATCACGCGGCCCTCGCGCGTGCCGGCAATGCAGACGTAATCGATCATCGCCAGGTGCTGCACGTATTCGCACAGGCCCACGCCGCCCGCGTGCGGGCATACCGGCAAGCCGTATTTCGCGGCCATCAGCATCACCGCCAGGATCTCGTTGACGCCGCCGAGACGGCAGGCATCGATCTGCACCACGTCGATCGCGCCGCGCGCGATGAACTGCTTGAACAGCACGCGGTTCTGGCACATCTCGCCGGTGGCCACCTGCACCGGGCCGATCGCCTCGCGGATCTTGCGATGCCCCTCCACGTCGTCGGGGCTGGTGGGCTCCTCGATGAACCAGGGCTTGGCGAAGGCCAGCTCGCGCACCCAGTCGATCGCCTCGTCCACTTCCCAGACCTGGTTGGCGTCGATCATCAGCTTGCGATCGGGGCCGATCACCTCGCGCGCGATCGTCACGCGGCGGATGTCGTCCTCCAGGTTCGCGCCCACCTTCAGCTTCACGTGGTTGAAGCCGGCGTCGATCGCTTCATGGCAGAGCCGGCGCAGCTTGTCGTCGCTGTAGCCGAGCCAGCCGGCCGAAGTGGTGTAGCAGGCGTAACCCTCGCGTTCGAGCGTGGCGATCCGCTCGGCCTTGCCGGGCGCCTGCTTGCGCAGCAGTGCCAGCGCCTCGTCCTGCGTCAGGCAATCGGTCAGGTAGCGGAAGTCGATGGCGCGCACGAATTGCTCGGGCGTCATGTCGGCCACCAGGCGCCACAGCGGCTTGCCCTCGGCCTTGGCCCACAAGTCCCAGGCGGCGTTGACCACCGCGCCGGTGGCCAGGTGGATCGCCCCCTTGTCCGGGCCGATCCAGCGCAACTGGCTGTCGGAGGTCACGTGGCGCCAGAAGCGGCCCATGTCCTCGCGAATCCAGTCCAGGTCGAGACCCACCACCAGATGGCGCATCGCCTCGATCGCCGCGCAGCAGATCTCGTTGCCGCGGCCGATCGTGAAGGTCAGCCCGTGTCCTTCCAGGCCTTCCCGATCGGTTTCGAGCACGACGTAGGCGGCCGAATAATCGGGATCCGGATTCATCGCGTCGGAGCCGTCGAGCTGGCGTGAAGTCGGAAAGCGCACGTCGAGGACGCGCATCGATCGAATGATAGGCATGACTAATTGTCTGAGAAAAGAAACCGGACTTGCGTGATGCGCGGAGGGACAGGCAGCCGATGTCCGGCGCGCGATTGGCACAAAGGACAAAAGGTCCATCCAATGATAGTGAGCGACCCGGCGTTTGTCACGGAAAGCGAACGCAGGGTTTTCCTGGGCGTGTGATGACAGGTCCTGTCACGCCGAGGACATCGACGGCCGGCGAGTGACGGCCGGCAGTTGCGCCATCACGGGATAGTCGCCGGCCGGCCCGGCGTAGAGATTGACGGTCACGCTGGTGACGGCCGGGGTCTGCGCCAGGCTGGGGCTGGGTGCCACGAATACCGCGATCATGCCGGCCAGCACCGCGCCGATGAACTGTTTGCGCATCGCCGCTTCTCCACGATGAAGTGTGCCCGATGACTTCCGCTCCCGACCACATGACGACAGAGGCCGCGATAGCAGGCCCTTGTCGGGCGGCGGGACCGGACATCCCTTAAGTCTGGGGAATAAACTCCCGGCGCGGCACGTTCTCTCCAGCAACGATCGCCGCTCGGGATCCGCCCATGTGCAGCCGCACCTCGGCTCGTCCTTTCACCTCTCTTTCGTCACAGCGTCGCTCGGATACGCAGCTGGCCGCGTGAACCGCCAAGCCACCCGGTTTGGGCATCGAAGCAGCAAACGCGTCGCCGGTTTCCCCCTTACCCAATGCGACAAGATCACTGTGAACCATCCAATCTGTCTGGAAGCGGCGCCCCCTTCCCTGCTGGAAGCGATGCCCGTGTTCTACTGCCCGATCGCGCCCGCCATCTCACCCGCCACGGCCGAAGCCGAGGCCCGGGTGCTGGCCTGGGCCGATCGTTTCGAACTCCACGAGGACGCCCGCCAGCGCGAGTACCTGGCCCGCGCCCGATTCCCGCTGTTCCCGGCTCGATCGATGCCGGATGCGGATCCACATGGGCTGACGCTGGCCGGCAAGGAGGTGATGTGGCTGCAGTCCTTCGACGACGTCCATAGCGACGAGAAACCCGGCGGCACGCCGCTCGACGAATACGTGGTTCTGCTCGCGAAGCTGGCGCGCATCCTCGAAGAGCCGCGCGCCGACCTGCTGCCCGGCAATCGCTGGGCGGCCGCGCTGCGCGACCTGCGGCTCGACGTCGAGGCGCATGCCACCCACGCGCAACTGGATCGCTGGGTGCGTGCCCACATCGATTACTTCGACGGCCTGTTGTGGGAAGCGGTCAACCGCGCGCAAGGCGCCAGCCCGCGCATCGACGACTACATCGCGATGTGGCTGAAGCAATCCGGCGTCTACCCCTGCATCGCCTTCACCGACCTCGCCTGCGGCTACGAAGTCCCGGCCGCCGGCTGGCACGATCCGCGCGTGAGGATGCTGCGCGAGATGACGGCCGCCATCATCGGCTGGGACAACGACCTGACCTCCTACAACAAGGAAGCGCTGCGCGCCGAGCAATACGGTTTCCCGGCGATCCAGAACCTGGTTGCCGTGATCGCCGAGGCGCGCGAATGTTCGGTGGGCGAGGCGGTCGGCCTGGTGAGCGCGATGCGCAACCACGCGATGGCCCGCTTCGTCGCGCTGCGCGAGCGCGTGAGCGCCGATGGAGACACCGCCACCACGCGCTACGTGCATGGGCTCGCGCAGTGGATCCGCGGCTACCTCGACTACAGCGCGCTCTCGCCGCGTTATCTCCAGCCGGCCAGCGCGTTCGAGCATGTGCTCGCGCACGGCTGGCCGATCAGCGAAACCCAGCCGGACGACGGGCAAGCCAAACTGCCCGCGCCGGCCTCGCTTGCGGGGTGGTGGTGATGGATATCGACCTGACCGACAAGCCGGCGCACGTGGATCCCGCTCCGCTGCCCGAAGCACCGATTCCGCGCGCCCCCGGCAGCCTGCCGATCGTCGGCCACGCGGCCCGGCTGCTGTTCAAGCCGCTGAGCTTCCTCAGCGGCCTCGCGCCGCTCGGCGGCCTGGTACGCGTCGACCTCGGGCGGCTGCCGATGCTGCTGCTCACCGATCCCGAGCTGACGCGCCAGGTGCTCAACGACAGCCGCACCTTCGACAAGGGTGGCGCGCTGTTCGACAAGGTGCGCGAACTGACCGGCAACAGCCTGCTCACCAGCCGCTACGACGACCACAAGCTGCAGCGGCGCCAGATGCAGCCGGCCTTCTCGCGCAAGCGGATCCTCACCTACATCGACGTGATGAACGAGGCGATCGGCGGCGTGATCGGCGGCTGGTGCGACGGCGACGTGGTCGACCTGACGGCGGCCTGCTACGACATCACGGCGCGCACGGCCTCGCGCACCATGTTCGCCGCCGACGTGGCCGGGGCGGCGGCAGCTTCGCTGGTGGAGGATCTCTCGGTCTACCTGGGCGGCTTGTTCGTGCGGATGATGCTGCCCGGCGGCCTGCCGGGCAGGGTGCCGACGCCGGGCAGCCTGCGCTACGACCGCGCGGTGGCGCGCCTGCACGCGGCGATCGAACAGATCATCGACGCCTATCGCGCCTCGGGCGTCGATCACGGCGACCTGCTCTCGATGATGCTGGCCGCGCGCGACGAGGACGGCCAGCCCTGGTCGCAGCAGGAAGTCCACGACCAGGTGATCACGCTGTTCCTGGCCGGCATCGAGACCACGGCGGGCGTGATGAGCTGGACGCTCTACCTGCTCGGCCGACATCCGGATATCGCGGAACGTGCGGCGGCGGAGGTGCGAACCACCTTGGGCGACGCGGCGGTGCCGCAGGCGGAGCACCTGATGCAATTGGGCGAAACGCGCCGCGCCATGATGGAGGCCTTGCGCCTGTATCCGCCCGGGTGGATCTTCACGCGGGTGGTGACGCGCGACACGATGCTGGGCCCTTATCGCCTGCGCGTCGGCGACGGGCTGGCCTACAGCCCCTATGTCCTGCATCGCAATCCGGCGCTGTTCGCGGCGCCCGAGCGCTTCGATCCGGATCGATGGCTGCCGGAGCGTGCCGCCGCGATTCCCGAGCACGGCTTCATCCCGTTCGGCGGCGGCGTGCACAAGTGCATCGGCGATCAGTTCGGCACCACCGAAAACCTGCTGGCGCTGGCCGCCATCCTGTCGCGCTGGAAGCTGGAGCCGGTGACGAGCCAGCCCGTCGAGCCGATACCGCGACGCGCCACGCTGAGCCCGTCGCGGTTCATGGTGAGGTTGCGGCGGCGGTAGCGGCAGCCGGGCCCTGAAGCGGGCGGCCCGGCAAGGACCGCCCGCTTCACTCCTGCAAGGCCGAGCTCGGCACCCCGAACACCAGGTCGAACAACCAGTTGAAGGCGAAGGTGTAGCAGGGGATCAGCACGATCAGGGCGAGATCGAGCAGGAAGGCTTGCGCCAGGCTGATCCCCATCCACCATGCGATCAAGGGGATCAGGAACAGGATCAGGGTGAGCTGGAAACCAACCGCGTGCAGGATGCGCCGCGCCACCGTGCGCGTGCGATTCGCCTGGCGCGCTTCCCAGCATTCGAACAGCGTGGTGTAGACGAAATTCCAGCTCACCGCGATGGTGGTGATGATCACCGACAACGGCCCCGTGCTGGTGGGCGACTGTCCCGACAACAGCGCCAGCCCCAGCGCCGAAATCAGCATGCCGATGATTTCGTAGAGCGACACATACAACAGCTTGCGTTTCAGGCCCTGCATATTCCCGCCTCCGTTCGTGACAAGCACGTGGAAAGCCGCGAATATAACGTCAGCGCAACTGACAGAAAAAGTCAGTAGATATCAGATAAATTGAGAGGTCGGGCCGTGAATTTCTCCAACGACAGCATCGAACTGTTCCTGGCCGTGATCGACAGCGGCTCGTTTTCCGCGGCGGCGCGTTCGCTCGGCAAGGTGCCCTCGGCCGTGAGCATGGCGATCGCCAACCTGGAGGCCGAGCTCGGTTACGCCCTGTTCGACCGCGGCCGCCGCGAGCCGGTGCCCACCGCGATGGGCGCCGCGCTGGTGCCGCATGCGCGGCTGGCCCTCGAGCAATTCCGGCGGCTTCGCATGCATGCGCTGCAGCTGTCGCAGGGGCTGGAAAGCAGGCTGTCGATCGCGGTCGCCACCGATATCGACAAGCAGCCGCTGCTGGCCGCCGTCGGCCAGCTGACCGACCGGCACCCGCTGCTCGAAATCGAAATCCTCACGGCCCCCCAGGACGACACGCGGCAACTGCTTCACGGCCGGCGCGTGGACCTGTGCATCGCCTACGCGGGCCTCGCCGTCGACGTGCGGGAGCACTTCCAATACGTCGGCAGCGAGCGGCTGACCGCCTGCATCGGCCCGCGGCATCCGCAGTTGAAAGCGGGCGGCGATACCTTCCTGGAGGACCTGGTGCAGGTCCGGCAGATCCTGGTGGCCAGCCGCGACCTGCCGCTGGCCGACAGCCGGCCGCTGGTCGGGCAATCGTGCTGGCGCACCGACAGCCTGGCGATGGCGATCGAGATGGTGGAATCGGGCCTGGGCTGGGGCAACTTCCCGCTGTCGGCCATCGCGCCGCTGCTGCGCGATGGCCGCCTTCAGCGGCTGCAGTTCAAGAACATCGAGAACGGGCTGTCGATGCCGGTGCATGCAATGTGGCTGCGGGAGCGGCCGTTGCAGCAGGGCGCCGCGGCTCTGGTCGGAACGCTCGGCGAGATGGCCAAGCAGCTCTGAGCGATTCGCCGAGTCCGGCGCCTCCATTCGCGATGCCCCGCGCACTGGCCCGGCGATCGAGCCGTGCCATGCGTCGAGGCATCGCTCGCTCATACCGCCGGCGACGCGATCAATGCGCCGCTTCGATCTTGATATGCAGGTCGCCGCGCTGATTGACGTCGGAACTGTAGACGTAATCGCTCGACGGACACGCCGAACTCGTGTACCACGGCGTGCCATTGACGATCCGGTCACCATTGGCAGCGACCGGCGCGCCGAACACCACCTCGGCCGTCGGCAACGCGGCGCAATTCTCCAGGCCCAGGTAATACTCGACGAAGCTGCGCCCCAGCGAATTGCTGCTGTCATGCGTGTGCACGATGCCGCCATAACTCTCGGGCACCCGATACGAGCCGATCGGATAGACGGTATGCGTCGAGGTGTCTTCCACCGTACCGATCCAGACCGTCTTGTCGACCGTGTCGCGGTAGACGTGAAAGTTGTAGGTCACGTTGGCCTTGTAGGGAATCTTGGTCCCGCAGGTGACGCCGGGCCCATTGTCCGCACCGCTTCCGCAATGCGTGGTGTCCACCACCTTCGCCGCGCCGCTGAAATTCGAGAATCGCACATCGGCGGTGCCGTCCGTATGCGGTTGCAGGCCGGTATAGGCTTCGCCGTCGGAACCCTTGAAGCCGTAATCCTGCGCGAAGTAATAACCGGTCTTGGCAATGTCGTTTAGTACCGTAATGGGAAACACGATATCGGTGATTTCGAAATTCGGATTCGACGTATCGGGCACATAAGCATTGAAGATATGGCCGGGCGTGACGGCCATGGCGAATTGCATGCAAAACGTGGCGCACGCGGCCACACCAGCGGACTTGGCGATCGACATCATTCCCCCAGGTAAAAGACGACCCGAGCGCTTCAGCGAAAGCGGCCGACAGGAAGCCCTGCCGCACGATTCGGCATGGCGATCGACACTCGGGATCGAGTGACAGGATTTTGAAACTCGGTCAACTTGCTGCAATGCCACTCCGGAAAATCGGCTCGGCAGGGCTAACTCTAGCAACAAGAATTGGCTTTTCAAAGACGGAATGGACAATGCGAACGCCGGATTGTCTTTCTCGCGGAATTGCTCGATTCAAGTACGGAATTGGAAATCCGCGTCCATATCGATTATTGCGACATGGCATCGCCGGCTCCGCGCGCCGCGCACATACCGCAGCTTCGCCGCGTGGCCTCAGCGCCTCACCAGCGTCAAGCCATGGAACTGCTTGCGCCGCTCGAAGCCGAGCTTCCCGTACAAGGCGATCGCCCCGGTATTCGCCTGGAACACGTGCAGGAACGGCAGCTCGCCGCGCGCCACGATCTGGCGCGCGGCGAACTTCACCAGGCGCTCGGCGTAACGCTGCCCGCGATGCTCGGGACGCACGCAGACGGCGCTGATCTCGGTATGGCCCGGCACATGCAGGCGCTCGCCCGCCATCGCGACCAGCACGCCGTCGCGCCACACGCCGTAGTAGCGGCCCATCTCGTGCGTGCGAGCCTCGTAGGGGCCGGGCCGAGTCAATGCAACCAGTCCCGCCATCGCACCCGCGTCGCGTTCCTCGAGCAGGACGAAACCGTCGTCGGCCTCGTCGCGCAGTACCAGCAAAATCATCTGGTCGAGCACGCCCTCGCCCTTCACCTCGAATTCGTCGGAGGGATGCAGGGTCTGCTCGCCGGCCACCATCACCAGTTCGCCCGGTTGCGTGAGCGCGGCCAGGGCGCGCCAGTTCTCCGGCGCGTCGGCCGTGATCGCGGCCAGCGGCGAAACCTCGGGATGGAAGCGGCGCGCGAGATCGCCGCCGATCGACCAGTGGGCCTGGTGGGTAGTCAGGGCTTGCCAGATCGCGTTGTCGAGAACACGGAGGTCGGAGTCGCGGGATTCGGTTTTCATGGGCTGTCGGTCGTGGTCGGGCATCGGCGCGCAAGGCGCCTGCCGACCAGAACGGATCGCCCCGTCCGTTTATTCCATGCCCGCCGCCGGCAGGGCGTGCCGCCCCTTCCAGATCATCAGCAGGTGGTAGTAGAGCCGCGGGCTCAGCCCGAAACGGTAAGCGTAGAGATTGCGCAGCGCGATCGCCAGGCTGGTGCGCGGCTCGTGGTTGCGCGCGTAGAGCGACACCACGATCGGCACCAGCCGGCGCAGCGCGAGCCGCCGGGCCGGCTCCAGGTCGGGCGGCAGCGCCAGCTCGTTGACGAAGCGCCAAGCCATCAGCGAAGCCGAGCGCATCGTGTGGCGCGTGGCCTGCGAGATCGAGGCATCGGTTTCGCGGTAGCAGGAGACGAATTCGTCGAGATAGCAGATCCGCTCCGCGGCAAGACAAAGACGCGTATTGAATACATAGTCGCAACAGGAGCCGTAGGTCTCCTCATAACCGATTCGTCTGACCAGCTCGGCATTGGCAAGCCAGCCGTTGTTCGGAAACATCTGCACCAGACCGGCCCGGCCCGGCTGCGCCTGCAGGCCAGCCGCCGCGGCATTGCGATGGAACATCTGGTTCATGCGCCGCGTGGCCGCGCGGCTGATGCGGCCGTCGTGGTCCACCACGTACTGCTTGCCGAAGGCGGCGTCGAGGCCGGGATGGCGCTGCCATAGCGCCAGCAATTGCTCCACGCCATGCTCGAGCAGGAAATCGTCGTCGTGCAGCAGCAGGATCTTGTCGCCGCTGGCATGCGCGAACAGGCTCGTCACGTTGCGCGCCTGGCCGAGCCCCGGCCGGTTGCGGCGGTAGCGCACGCGCGGGTCGTCGCCGTAGCGACGGCGGATCAGGCGCTCGGTGGCGTCGTCGGGCGAATCGTCGCCGATCACGACCTCGAGGTTGCGGTGGGTCTGCGCGAGACACGAATCAATGCACTGGCCGATCAGGTGGGCTCGGCGATAAGTCGGTACGCAGATCGAAACTTTGATGGAGGGGGCGGTCATCTGGCGCTTCCGCACGAAAGGTGATCGATGGGCATCTGCAAACAAGCTTTCTGTCGGTCGTCATGATCGGGAGAAAAAAATATAAAGAAATGGAAAATAATCGCGCGTAAGGGAAGCCCCGGATGCCGGGCCGGGCAAGCGTTTTTGGGGATCGGTAAAGGGTGGTCGAAGTGACTGGCGGCGCGGCCCGCCGGGGCGCCGCGGGCGGCAATTCCGACCGGCCGGGCACACTTCGTTGCACGATTCGCAGCATCGCGCGCGGGTGATTCGAGGAATGATTCCGTGCTCGCGATACCAAGCAATCCTTACATCGTGCGAAGCAAGGTTACCGAATGCGAACGAGGGAAGCGTTGAGCGAAAGCTCGCGGGCGGGAGGAAACGTGGCGGGCGGGAAATAGCCGAAAGAGAGGAGCGCGAGACGCGCCCGTCTCTTCCGGGTGGGATCACATCAGTTTCGCGAGTTCCTTCGCGACCGATGCCGGGCTCGCGTATTCGCGATCGGGGATCCGCAGCAGCCCCTCGACCAGCGGGCCGGCGGCATGCGCGTCGCGCGCGCGGCGCACCAGGTCGGCCTTCACGGCCGGATAGTCGACGCCCTTGAGGGCCTTCTGCAGGTCCACCAGGCCCGGCGGCTTGTCGTGGCCGGCCTGGTGGCCGCCCTTGTCATGGTCCTGCTGCGCACGTTCGCCCTCGTGCGCGCGGGAGCGGCTCAACTCGTGCCCGGTGTGCTGGCGATGGCTCGATGTCATGGCAAACCTCCTCGTAGACGGTTCGACAATGGGATGCCTGCCCGCCTCATCGGCGCATGCGTCCCATTACGAGCGAGACGATGAACAGGATCAGGAAGATGACGAACAGGATCTTCGCGATCGATGCGGCGCCGGCGGCAATCCCGCCGAAACCGAAGAAGGCCGCGATGATGGCGATCACGAAAAAAACCACGGCGTAGTAGAGCATATGAACCTCCCCATTCGGGTTGTTAAAGGCGTGGACAGGCTGCGGATCAGGCGTCGTGCTTGTGATGCGGTTTACCGCGTGTCTTGGTGGAGGCGAAATCCTCCAGTTGCTTCTTGTTCATCGATTCGTACATCGATTTCGATGCCGGCTTCAGCGAACTCTTCTTCGTCTCGCCGCGCTTGGCGGCCAGCGCGGCGCCGGCCGCGCGCTGCTGGGCTTGTGACTTGGCTGGCATGACATTCCTCCGTGATGGCAGTGCCGAGAGACAATGCAAACACCGTGCCCGGTGCAGGAGCCCGTCGCTCAGAACCGGCTCACATGGAAATCGGCGGCGATCGCGTTCGGGCCGCGACGCGCGAAGGCCTGCGCGAAACCCTCGCCGATGCGCGTGAGCGCGGCGCGCTGGTGCTGGATGTCCCAATGCTCGAACTGCTCGTAGGCGTGCGCGTCGAAGCTGATCGTCACGCTGGCCGGCTGGCCGTCGAGATCGAAGCCCACGTGCAGGCCGCCCGAGGTGGTCGGTTCGATATCGAACGGCATCTCGCGCGCCTCGAAATAGCGGCCGATCGTTTCGGCGATGTCCCGGCGCGGGCCGGGTTCGACACGGATACTCATCGCGGACCTCCTGGTTCGGCAAGGCAGGCCGGGGCGCCCCGGCCGCGCACGGGCGGCACGGGCTCGTCGACAGGTTCGTGGAACGGCTCGGGCACCTCGTCGGGCCGCGGGCCCGGGCCGGGCGGCTCGGCCGGATCCGGCTCGGGGATGTCCGGCGTGCCGGGCTCGGGCCGGTGCATGCGCAAGGCTGGGTTGGTCATGATTCGCTCCGGGTTCCAGGGTAGGCCGCGCTCAATCGACATAGGCCGCCATCACCAGCCACAACGCGCGCCCGCCGTCGTCGACTGGCGCCGCCAGCGCATTCCGGTCTTGCGGCGTACAGGCACGGCGCAGGGCGCGCTGCGCGTCCTCGGGCGCCTCGAACACGGTGTCGTCGAGCCGTTCGACGCCGGCCTTGTCCGCGAACATCGAACGTTGCGGGCGCGCCATCAAGGGCTCGCGCTGCCAGGCGCGAAACCGGTCGCGCACCGAGTCGAAGGTCCCGCCGCATACGTTCACCTCGTAGTGCACGTCGAGGTTGGGTTTCTCGCTCATGTTCCTCTCCTTGCCAAGGGCGCCGCCGCCGATGCCGCCATTCGCGATAAGCGGGCGCGACGCGATGGTTGCACCCGCATCGATTCGATCCGGAGGCGGGCGGGCGCGCGAAACCAGAAACCAGACTCGCCGCCGCTTCCGGCCCCGGGGCGCTAACGCCTGCGATCCGGCCCCGCCGGTTCGCCGCTTTCCACGGGCACTGCCATCGACCAGCCACCGACCAGCACCGTGCCGGCGGCCATCGCCGTGAATCGCAGCAGCTTCCGAAACTTCGCCTGCATGCGGCACGCCTCTCGAATCGTCGTGCCTTTCTTCAAGCAAGCTCCGTTCCGATCCACGCCGGACCAGCCCATGCGAGCCCGCGCGCCGGCGCCGCTCCGGCTGTGTGACTTTGACAATCGATTGCAAAAAGCGCAGGGCCCGATGCGCACCGCCCGCCCCGGCCGTGTCGCGGCGCGGGCTCGGCGCTTGCATGCGACGGGGCGCGACGCGCCCGCGTCGTAGCTGCACTGCAGCATCGCAGCCCCTTATCGACCTCAACCGGGACGGCCAGGCCGCCGCCCGACGGGAGCATGAAATGGCACACACGAAACGCTCGGTCGACGAGCATCTCGACGAATGGCTGCGCGACGCGCACGCGATGGAGGAACAGGCCGGCACCCTGCTCACCGCGATGGCGCGGCGGCTCGAACACTATCCGGAACTGAAGGCCCGCATCGAGCAGCATCTCGGCGATACGCGGGAGCAGCAGCGGCTGGTTCGCGAGTGCGTCGGCCGGCGCGGCAGCGACGTGTCGGTTCTGAAGGATTTCGGCGCGCGCAGCCTGGCGGCACTGCAGGCCTTCACCGCCATGTTCTCCACCGACGAGGTGATCAAGAACGCCATCTCCGGTTTTGCCTTCGAGAACTTCGAGGTGGCCGCCTACCGGACGCTGATCACGGCCGCGCGCGCCGCCGGCGACGCGCAGACGCTGGCGATCTGCGAACGCATCCTCAGCGAGGAGGTGGCGATGGCGAACTGGATGGAGCAGCATCTGCCGGAGATCGTGAACGCCTACCTGGCACGCAGCCAGGCAGAGGCTTCGACGCCGCAGTAGGCGAAGGAGAGCCCGCGCGAGGCGCCTGGCGGCGCTCACGTCCCCAGGCGGCCGCCGCTCGAGCCGGCGGCGGCGCCTCGCCCGCGTCGATGACCTCGCGCCCGCGAGCGAGGCCGGCGCGCACCGCCTCGGCCTCGCTCGGCCATTCGGGTTCGTGCTGTCCAGGCAGGACCCTGCCGTGCCCGGCCTCGTCGCGCGCGATGCTCACGCGCGGCAGCCACGCACCGCGCGGGCCGCGCACGACCGTCACCGCGATCACATGGTTCCGGTAAGTGTCGCTCGTCACCGTCCTGTCGATATCGTTCATGGCGGGGCTCCGCTCGAAGCTTGGTCTCGAGCGGGGCGCAGCGCGCATGCCCGCGCGCCGCCGCCCCGGCGGGTATGGCCGATGCTGCGCCAGGAAGGTTTCCACTCCGGAGCCCGCCATGCGGATCGACCGACTCGACGCGCGTGAACTCGACTACTGGACCGCCCGCGCCCTGGCGCGAGACGAGCTGCCGCTGATCTTCGTCGCCGTCGAACCGGACATCGTGGTCACCGTCGCCAGCGGCGGCTTCAGGCGCATGGACAGCCGCTTTTCCCCCGCCGCCGAGTGGGCCGACGCCGCCGTGGTGCTGGAGCGCGTGGTCGAGTTGCGCTCGACGCGGGTGGGCGAGGCTCGGGCCAGCGTGACGGCAAGCTTCGCCGGTGACGGCACCGCCGCCACGCATGACGCCCACGGCGAGGGCGAGAACCTGCGCCACGCGCTGCTGCGGGCCTTCATTCGCGCGCGATTCGGCGACACGGTCGAGCCGGTGCCGACCGAACCGCATGCCGTCAGCAACGGCCGCGTCACGCCGCATCGGGCCGGCGCGCCGCTGCCCCGCGACGGCGAGCGCCGCGACGCCCCGCACGATCCGAACGAAATCGGCGCCTTGCCGCGGCCGTGACGGCCAGGCGACACCGCGCCCGACGAACCGGCAATGACGGCTCGCCCGATGAAACATACGACGAAAACAACCGACGGAACGACAGGGAGACGAGCATGCCATCGATCCAGGGCCCTGCCCGAAGCACGCGCCGCCGCCTCGGCGACTGGCTCGCGAGCGAGGAGCTGCACATGACGGCCTATCGCCGCCAGCTCGCGCGCGACGCCTATGCGCAGGCGGGCAACCGTCCGCGCGCGGCGGCGGTGGCCGAACTCGCCACGCTGTTCGAGCGCGACGCGGTGCTGCGCATGAGCCTGACGCGCTCGATAGGGGAAGCCGAAACGGCCGGCTACGCGCTGGGCTACAACAACATCGACGACCTGATGACGATACTCGACTACGTGATGCGCTACGCGCCGCCGTTCAGCGAGACCAGCCTGATCGTCTGCCCGATCAATGCCCTGCTCGACTGGCCGATGTGCATGCCGTCGGGCTATCCGCTGTTCCGCGACGAGGCCGTCAACACGCAACTGGGCCGCGTGCTGTCGACCTGGTGCGATTTCCTCTCGGGCCCGCATTCGCGCGAGCATCTCCACGAAAACGGCCCGAACGGCTGGTTCTGTCCGGAAGCACGCCAGCGAATGGAGCTCGATGCCTTTCGCTGCCGCCCGGACGAGCCGCATTGGGGCTTCGACTCATGGAACCACTTCTTCACGCGGCGGCTGCGCGAGGACGCGCGTCCGGTCGCCGAGCCGGGCGATCCGCGCGTGGTGATCAGCGCCTGCGAGGCGGCGCCCTACCAGATCGCCGGCCGCGTGCAGCGCGTCGACGACTTCTGGATCAAGGCGCAGCCCTATTCGATCCGCGACATGCTCACGCCGAACCATGCGCTGCTGGCCGAGCGCTTCGTGGGCGGCGACGTCTACCAGGCCTACCTGAGCGCCTGGAACTACCATCGCTGGCACGCGCCGGTCGGCGGCACCGTCACGCATGCCTATCGCGTGGCGGGCAGCTATTTCTCGGCGGCGGACGTGGAGGGCCGCGATCCGGCCGGCCTCAACGATTCGCAGGGCTACATGACGGCGGTAGCCACCCGCGCGGTGGTGGTGATCGAATGCGAGGACCCCGGCATGGGCTCGGTGGCCTGCGTGTTCGTGGGGATGGGCGACGTGTCCTCGTGCGTGATCGACGTGCATCCCGGGCAGCGCCTGGCGAAGGGCGACGAGCTCGGTTATTTCCAATACGGCGGCTCGACCTTCTGCCTGCTGTTCGAGCCCGACGTGATCGGGCATTTCCTGGTGGAGGCCGCCCCGGATCGCGACTCGGGCGTGGTGCCCGTCAACGCCGCCATCGCGGTGGCCCGCTGAGGGCCCGCGCCAGCGCCGGGCGGCGCCTCAGCGCTTGATGGTGGGCTTGTCGCCCTGCACGGCGATGCCGTCATGGACGGCCCGCAGCCCCGCGTCGACCAGCTCGGCCGCCTGGGCGCGCAGTCCCTCGCCATGGGCCTCGCTCATCACCGGCGGCGGCAGCACGGCAATCTCCTCGCCGTCGGCGAAGATGCTGGCGCGCTGCACGAAATTGCGCAACTCGCGCACGTTGCCGGGCCAGTCGTATTTCGTCAGCGCCCGCCTGGCGTTGTCGCTGAACACCATCGCGCGGCCGCTGTCGAGATTGAGCTGGCGCAGGAAGGCCTCCGCCAGCAGGACGATGTCCTCGCCGCGCTCGCGCAAGGGCGGCATCGCCAGCGGAAACACGTTGATGCGGTGATAGAGATCGGGCCGCAGCACGCCGGCCTCGACCGCGCCGGCCGGATCGCGATTGGTGGCGGCCACGATGCGCACATTCACGCTGGTCTCGCGCGAGGAGCCGAGCCGCATCACCTGCCCCGTCTCGAGCACGCGCAACAGCTTGACCTGCAGCTCGAAGGGCATCTCGGTGATCTCGTCGAGGAACAGCGTGCCGCCGTCGGCGCGCTCGAAGAAACCCTTGTGCTGGCGGTCCGCGCCGGTGAAGCTGCCGCGGTCGTGGCCGAACATCTCGCTCTCGACCAGGTTGGCCGGAATCGCGCCGCAATTGACGGCCACGAAGGGCCCCTGCTTGCGGAAGCTGAGCTCGTGGACGGTCTGCGCGGCCAGCTCCTTGCCGGTACCGGATTCGCCCGTCAGCATCACCGAAGCCTCGGTGGCCGCCACGCGCGCGAGCGCGTCGTACATGCGGCACATGGCCGGCGACTTGCCCAGCATGCGGCCGAAGCGGCCGGCGCGCTCGAGGTCCGAGCGCAGCGCCTCCACCTCGCCCTGCCGCGCTTCTGCCTGCGCGACGCGCTTGAACAGGGTATCGAGCCGCCCCATCTGGAACGGCTTGATCAGGTAGTCGGAAGCACCCTGCCGCATCGCGTCGATGGCGGTATCGAGCGTGGCGTGGCCGGTCGCGAACACCAGCTCGGGCGGCGTGTCCTGCCTGGGAAAATCGTCGAACAACTCGATCCCGTTGCCGTCGGGCAGGATCAGGTCGCACAGCACCAGGTCGTAGGACTGGTTGCGCATCTGCGAGCGCGCCTCGCCGAGCGTGGCGGCGCAATCGCAAGGTAATTGCCGCGTCTGGGCCAGCGCGGCAAGCATTTCTCGGGTGTCGGCATCGTCATCGACGATCAGCACACGTGGCATGAAATCTCCTGTTGGAGCATTCCGGCATGGCACCGTCCGCCCCTCGCGCCGAAGCGCCGGGAGGCCAGGAATATTCACGGTCAGGAAACGGTGGAAGCGGAAATGCGGAAAACCGGCGTCTTGCCCTCGGGCGTGACGTCTGAGCGAATGACCTATGCCTACAGCAAAGCAGATCGAACGCCGCCATGCTATCGGATATTCCTATCTGCCTCGACCTGGAGCATTGCGAGAATCAATCCCCGAAAGGCATCTTTTTCAATGGTTTCGGGGAACGAAATGATCGACCCGCGCGCAGCGTGCCATTACGCGGGGTCGTTTCGCCATTCGCAGCGCTGCGATCGCAAACGTCATCGGTCCGCTCGACGATCTGCAAACTCGAAACATTTCGTATCAGCGGGGCAAGCTTCGTCCGACCCGCAATTTCCCGACCGAATTCCACTGCACCGACATGGCATCGGTTCCGCGCGCCGGCGCGCCACGGCAATCCCACGGCAATCATTACCAAGCGTTGTAAATCGTTCGCGCGATGGATCGCCACGTAGGCCGGCCGCGCCGCCGCTGGCGGCGCGCGAGGCGGCACGCGAATTGCACTAGTAGTGCATTCGCCAGGAAACCGACGGAGGCAAGCGATGCAACGCATCAACCAGATCATGTCCCGCGAGATCATCCATCTCGCGCCGACCGACACGATCGAGCATGCGGCGCAGCTGATGGCGCGCCACGACGTGGGCGCCCTGCCCGTGTGCGACGGCACGCGCGTGGTCGGCATGGTGACCGACCGCGATCTCGTCACGCGCGCGCTGGCGCTGGGCAAGGGTGGCCAGGCCATCGTGCGCGAAGTGACCTCGGTGCCGATCGAGACCTGCCGCGAGCATGAATCGGTCGATACGGTCCTGCAGCGGATGGCTTCGGCGCAGATGCGCCGGCTGCCCGTGATCTCGCGCGAGCTGGAGTTGGTCGGCATGGTGTCGATCGGCGATGTCGCCACGCGCGGCGACGTATCCGAACGCGGCGCGATCGGTGAAACGCTCGACTACGTCTCGCAACCGCGCTGAAGCGTGCCGCGCCCGCCGTTCCCATTCACCGACAGGAAGACCTCGATGACGCCCGCCACCCCCGATCCCCTGCGCGATGCCGATGCGCCCCACCCGCGCCGCACCACGGCGCTCGCCCACCTGCTCGACGGCACGCTCGCGCGCAGCTCCGACGGGGAAACCATCGGCCATGTCAGCAACGCCATCCTCGATCTGCGCGGCGGGCGCATCGTCTATGTGCTGGTCGCCCTGGTGCCGATCGAGGAAAGCGTGCATGCGCGCCGGCTCGTGATGGTGCCGTGGGAATACGTCACGCTCGACGCCGACGCCGGCGGCCTGCAGATCGCCGCCTCGGCGGCCATCGTGCGCGGCGCGCCCGCGCTCGATCTGGACGACTGGCTCGGCTCGACCGACACGGTCTGGGAAGACCGCATGGCGGCCTATTACCAGGGCGTCGGCACGCCTCGCGCGCATAGCTTCGCCGAGGAACTGGGCCTGCGCTCCCCGGTGCCACAGGCACGCGGCCGATACTGATCCCGTCTCTCTCAGGGCGTCGCTCGACGCCGTTTGAACGGGCGAAGTCGACGACTTCGCCCGTTTTTTTCCATTGCCCGCGCCCGGCGAATCACGCTCGCCAGGCGCATCAGGTACGCCAGGCGCCTAGCGCGGCACCACCCGCAGCCGGTTGCGGATCTCGCGTACCGCGCCGCAACGCGCCACCGCCAGCTCGATCGCCTCGCTCATCGACTGGGACGGCACCGTGCCGTCGAGCGTGACGCAAGCCTGCCGCACGTCGATCGCGATATCGTCGGCGCCGCGCACCATGCCGGTGCTCAACTGGCGATCCAGTTCGTCGCGAATCGAGGCATCGGCGTCGAGGCGATGTTCGCGCGAGACCGGCGGCAGCGCGGCGCCGGTCGGCTTCGCGATGCCGCCGCGCACCTCGGCGGCGGCGCGCATCATGCCCGCCTGCCGGTAGGCGCCCGGCACGTGGCGGATCTCGGAAGCGCCGGTCGGCAAGGCGCCGGGCCGGGCCCACCAGTCGGGGCAGGCGACCGGGTCGGACGGATCGGCGGCGCGCTGGCGTTCACCGGCCGCGGCCGGATCGGACGACTCGCCGGCACGGCGCCGGCGACTGGAATCGGATGTTGTCATGGCGTACCTCCGTATCGTGTCGGGTTGGTCCCCGCCCCCGTGCATGCAACCTGCATGCCATGCGCGGACGGGCACGAGCGTTGCGGCCCCCCTCGTATCGACGCCCTCCCGACCGCCCCGTATGCAAACGATGCCGCTCGTGCTGCAACCCTTCGACATCGCCGCCCGGATCGCCGTCTGCCTGATCGCCGGCGCGATCATCGGCCTGAATCGCGGCGAGTCCGGCAAGGCGGCCGGGCTGCGCACCGTCATGCTGGTCTGCCTAGCCGCCTGCCTGGCGATGCTGCAGGTCAACCTGCTGCTGCCCCAGGACGGCAAGGGCAGCCAATCCTTCGCCGTGCTCGACCTGATGCGGCTGCCGCTCGGGATCCTGTCGGGGGTCGGCTTCATCGGCGCGGGCGCGATCCTGCGCAAGGACGGCCTGGTCACCGGCCTGACCACGGCCGCCACGCTGTGGTTCGTGACCGTGATCGGCCTGTGCGCGGGCGGGGGCCAATTGGCCCTGGCCGCGCTCGGCACCGTGCTCGGTTTCGGCATCCTGACCGGCATGAAGGCGCTCGAGCAGCGCCTGCCGCACAAGCGGCACGCCTGGCTGTCGATCGACGAAACGGCGCCCGCCGCCCAAGCCGAAGCCAGCGCGCGCACCGCCGCCATGCTCGAACGACTCGACGGCCTGGACTGCCGGATCCGGCGCGCCGGCACCCAGGCCCAGGCCGAATCCGGCGCGCTGCGCCGCCGCTTCGACCTGAGCTGGATCGCGCCCGCCCGCGACGATCCGGTCGAGCAGGCGATCGACGAGTTCGTGCGCGACAGCGGCGGCGGGGCGAGCTGGTCGATCCGGGAGTGACGGGCATGGCCGCCGCCGTGCCGCGCGCCGTCTACTACGCGCTGGTCTCGAACCTGGCCGTGGCCGCCTGCAAGTACGCGGCGGCCGGCTACACCAACTCCGGCTCGGCCTACGCCGAGGCGATCCATTCCAGCGCCGACTGCCTGAACCAGATCCTGCTGCTGGCGGGCGCCCGCGCGGCCGCCACGCGCCCCGACGCGGAGCACCCGCTCGGCTTCGGCCGCGTGAACGACTTCTACGCGATGCTGGTGGCCACCCAGATCTTCATCGTGGGCGGCCTGGCCTCGGCGGCGGTGGGCGCGCTGCGGCTGGTGCATCGCTCGCCCGTCGAGCACGGCGGCGTGGTGATCGCGGTGCTGCTGATATCGGGCGTGATCGAAACCATCGCGCTGAAGGCCTCGATCGGCACCATCGAGCGGCGCGGCCGGCCCGGCACCCTGCTGCGCTGGATGCGCGAGACCGGGCAGCCCGCGCTGCTGCTGGCGGTGATCGAGGATGCCGCGGCGCTGGGCGGGATCCTCGCCTCGCTGCTGGCGGTGTCGCTCGCGCTCGCCACCGGCGAGCCGGCCTACGACGCGTTCGGCGGCATCGCCGTGGGCCTGATCCTGATGGCCAGCGCGGCCTTCGCGATGGGCAAGATCAAGTCGCTGATCGTCGGCGAATCGGCGCACGAGAGCACGCGGCACGAGATGCAGGCCTGGCTCGAGCACCGGCCCGAGGTGGTGCGCGTGATCTCGCTGGTGGTGCTGCGCTGGTCGGACGAGCACGTGGTGGCCGTGCAGGCGGTGCTGCGCCCGCATCCGAGCGCCGACGCGCTGGTGCGCACCATCAACGAGATCGAGCTGGCGCTGCGCGAGTCGTTTCCGCGCGCGCGCTGGATCTACTTCGAGCCCGAGCTGCACGAGCACGGGCATCATCCGATCTGAGCCGCCACGCCCGCCGGCGGCTCAATGCGCGTTCGCCACCGAGGCCGCGCTGGCCGCGCGCGGATCGCCGGGCTCGGCAGCCGTGGCACCGTCGGTCTGCCAGCCGCCGCCCAGCGCCTTGTAGAGCGAGACCAGGTCGGTGGTGGTCTGCACCGCGCCCTGCAAGGCCTGCTGCCGCGCCTCGGACCATTGCCGCTCGGCATCGAGCACGTCCAGGTAGGGCACGATGCCCTTGCGATAGCTGTCGCGCGCCAGGTCGAGCGCGCCGCCCTCGGCCCTGGCGGCATCGTCGAGCGCGGCGTGGCGCGACTGATCGGTGCGATAGACCGCCAACGCGTTGTCGACATCGCGCAGTGCCACCAGCACCGCGCGCCGGTAGGCCAGCGCCGCCTCCTGCTGCTGCGCCTCCGACAGCCTCAGGTTCGAGACCAGCGCGCCGCCCTGGAAGATCGGCAGCGAGATCGCCGGCCCGGCCGAATAGAACAGATGCGACCACTGCGCGAGCTCGCGTACGTGCGTGGAGCGCAGGCCGATCTGCCCGGTCAGCGAGATGTCGGGATAGAACTGCGCGACCGCCACGCCGACCTGGGCCGTGGCCGCGTGCAGCTCCAGCTCCGCGCGCCGCACGTCGGGACGCCGGCGCGCCAATGTGGAAGGCAGCCCGACCGGCACCGTCGGCGGCAGCCCCGGCAGCGCGGCCGGCGCCTCGAGCAACTCGTCGAGCGTGCCGGGCGCGCCGCCCACCAGATAGGCCAGGCCGTTGCGCAGCATCGCGAGCTGCTGGTCGTATTGCGGAAGCTGCGCGCGGATCTGCGCCAGGCGCGCGTCGGCGCTGCGCACGTCGAGCTGGCTGGTCAGCCCGTGCGCGGCGCGATCGCGCGTGAGGTCGAGAAAGTCCTGCTGCGATTGCGCCAGTTCCAGCGTCAGCGCGCGCAATGCCTGCGCGCCGCGATACTGCAGGTAGGTCTGCGCGACCTCGGCCTCCAGCGAGAGCAGCGCGTCGTCGCGGCCGGCCACCGCCGCGCCGGTTTCCGCGCCGGCTGCCTCCACCGAGCGCCGCACGCGCCCGAACAGGTCGAGCTCCCAGGACGCGTCGAAGCCGGCCTGCCAGAGATTGGTCGGCGAGGACAGCGAATCGATCGCCTTGTCCGCGCCCTGGCGGACCGCCGCGCCGCCGCCGGGTACCGCGCCCGCCAGCGCCGAACCCGGCGCGCTCAGGCGGTCGATCTGGTCGTTCACGCCCTCGTCCTGCAGGATGCCCTTGATGCCGAGCTGCTCGCGCTGGTAGCTGGCGGTGGCGCGCACGTTCGGCAGCCCTTGCGCGGCCGCCTGGTGCAACTGCTCGCGTGCCTCGGCAATGCGCATCACGGCGGTCCGCACGTCGAGATTGTCGCGCGCGGCGCGATCCACCAACTGGTCGAGCAGCGGATCGTGGAAGGCGCGCCACCAGCGCGGATCGGGATCGGCATCCACCACCGGGCTGGAAGTGACGCCGGGCGCGGAGGCGGCCGAGGCGGAGGTGGCCGCGGCCGCGCTCGCCGCCTGCAGGTCGTGCCATTGCGCCGGCGCATTCGCCTGCGGCGGCTTGAAGTCCGGGCCGACCGTGCAGGCCGCCAGCGATAAAAAGGCAACTGCGGTAGCCATGGCAGCCGCGGCGGCCGGCATCGATGGGAACCCCGGCCGGATAAAACGTCGTGTCATCGTCAATGTCCTCCTCCACCGCCCGCCGCCTTCGCCGGCGTGAACAGGAAGGTCAGCGGGATGCAGGCGGCGCAGAACACCGCCAGGATCGCGAATACGTCGATATAGGCAAGGATGGTGGCCTGCGAGACGAAGGTCTCGTAGAGCCTGCCGTTGGCGGTTTGCAGCGCCGCCGAGGGCGGCACGCCCGACAGCGCGCTGATCGATTGCGCATTGCGCTGCAACGCGTCCTGGAAGTTCTGCGAGAGCGGCGACATGTGCTCGGACAGATGCGCCATGCGCGCCTGCGCGCGCTCGCGGATCAGCGCGGTCGACACCGAGATGCCGATCGAGCCGGCCACGTTGCGGAACATCGTGAACAGCGCCGAGGCGTCGTCGTTGAGGCGCTGCGGGATGGTCAGGTAGGCCAGCGTGGTGATCGGCACGAACAGGAAGCCGATCGCCATCGACTGCGCACAGCGGATGACCATCAGGTGGCGGTAGTCGATGTCGGGCACCAGCGTGCGCGAATAGACCAGCGAGGCGGCCAGCAGCACGAAGCCGGTGCCCACCAGGTAGCGCGTCTGCACGTGCGGCATCAGCCGGCTGACGATCGGGATCTCCAGGGTGATCAGGATCGCGCCCGGCGAGAGCACCAGCCCGGCGAGCGTCGCCGTGTAGCCGAGCTGCTGCTGGGCGAGCTGCGGCACGATCACGGCGCTGCCGTACAGCACCGCCGCGAACATCGCGATGGTGATGCAGCCGAGCAGGAAGTTGCGGTCGCGCAGGCAGGCCAGGTCCACCACCGGCTTCTTCGCGTAGCGCAGCCAGAGCCCGGCGCCGGTCAATCCCGCCACCGCCAGCACCGCGAAGATGCGGATGAAGTTCGAGCCGAACCAGTCCTCGTCCTCGCCGCGATCGAGCATCACCTGCAGGCAGCCCAGCCCGATCGCGATCAGGCCGATGCCGATGTAGTCGATGCGGATGCCGCGCTGGCCGTCGCGCCGCCAGGGCGGGTCCTCCACCAGCTGCATCACCGCCAGCACGGTGAGGATCCCCACCGGCACGTTGAGCAGGAACACCCAGCGCCACGAGAAGGTATCGGTGATCCAGCCGCCCAGGGTCGGCCCCAGCACCGGCGCCACCACGATCGCTATCGCCGAGATCGAGAAGGCGCGGTTGCGCTGCTCGGGCGGGAAGGTGTCGAGGATGATCGACTGCTGGTTCGGCTGCAGGCCGCCACCGAACAGCCCCTGCAGGATGCGGAACACGATCAGTTGGCCGAGGTTGGTGGCGATCCCGCACAGGAAGGAGCACACCGTGAAGGCCGCGATGCAGATCACGAAGTAGCGCTTGCGGCCCAGCAGCCGGCCCAGGAAGCCCGAGATCGGCAGCACGATGCCGTTGGCCACCAGGTAGGAGGTGAGCGTCCAGGTGGCCTCGTCGTAGCTGGCCGACATGGTGCCGGCGATATGCGGCAGCGCGACGTTGACGATGGTGGTGTCGAGCACCTCCATGAAGGCCGCCAGCGTGACCACGATGGCGATCAGCCAGGGGTTCGAGGCGGGGCGCCAGGCCTGGCCGTCGCCGCCTCCGTCGCCCTTGCCCTTCGCGTTGCCGCCGCCCTTGCCGTTGCCCTTGCCGCCTTCGTCGGCGGTCACGTTCGCGCCGCTCATGGCAGGTGCACCGTCGGCTCGACCGACAGGCCCAGGCCGAGCGGCGGGTTGGTCGGCATCGGCCCGTCCAGCACGATCTTGACCGGCACGCGCTGCACGATCTTCACGAAGTTGCCGGTGGCGTTCTCGGCCGGGAAGGCCGAGAAGCGCGAGCCGCTGCCGAGCTGGATGCTGTCGACGTGGCCGTGCAGGTCGAGATCGGGATAGGCGTCGACCGACACGTCCACCTTGTCGCCGATGCGCATGCGCTCGAGCTGCGACTCCTTGAAGTTGGCGGTGATCCAGATGCGCGGCGTGACGAGCGAGAAGATCGAGCTGCCGGTCTGCAGGAAGCTGCCGAGCTGCACGTTACGGCGCGTGACCCAGCCGTCCGAGGGCGCGCGGATCTCGCAGTAGGACAGGTTCAGCTCGGCCTGCTCGCGCTGCGCCTGGGCCTGCAGGACCTGCTGGCGGCGCTCCTCGATGGTGCTCTCGACCTGGCGCAACTGCTGCGGCACCAGCGCGGCCGTGCGCGCCTGGGCGCGCGCCATCGCCACGTTGGCGTCGGCGCTGGCGCTTTGCGCGTCGGCCGCGTCGACCTGCTGCTTCGAGGTGGCGCGCATGTCCACCGCGTGCTGGCGTTGCTGGGCGGCCAGCGCCTGCTTGTAGGTGGCCTCGGCCGATTCGATCTGGGCACGCGCCTGCGCGTATTGCGCGGGGTACTGCACGCGCGCGATGTCGAGCTGTACCTGCGCCGAGCTCAGCTGCGCGCGCGCCAGGCCGAGCTGCGCGTCGGCCGAGTCGAGCTGGGCGCGGTAGTCGCGCGGGTCGATCTGCACCAGCAGGTCGCCGCGATGGACGTAGGTGTTGTCGTCGACGTTCAGGCGCGTGACGTAGCCCGAGACATGCGGCGCGATGGTGACGGCGTTGCCGTCGGTGTAGGCGTCGTCGGTGCTGACCTGGTTGCGCGTCATCAGCCACCACACCAGCGCGACGATCAGCAGGACCACCACCACGATGGCCAGGATGATGATCGGCTTCTTGCCGGGGCGCTTGCGCTTGCCGTTGCCGTCCTGGTCCGGGTCGTCGTCCTCCTTGCCGTCGCCATTGCCGTCCTTGCCGCCCTTGCCTCCACCGCCCTCGTCGTGGTTGCCGTCGCCGCCCGTGTTGCGGCGGTCGTCGCCGTCGCGCGGGCGATCGTTGCCTCCGCCACCATCGCTGCTCGGCGTGTCGGCGTCGCGGTCGTCGGCATCGCGGCCGTCCGCGGCGCGCGCGCCGCCGTTGCCATGGGTTTCACCTTCGCCGTCCCGGCTCAGGAACGCGGCGCTGACACGCGGCATCAAGGGCAATGGAAATACGGTCACTTCGGACATCGCACAGCTCTCCCCAATCGGAATCGCCTCGCACGAACCCGCGCGAGACAGCATCGGGGCTGCCGAGCAAGCCGCGGGCCCGCTGGGAAATCGGCCGCGCAGCCTTGCCCGACGGGGCGCCGCTGCGATCCCAGTGCGCCGGATGACGCGGTGCGGCATCGCGGTTGGCGGTTTTTACAAGCGCTCGTGTCGGCAGGCATGGCCAATGCATTTTCGCGATGCGAGATGCCGCCGGGATACGGCCGCGCCGGCGCCATTTCCACGGCACGGTGCTTGCGCACCCATCGGCACCAGCACATCGAACCGAGGGAGAACGCGCATGACCACCGTTTCCGACTTCATCGTCGAACGCCTCGCCGAATGGGGCGTCGATCGCATCTACGGCTACCCCGGCGACGGCATCAACGGCCTGTTCGGCGCGCTGAACCGCGCCGGTGGCAAGATCGAATTCATCCAGGCGCGCCACGAGGAGATGGCGGCCTTCATGGCCTCAGCGCATGCAAAATTTACAGGCAAGCTCGGCGTGTGCATCGCCACCTCGGGCCCAGGCGCCTCGCACCTGATCACCGGCCTCTACGACGCGCGGCTCGATCACATGCCGGTGCTGGCGATCGTCGGCCAGCAGGCGCGCGCGGCGATCGGCGGCCATTACCAGCAGGAACTCGACCTGGCGGCGATGTTCAAGGACGTGGCCGGCGCCTTCGTGCAGCAGGCCAGCGTGCCGGGCCAGGTGCGCCACCTGGTCGATCGCGCGGTGCGCACGGCGATCGGCGCGCGCACCGTCACCGCGCTGATCCTGCCGAACGACCTGCAGGAACTCGACTACGCGCCGCCCAAGCGCGCGCACGGCACCGTGCATTCCGGCGTCGGCTACACGCGCCCGAAGGTGGTGCCCTATCCCGAGGATTTGAAACGTGCCGCCGAGGTGCTCAATGCCGGCTCGAAGGTGGCGATGCTGGTGGGCGCGGGCGCGCTCGGCGCCACCGAGCAGGTGATCGCGGTGGCGGACCGGCTCGGTGCCGGCGCGGCCAAGGCGCTGCTCGGCAAGGCCGCGCTGCCCGACGCGCTGCCCTGGGTGACGGGCTCGATCGGCCTGCTCGGCACCAAGCCCAGCTACGAGCTGATGAACGAATGCGACACGCTGCTGATGATCGGCTCCGGCTTCCCCTACGCGGAATTCCTGCCCAAGGAAGGCCAGGCGCGCGGCGTGCAGATCGACCTGAAGGCCGACATGCTGAGCCTGCGCTACCCGATGGAGGTCAACCTGGTGGGCGACGCGGCCGAGACGCTCGACCTGCTGCTGCCGCTGCTGGAGCCGCGCGCCGACCATCGCTGGCGCGAGCGCATCGGCCGCTGGACCGACGAATGGCAGGGCACGCTGGCCAAGCGCGCCGCCGCCGACGCGAGCCCGGGCCGCGGCGTCAATCCGCAGCGCGCCTTCACCGAGCTGTCGCCGCGCCTGCCCGACGACGTGATCCTCACCAGCGATTCGGGCTCCTGCGCGAACTGGTACGCGCGCGACCTGCAGATGCGGCGCGGCATGATGGGTTCCTTGTCGGGCGGGCTGGCGTCGATGGGCGCGGCCGTGCCTTACGCGATCGCCGCCAAGTTCGCGTTTCCGGTCAGGCCGGTGATCGCCATGGTGGGCGACGGCGCGATGCAGATGAACAACATGGCCGAGCTGATCACGGTCGCCAAATACTGGCGGCAATGGGCCGATCCGCGCTGGATCTGCATGGTGCTCAACAACGAGGACCTGAACCAGGTCACCTGGGAGCAGCGCGTGATGGAGGGCGACCCGAAGTTCGAGGCCTCGCAGCAGGTGCCGAACGTGCCGTATCACCGCTTCGCCGAGATGATCGGGCTGAAGGGCATCTACGTGGACGACCCGGCGCGCCTGGGCGAAGCCTGGGACGAGGCGCTGGCCTCGCAGCGCCCGGTGGTGCTCGAAGTGAAGAGCGACCCCGAGGTGCCGCCGCTGCCGCCGCATGTCACGCTGCAGCAGGCGAAGCACTTCGCGGAGACGCTGGTGAAGGGCGACCCGCGCGAACGCGGCGTGATCGTCGAGACCGCCAGGCAAGTGCTGTCGGCGGTACTGCCTTCCGGCGGCGGCAAGTCGGGCGAATGACCTCCCCCGCAATTTCTTTCGAAGGAGCCGAAACCATGAGCGAAACCTCATCCTCCTCGCACAAGCCGGCGGCGCACCGGCGTTCGCAAGGCAAGCGCCCCGCCGGCAAGCACTCGACGCGGCGCCCCGGACGCGGGCGCACCGCCGGCTCGCGCTCGCCCAAGCGCTGGTCGGCCGCCGTCAACGCCCGCAGCGACGCGCTCGACATCGAATCCGACATCTTCAAGTCCGACGATCCTAAGGCGATCGCGGCCTCGCTGAAACGCTCGGCCGAGCACAGCCGGCGCCGCAAGGCCTCGCCGTTCCAGTCGGCCATGTCGATGCTGAACTTCTACGTGAACCGGGCCGGCCGCAACCTGCCGAAATCGCGGCGCACGACGCTGGAGCGCTCCAAGCGGGCGCTGCGCGAGGCCTTCGGCCGCAAGCCGTGACGGCGGCGGAAAGCAACCGCAGCGGCGCCCCGGCGCTTTCGCTTCGCTGACGCTCCCGCGTCAAGCACGGGGGCGAAGCGCCGACCTGCCGGGCGTATCGAGAAAATTTTCCGTTCCGTGGAATGGACTGCCGCGGCCGGACGTTATGGACAATACTTCCTCATCCGCCCCGCGACCGCCCCCCCATGAACTTCGCCACCTTCTCCTCGCCGGCCTTCTTCGCCGATCCCTACCCGCTTTATGCGCAGTTGCGCGCCAAGGGCGCCCTGCTCGAACTCGCGCCGAACGTGCGCGTGACGGGCGACTACGCGCTGATCGACGCGCTGCTGCGCGAGCGCCGCGCCGGCAAGACCTACCTGGAAAGCGTGCGCGTGCGCTACGGCGAGGAGCGGGTCGGCATGCCGGTGTTCCAGGTGCTGAGCCGGATGTTCCTGATGATGAACCCACCGGTGCACACGCGGCTGCGCAAGCTGCTGATGAAGGCCTTCAACGCGCGGCAGATCGAGAACCTGCGCGAGATCGTCGAGGCCTCCACGCATGAACTGCTCGACGCGATCGCCGCCAAGCCCGAGTTCGACTTCGTGGCCGACTACGCGCTGCCGCAGCCGCTCAACGTGATCTGCCGACTGCTCGACATCCCCTTCGAGGACGGCGCGCGCCTGGGCCGCGCGGCCAGTTGCGTAGCCTCGGCGCTGGACCTGGCGCCGCTCGGCGAGGCCATGCTGGCCGAAGCCAACGAAGGCGCGCTGGCGCTGGAGGCCTATTTCGAGGGCGTGATCGAGCAACGTCGCCGCCAGCCCGGCACGGACCTGGTCTCGGCGCTGATCAGCGTGGAGGACGAGGGCGAGACCTTCGACGAGAAGGAGGTGATCGCCAACGTGATGCTGCTGTTCATCGCCGGCCACGAGACCACCTCGAACACCATGGGCAACGCCATGATCGCGCTGTTCCGCAACCCGGAAAGCCTCGCGGCGATGACGGCCGATCCGGCGCTGGTGCCGGGCGGCGTGGCCGAGCTGGTGCGCTACGACAGCTCGGTGCAGGTGGTGGTGCGCACCGTGTTCGAGGATCTCGAGCTGGAAGGCCATGCGCTGCCGCGCGGCACCCTGCTGTTCCTGCTGGTGGGCGCCTCGAATCGCGATCCGGCGGTGTTCGCCGACCCGGACCGGCTCGACATCCGCCGCGCCAATGCCAAGGCCTCGCTGAGCTTCGGCGGCGGGATCCATTTCTGCCTGGGCGCGCGGCTCGCGCAGATGGAGCTGGAAACCGCGATCGGCGCGATGCTGGCGCGCTTCCCGAAGCTGAGCCCGGTCGATCTCGACCGGCTCGAATGGCATCACCGCAACAACCTGCGCGGCGTGAAGGCGCTGCCGATGCGGACCGGCGTGAACTGAATGCCATCGCGCCCGGGCCGCCCAGGCCCGGGCCATCGACCCTCGCCGACGCGGGCGCGAAGCGCGGCGCCCCGCATCGCGCTTCGCGGCTTCCTGCTTCACCCCTCCTTACGATTTCCCAACGCGCGCGGTGCCCACGCGCCGAAACTTCGCGTTTCGCGATCGTGGTTCGTCTTCGCCGCCCGCTTCGCCGCCTCGCCGCGTTAAACCTGCTATCTGGCCGGTATTGTCCCGGGGCGTCACGCCGGACCGCCGCCCTTCGCGCCGATCGACGATCCGTCACCACGCCCTCTGGCCCATACACGGGAACCGCTGTCCATGCCGCCTCCGTCAGTCACCAACTCGACCCGGATCAACCAGCCGTCCACCACGACCGGCGGGGAGAGTCGACAGACCAACGGTCCCTCGCCACGGGCCAGCGGCGCGGCGAGCCAGCAGGGCGCCGGATCGGGCTCGCTGCAAGCGCTGAACACGCTGCGGCGGCAGCAACGCGTCACCACGCCGAGCGCGAACCTGAGGCAGCGCCGGGCCAGCCTGGAATCGATGGCCAGTTCGGCGTCGCACGATTCGGCCGGTTCGGCCGAGGGCTCGCAACTGCCGATGTCGCCGCACATGGCGGCGCTACTGGCCGGTTCGGACGGCGCCGAGTCCGCCGCGCCGCGCCCGCCGGTTGCGGATGGCACGGATAGCGCACAGCCGCAGCACAACGACGCGCCGCCGTCCTACGAATCGCTGTTCGGCCCGGGGCCGTATCCCGAGGTGGCATCGCCGTCCACCTCGGCCCAGTCGCCCGCGCAATCGTCCTCGCCGCCGCCGGTGCCGCCGCGCCCCGTCGAGACATCGGCCGCGCCTGCCCGTCCGCAGACGCCGCCGCCGCCTCCCCCGCCGCCGCGACCGCCGGCCATGCAATCGCGTCCCCAGACGCCACCGCCACCGGTTCCGCCGCGTCCGACGACCACCCAGGCGCGTCCCGAGACGCCGCCGCCGGTTCCACCGCGCCCAACGACAACCCAGGCGCGGCCTCAGACGCCGCCGGTACCGCCTCGGCCGACGAGTCCCCAGGCGCGCCCGCAGACACCGCCGCCGCCCGTGCCGCCTCGGCCGACGGCCGCGCAAGCGCGCCCGCAGACGCCGCCGCCGGCACCTGCGCGTCCGCCCATGCCGCCGATCGGGATTCCCCCCATGGCGCCCGGTGCGACCTTGCCGGCCTACTCGGCCCCGGAACCATTGCCCGGCTATTCGCAGTTCCCGCCCGAACCGAGCCAGAACGCCAATCAGTGGGCCAGCCAGCTCACGGTGATGAGCCAGTTCGGCGCGTCCGGCCCCGGCCATATCGACGACCTGCTGCAACTGATGGGCGGCCGCCCGATCAGCGACGCCAACGCGGGCCGCGTGAGCGTGGCCGAGCTGAACCAGGCCGACCGGCCGATGGTGGCCGCGCAGGCCGTGGTCCAGCTCGACAACGCGATGACGAAGATGGATGACGCCTCGCTTTCGGGCAAGGACATGCACGACGCGATCGCGGCCACCCAGCACATCGAGCCGGTGCAATTGCGCGCGGCCACGATGGCCAGGCTTGCCGAGCTGCTGAAAAAAGTCGATACGCGCGAAGCGCACCAGAGCGCGTTCAAGGCGATCAGCGACCAGGTCCATACCCTGCCGCCCGAGGCGCGCATGCAGGTGCTGAAGGGCCTGGGCGAGCATGCCTTCCACCCGAGCTTCTCCGGCGGCCCCGAGGCGATGCGCGACGGCACCGCGAACATCCACACCGTGCTCGGCCATCTCGCGCAGATCCCGCCGGAAGCGCGTTCGCCAAGGGAAACGGCCGTGGCGCTCGACGTGATGATCGGCTGGATGCCGAACCTGATGTCGGAAACGCCCGCGAGCCACTGGCAGCCGGTGATGGATTCGCTGATGAAGGAAGCCGGCAAGCTGCCGGAATCCGAGAGCGGCCTCATCAAGAACACGGTCGCGACCATTGCCGGCCATATGCAGCCGGGCGGTGCGCTGCACGGCATGGGCGTGCTGCATCCGAACGACCTGCAGAACATGCTGCTGGTGGTGCCGGATCACCTCAAGCCGCACGCGCATTCGGACGACGAGTGAGGCCGGGGCGGCGGAGCCGCAGGCGCGACCGGCTTGCCGGCGCGGGTTCGTGCCTGCCCGCAAGGCCCGGGCGCCGCTGACTCGTCATTCCGGACCGCCGGACATCCTTCGCGCTCACCTGCGCGCGCGGCCGGCGGTCGATCGCGGCCGCCCGACCCGTTAGAATTCCGCACTTTCCACGCATTCACCTCAACCGGCCCACCCAGCGATGCCTTCCGCTCCCGCACACCACAGCGCAGACGACGCCCCCGTCCACGATCTCGTCTACGGCCCCAACGACCGCCCCTCGCCGGCGGTGGCCTTCGTCGCCGCGCTCCAGCACCTGCTGGCGATCCTGGTGCCGATCGTCACGCCGGGCCTCTTGATCTGCCAGGCGCTGAACGTGCCGACCCGCGACACCACGCTGATCGTGTCGATGTCGCTGGTGATCTCGGGCATCGCCACCTTCCTGCAATGCCGCCGCTTCGGCCCGCTCGGCGCGGGCCTGCTGATCGTGCAGGGCACCAGCTTCAACTTCGTCGGCCCGCTGATCGCCGGCGGCAGCCTGATGGTGAAGCAGGGCACGCCGGTGGAAACGGTGATGGCCGCCATCTTCGGCGTGGTGATCGCGGGCTCCTTCGTGGAGATGGCGGTGTCGCGCATCCTGCCCTTCATCAAGCGGCTGATCACGCCGCTGGTGACCGGCATCGTGGTGCTGCTGATCGGCCTCACGCTGATCAAGGTCGGCCTGGTCAGCATGGGCGGCGGCTACGGCGCGATGGCCAAGGGCACGTTCGCCAGCGCGCAGAACCTCACGCTGTCCTGCGTGGTGCTGGGCACCATCGTCGTGCTGAACCGCGTGCCGATCGTCTGGGTGCGCAGCACGGCGCTGGTGATCGCGCTGGCCATCGGCTACCTCGCCGCCGCCGCGATGGGCCGGCTCGACTTCACCGGCGCGCGCGAGGCCGCGCTGTTCCAAGTGCCCACGCCGCTGCACTTCGGCATCGGCTTCTCGTGGTCGCTGTTCGTGCCGATGCTGATCATCTACGTGGTCACCTCGCTGGAGGCGATCGGCGACGTGACAGCCACCAGCAAGGTATCGCGCGAGCCGGTGGAAGGACCGTTGTGGATGCAACGAATCAAGGGCGGCGTGCTGGTGAACGGCGCGAACTCGCTGCTGGCCGGCGTGTTCAATACCTTCCCCAGCTCGGTGTTCGCGCAGAACAATGGCGTGATCCAGCTGACCGGCATCGCCAGCCGCCACGTGGGCGTGTGGATCGCCGGCATGCTGGTGGTGCTGGGGCTGTTCCCGGCGGTGGCCGGCGTGCTGCAGGCGGTGCCGGAGCCGGTGCTGGGTGGCGCGGCAATGGTGATGTTCGGCGCGGTGGCCGCCTCGGGCATCAACATCCTGGCCGGCGTGAAGCTCGACCGGCGCGCGCTGCTGATCATCGCGGTGTCGCTGGCGCTGGGGCTGGGGGTGTCGCAGGTCCCGGAAATCCTCACCAATCTGCCGCATGCGCTGAAGAACGTGCTGGCTTCGGGCGTGGCCACCGGCGGGCTGTGCGCGTTGTTGATGAACTGGTTCCTGCCTGAGAGGAAGTAGGCCGCGCCGCAGCATCCTTCCCTCGTCATCAAGCTGTTCCTGGCCTTGCCGGTGTTCGGCTGAACCCGCGTTCCGCCCTTACAAAATTAAGCTGTACAAACACGGCGAGACGCGTAGCATGGTGCGCAGCGATGCCGTCCTCCTGTCGACGGCATCGCGCCCGGCTTGCGCGGCAATGCGCGATTTCGCCGGGCCATGGCCGATCCAGCACCGCGATCCCGGTTGACGATCGGCCCGCCGCAATCCATGCGGCCCAGCCCCTTGTTCCAGGGGGCCAGTTCACTGTCCTGCCCGCCTCCGGATCACGCCCGCCAAGCGGCACATCCTCGTGCCGATACGCCCGATCAGCCTTGCTCCAGCCGCGCGCCGGGGATGCAGGAGTCACGCCATGAAAAAATCCGAACTGCTTCGATCGATTCGAAGCGACAGCTCAGCCTTCGTCGACCGGCATCTGCCCGCCGGCGCGCAAGCCGAGCTGCAACGCCTGATCGGCGAGCGACGCTGCGAGGTGGATGTCGACACCTTCCTGATGTTCGCGTCGATCCGCGAAAGCCTGGGCACGAGTGGCACGGGCAACAGGCAGACCGACCGCGAGGCCAGCGAGATCATGGCGCTGCTGTGTGTCGGCGACGCCTGACCGATCCGGCGAAAGGAGAGATTCCATGTCGACCATGGCAAACGAGTTTCGTGTCGATCCGACACCCCGTCGCGCGGACGGCGAATATATCGCGCACGCGCGCATCAGTTCGAATCGCCTGGATGGCGTCGAATACGATGTGTACCTGAGTGGGGATCTGGCAGCCTTCGAGCTGCGCGAGGACGCGATCGCCTATGCCCGGAACTGGGCCCGGGCCTGGCTGCAGGCAGCTCACGGTTGAGCGCGCGCGGCTGGCTTGGCTTGGCTTGGCTTGGCTTGGCTTGGCTTGGCGGCGCGAATTTAGCCGCGTGTGTCGATCCACTGGCTGGCCCAGCGATCGGAATAACCCAGGGCAGCCTCTTCGGTGCCGAAGTAATCGAGCGAGTAGAACTCGTAGAGCGCGGGCTCGCCGTGGCGCTCCACGCGCCGGAGCGTCAGGTTCGAGGAAAAGCTGCCGTCAGGAAGACGGTGGACCGAGGGCGAGACCGCATAACCGCGGTATTGTCGAGTAGTCGTGACTTGCATGATAAGTAGAAAATTTCATGAGCATGGATTGGGTGTGACACTGGCTCGGCGTGGTGCCGATGGATGGTCAGGAATCCTGCTATTCAGGGATAGCACTGCCGGCGCGATGAGCACGGCGAGTGGATAGGTGGCTGGCGGGATCAGGCCAGGCTCGCATCGGGCGAGACTTGAAACTGCATGAAGATCCACACGAGCGAGCGACGCGAATACGGGCGTATCCGCCAATCGCACTTGAAGCGGGAGCGCGTCAACGCGCCGGCACGAGAGCTGTGCCGCGCGTCGATGCGCCTGGCATCAGCGCCGGAAAGTCCTGGGGCTGGACGCACCCGTCGAGGCGCGTTCGTCCTTGTGACGATAGTTGATGCGGCCCTTGGTCAGGTCGTACATCGACATCTCAAGCCGAACACGATCACCGGCAAGAATGCGGATGTGATTCTTCTTCAGGCGGCCAGATGCATAAGCGCCCACCACGGCTCCGTTCTCGAGCGTCACGCGATAGCGGCTGTCAGGCAACACTTCGTCGACAACGCCATCCAGTTCCAGTAGTTCTTCCTTTGCCAAATTCGCTTCTCCAATGACGGGACAGGTGAATCAGAGTGCCTTGATGTTGCTCGCCTGGAGCCCCTTGGGGCCCATCTTCGTTTCGAAGCTCACGCGCTGGCCTTCGACCAGGGTGCGGAAGCCGTCACCGCGAATTTCGGAAAAATGAGCGAAGAGGTCATCCTTGCTGTTGTCCGGCGCGATGAAGCCGAAACCCTTGCTGTCGTTGAACCACTTGACGATACCGGTGTCCATGAAAATCCTTTGATGTTGAGTAGACGTACAGAGCCACGCGCCCTGTTCGAGCACGCAAAAGAATCAAGGAGGGAGAGGACAACGAATACCGCGGTAGAGCGGTCAGTGATGAGCAGCAATCGCGCTTCTTGTAGACTTCAGCGACAGACCTTACGCGCAACGGCCGAATTGGTCAAGTGATTTCGCTCGCGGCATCGCTTCGTCGTACCCAGGAATCGCGCTCCGAGGATCGGGGGCAGGACGCTCACCTGCTTGCCTGCTCGCTCGCGAACGAACGCGGCGAGGGCCGCGGCCGAGCCAAATATAAATTGCGCGCGGCGCCGTTTCTCGCCGAACAAGCGGAGTATGATGAATCACGCTTCGGGGCCATGCCTCTCGTCGGGCATCTCCGCCTCGACGTTCCTCATCCCCTGTCCCGCTCGTCGATCACTCGACTGTCTCTCATCACCCGCTGCCAGCCACACCACGCGCCGGCAGTCCGTCACGATTCATTGCTTCAGCCCACGCGGCACGCCAGGAGGCGAACATGAGCATGCACCTTTATCGCGGATTCGAGATCTATCCGCTGATCTATCCCCACGCGAAGCCAGCGGCAGGCTCGGGCCGCAACTATGACGACGGCTTCGACGCGGCCGTCAAGATCTGCCTGCGAGGCACCGAGCTGACCCGCAGCAATACCTTCAAGCTGAGCGAGGCATCGCCATTCCTGACCGCCGGTGCCGCGCGTCGCGCCTCGCTCGAATTCGCGCAAGGCGTGATCGACCGGAACGACGGCGAGAACTGGATGCCCTCATAACTTCACCAGGTAGCCATGACCAAAGTCGTACTGAAGATCAACGAACCGGTCGAGGTCGCGCTGCGTCGATTTCGCCGCGAAATCCAGAAAACCGGCCTGATCCAGGAACTGCGCGCCCGAGGCGCCTACGAGAAGCCGACCACGCAACGCAAGCGCAAGCTCGCCAGCGCGGTATCCCGGCAACGCGCCCGGCTCAGGCGCGCGACGCCGCCACCGAAGCTGTATTGAGGAACACGACATGGAAGCCAGGCAAGTGGCAGGCCGAACCTACTTCGCCTTGACGCGTTGCGAAGTCGACTTCAATCCCGCGCTCGACCGGATCACCTTGCTGCCGACCTATTACGCGTTCGGCTGCGAGTATGGCAATCGCGGATTCACGCTGGATCGCAACGATGCGTTCGAGTTGATCGCCGCCATCGAAAAGGCGCTCAGTGTCGACGGCAACCCCGCCGTCGGTCGTCCCCCGTCACGCTCGTGATCTTCCGAGGCATCGCTCATCCGCATGAACACTGACGCCAGCTCACCGAATCGAAGCGATCTCCTGCACCTGCTTCGCGAGGCTCACGCTTCGGGAGAAGAGATGGAGCGCCGTTTGCGGCGTCTCCTGGTCCAGGGTTCACGCGCCGCGCCTGGCCCGGAAATGCAAGCCCTGCTGGCGCAGACGATCGAGCAACAAGGCCTGCTGAACGCTGCGCTGAGCCGGATCGAGGATACGCAAGGCACGGCGCGGCAAGGTTCGCCAGACGCCGCAACGATGCCGATACCGGCCGATACCGCCGCCAATGCGCAGGACACTCACGCGCTGCTCGATCTGCGCGACGACATGCTGCGCGAAGTCGGGCTCTACGCCGAGCTGATCGAGACCGCGGAATCCACCGGGTTCTTCGAAACCAAGTTCGTCTGCGAAGGCATCCTGTCCCGGAAGTCGGCGACGATCGAATGGCTGGGAACGCAGCAGCAGCCGGACCGATGATCCCCACATGGACCACAGCCCGGCCGGCAAGCCAGCACTCATGAAGTACGTCACCCTGCTGTACTTTCTCGTCGTCGCCCAGTTGGCCGCGAAGCGGCAGCTGGATTCGTGGCTACCCGTCGCGCAGCTGGTGGCCCTGCTTCACCACTGGATCGACGAACACCAGATGAAATGCGACTGGCGCGACCGGATCTGGCTCGGCAAGGCCTCGCTCGAAGTGGCGCGCTCCGTGCATGCCGCGTATGGCCCGGCCTTCGTCGTTCCATTCCTGTCGACGGTGGCCGAATCGCGGACGATGGCCGGCGACGCGCGAGAGAAGCGGTCCATACTGAGGACCGCCTGCTTCCATTACCTCACGCGCAAGCTCTAGCGCGCCGGGCCTGCTCCCGGGCGGCTGTCGTACGACGCGAACAGCTCCACCACCCAATCCACGAACACCCTGAGGCGGGCGCTGTTGTACCGCGCCTGCGCGAACACCACATGCACCGGCTGCACGGGCCGCGTCCATGTCGGCAGGATCCGCACCAGCTCGCCGCGCGCCACCGCCGGCTGCGCCATGAAGGCGAAGGTCTGGCCGATGCCGAGCCCGCTGACCAGCGAGGTCAGATGCGCCGTGCTTTCGTTCACGCAGACCGCGCGCGCGCCCTTGGGCTCGACCGTGAGCCGTTCGCCGCCGCGCTCGAACAGCATCGGGAACGGCCGGCCGGTCAGCGAGGAAAAATAGCCGGAAAGTTCATGCCCTTCGCGCAGATCGTCGGGATGCCCCGGTATTCCGCGTTCGGCGAGATAGGCCGCGCTGGCGTAGGTGCCCCATTCGAGGCTGGCGATGCGCCGCGCGACCAGCGAGGCATCGCTCAGCTCGCCGCCGCGGATCACGCAATCGACGCCTTCGCCGATCAGGTCGGCATGCCGGTCGCTCACGCCCACGTCGAGCTGGATGTCGGGGAAGCGGCGTCGGAATTCGGGCAGGCGCGGCAGCAGGATCAGGTTCGCGAACGACGAGCCGATATCGACGCGCACACGCCCGCGCGGCTTGCCGTGCACGTCGGCGAAGCGCCCGTCCATCTCGTCGAGGTCGGCCAGCAGCTTCACGGCGTTGCGGTAATAGCTCTGCCCTTCCTCCGTCACCACCACCTTGCGCGTCGAGCGCTGGAACAGCTTCACGCGCAGATGCGTCTCCAGCTCCTGGATCAGCTTCGACACCGTGGCGCGCGGCACGTCGAGCGTGTCGGCCGCCTTGCCGAAGCCGCCCGACTCGGCGATGCGCACGAAAACGCGTAACGCCAGCAATTGGTCCATGCCCTTTCCTTTTTCCGGTCAGGTGCCAGTCTATCAATTATCCATATACATGGAAAATCAATTCGAAAAATTGCTATTTTTCTCTGACAAGGAAATATTTATCGTTACGCCATCGACACTCATCAACCGGAGAAGATCATGAGCAAGCGACTGGAAGGCAAGGTGGCACTGGTAACGGGCGGCACGAGCGGGATCGGCCTGGCCACCGCGAAGGACCTGGCGGCGCAAGGCGCGCGCGTCGTCATCACGGGCCGCCGCCAGGCGGAACTCGACCAGGCGGTGGCGGCGCTCGGCCAGGGCGTGCGCGGCGTTCGCAGCGACGTGACGCGCTCGGCCGATCTCGACGCGCTGTTCGAGACGATCCGCGCCACCGAAGGCCGGCTCGACGTACTGTTCACCAACGCCGGCGGCGGCTCGATGGCCGCGCTCGGCGAGATCAGCGAGCAGCATTTCGACGACACCTTCGAGCGCAACGTCAAGGCGGTGGTGTTCACCGTGCAGAAGGCCCTGCCGCTGATGCCGCAAGGCGCCTCGATCATCCTGAACGGCTCGATCGCGGGCTCGACGGGCACCCAGGCCTTCAGCATCTACGGCGCCTCGAAGGCCGCCGTGCGCGCGCTGGCGCGCAGCTGGGTGCTGGACCTGAAGGAGCGCGGCATCCGCGTCAACGTGGTGAGCCCCGGCTCGACGCGCACCATCGGCCTGGCCGAGCTCGGCGGCGATACCCAGGAAGGCCAGGACGGCCTGCTCGCCTACCTCGCCTCGCTGGTGCCGATCGGCCGCCTGGCCGATCCGTCGGAGATCGCCAAGGTGGTCAGCTTCCTGGCCTCGGACGATTCGAGCTTCATCAACGGCGCGGAGATCACCGCCGACGGCGGCCAGGCCCAGGTCTGAAACGCCCTGTCGATCGATACCCGGCCGCCCGCGACGGGCGTGAGGCATGCATCGCGCGGCGGCCGCTCAACGGAGAAAACATCATGGAACAGGCATCGGCGCTGCTGCGCCACTACATCGAGAAGGTACGCGACCCGAAGGCGGCCGCGGCGCTGTTCGCCGAGGACGGCGTGCTCGAACTGCCGTACCTGACGAGCCTCGGCGCGCCGAGCACGGGCGCCAAGGGGCCGGCCGCGATCGAGAAGTTCATCGCCTCGCTGCTGGCCAAGGTGCCGGACTTCGCGTTCAAGGACGTGCGCATCCTGATCGACACGCCCGGGCAGGTTTTCGGCGAATACTCGGTCGAGGCGCTGGTGCCCTCGACGGGCAAGGTCTATCGGCAGATGTACGCGGGCCGGCTGGTCGCGGAGGGCGGCAAGATCAAGCTGCTGCGCGAGTCGCTCGACACGGTGGCCGCGCAACAGGCCTTCGCGCCGCCGGCAGCCTGATGCTGCCGGCACACGGCCGTGCCAATATCAATCTCTCGCCATTTCCAGCAACCAGTCGCGCAAGGCGGTCACCTTGGCGCTATCCGCGAATTCGACCGGCGAGACCAGATAAAAGCCGCGGTCGGTAGTCGCCACCAGGTCGAACGGCGCCACCAGCCGTCCGGCGCGCAGATCGTCCTCGACATAGGCGCGCCGTCCGATGCAAACGCCCTGCCCGTCGACCGCCGCCTGCACCGCCAGCAGCGCGAGATCGAAGCTCATGCGCGCGCTGCCCGCCAGACGGACGGGGAGCGCCGCCGCTTCGAGCCAACGTGGCCAATCGTCGGCCGTCACGCCATTGACCTGCAGCAGGGTGTGATGTGCCAGATCGGCAGGCTCGACCAGCGCCGGCCCATCCGCCAGCAAGCTCGGGCTGCAGACCGGCAGGATCTCGTCGCCCATCAGCCGGTCGCAGCGCAGCCCCTTCCAGTCGCCGTGACCATAGCGAATTCCCACGTCCGAACCGCCGGCCACGAAATCGACGAAATCGGTCGAGGCGCCGATGCGAATATCGATGCCGGGATGAGCGCGGCGAAACGAGCCGAGACGCGGCAGCAGCCATTTCGAGGCGAACGTGGCCAGCGTGCTGATGGTCAGCGTGGTGTCGCGGCCGCCTTCGCTTAGCTGTTCAGTCGAGAAACGCAATTGCTCGAAGGCCAGGCTCACGCCCTGCAGGTATGCCTGCCCGGCCGGCGTCAGCTCCAGGCGCTCCCTGAGGCGCCGGAACAGCCGGATGCCCAGTTCATCCTCCAGCCGACGGACCTGGTGACTGACGGCCGTCTGCGTGACGCTCAACTCGGCCGCCGCGCGCGTGAAGCTCATATGGCGTGCCGCGCATTCGAATACCTTCAGGCCGTTCAGCGAGGGAAGTCTTGCCGCCATGGAATGTGGTCAAGGAAATGGAGCCGTCGAAGACGAGGAGGCCGCTCCGGCCCCCGTGTCGAAACCAGGCCGATGAGGCGCGTCGATTCTAGCGCATGAGAATTTCTCATGCCCTGCCCGGCGAGATGTCATTTGCCGGAAATATGGCGACGCTGCGATGCTGTCAGTCGAATCGATTTTCCCGCCATCATTTCCTTATCGCTTTCCTGATCCCGCCTCTTATTCGAGCGATCGCCATGAAGCTCTACTTCGCGCCCAATACCTGCTCGCTGTCTCCCCATATCGTGTTGCACGAACTCGGCTTGCCGTTCGACCTGGTTCGGGTCGACAACAAGACCAAGCACACCTCGGAAGGCGGGAATTTTCTCGACATCAATCCCAAGGGTTACGTGGCGGCCCTCGTGCTCGACAACGGCGAAGTGCTCACCGAGGGGCCGGCGATCCTGCAATATCTGGCGGACCTGAAACCCGAGGCGCAACTGGCGCCGCCCGCCGGAAGCTGGGCTCGCGTGCGACTGCAGGAAACGCTCAACTTCATCACCGCGGAAATCCATGCGGGCTGCAGCCCGCTGTTCAATACGGCGCTGCCGGAGAACGTGAAGACGATGTTCCGGGAGAAGCTGTTCAAGCGGCTCGATACGATGGAAGCCACGCTGTCGCAGCAGGATTTCCTGCATGGACGATTCGGCGTGGCCGATGCTTACCTGTACACCGTCCTGGCATGGCTGCCGTTGTTCTCCATCGACATCGCGCGCTGGCCCGACCTGGCGCGTTTCATGGCACGGATCGGTGCTCGCGCGTCGGTGAAAGCCGCGTTGGCGGCAGAAGACGCGACGCCCGGATGTTGACCGCGAACGTCCGGACGCACGCTCGGCACTTCAGGCGATGCGAAGCGGCCGTAACGACTGCGTCGGCTTCCTGACTCCCGACAGCATGGCGCGCGGCTGATCGCCGGCCGCGTTCACTCCCGGCCCCGCCCGACGCGATCGTGATGCGACAGCCTCGCGATCAGCTCGGCATCGTTGCGCACGCCCAGCTTGCGATACGCGGCCTGCTTCTGTGAACTGATGGTCTTGTAGCCGCGCCCGACGCGATCGGCGATCTGCGAGATCGACAAGCCCTCCAGGCAATACTCCAGCACGGTGCGTTCGCGCGTGGTGAGATCGGGATGCATGAGCAGCGTGGCGGCATCGTCGATCGTCTGCATGCCTGACGAAGCGGAAACCGGCAGCGCGAACCCGCCCGGTGCGGGCCGTGTCCCCATCACCCGCGCGCTGAAATAGGTATTCCCGGCCGCCACCTTGCGAACCGCCTCGATATGATCGTCGAGCGATTGCGTGCGGCCGATGAAGCCATGCACGCCCAGCTGGAACAGGCGCGCGATGGTATTCGCGCGCTCGTGTTCGGAGCAGATCAGGATGCGCATCGCCGGGTAGCCGGCGCGCAAGGCCCACACCAGATCGAGGCCGTCGCTGGCGTCGAGCACATGATTCATCACCACGATCTCGAAGCTGGCGCCGGCGGCCAGCGCACCCAGCAGCTCGTCGGCCAGACCGAATGCACCCGCCACCGTCCACCCCGGCTCCTGCTCGATACGCGTGCGAAGCGCGAAGCGAACCAGTTCGTGCGAGTCGAGCAGCGCAATCGCCAGGGATGGCACTTCGTGCGGAATCGGATTCATACGGTCCCCTTCAGCCAGCTCATCAGCTCGCCCGCGCTGCTCAACTCGCGGAACACCGCCTCGTAACCATCGAAGCGCGTGGTGATCTCGCTGACGCGATTGCCATAGTGGTCATTCTCGGCCTGCAGCACGTCGAGCAGCGTGCGCTTGCCCAGGTGATACCACTGATCGAAGAAGGCCTTGCGCACGCGATCGGTCTCGTCGACCAGATCGCCATAGAGCGTCGAGCGTTCGAGCAGGGTGCGCGCGTCCTCGTCGGCCGCGCGGATCGCGTATTCCAGGTCGAGACGCGCCTGTTCGACCTTGCGCTCGCTCGCCTGGGCCCGCGCCAGGGCGGCTTGCTGCGCGGCCCGGGCCGAGCCGCCCTGGAAGGCGTTCCAGCTCAGCGTGAGCATGGTCTGGAAAGGCTGTCGGCGATCGGCGATATCACGGCCGGTGGTCTTGCTCACCACCCAGTTGACCGCGGGCCGCGACGAGGCCTTCACCGCGTCGGCCAGCAAGCGCGCCGCCTGCGCCTCGGCCCGCGCCTGGCGGATCTGCGGATGCTGGTTCATGTTCGAGAGCAGGCGTTCGAGGCGGGCCGGTTCGATATTCCAGGCGGACGACGAGGGCAAGTGCAGTTGCCGATCGCCAATCAGCTTGCGCAGCGTCAGTTCGGTATCGCGCGCCTTCGCCGCCACCGTGTCGCGGGAAGCCAGCGCCTGCAGCAACCGCGCGCGCGCCTGGGTCAGTTCGCTGGCCCGGCCGCGGTCGATCTCGACGATCTGGCTCAGCATCGTCACCAATTGCTGCATGCGGTCCACGAACTGCTGGCTGATGCCGATCAGTTGCCGCTGCTTGGCCAGTTCGACCATGGTGGTGGCCACGGTGTACGCCGAGTTCTCTCGCTGCGCGTCGTAGAACTCCTTGCCGGCGTCGGCGGTCTGCTTGCGGCTCTTGATCGTCTTGGACAGATAGCCCCAGTCGAACACGGACGTGGTCAGGTTCGCGGTGACCGCCGTGCCCTGGCCAGGCGCGTTGCTGGCGGGGCCGGCGAACTCCACCGACCGGGAGCGCGATGACAGCTGCAATTGCGGCCAGCGCTTGCCCTTGGCCTCGTCGACGTCGGCGAGCTGGGCCTGGTACGAAGCATAGGCGAACTGGACCTGCGGACTGCGATCGAAGGCGGCCTCCACCGCGGCGAGGAAGATCGGCCGCAAATCGCCACGCGGGGACATCGAGGCGCTGCCGCTCGCGGCAGCGGGATCGGCAGCCCAGTAGTGGGCCATGTCGGAGAGCGAGGCAGCCGATGGCGGGGACGAGGCCTCGCCTGGATCGGCCAGATGCAGACGGTCGTCGCGCTCCGGGAAGTTTCGCGCCAGGCGTTCCCTGTCGAGTATCGCCGCCAGCGTGATCGGACCGGTTTCGGCCGATGCCAGCGACGCACCGCCCGCCGATATGTCGTTGTGCGGCACCAGCGCTCCCGCTCTGGCCGTCAAGGTGCGAGCCCGGGTCCGCATCCGGGTTTCGGCCCACTGGATTGCCGTGGCCCAATCCGGCGTGGCGGCCGATGTTGGTTCAGCCGCGTTCGACAACGAAACTGGCGGCAATGCCAACACGTGGGTGGATCGTGTGCGCCGCGCATCGCCCGGCGCGAGGCTCGACGGCGGCGCCGAATCGGGCAGCGCCGGCTCGACGGCCCCGGCCGGCCGGCCCGGATGCGCCGACATGGCCGGCGATGCACGACGACGCGCTGCCTCGCTCCCGCCGCGCGCGGCCGACTCGTGCGCCTTCGCCGCACGCCGCTGCTGCCATAGCGCGGCAATCCTGAGGGCACGCTCGGTACGCGCCTCCCGCCGCTGCCGGCGAGCCGCCAGTTCGGCATCGTCGAGGCCGCTCACGTCATCGTCGGACAGGGAAATCGTCAAAACCGTGTCGACGGGATCGGTGCGTAGCGGAACATCGCCAAGCCGGGCTTTCGCGGCATCCGCCGGCTGGGTCGCGGCGCCCGCCTCCGCCACGTGCGATCCCGCGAACACGCCGGTCGCCAGCAGCAGCGACAGCGTCGTTCGACGCAAGGGCAGATCGGTCAACAAGCCATCGCCCACCAGCGGCTCACGGCTCGGTTTAGTGGCTGCCATGGCTCATCGCTCCCGGAAGGCTTCCTGTGCCTTGAAGATCGGCTTCAGCAGGAAATCAAGAATGGTCTTTTCGCCGGTACGGATCTCGACGCGCGCGATCATCCCCGGCATGATCGGCAGTTGCTTGCCGCCGGCCTCAAGATAAGCGCGGTCGGTCAGCACCTGCACACGGTAGAAGGTCGCGTCCTTGCCGGCGGCGGCCTTGGCGTCGTCCTTCAGCGTGTCGGGGCTGATATAGCTCACCTTGCCCTTCAACCCGCCATAGATGCCGAAGTCGTAGGCGGTGATCTTGACCATCGCCGGCTGCCCCGGCCGCAGGAACGCGACGTCCGACGGCTTGATCTTGCCTTCGACCAGCAGTTGATCTTCGAGCGGCACGATTTCGAGAATGTGCTCGCCGGGCTGGATCACGCCGCCGATCGTGTTTACGCGCACGTTCTTCACAGTGCCGTAGACCGGCGCCACCACGCTGGTGCGCGACAGCACATCGCGGCGGCCGACCAGCGACTCGTTGGTCTGCGCGAGCTCCAGCTCCAGCTTCGTCAGCTCGGAATTCGCATCGGCCTGGTAGCGATTGCGACGCTCGACCATCTGCGACTTCAGCTCGTTCGCGGTGCGCTTCATGCGCAGCAGCTCGACGTCGGACATCAAGCCCTTGGCGGCCAGCGGCTCGGCCAGCTCGATTTCCTTCTGCTGCAGCGCGTAGCTGCGTTCCAGCGCGGCGATGGACTCGTCGAGTGCGTGCCGCCGCGAGTTGTATGCCTTGGTTTCCATCTGCACGACCTCGGTCTCGCCGCGTACCTCCGGCGGAAACACCAGCGGCTGCGAAAACGCCTCCGCGCGCAGCCGCGCCAGTGTCGCCTTCAGTCCCACCGCCTTCGAATAGGCCTCGCGATAGCTGGTCTGCGCGCGGGTCGGGTCGATCTTCAGCAGCATCTGGCCTTTCCTGACGATATCGCCCTCGCGCACGTTCATCTCTTCCAGGATGCCGCCTTCGAGGCTCTGGATCACCTGCTCGCGGCTGCGCGAAATGACGGTGGCTTCGCCCTGCGTGATCTCCTCCACGCGCGCGAACCGGGCCCAGGCCAGGAAGGCGACCAGCAGCGCGGCCACCACGTAGAGCATCAGCTTCGACCCCGGCGAAGATTGCGTGAGCAAGGCCGCGCGCATGTCGCTCATGTATTCGACCTCGGCCTTGCGCATTTTCGGCTCGTCGCCGCGGCGCCGCCACTTGAGCTTGGGGATCACGCGCTGCCCTCCATCGGCTCGTTCGGCGCCTCGGCCGCGGAGCGCGCCGCATGCTCCTCGCGCAAGGGCCGCATTCGGACGGTGCGAGCGGGCCGGACAGGCGCCGCCGCGGGTACCGCCTCCGCATCACGCGCACCGGAGCCGGGTTGGCCTTCATGCTGGCCGGCGAGCCGGGCGAGGATCGTATCCTTGGGGCCGTCCGCCACGATCCGGCCATCCTCGACCACCACGATGCGTTCGACCAGTGCCAGCAGCGAAGGCCGGTGCGTGACCACCACCAGGGTCTGCCCGGCCGTGGCACGCGACAGATGCGCGATGAAGGCCGCCTCGGTCTGCGTGTCCATCGCGCTGGTCGGCTCGTCAAACAGCAACAGCTGTGGATGCGTGAGCAGCGTGCGCGCCAACGCAACCAGTTGCCGCTGGCCGCCCGACAAACCCGCGCCGCCCTCGCCGATCGGCAGGTTCACGCCCATCGGATGCCGCGCGGCCACCTCGTCGAGTCCGGTCAGCTTCAGCACGCGCAGCAGTTCCTCGGTGGTGGCATCGGGCCGCGCGATCATCACGTTCTGGCGCAGCGAGCCGTAGAACAGTCGCACGTCCTGCCCGACGTAACCGACCGCGCGCCGCCAGTCGGCCGGATCGATCTGCTCGACCGCGAGCCCGCCGAGGAACATGGCGCCCTGCGTGGGCATGTACATGCGCCCCATCATGCGCAACAAGGTGGATTTACCGCTGCCGATCCGCCCGAGCACGGCTACGCGCTCACCCGGATCGATGGCGAGGTGAATGCCTTTCAGGATCTCGGGATTGGGTTGCATCGGCGGCGCCGGATAGGCGAAGCGCACGTCCTTGAGTTCGACGCGCCCTTCGAGAGGAGGATCGGCCAGGTATTCGCGGCTCGGGTCGCGCTCGGCCGGCATGTCCATCAAGCGATTCAGCGATTCGAAGGCCGCCTTGGCCTGCTGGAAGCGCAGCGCCAGTCCCATCACCGCATTGAGCGGCGCGGTGGCGCGTCCGGCCAGCATCACCGAGGCGATCAGGGAACCCTGGGTTAGACGGCCCTCGGTGATCAGGTAGACGCCGGTGACGATCAGCACGACCGTCTGCACCTGCTGCAGGAACTGCACGATCGTCATCGCACGGGAGGACAGCGTCTTGGTGCGCTGCGAGGTGGCCGCCTGCATCGCGCTGAAGGTTTCCCAGCGCCGCTGCATGTAGCCCTCGCCGCCGACGGCCTTCAGCGTCTCCAGCCCTTCGATCGACTCGATCAGCACGCCCTGCTTCAACGATGCCTCGCGCAGGTTTTCCTTCATCGCGCGCGCCAGCGGCCACTGGACCGCCACGCTGATGCCGACGATGATCGGAATCATCATGGTCGGGATCCAGCCGAGCGGGCCGCCCACGGCAAAGATCACGCCGGCGAACATCAGCACGAAGGGCAAATCGGTGACGGCCGACAAGGTGGCCGAGGTGGCGAAATCGCGGACGGACTCGAACTCGCGCAGCTGGTTCGCGAACGAGCCGGAGGACTGCGGACGATGCTCCATGCGGATCGACAAGGCCTTGCGGAACAACATGCTGCCCATCACCAGGTCCGCCTTCTTGCCGGCCGCGTCGATCAGGTGGGCGCGCGTATGACGCGAGATGCCCTCGAACACCATCGCGATCACCACGCCGATCGCCAGCGACCAGAGCGTGACGAAGGCCTGGTTCGGCACCACGCGGTCGTAGACGTTCATGGTGAAGAAGATCGACGCCAGGCCCAGCACGTTGATCAGCACGGCGCCGAGCCCCGCGCTGTAGTAGAAGCGGCGATAGCGCCAGATGGTGCGGGTCAGCCAGTGGCCGAGCGGCTCGGGAGTGAGCTCGCCGGCGCGCATGTCGACCTTGGCGGCCGGCTTCACGAGCACCGCGAACCCGCCATAGAGTTCGGTGAGCTGTTCGTCGCTGTACTCGACGGGCCCGCCTGCGATCTCCGGCATCCAGACCTGGCAGAGCAGCGCACCGCGGCGCTCGGAATCGGTGTCGCGCCGCACGCCGAGCAGGACACAGCCGCCCTTGTCCTTGCGGATCAGCAACATCGGCATCAGATGGCCCGGCAACATCCGCAGTTCGCGCTCGACCATCCCGGCCTGCATGCCGGCGTTGGCGAATGCGTCGATCACCATCGTCGGGGCCAGGAAGCCGAACTTCGGCAAGCCGGCCGTCATGGCATCGCGGCTCTTGCCGAAGCCATAGTGCTCGCAAAGCCAGCTCACGCAGTCCAGCAGGCTGTCCTGGTAGGTCGCTTCGCTTTTCGGTGCCGCATCCTGTTGATCTGCCCCGCCGGACAAGGTGTTCGCGGTCATGCTGCTTTCTCCCGACGCGGCGGAAAGCAACGAAACCGACCTTGGCCGCCCACGACGCGCGCGAAGCAGCGAAAGCCTGCCGACCGTGTACCCTCACAACGCGAAATAGCCTGAATACGTGAAATTCGTCAGAGGATTCTGAGGAATGCGGCCAATCGTGGAAAGCTGACCGGTCAGAAAACGCGCAACTGCCTACAGTTGCGCGTCAGTCGGATTGGCAAGGGAACGTCAGGTGGAATGGATGTCGATACCGTGCGAGACGGACCAGTCCAGTTGCGACATGCCGTTGTCGTGGGAGAGATGGGGCATGCCGGCGCCTGCTGCGTCGTTCGACGCGCGCATGTCGGATAGGTCGCTCGCCAGTCCCGGCAAATCGGCAGCGCCCGAGACCGCGCACGTTGCCGGCTTCTCCAGACTGCCGTTTGCGGGGAACAGGTCCGGCGCACCATCCTGCAGCAGATCGGACAGCGACAGCTTCAAAGCATCCGTCCGATCCGCATGAGCCGCCTCGCCGAGCCATGCCGGTTCGACGCCGACGGCAGCGTCATGGACATGAGGCGACACCCGTGGTTCCGGCCGAGCCGCCTCGGCGATGGGCTGGCTGCCCGGTCGACCGACATCGGGTGCCTCCTCGCCGTGCCTCTGCGCCGACGTGACCGACGCTCCCGCAGCCGACGGCGCCTCATGCGCGACGCTTGCCGCATGCGCGACATGTCGCTCCGGCGGAACCTCGCGGGCGGTGGCATGCATCGCGGCATCGGTCGCGGCGTCGTCGATCGGCGGCGAGGCGAACAGCGTATCCAGTCGATACCAGGCATCCTCGATCTCGATCACGTACATATTGCTCGGCCCCAGCATTTCGCCGTTCGGCCCTTCCGCGATCACCGAGAACGCGTGGACGCCCTCGTCCAGATCGTGGTCCGGAAGGTAGGACCAGCGGCCGTGCTCATCGGCGCGCACCGAGCCGATCAGGTCCTGCGCGTTCTCGTAGAGATAGACCAGATAGCCGGCCGCCGCCGTGCCGACGATATGCGGTCGCAAGGCATCCGTCGAACCATTGGGCGCGACGATATGGTGGGCATCATCATGGATGGCGGTAATGACCGGCTCGGCCGGCGTCGGCGGCTCGGCCGTGTCGACCGTGAAACGGAACGGCTCGCTGGGGTTGCTCAAAACGCCAGTCACGCCCACCACGCGAGCCGTGATTTCATGTCGGCCGTCAAGCAGATCCCCGGCCGGCTCGAACCGCCAATCACCATGCGCATCGGCCCTGGCGCTGCCGATCTGGCCCAACATCGTGCCCACCCTGTCATACAGGTAGACGAGCGCGCCGGCATCGGCGATGCCCTTGACCAGCGGTCGAGCATCGTCGGTCACGCTGCTGCCGTCGTGATTGAGCGGTCCGATCTCGGCGCCAACGTCGTCGATCACGTCGATGATCTGGGGCTCGCGGGGCAGGCTTGTATCGATGCGCATCGTATAAGGCTCGGACGGCTCGCTGACGTTACCCGCGATGTCGGCGGCGGTGGCCCTCACCTCGTAGACGCCGCTGTCCATGTCCTCGTCGGGCACCACGGACCAGGTGCCATGTGCATCCGCCTTCGCCGAGCCAAGCACGATCCGCTCGCCATCGATCAAGGCCTGGAGGGTGACGATCGAGAAAGGCTCCGACACGCCGCCGAACATGGGCTTCGTATCGTCGGTGACGCCCGACTCCATGATGTTGCCGACCAGCGAGCCGACATCGTCCATCACCATGGTGATGGCGGGCGGCTGCGGCGCCTCGGTGTCGATGATCAGCCTGAAGCCGTCGCTCGGCTCGCTGAAATGGCCGGCCGCGTCCTGCGCGACGACGGTGAACACATGTTCGCCGTCGAACAGGCGCACGATCGAGGTGAAGGTCCATTTGCCGGCCGCGTCGGCCAGCGTCGAGCCGAGCACGGTGTCGCCATCGCGCACGATCACGAGCGAGCCGGCCTCGGCACGGCCGGTGAAACCGGGTGTCTTGTCGTCGATGCGGCTGCCCGATGAGGTCGGCCGCTGGATCGGACCGACGTCGTCCAAGGCCGAATCGATGGTCGGCCGGCCCGGCGGGGTGAGATCGATCACCAGGGAAAATGGCGCGGTCGTGACGGTCTTGCCGTCGAGCCCCACCGAAGACGCCGTCACGTTGTGCCGGCCCTCCGACAAGGCAACCGGCAGGATCAGTGACCAGTGGCCATCGGCATCCGCCAGCACGCTGCCGACCTGCTTGCCGTCCACGCGCACGTTCACCAGCGAATTGGCAAGCGCCACGCCGGCGATCTCCGGACTCCGCTCGTCGGTCGCCTGGCCCGGCTGCAGCCCACCCACGATCACACCCTCATGGTCGATCACGGACTGGATCGCGAGAATGCTGCCTGGATCGCCGCCGCTACTATTGCCGAAGGAGCGGGTATCGACCGTGAAGTCGAGTGCCGGGCTGCGCTCGGTGGTATTTCCTGCCGGATCGGACAGGGTGGCCGAGAAACTGTGGCGGCCGTCCGCCAGGGGCGCGTTCGGACGAAATGTCCAGGTCTTGTCGGGCTTGACATGCGTATGACCGATCACCTGATCGCCGTCGTAGATCGTGACCAGCGGGCCGACACTAGTCAATTCGCTGTAGTGTTCACCCTTGCCTTGATAGATCGGCATCGCATCGTCAGTTACGCCGTCGGGGCGGATCTGTCCTCGCGACGTGCCAACATTGTCGGTCAAGGTCTCGCCGCCCGGCATCCAAGGCGGAAACATCGCCGAGACCAGAGTGAAGGTCTGCAATGACGGCAGGCCCTCCGCTGCCGCCAGACGGAGGTTTTGTGGCTGGCGTATCCGATCGAACAGTTTGCTAAAGCTGATCTCGAGAGAAAACCGGCCATCGGCATCACGATCCACATGATATGTGTCTCGCTGCACCCACTCGCCGCTCATCGGAAAAAACTCCCCTCTGGTGTACAGCGTGACGGTGTCGCTCGTCGACCATCCCTTCAATGTCACGCGGCCGTATGCCCAATCCCGGGAATGCAACTCGCCACCTTTCCATTCGGCGCCATCGATCCAGGCTTCGTTGTGCCCCTCCTTGACCGCCAGGACCCGGAATTCCCGGGGCTCGCTGCGCGCGCTGCTGTTACCGGCCTGGTCCGTCACGACCGCCGTCAAACTGTGGCGTCCTTGGGAAAAGGGCTGCGCCGGCACGAAAGCCCAAAGGCCATATTCATCACTCGCGGTTGCCGAGCCGATGACACGATCGTAGTCGTAGACCGTGACCGTCGCGCCAGGCTCGGCATTGCCCCTGAACCGCTCCATCGTGTTGATGGTGCCCATGCCGGGTTCGAGCGGATCCGACTGATTGCCGAACACCCTCAGGTTCGTCGCCACTTCCGGCGGCTCGGTGTCGACCACCAGATCGAAAGCCCAGCTTTGCGGGCTGGTTCCCGAGCTTGCCGTGATCCGGTACTCGCCGTCGGCCAGCGGATGGGAAGGCGAGAAGGACCAACTGCCGTCGGATGCCGCCTGCACCGAGCCCAACGACACGCCATCCGCAAATACCGTGACCAGAGAATCCGGCGTCGCCCTGCCCCGGATTTCCGGCGTGACGTCGCTGGTCGGCTGACCAGACTGCAGCAGGTCCCGATGCCCGAGCACCTGATGGAGCGCGATCATGCCAGGCAGGCTGTGCGCCGCCGAGGTGTCCACCCTGAAGTCGATCGCCTCGCTGCGCGGGCTCGGGTTACCGGCTTCGTCCACCACCACGGTCGACAGGCTGTGGGTGCCGTCGGCCAGCGGCGCGAGCGGCCGGAACGTCCATGTGCCGTCGGGCTGAACCCGCGTCTGGCCCAGTACCTCCTCGCCGTCCAGGACCTTCACGAGCGCGCCCGGCTCGGCATGGCCGCTGTAGACAGGCGTTGCATCGTCGGTCCTGCCGCCGTCGGCGATGGCGCCTCGTGCCGGCCCCACGTTGTCGCGCAAGGACATGCCGGTGGACGGCAACGGCGCGACCATGTCGATGTCGACGAGGAATTCACCGGTCCTCGCGCCGAGCGTGCCGTCGCCATTCTCCGCGGCCGCCGTGAAGCGATGCTCACCATGCGCCAGCGCACTGTCGGAACGGAACCACCAGCGCCCCGTCTCGTCCGCCGTCACACGGCCAAACTCTTCACCGTCGAGATAGACGTGTACGACACTGCCGGGCTGCGCCGTACCCATCACGGTGGGATTCTCGTCGGCCGTCACGCCCTGATGCGCGACATTTCCGCTGCCGGGCAGCTTGGCATCGAGCACGCCCGTGATAGCCGCGGCGCTCGCTACACCGCCCACCAGCACCGTGAAGGGAAACGCCTCGCTGGCCTCGCTGATGCTGCCCGATGAATCGCGCACGATCACCTGGAGCCGGTGCTCGCCATCGACCAGCGGCGCCAGGGGCGGTGCCGGCTCGAATTGCCAATTGCCGTCAGCGTCAGCCCGCGTGCTGCCGAGTTGCAGCGTCACGCCGAGCACATTGTCGAACACGAACACGACGCCATGCGGCGATGCGCTACCCTTGATGACCGGCTGCGCATCGTCGGTGCGATCGTGGGGCTTCAGCGGCCCGGTCTCCTGGCCAACGTCGTCGATCACCTCCAGGATGGCGGGCGGCGGCGGCTTGTGCCAGCCGGTGGTATCGACATTCACCACGAAGACATCGCTCGCGACGCTGAGATTGCCCGCATCGTCTCGCGCCTTCGCCGTCAACTCGTGCGCGCCCTCGTCCAGCGGCCGGGACGGCGTGAAGCTCCAGCGACCGCCAAGGTTCGCCATGGTCGTACCGATCAGCAGGCCACCATCGTAGATCTCCACCTTGGCGCCCACCTCGGCCCGGCCCTGCAGGGTCGGCGTGGCGTCGTCCGTGAAGTCGTGACTGGCAAGCGCGCCTTGCTCCTCGCCCACGTCGTCGAAGACCAGGTCGATGGTCGGATGCCCCGGCGGCACGGTATCGACCACGAGGTAATACGGCGCCGATGGCTCGCTCTGCTGGCCGAGTGGATCCGTCGACTGCGCCAGCAAGGTATGCGCACCTTCGGCCAGCCGATGGCCGGCATTCGGCACGAAGCGCCAGTTGCCCTGTTCGTCAGCGTCCGTGGAGCCCAACACCGTATTCCCGTCCCGGATCGTCACCCGCGCATGCGGCTTGGCGATACCCTCCATGGCCGGAAACGGATCGTTCGTGACGCCCCCGTTCGGCACATCACCGGTGTGCGGCTCCACGTCGTCGATCACGCGAACGATCATGACCGTGCCTGGCCCGGATACGTCGATGCGTATCGTGTGAGGCTCGCTCGGCATGCTGATGTTGCCCGCCGCGTCCCGGGCAATCACCGTGAACACGTGCTCGGCTTCGGCGAGGGCCGATCCAGGGGCGAAACTCCAATTTCCTTCCCCATCCGCCACGCTCGATCCGATGACGTCGAGGCCGTCGCGCACCACCACGATGGCGCCAGCTTCAGCCTTGCCGGACAAGGTCGGCGACGCATCGTCGGTCATGCCGTGATCCGGGACCAGGCCCGTCAGCGGACCCACGTCGTCGTGCACGGCCTCGATCACCGGCCGGGGCGGCGGGGTGGTGTCGATGGTCACGAGGTAGTCGCGCGACGGCGCGCTGCTGTTGCCGAGGCGATTGACCGATACCACGCTGAGATGGTGATCGCCGTCAGCGAGTGGCGCTTTGAGCGCGATCGACCAGGTTCCGCTCGCGTCGATCCTGGTACTGCCGATCGGCTCGGCGGCCCCGTTGTCGTAAGCCAGCACGACGGTGCCGATTTCCCCGCGTCCTTTCAGCGTCGGTGTCGCGTCATTGGTCGCCTCGCCCCGATTCACGATGCCGATGCTCGGCTCGACGTCGTCGATCACCCAATCGAACAGCGGACGGCTCGGCACCGCCGGCCCGATCACCACGGTAAAAGGATCGGAGGCCAGACCGCCTTTGCCGTTCTCACCGACCTCGATCGCGCTCAGGCTGTGCTCGCCGGCCGTCAGCGGCTGCCCGGCGGGAATCGGGAATGACCAGCTACCGTCGGGCGCCACCGTCGCCGCGCCGGCCAGGCTAGCGTCGACATAAACGAGAATCGCATCCCCCGGCATGTTTCCCGTGCCGACCAGGGACGGGCGCGGATCGTTTGTCATGCCCGTGCTCTCGATACGACCGCCACCTTCCGCATCGGCAAGCAGGTAACGGATCACGGGAGCGCCGGCCATGTCGTCACGCGCCGCCGCGTCATGCGGGATCGACCGCACCGAGTTCGAGGATCCCGACGATGCCACCGCCACACCGGCAGCCACGGCAGCCAGGCCGAGCGCGCCCATCCCGAGCGGGGTCCAGTCAGGCCCGCCGACGGCATTGCCGGCAGCGGCGTCGGGCACCGTCGCGCCCGGCAAGGCAAGCGTGGCGACGGCATCGTCGGCCAGCGTCGACACCCCGATCGACGCCCCGTCGTACGAGTAGTACTGCCCGTCCGCGCCTTCGGCGAGCAGGCTGCCGCCCGATCCGTAGTAATCCGCTATCTGGATCGGCGGCGATGCATCGCCATCGGCACCGATCCACAGATCGTCGCCGTGCCGCCGCACCACCGCTTCGAGCGGTGCCTTGCCGGTTTCCGCATCGACGAGGATGTAGCGCGCGTTCGGCATCGCCTCGATTCTGGCGATTGCGTCTGGCGCCAGCCGACGGGGATCGACGACACGCGTCACGCCCTGGTCGTCGGCAAGCAAAATCTTGATCACGCTCATGTGAATACCCTGGGATTCGAAACAGAGGAGAAGGCCATGCAAAAAGACGCCCCGAGCATCCGAACCGGCTTGCGATTCGAACGCTCGGGGCGTCGTGCCTCCGCTTACATCAGATGCGTGGTCACACCATGCTGGACCAGCAATTCAGCGTTCTGCGCGCTGTTTTCGTAGACCGTGTAGGCCACGCCGTCGACGGTGGTCGCGCCATGCTCGACCCAGGCATCGCCATCGCCGCCGGAGGTGCCGGACAAATCGACTATGTCGTGGGCGCCGCCCTTCACCATCAGTTGCGTGCGACCGTCGTCCATGAACAGGTCCTTGCCGCCGTGTTGCAGCACGTCGTCGAGCGACAGCTTCAGCGGGCTGCCCGCCGATGCGTCCAGGCCGATCGCGCCACCAGCGGCATGGGCTCCGTCTGCCGACAGCCTCGACAGGTCAAGCGCCCAGGCGTCGCCGGCTTCGGGTTCGCCATGCGGCTCGGCGGACGGGGCCGCGTTTTCGGCCTGCCCGGAAACACGTGCCTGGGCTGCTGCCCCATCTTCGCGCGGCATCTCGCGCGGTGCCTCGTCGGCATGCGGCGTCGCGTTCGCACTCTGCTGCGAATCGCTCCCGCCGACATGCGAGGCAAGATCATGCTCGCCACCGAACAGCGAATCGGCCGTGGCCGATGGGTCGACGGCATCCGGTGAAGCGCTCGATTCGGGCTCGATGGTGACCGTCACCTTGCCCGAGCGGGCGCTGGGATTGCCAGCGGCATCGGTTGCCATCACCGAGAACACATGGAGCCCGTCGTCGAGTGCCTTGTCCGGGGTGAAACGCCACTGCCCGCTCGCATCCGCATAGGTGCTCCCCAGCACGCCCAGGTGCTCCGAGGTGATCGTGACCAGGGCACCGCTCTCGGCCGATCCGACGATCTGCGGACGATGGTCCGTGGTGATCCCGCCTTGCTGGCCAAGCGATCCGCTTTCGCCGCCGACGTTCTCGATCACGTCCGTGATCGTCGGCATGGCGGGCGCCACGGTATCGATTTCGAGCAGGTATGGCGCCGACGGCGCACCGACATTGCCGGCCTGGTCCGTCAGTACCATCGTGATGCGATAGACACCGTCATCCAGGTCGTCGGCCGGCACGAGCGACCAATCGCCATTTTCCGAAACACGGGTCGAGCCCAGCAACGTGCTGGTGCCCTCGAACTCGGCATAAAGCATCACCATGCTGCCCGCATCGGCCTTGCCGGTGAACATCGGGATCGTGTCGTCGGTCACGCCGATCTCGTGAATGTCACCGACGATCGGGCCGACGCTGTCCATCACCTGGGTGATGTGGGCCTCGCCCGGCGCGGCCGTGCTTACATGAACCCGATAGGCGGAACCGGCCTCGCTGACGTTGCCGGCGGCATCCTGCGCGGTCGCCGTGAAGACATGCTCGCCATCACCAAGACGGGCGGCCGGGGTGAAGCTCCACCGGCCGTTCGCGTCCGAAACGGTCGAACCCAGCACGGCGTCGCCATCGCGAATCGTCACGATCGCACCCGCTTCCGCTTGGCCTGCCAGGCTTGGCGTGGTGTCGTCGGTGTACCCGCCGTCGGGCACCGGCGCCTGGATCGGGCCGACGTCGTCGGCCACCGATTCGATCGTCGGAGGCGACGGCGGCGTGATATCGACGACGATGTCGAACGGCTTGGTGGCGTCGCTTTCCCCGGACGCGCCCGTCGATGTCGCGGTGATGGAATGATGGCCCTCGGCGAGCGCGGCCTCGGGACGCCAGGACCACCGGCCATCCGCATCCGCCGTCGCCGAGCCCGCGAGTTCGCCGTCCACGTAGACCTTGAGCAGCGAGTCCGGCGTCGCCTTGCCCTTGATTTCCGGCTGCGTGTCGTCCGTGGCTTGCCCCGGCTGCAGCACACCCGTGATGGCGCCGGCATGGTCGATCACCTGATCGATCGAAATGTCGACCTTGCCGCTTTCCACCGTGAAAGCGATCGATTCACTGCGTTCGCTGGTATTGCCGGCCGGGTCAGTCACCGTCGTCGACAGGCTGTGCGCGCCTTCCGCGAGCGGCTCCGTCAGACGGAAATGCCAGGTTCCATCGGACTGCACGAGAGTCGAACCGATCGCCTGGTCACCGTCGTAGATCGTCACGATCGCACCCGGCTCGGCCTTGCCGCGATAGGTCGGCGTGGCGTCGTCGGTAACGCCGCCGGCGACGATCGGCCCGGTCGCCGTGCCCACGCCGTCGATCAGCGACAGGTCGGTCGCGACAGCCGGCGGTGTGGTATCGACGACGATCGTGTATGCCCCCGTCTCGTCGCTCAGCTTGCCGTTCGACACTTCCGCAACGGCCGTGTAGCGGTGCTCGCCGTCGCTCAACGGCGTCTCGGGACGGAACGACCAGCGGCCATTCGCGTCGGCCTGGACCGTTCCGATCTCCTTGCCGTCGAGACGCACATGGACCAACTGCCCGGCGGGCGCCGTACCCATCACGGTCGGCCGTGTGTCGTTGGTCACGCCCGATTGCTCGACATGGCCGACGTGCGGTGCCACGGCATCGAAGACGCCCGAGATCGCCGGGGCAGTCGGCACGCCGCCTACCAGCACGGTGAAATCGAAGCCGTCGCTCGGCTCGCTACGGTTCCCCGCCTCGTCGGTCGCCACCGCGCTCAGGTGATGATCGCCATCGACCAGCGGCGCATACGGCGCTTGCGGACGGAACGACCAGTTGCCGTCGGCATCGGCCCGTGCGCTGCCGATCAGCAGCTTCGCCCCCATCACGGTGTCGTAGATCAACACCACGCTGTCGCGTTCGGCCAGGCCTTTCACAAGTGGCTGGGCGTCGTCGGTCGTATCACCCTGGTGCAAGGGGCCGGTCACATCCCCGACGGCGTCGATCACCTCCGCGATGCTCGGCTGCTGCGGCGCCGAGGTGTCCAGCAGCATGACGAAGGCCTCGCTCGGCTCGCTCAGGTTACCGGCGGGATCACGCGCGGTCACCGTGAAGCGATGCTCGCCGTCAGCCAGCGGCCGGCCCGGCGTGAACGACCAGTTGCCGTTCGTGTCCGCCAGGGTCGAGCCGATCGGCTGCCCGCCGTCGCTGATCGTCACCAGGGCCCCCGCTTCCGTGCGCCCGCTCAGGGACGGCGTGGCGTCGTCGGTGGCGCCGCCGTTCGCGATCAAGCCCTGCACGGCGCCCACGTCGTCGCGCACGGCATCGATGCTCGGACGATCCGGCGCGGTGATATCGACCGTCAGATCGAACGGAGCGGTCGGCGGACTCACGACGCCGTTCGTGGTTGCCGTCGCGGTGATCCGGTGGTCCCCCTCGGCGAGCGGGTTCGGCAAGGTCAAGGACCAATGGCCCTTCTCGTCGGCCTGTACCGACCCGACGACCTGCTGGTCGACCAGCACCTTCACGATCGCGTTGGCGCCTGCCTTGCCGCGAATTTCCGGCTGCCGATCGTCGGTCGTCTGCCCCGGTTGCAGGGCGCCCTGCACCTCGCCGACATGGTCGACCACCTGGTCGATCGCGATCGGCACCTTGCTGGTATCCACGCTGAAGTTGATCGGCTTGCCATGACCGCTGACATTGCCCGCGCGATCGGTCACCGTCGTCGAGAGGCTGTGGGCGCCATCCGCCAACGGCTCGCTGACACGGAACTGCCAACTCCCGTCGCTCTTCACGATGGTCGAGCCGATGAGCTTGACGCCGTCGTAGATCGACACGATCGCGCCGATTTCCGCGCGGCCGCTGTAGGCCGGCGTCGCATCGTCGGTGATGGTGCCGTTGCCGATCGGCCCGTGCAGCACGCCGACATCGTCATACAGCACTTCGTTGAGGGATACGGACGGCGCAATGGTATCGATCTGGATAGGGTACGGGCCGGTCGGCTCGCTGAGCTGGCCGTCGGCACCCTCCGCCTTGGCGCTGAACGTGTGCTCGCCGTCCCGCAGCGGCGCGGTCGGACGATAGGACCATTGGCCGGTGGACGTCGCGATCGCCGTGCCGACCTCCTTGCCATCGATCGACACATGCACGCTCTGCCCGGGCATGGCGGTGCCGTTGACGGTGGGCTGGGCGTCGTTGGTCGCGCCATTCGGCTCGACATGACCGATCTTCGGCTCGACCGCGTCGGTCACGCCCGTGATCGCCGGCGCGCTCGGCACGCCCTGCATCACCGTGATGCCATAGACCTCGCTCGCCACGCTTTCGTTGCCGGCCGCATCCTGCGCCATCGCCTCGAACTGGTGATCGCCGTTCTTGAGCGGCGTGTCGGGCCGCAACGTCCAATTGCCGTCCGCGTCGACCAAGGCCGAGCCCACGAAGGCGGTCGCGCCGTTGATCCGATCCTCGACAAACACGATGCTGCCCGGCTCCGCGGTGCCCTTCAGCGTCGGCCGTGTATCGTCGGTCGTTTCATCCCGGGCGATCGATCCGGTCACCGTGCCGACATCGTCGATCACGTCGACGATCGACGGCGCCTCGGGGGCGGTCGTATCGACCTTGACGAGATACGGCTCGGAAACCTCTCCTTCGGCGCCTTGCGCATCTTTCGACTGCGCGGTCAGCGCATGCTCGCCCTCGGACAGGGGGTGATCCTGGTCCGGCGTGAAACGCCAGTTTCCGAAGGAATCGGCCACGGTCGTGCCGAGCCGTTCGCCGTTGTCGAAGATCGTCACGGTCGAACCTGGCACGGCGGTACCGTGCAAGGTGGGACGCGTGTCGTTGGTATCCCCGCCATTCGACACGGACCCCGTTTGCGGCTCCTGCGCGTCGATCACGTCGGTGATCACGGTCAATTCCACCAGCGAGGTATCGATCCTCAGTTCGAACGGCGTGCTCGCCTGGCTCTCGTTGCCGGCCATGTCGCGCGCCGTCGCCGTGAAGCTGTGGTCGCCATCCCTCAGCGCAACCGCCGGCGTGAACGACCACTGGCCGTGGCTGTCGGCGAAGGTCGAGCCGATCGCCACGCCGCCGTCATGGATCGTCACGAGCGCGTTCGCCTCGGCCGTGCCCTTCAGCGTCGGCGTCGTATCGTCGGTCGCACCACGGTTTTCGATCGGCCCCTTCGACGAACCCACGTCATCGTATGCCGACTCGATCGCCGGCTGGCCGGGCGGCGTGATGTCCACATTCAGCATGAACGGCTTGGTCTGCCCGCTTTCCGTGCCGTCCATGGTCGAGCTCGCCGTGATCGCGTGTTCGCCTTCGGACAGCGCATCCGGCAGCTTCAGCGACCAGTTGCCATTGGCATCCGCCTGCGTCGAGCCGGCCACCTCTCCATCCACGTACACCTTCACCAGCGAATTCGCGCGTGCCGTGCCCATCACCTCCGGCTGCCGGTCGTCGGTCGGTTGGCCGGACTGCAAGGCGCCTTGCGACACGCCCACATGGTCGACCACCTGGTTGATCGTGATCGCCAACTGGCTGGTGTCCACCGTGAATTCATGCGCTTCGCCATGCGCGCTGCTGTTGCCGGCCCGGTCCGTCACCGTCGTCGACAGGCGATGCGGGCCGTCCGCCAGCGCCTGCGGGAAACGGAAGGTCCAGTTGCCGTCCTCGCCCGCCACGGTCGAGCCGATCACCTTGCCCCCGTCGTGGATCGTCACGATCGCTCCCGCTTCGGCTCGGCCGGTAAAGATCGGTGCGGCATCGTCCGTCGTTGCCCCGTTGGCGATCGGCCCCGTCACGTCACCCACGCCGTCCATCAGGGTCTCGCTCGTGGAGGCCGCTGGCGCGGTCACATCCACCTCGATCACGTAGCGCCCCGTCTCCGGGCTCTTGCCACCGTTCGCGTCTTCGGCGATCGCATGAAAGGCGTGTTCGCCCTCGCTCAGTGGCGATTCCGGCCGATATGACCAGCGGCCGTTCTCGCCCGCGATCGCCGTGCCGAGCGCCTGGCCATCCAGGTACAGATGCACGATCTCGCCGGCCTTCGCCGTGCCGTTCACGGTCGGCCGCGGATCGTTCGTCACGCCTCCCGGCGCGATATTGCCGACCTGGGGCTCGACGCCATCGAACACCCCCGTGATCGCCGGCACGCCCGGCACGCTTCCCACCTGCAGGACGAAGCCGAACCCGTCGCTCGGCTCGCTTTCATTGCCGGCCGCATCGCGCGCGAGCACCTGCAAGGCATGCTCACCCTCGGGCAGCGGCGAAGCCGGCCGGAACGTCCAGTTGCCGTCGGCATCGGCGCGCGCGCTGCCGAGCAGCACCTGCCTGCCGAATACCGTGTCGTAGACCATCACCAGGCTGTTCGACTCGGCCTGGCCCTTCAGTACCGGTTGCGCGTCGTCCGTGACGTCGTTCGGCTTGAGCAAGCCCGTTTCCTCGCCCGCCTGGTCGTGCACTTCCGTGATCGACGGTTTGCCTGGCGGGGTGGTATCGACATTCAGTTCGTAAGGCCCGGACAGTTCGCTTTTCGCTCCGGACGAGTCCTTCGAGTGAGCCGTCAGGACATGCCGTCCTTCGGACAGCAGGTGCTGCCGATCCGGCGTGAAGCTCCAATTGCCCGACGCGTCGGTCGTGGTCGAGCCCAGCACGGCGCCGTTGTCGAGAATCGTCACGGTCGAGCCCGGCTTGGCCGTCCCCTGCAATGTCGGGCTGGTGTCGTTGGTATCACCGCCGTCGGGCACGGAGCCCGTCTGCGGCGCCTGATCGTCCAGCGCGCCGGTGATCACGACGCGCCCGGGGCCCGAGGTATCGATGTTCACCGCATAGATGTCGCTCGCCACGCTCTCGTTGCCGGCCGCGTCGCGCGCCGTGGCCGTGAAACCGTGCTCGCCGTCGGACAGGCTCACCGGGGGCGTGAAGGACCAGTGGCCGTTGTTGTCGGCAAAGGTCGAGCCGATCGCCGTGCCGCCATCATGGATTGTCACCAGCGCGTTCGCCTCGGCCGTGCCTTTCAGCGTCGGCGTCGTGTCGTCCGTCACGCCATGGTTCTCGACCGGGGTCTGCACGGCCCCGACGTCGTCCTGCACCGATTCGATCGCCGGCTGCGCCGGCGGCGTGATGTCCACATTCAGCGTGAACGGCTTGGTCTGTTCGCTTTCCGTGCCTTCCGTGGTCGAACTCGCCGTGATCGCATGCTTGCCTTCGGACAGCGCGTCTGGCAGCTTCAGCGACCAGTTGCCGTTGGCGTCCGCCTGCGCCGAGCCGGCCGCCTCTCCATCCACATACACCTTCACCAGCGAATTCGCGCGTGCCTTGCCCATCACCTCCGGCTGCGGGTCGTCGGTCGGCTGACCGGACTGCAAGGCGCCTTGCGACACGCCCACATGGTCGACCACCTGGTTGATCGTGATCGCCAACTGGCTGGTGTCCACCGTGAATTCATGCGCTTCGCCATGCGCGCTGCTGTTGCCGGCCCGGTCCGTCACCGTCGTCGACAGGCGATGCGGGCCGTCCGCCAGCGCCTGCGGGAAACGGAAGGTCCAGTTGCCGTCCTCGCCCGCCACGGTCGAGCCGATCACCTTGCCCCCGTCGTGGATCGTCACGATCGCTCCCGCTTCGGCTCGGCCGGTGTAGATCGGCGAGGCATCGTCCGTCGTCGCGCCGCTGGCGATCGGCCCCGTCGCTTCACCCACGCCATCCATCAGGACCTCGTTCATCGCGGCGGCAGGCGGCGTCGTGTCGACCACGATCGCGTATTCACCGGTCTGCGAGTTACCGCCGCCGTTGGGCGCCGGCGCGGATACCGCGAACATGTGCGAGCCATCCGCGAGCGGAGCCTCGGGACGGTACGTCCAGCGGCCCAGTTCGTCCGCGGTCGTGCTGGCCACGTTCCTGCCGTCCATGAAGATCTGGACGATACTGCCCGCCGCCGCGGTACCGATCACGGTCGGCTGCGAATCGTTCGTCACGCCGAATTTCTCGACGTTGCCGACGTGAGGCTCGACCGCATCGAACACGCCGGTGATGGACGCCATGACCGGCACGCCGCCAACCTGCAACGTGAAGTCGAACCCGTCGCTGACCTCGCTTTCATTGCCGGCCGCGTCGCGCGCGATCATGGTCAGCCGATGGTCGCCCTCCGGCAACGGCGACGAAGGCTGGAACGCCCAGTTGCCGTCAGCATCGGCCACCACGCTGCCGAGCAGCACCTGCTTGCCGAATACCGTGTCATAGATCAGCACGAGGCTGCCAGCCTCGGCCGCGCCCTTCAACTCAGGCTGCGCGTCGTCCGTGACGTCGTGCGGATTCAGGGGGCCCGTCTCGGTCCCGACCTTGTCGATCACCTCGACGATCACCGGCGGTGCAGGCGGCGTCACATCGACTTCGAGGACGAAGGGCTCGCTGGGCACGCTAACGTTGCCCGCCTCGTCCTCCGCGCTCACCGTCAGCACATGCTCGCCCTCGGTCAGCGGCACGCGCGGCGTGAAGGTCCAGGCGCCGCTGAAATCGGCGACGACCGATCCGATTCGGGTGTCCCCGTCATATATCGCCACGATCGAGCCGGCCTCGGCCTGCCCCGACAACACCGGCTTCGGATCGTCGCTCACCGCGTGATTCTCGAGCGTGCCCTGGATGGAGCCGACATGGTCGACCACCTGGAGTATCGTCGGCTGGCCCGGCGGCGTGGTGTCGACATCGACCGTGTAGAGCTTCGACATGCTGCTCTTGCGGCCCAGATGGTCCTGCGCCTGCGCGGTGAAACCGTGGCTGCCCTCACTCAGTTCGTCCGGCACGCGGAACGACCAGGTACCGCTCTCGCCGATCTTCACGCTGCCGATCGCCTCGGAACCCCCGTTGTCGTAAACGTAGACGATCGAGCCGATCTTGCCGCGCCCCTCGATGGTAGGACGCGTATCGTTGGTTGCCTCGTTGCGGTTGACGATGCCGACGTGCGGATCGACGTCGTCGACCACGCGATCGATCAGTGGCCGGCTCGGCGGCGAGGTGTCGACCGTCATCGTGAACTGGGTGGGATCGCTCGCGTGGCCGAGCGGGTCGACCTCGACGATCGAGAACGTATAGGTGCCGCCGACCAGCGCGTCGTCGAGGGACAAGGACCAGTTGCCATCGGCGTCGACGGTGGTACGGCCGAGCCGCTCGCTGCCGTTCCAGATTTCGATCGAATCGCCGGGCGTGTGCCCTTGCCCCTTGAAGACAGGCGTGATGTCCTCGGTATAGCCGCCGTCCGGAATCGCCTTGAGTTGCGGGCCTTCGTCGTCGTAGACGCCGGTGAGCAGCGGCGCGGCCGGGCCGGCCTTCGTCTGCGGATGTTCGGTCAACCGATCGTCGACGGCGTCGTCCTTGCCGCGGGCGCTGTCGACCAGGCCGCCGGCGAGCACCGCCACCGGCACCGCGAAGGCCGCGCCGATGGCGCCGAGCGTGCCGAGACCGAGGGCACCCGCTCCCGGCGCGGCCGCCATGGTGTCGGCGAAGCCAGGCAGCAGGCTCGATTGACTCAGCTCGACCGACGCGCCGGCGTCCTCGGCAAGCGACGACAGGGCCGCGCCCGAATTCGCGTTCGACGACACCGCATATTCGTAGTACTGCCCCCCTTCCGCCTCGCCGACCAGCTGGGAGCCCGAGCCGTAGTAATTCTCGATGACGACCTGGGGCTGATCCGCGCTCGCGCCTTCCAGGCCGATATGCAGATCCTGGCCGACGCGCTTCACGGCGACCTGGCGCGGAGCCAGGCCGGTCGATTCGTCGATCAGCACGAACTTGCCGTTCGCCACCGCATCCAGGCTTGCCGGCGCACCCGCCACGCCCGGCTGCAATTCGATCGTTTGGGTAATGGTCTTGCCGCTGACTGCGGCGAGCTTGATGACATGATTACTCACGGTCAATTCCTTGATTGATTGTCGAACATCGACTGAATAACTCACAAACACAATTCCACTGGATATTGGATTTTTTATTTATGAATTCAGCGGCCTTCCCGTAAAAACGACAACAAATTCTCGATAGAAACGCCGTGTCTCAACAAGCTGACTCGTCAGAGCAGGAAAAATATCGACAACCCCTCTTCATGCTTTCCGCAGCAATGCCGAATCGATGATTGATAGCCAACAAAATCGTAAGGAAACGTCTTAATCCGCCATTCTCAAGATTCAATCCATTTCTTATGAATGGTTATTGGCATTTTTTATTATGAGATTTATGAAAAATTACCCTTGCCGATATCAGGCAATGATTGGCACGGAGACTGACAAGTCGCCTCTCTCGAAAGCCTCGATCAGGAAGAACGGCAACTCGAGAGACCATTGGCCATCGCGCACGATCGCGTCGTAACGAAACGATCCATTCGTGCCGTCATCGAGGGTCACCGTCTGCATGGCGCCGTCGGCAAGCGCACTGGGGCCGCCGACAGCGCGATAGCTCGCATTGCTGCCCACATGGAATTCGACGTCGCGCCAGCGCACCGGCGGATGCGCAGGAAAGGGGCGCGCATCGTGGAATCCGAACAGCTCGTCATGATTGAGCACGCTGTCGCGGATCGTCGGCCACAACACGGCGCGCAGGAAGTACTGGTCGGTGAACCTGCGCTCGTCCGGGCAACTGCGCACGAAGTCGGCCATCAGCGGCGCGATCGGCGGAAACACGCCGCGGCAGCCGGCCCACATGCCGGCCAGCAACAGCTCGGTATGCGTGAAGTAATCCCTCATGTGGTGGAACCAGCGTCCGCTGTCGAGCCAGGCCTCGATCGCGGCGGGCTCGCGTTCGGACAAGAGCGCGTCCGCGTCGCGGATCATGAAGCGCGCTACCGCCGGATCGTCGAGCACGAGAAAGCGCCACATCGTGCCCGGCATGGCCAGGCGTAGCGCGTCGTCCACCCGGATCAGCGTCGTGCCCGCCGCCTTCAGTCGGCTGCGGACATGATCCGGTACGGTGTCGTCGTGATAAACGCGGCAGGTCCATGCCGGAAACAGCTCACCGACGATCCGGGCGTTCATGACCAGCGTTTCGCAATAGCGCGGCTTCGCGCCGTACAGGCTGTAGGCGATCACGTTCCGCTCGGGCTGCCGGGCGTCGAAAGGCGTTGGCCGACCCGGCGGTACCGCCCACTGACGACGGACGGAGAAGCGCGCGTCGGCGGCCGCCAGCGAGCGATATCCGTAGCGGCGCAATTCGTCGTGCTTGCCGAGCCACCCGCATGCTTCGGCGAGGCCGTCGATCCAGGTCGGCGCGAGTTGCTGCTGGCGCGCCGGTGCCAGCGCCTCGATGTCGCGATAGACACGATAGGCGTCTTCATGACGGCCTTCGCGCATCAGGCACAGTGCATAGTCGCCCAGCACGGTCGGGTTGCCGGGTGCCAGCGCCAACGCGCGCTCGGCCAACTGTCGCGCGGCGCGATAGCGGCCGGCGGCCATCGCGGCGCGAAATTCGCCGGCCAGCTCGCGCAGGCGCTTGCCGACCGCGCCGCCGGCGCGCGGCAGCGAAGCGCGACGCGGGTTGCCGTAAACGGGAAATCGTGAATTCATCTCAAGGCTCCGAAGAAGCGCCGGTGCGCCGATACGGCGCCTGGCAGGCAGGAAAGGCGAACGCCGCGGCAGCCACCGCCGCGACGGCGATCGGACATCAATGGACTATCAGGAGCCGCAACGGCCGGTGGACGCGGAACCCGCCCGCCACGCGACCTCGCCGCCTCGTGCATAACGCGCGTGAAGGCGGAGCACCTTCGCGACATAAGCCCGTGTCTCGTCGTAAGGTGGAATCCGTCCACCATGGCGGGCCACGGCGCCCTCGCCGGCGTTGTACGCGGCCAGCGCGAGTTCGCGCGCGCGATAGCGTTGCAGCAGGCCGCCGAGGAAACGGGCGCCGGCCAGGATGTTCTGCCTGGCATCGAACGGGTCGCTCAGACCGTATTGCGCCCCCGTGGCGGGCATCAACTGCATCAGGCCGACCGCCCCCTTCGGGGAAATCACCCGAGGGTCGCCCGCCGATTCGGCATGAATGACGGCCAGCAGCAGCGCCGCGTCGAGCCCGCAGGCGCGCGCGATATCGCCGACCAGCGGCGCGAGCGCCATCACGCGCAAAGAGGTGTGAAGATCCCGAGCGGCATCCGGCAGTGGGTTTCCGGTATCGAACGTCAGCATCACGCCGCGCGTCGGCGCGCTTGCCGAGCGCGGGGCGTCGCGCATGCCGCCGACGATCATCATCACGCCGCCGGCCCCCGCTTCCCCGGCTCCGCATGCAAGCGAGGCGATCATCACGAGCCGGACAAGCCGCCGCCGGCAACCCTTCCCGACCGCCGCCGACCGAAGGCCCACCCACCGCCGACTCATCGCTCCATGTCCTGCCCGCTCGCGCCGCGATAGGCGGACTGCATCCGCACGACGACCTCGGATTCCAGCGCGATTGGCCAGCGCCCCGTCATGCGCCCGTCCTCGAGCTTGCGTCGACACAGGAAGTCGGGTTTGACGGGCGCGCCATAGGGATCGTGGTTCGCGTCGACCGGCTCGGTGGCGGTCAGGCCGTCGAGCCCGACCGCGCCGATGCCGTTGATCGCGTAGTACACGACACGATTCACGAACGGCACGACCATCTCATGGCAGTAGTGCACGCGGATCTTCAGCAGGTTGGCATCCTGGATGTTGGTGCCCGACTCGCGACCGATATTGGTCTTTCGATAGCGCAGCAGCTCGTTCGGAATCTCCCGCACGGTGCTGCGCGACTGCGCGTCGTAGCGGGTCTGTCCGAAATCGTCGAGCTGCGCGCGCGTCGGGTTGATGATGGCGATGCGGGCACGGTCGCGTACCGCCTGGTTGGCCCGCGCCAACGCGACGCTCGCGCCGGCTGCGTTCGCCTCGTACGCATAGAGGGGAGACAGGCCGCGAGCCAGGCCACGCTGCATCGCATCGAGTTCGGCGTGATTGACGGCCCCTTCGCGAGCCGCCTCCAGCGTGGCCGAATCGAGCGTCGCCCGGGCCTGGAACAGCAAGGCGTATTGCAGCAGCCCGAAGCAGAAGAACAGCAGCACGGGCGCCACGATCACGAACTCGACGAGCGACTGGCCGCCCTGGCGAATGCGCGCGCCTGCGCGACAGAGCTTCATGTCAGGTCCCCCAGCACGACCGTCGCCCCCGGGCCGATTCGATGACGCGCGGCGGCACCGGCCGCCATCTCCAGCGTCCTGGCGCCACGCCAGTGCATCAGGACGCGCCATGCCCGCACCTCGCGGTGCACGGCCAGGACGCGGCCCGCGCGATTCACGAACAGCACGTCGATCGGAAAACGCATCCCGAAGGTGTGCACGCTGGCGCAGCGCTCGAGCAACAGCGCCTCGTCCTCGGCTAGCGCGTCGCGCCCGAGCAGGCCTCGCAGCCGCTCGCGCGCCGATTCCGCCAGGGCCACGCGCACGCCGGTCGCCCGCCCGCTCACGAACAGCCGGCCATGCCTCACAGAAAGCCTCCCTGCACGAAGCGCATCGCGATCGGAAAACCGAGCACCACGAAGGTCACGGGAAAGATGAACATCATCAAGGGAAACACCAGCTTCACCGGCGCCTCCATCGCGAGCTTCTCGGCACGCTGGAAACGCTCGGCGCGCCGTTGTTCGGACTGGAAACGCAGCGTGCCGGCAAGCCCGGAACCCATGCGCTCGGCCTGGATCACGGCACCGACGAAGTTGGTGATTTCCTTGATGTCCTGCCGTTCGTCGAAACGGCGCAGCGCGTCGGCGCGGTTCAGGCCGGATTTCAGGTCGCGCAGCACATGTTCGAACTCGCTGCGCAGCGCGCCGTCCGGCCCTTTCTCGACCGCTTTCTGGATCGCGCCGTTGATGTTGAGCCCGGCCTCGACGGCCAGTGTCAGGAAGTCGAGATAGACCGGCAGCTGCTTGCGGATCGCCACCACCCGGGCGCGTCGTACGTCGCGTACCCAGATACGGGGGTAGCTGTAGCCGAGCAGGGCGGCAAGCGGCAGCACCAGCAGCGAAAAGCTGTCGAGCGCGAGCATCGCGAACACCGCGATCAAGCTCGCGATCGCGGCGGACAGGACGCTCAGGGCAATGAACTGTCGCGCCGTCATCAGGAAGATCAGGTGCGTGAGCCGCAATTGAAGCTCGACCCGGGCGACATAGGCGTCGGAGAGGCGTTCGCCGATCCCGTGCTCGACGAGGTTGACCAATGGCCACACCAACCGCAGCCAGCGCGGCAGGGGATCGGAATAGGCGCGATCCTCCTTCGGCACCGCCCGTCGCAACTGCACGGCCGAGCGCAGCAGCAGGCTCAGCACCAACACGGTGCCGCAGCCGACCAGCGTGGAGACCATGAAAATCATCGATACCCTCCCGAATTCCCTTGCCCGCGACTCAGACGTCGATATTGGTGATTTTCGAAATCGCCTTGTAGCCCAGGAATTCCATCACCGCGATCACGGCCAGCGTCAGCCAGCCGACCCGCTCATGAAACAGCGGCGCCATCGCTTCGGGCTCCATGAAATTGAGCACGACCATCAGGCCCAGCGGCAGCAAGGTCATCACGATGCCCTGCATGCGCCCCTGCGACGTCAGGGCCCGGATCTTGCCTTCCATCTGCAGCTTGGCGCCGAGCGTGCGCGCCACCGATTCGAGCGCTTCCGCGAGATTGCCGCCGACTTCCCGCGAGATGGTGACGGCGGCCGTCACCATCAGGAAGTCGGGTACGGGAATGCGCCGCTCGATGTTCTGCATCGCGATATCGAGGTCGATGCCCAGACGCAGTTCGCGCATGAGCAGCTCGAGCTCCCCCGAGATCGGCGCGGGCGCTTCCGATACGACACTTTCCATGGCCACCGCGAAACTCGCGCCGGCACGCAGCGCGCCGGCCGTCATCAGCAGCACGTCCGGCAACTGGCGTTCGAGCATCGCGATGCGGCGCTTGCGCATCATCGCGAGCACGCGGCGCGGCGCCATCAAGGCCCCGACCAACGCGACACCGGCGAGCAGCACGCTGTCGAACAGGAAATAGGCGAACAACGGAAGCAGGATGATGGCCAGCAGGGACAACAGCGCGCTCTGCTGGCGATTCACGAACACGTACATCTCGGCGAGCGAGGCCTCGATCTCGCCCGCGACGCGGCGCGACCGAGCCGTCATGGCAACGCGCCCCAGCTTGAACACCACGACCAGGAGGACGATCGTCCCGGCGAACATCAGCGCGAGCAGCACGAGGAGGTTCATGCATGCCCCGCCTCGGCCCCGCCGGTGAAGATCGAGGTGTCGACCGGAATACGCCGGCGTATCAATTCCTGATAGAAGTCCGGCACATAGGACGTGGGATGGAAGACGCCCTGCACCCGGCCATCCTCGCCGAAGCCGTCCTGCCGGAACACGAATACGTCCTGCAGCTGGATCACGCCCGATTCCATCCCGCTCACCTCGGTCACGTGGGTGACGCGCCGCGAGCCGCACGAGAAACGCGTCTGCTGGACGATGATGTCGACCGCCGAGCAGATCTGCTCGCGAATCGCCTGCACCGGCAGGTCGAGCCCGGCCATCAGCGTCATCACCTCGAGGCGGGCGATGCAGTCGCGCGGCGAGTTCGCATGAGCGGTCGTCAGCGAGCCGTCGTGCCCGGTATTCATGGCCTGCAGCATGTCGAGCGCCTCGCCGCCGCGGCATTCGCCCACCACGATCCGGTCGGGCCGCATGCGCAGGCAGTTCTTCACCAGATCGCGGATCGGCACCGCCCCCTTGCCCTCCATGTTCGGCGGACGCGCTTCGAGCGCGACCAGGTTCGGCTGGGACAGTTGCAGTTCGGCGGCATCCTCGACGGTCACGATCCGCTCATCGTCGGGGATGTAGTTGGACAGCACGTTGAGCAAGGTGGTCTTGCCCGAACCGGTGCCGCCCGAGATGATGATGTTCGCGCGCTGCTCCACCGCCGTGCGCAGGAAGGCCAGCATGTCGGCCGACATCGAGCCGAAATCGATCAGGTCCTCGCCCGTCAGCTTGCGCTGGGAGAACTTGCGGATCGTGATGCTGGGCCCCTTCAGGGCCAGCGGCGGGATCACCGCGTTGACGCGGGAGCCGTCGGACAGGCGCGCATCGACCATCGGCGAACTCTCGTCGATGCGCCGGCCGATCGGCGCGACGATGCGCTCGATCGCGCCGAGCACCGCGCGGTCGTCGGTGAAGATCACCCGCGAGCGGGTCAGCTTGCCGCGTCGTTCGACGAAGATCTCGTCGTGGCAATTCACCATGATTTCGCTGACCTCCGGATCGGCGATCAGCTCCTCCAGCGGCCCGAGCCCGATCACTTCGTCGAACACGCTCTTGCGCAGCGCCTCGAGCGAAACATCGGCCGAGCGGAACGCCGCGTCGTTGCCGAGGATCTCGTCCAGCGCGCCGCCCACCGTGCGCCGCAATTCGTCATCGTCCATCCGCGCCACGTTCAGGCGGCGCAGATCCAGCTCGGCGATCAGACGCATATGCACCGTCTTGCGCAGTTCGATGCCGATTCGGTTGTTGATGGCCGGCGTCGGCAACTCGGGAACGGGAGTCGCGCGGCGAGCGGGCGGGGGATCGCTGCGTGCCGCCGGCACGGACAAGGCGGGCTCCGCGGCGGTCCCGACCAGGGCCGTGGCGGGCGCGGCCGCGACCTTGGCGCCGTCCTGCGCAGACACGCCAGGGGGCGCGGCGGGCATCGCCAGCGGGTCCGCCGCGGCCTGCGCGGGCGACGACGGCTCGGCCACGATGCGCAGCTTCGCCGTGCCGATCTCGATTTCGTCGTTCGCGGTCAGGGGCCCGAAGGTCTCGATGGGTGCGCCATTGACCAGCGTGTTCGCGATCCCGCCCTGATCCTCCAGATACCAGGCATTGCCTCGCGCAACGATGCGCGCCTGGATCCTGCCGACCAGCATGCCCTTGATCACGACATCACACGCCGGCGACTTGCCGATCGTGCAACCATCCTCGATGCGAACGACCTGCGGGGCGCCGTGGCGCAATTGCACTTGCAGACTCAGCACGGTGCTGTCTCCTCTGGCTGGCTCATCGTGACTCGGTGCCGGCGGCGCTGTCCGGCGTCGCGACCTTGGTGGGGCGCCATTCGATCGGCGTGGCGGGAATCGTGACGGGCTCGGCGACCGGGGGCGGTGGTGCGCCGTTGCGCGGCAAGGAACCCTGAGCCGGCGCGTCGATGCCATCGAGCAGGCGACGCTGCGCCGAGGGCGAGGCAGAACCGAAGGATGCCGCCTCGCCCCGCGCCGGCCGTGTCGGCGTCGGCGCCTGGCGAGGCGGTACCCGGCTGGACAACGGATTGCCCGAGGCGTCGCCACGGTCGTCCTGCATGGCCTGCGCGCGCAGCGGGCCGACCGGCTGCGCTCGGGTCGGTCCTATCGCCTGCCGCGCCTCGTCCTTGCCGCGAGCCCGATCGCGTTCCGCGAGCGGACTCGGATCGCCGTGCCGCTCGTGGAAGCCGCGATCGATCCGGTCCGCGCGCGCGAGCAGGTCCGTATTCGGCGCGAGCGTGGGATCGGAAATCATCGGCGTCACGAAGATCACGAGATCGCTGCGTTTCGAGCGGAATTCGTCGGAGCGGAACAGGCGGCCGATGATCGGCAAGCGGCCTAAAAACGGCAGGCGGCTCATGTTGCCGATCGCATCGGCATTGACCAGGCCGGAAATCGCCATCGTCTCGCCGGCGCGCAGGGAGATGTCCGAGCGGGCGCTACGCGTCAGGAAACCGGGGTAGCCGCCATAGGACACGGAAGGATCGATCTGGCTGATCTCGGTGTCGATCTGGGCGGAAATCACGTTGTTCGCGTCCACCACCGGCTTGATGTCGAGCTTGATCCCGTAGTCCTTGTATTCGACATCGGTGGTGCCGAGCGCGCCGGCACGCGGAATCGGTACCTGCCCGCCGGCCAGGAAACTCGCCGTGCCGCCACTCTTGGTATTCAGCTCGGGCGCCGCGAGGACATACGCGTCGCCCCTGGTGATCATCAGGTTCAGCGTCGACGCGATATGGGTCGAGATCCCCGCGATCACCATGCCGGGCCCCGCCACGGCCTTGCTGCCGATGTAGCCCTGCGCGCCCGCCTGTGGCCCGGCGATCTTCCGGTCCCACTCGATACCGAGGTTTTCCTGCGCATTGCGCGTGAGCTCCATGATCCGCACCTTGAAGTGGATCGTCTTCTTCAGGGCATCGCCCTCGTCGACCGCGATCGCGTTCACCAGGTTCGGCACGCCCGCGGTCGCAGCCTTGATGCGCCCCAGCATGTCGCGATGCACGGTGCCGGTCAGCAGGATGTTCGGCCCCGACTCGATCACCTTCACGTCCGGCACGATGGCCAGCACCTCGCGCAACTGCGCGGCGGTTTCCCGGACATTGCCCTTCGCCACGCGCACGGTGGTATTCAGCGCAATGCCGTTGGCGGTCCAGGCCACCAGCGAGGTGACGCCCGCCTTTTCGGCCAGCAGCATCAGCCGGCCGTCCACCACGTTGGCCGTCACCAGGCTGCCGTCGCCGATCGCGATACGCTTGATCCGGCCCGGCACGTCGATCAGGCGGATCTCGCCTCGATAGAGATCGAGCAGCGCGTGTTGCGCCGGCGTCGCGTTTTCCTCGTGTTCGGCCTGCCGCGCGGCCAGGACCGGCGGCGCGCCAGGAATGAGCAGCGCGCCGAGCAGCAGGCAGGCCGCGAAGCGGCAACCGCGGCAGGCCGCGCGATATTGGTTTTCCATGAACGACTCGTATCCGTTTCGACGCTCAGCGCGACGCATCGGCTGCACCGGTTTCCGCCTGCAATCTGCGGGCAATCGCATTCGCCTGCCGATAGGCACTGCCCGCGGCGGACGCCGGGGCAACCGGACTCGGCGGCTCGCCGGCAGGCGAGGCGGCGGACCGGACGTTGACGTCGACCGGATCGATCGCCACCTGCACGGTCGTGCCCTTGCCGCCGCCGGTGATGATCTCGACCCGTTCGCGATCGTCGGCGGGCGCGTCCGCCCTGGCCGCGAACAGCTCGGTTTCGTCGAGCCCTCGCTGCACCGGATCGCCCGGATCCCTGCTGTTGCGCAGGACCAGCCGCAAGCCGCCTAGCTTCTGCGCGAGCGCGATGCGCGCCGCTTCGGCGACCGGCACCTGCAAGGTCACCGTGCCATAACCATCGCGCCGCGCTCCATCGGCCATGTCGCGCGCCGCCTCGCCCGCATCGCGCGGACGAACGTCGTGACCGGTCGCCAGCACCAGCACGCCGGGCATCAATAGCCGGATCGATTTCGTATCGCCTGCCGGATCGCCGCCCCGCGTGACGAAGGAGAGGGTTCCCACCCAGTAGAGGTCGACGCGGTTGCCGGGGCGCAGCATCGAATCGGTGGAGTTGATCGCGTCGATCGGCAGGGTCAGCGCGCGCATGCCAGCCGCAAGCGTGTCGGAGAAATCGCGGGCGCGCGTGACGTCGACATCCTGCAGGCGCAATGGACGACCACGGCGTACCGGCTTGACCAGCACGGCATTGCGATGATGAGTGAAATCGTCCACCTGCAGCATGTCGTCGTAGACGAGATCGGCGGAGATCTCGCGCGCGACGAACACCGCGCTGTCGAGCGGCGTGCCCGCCGGCACGTCGGCGCGCGGCACCACCACCGACACGCCGGGCCCCTCGCGACGCTCCGCTGCCTCCGCCTTGATACGGGCCTCGCTCGCGAGCATGTAGCGATACGTGGCCCAGGTGATGCCGCCGGCCGCCGCCACGGCCATGCCGATCAGCAGCCAGGTATTGGCAAGCAGGGAACGATAGTTGATTCGATTGAAGATCACGATGCCGTCCCGATCCGGTCAAGACAGCGACAGCGCATAGCCATATGCGTCGAAGAACGATTTCAAGGACACCAGCAGCGTGTTCATCACCGACGTGTCGCCGCCCGCCACCAGCGCCCCAACGAGCAGGCCCAAGGCCACCACATACTCGACGTAGGCCTGTCCTCCCTGATGCCGTGTCCGGCGCTTCAAACCTTGCATGTCAACGGCTCTCCATTACATTGATCACGGCAGTCGTCTGCCCCATCTGTTCGGTGAACACGGCATCCAGCCGGTAGGCGCCTCGTTGCATCGCCAGTGCGGCATCCGAGGAGCGCGCACCTCGCGCGGGCGGCGGCGCCATGCTCACCATTGTTTTCCAGCCTTCACGCCGCAATTCGCCGCGATAGCGGCTGGCGCCATCCTCCGCGCGGCCGCCCAGCGCAATCACCCACGTGCGCCCGGCACGGCCGGGGTCGCGGCTTTCGATATCGGAGAGGATCCGGCCGGCGGGGAGGACCGCGGCCGACTCCGGAATCGAGCGGCGCGCGGCGGCGGGCATCAGTTGCATCGCGCTCATCAGGCCGTGGGCGGTATCGCCGGATGCGCCCGGCTGCAGTTCGAGCACGTACTGGCATGTCTCGTCGAGCCCGCTCAGGACGCGGCCGCGCGTTCCCTGCGTGCCCATCGACGGCAGCCCCTCGCGGTCCCAGTAGGCCTGGAACTCGCGCTCGACCTGCCGCGCCGACCGGTCGAAACGCAGGGCCCGGACCACCATGGCCCTCCCGTCCAACTGCATGTCGTCACCGATCCACACCGTGCTTGCCGCGGCTACCGGTTCCCGTTCGCAGGTGCCTGCTGCCGCGTTCCAGGCCCCGCAGGCCGTCAACAGAAACACCGCCGGATACCGCCGCCAGGACGCGCTCACTTGAGTGCACCCAGCGGTACGGATTCCGTGTCGACGTAGCCCGGCTTGAAGTAGCTCGGGCCGAGCACATTGCCGACTCCGTCGATGGACCGCGCCAGCGTCTGCCGGTCGCGCGCCGTCAACATCGCGTCCGGAATGGCGGTGGGCGTCGCCAGTTTCTGGCCGATCGCCGCTACCACGCCCAGCCGGCCATCCGGTGTCCAGGTGTTGGTCGCGAGCGTCGCGGTGCTCTGGAACCGCAGGCGCGACAGCGAGGGCCACAGGCGCTGCGCGAACGCGCCGCCCAGGTCGACATCCACCGCCACGCTGCCGTCCTGCATCGTGCGCGACGCCATCAGGAGCGAGACTTCCTGCTCGACGTGTGGCGAGCGATAGACGCCGATCGGCCGATTGGCGATCTTGGCGAGACTGCCGAGCATCCGGTCGGTCGCGCGGGTCGACACCATCACGTCGCGGCGATCCCGGACAAAGGCCGTGCCGCCGGGATCACGCCATGAAGGCGGCAAGGCGGCCGAAAGCGGCATATCGGCATCCGTGCCGGAAATCGAGGTTCGACGCGGCGCCACGACACGGGCCAGGAATTCACGCCTGAGCACCTCGTCCGTTTTCGTCACGGTTTGTGCCCCCGCGCCGAATTTTTCGTACCACCAGCCATCGGTGCCGGTGCCGGTGTCGTCGGGGTTGATCCACACCGTGCGCTCCCAGGCGACGTAGCGCGAACCGATCAGCGCCTTGTTGCGGACGTCGTTGAGCCGGCCGAACATCGCCATCGCCAGGAACCCGATGACGAACACCAACGCGAGCCCGGCCACCATCTCGACCATCGCCTGGCCGCCCTGCCGGCGCACGATGCTTCGCATTCCACATGTTTTCATCTGGCTTCCCCGCGGCTTGACGCATCGCTCGCGGAAGCACGCATGGCATCCGGCACCGGCGCCAATCGCGCCTCCCAATACGGATTGAACAGGCTGGGATACTCGGTGCGTCCATCGGCGCGCGACCATCCTCCGGAGTAGCGCAGCAGGCCGTATACGTAGCGCAGCCCCTTCTCGTCGGGCCGCGCGAAATAGGCCTGTCCCGACGCGAGCGCCGTCAAGGGCGGCCCGGACATCGATACCCCGACCCGGCCTTCGCCGAGCAGGCGTTGATCGCTGATCGTCGAGCCCTGATCCCGCACCAGGCGGATGGTGATGCGTGGCGCGATCTGGTCGGGACCCTGCCCGGCCAGGTCGCGATACGGTTGCAGCCCGCCGTCGACGTTCATCGAGACGCCCGACCCGGCCCGATACTGCGCCCGCATCGACGGCATGACCGTCCCCGGCGAGGGGCTCGGATAGCCATAATTCACGTAGCCGCCGTAGCCGTACCAGCTCTGGTAGCGGCTTTTCCGGCCGTTGCCCGCGCCGCCGCGGCCTTCCTCGCTCGTATCGTCGACGCGGGGCTCGATCTCCCGCACTTCCCGGAGCTCCCAATGTCCCTTCGCGCCCCCGTCGCCCGCTGCTCCAGCCTCGCCGCCGTCGTCGTCCCCGTCCTCGACCCACACCTGGATCACCTTGGTCGTGGCGCAGTCATGCCTCGTCTGCACCCGGGTCGACGTGCCGTCGATGGCCTGCCAGCCCTCGCGGCGGGGCCGCAACTGCGTGCCGCCGACCAGGTCCGCTTTCCGGCTGACCGCCCCCCAGCACCCGTCCCCGATCACCGTTTCGTCTTCCTTGATCCAGCGCCTCGTCGTGAAGCCGCCGAGCGTGGAAGCCGCGGTCACGGCTTCGGCAAAGCGGTCCGTCGGCCGCTCAAGCGGCTTGAATTCCACGGAATGGTCACGCCAGGCCGACAATTCCTGCTGCGATCGAGGGTCGTCGAATGCGCCGTCGGCAAGCCGCGTATCGGGCTGGTTCGCGCGCGCGACCTGGCCGGCCAGGCTCGGCACGCCCATCAGCGTGGCTTCGTGATAGCTGCGTTGCGCGTTGCTGAGCGCGGAGATGATGGTGTCGAGACTGCGCGTCATGCGCGGCAAATCGACGTCGAGCCGCTCGCGCACCGGATGAATCAATGCCCTCGCCTCGCGCTTCTTCCTGATCCACTCGTCCACGCCGTTCCGGCTGATCTGGCTCGCGACCCGATCCGCGAGCGAGTTTTCCGCGACGTGCTCGTCGAGCATGTCGACGAAGGATTTCAGGCCCACCATCTGCGCGACGGCGGCCTGGTTGGCGATCATCGCGCGGTTGGTGTAGGCGGAAAAGTTGTAGTCGCGGGCCTGCAGCAAGGCGGCCGCGTAGGCGCTCGCATCCGCGGTGTTCTGCAACTGGATTTTCGCGCTGGTCAACTGCAGCGAGCCGAACGCGAGCAGGAGCGCGGCGCAGCCGACCGCCAGGAACAGCAGCGCGGGCAGCAGCGCCTGCCCACGTTCATCGGCGTGCCTTGTGTGGGCGGGGGCCGTCATGATCTACGATGCGCCGCCTGGATTACTTGCCTTCGACGCTCTCGTTCGAGTAGCTACCCAAGCCCTTCTTCTTCGCTGCATCGGACGTCGCATTGCCGGCTTCCTGCTGTGCCGCACTGATATTTGCCTGCGCGCTCTTGCCCGACATTTCCTCGGCCAGGCCCGCGGTCTGGGTGCGGACAGTCTTGCCGAAGAAGGCATAGACCCCAATCGACGATACCGCGATCAGCGCGACGATGATGATGTATTCGGTCATGCCCTGACCCAACTGCTTCCGAAGATTTTTGCGATTTTTCATTTTATTTCGACTCCCGAGTTGTAAAAGACAAACCGCAGCCGGAAACGAAAAAGCCAACGCACACGACATCCCGCACCGACATGCGATATGCCGACGACATTGACTTGATGGTTTTCAACCAGGTTGTGAGTCAGCCTTGATAGGGGCGCATACAGGCCCCTTGCTGCCGACCGAGGGAAATTTATCAGCCGGGTTTCCGTGCCGCGACTTGACTCGTCAGATTAGAATTTTCCATGTTCAATCGGATATTTTTCTCGATAAGATACCGAAAAAAGTTGACATCCCGATATCACAAGCTCATCTCAAGATTAATTCTTAATCAATAGGCGATTCGTCAGGTCGGAAAATAAGAAATTGAGGCTATTTTCCAGATCTTGATCGTCGAGCCTGCCATCCTTCGAACGACGTGCATTCATGACATGGCTGTGGTTCCTCCTGCTGGGCAGCGTATCGGGCATCCTGTCGACGCTCGTGGCCCTTCATCTGCCGGCGGCGATCGAGCGCGACGCCGCCGCCGAGCACGCGCGGTTCGACCCACGCAGGGCACGCCGGAACTGCGCGTATCGCGGCCGGGCGATCGCCTGCCTGGCTGACGCGGGACACATCGCATTCCTGCTGCCGCGTCTCGTTGCCACCTGCATGATCGCGGCCCTGTGCGCATGCGCGGCATTCGGCCCGACCCCGGCCGGGTGCGCGGCGAGCCTGCTGGGCGCCTGCCTCGCCACGGCGGGCGCGATCGACCTCGAGCACCACCTGCTGCCCGACGCGATCACGCTGCCGCTGCTCTGGGCGGGTCTCGCGCTCAACCTCGCCGAGGTATTCGCACCGCTGCCCGATGCGGTGATCGGCGCGATGGTCGGCTACCTGCTGCCCTGGACGCTCGGCCAACTGTTCCGCATGCTGCGCGGCCTAGAAGGCATGGGATACGGCGATTTCAAGCTGCTCGCGGCGCTCGGCGCATGGCTCGGCTGGGAAGCCGTGCCCTGGATCATCGCCATATCCTCGGTCGCCGGCGCAATCGTCGCCATCGCGCTGATCTCCAGCGGATGCAAAAAGGCAGCAGAACCCATTCCGTTCGGCCCGTTTATCGCGTTCGCCGCCATTGCAGTGATTTATTGGCCTTTCGCCTCGCCGCATCTATTGCAATGAAAATTGCAACTCAATGCTTCATTGTTTCAAAAAAGCGCGCATACGATTCTCATGACATTCCGCAATATCCGTTCAATCGTGATTCAACTCCGATCTTCCATTTCCCTTGCCGGTCAAGGATTCTCGCCGCTCCTGATCGACCCCGGAGCGACATCGCCTCGTCAATGAACGGCATTCACCCTAAAAAACAGATGAATTATTCCGTAATCAACATGGCGGCAGCGGGATTCAGGGCTGCGCGTCGCGCCTCCTGTGCCGTGGAGTGCGATTCGCATGCTGCCGTTCACATTTCAATCAAGGCCAAACCCTCATGAAAAAGAGACATCAATTGATGAGCCTGCTGGTCGGCGCGGTAATTCTGCCGATGCAGTCCTATGCTGCGGAAAGTCTCAACGCGGAATCCTATGTTCCCGGTATCACCCACAACGACGGCGCGCCGGTAGCGGGCCGGCTGGGCAAGGTGGCAGGCAAGACCACGCCGATCAAGCCGCAGGGCCTGGCAACCAGCCGCCTGCAGTCGCTGCGCACGCTGCGCGCCGCGGCCGTCACCACCCAGGCCGCCACCGCGGCCACGGTCGCGCCGCCGGTGGCCGGCTGCGCCGATATCCAGGTGGGCGCCGCCTACAACGCGAACACGGCACCGTCGGGCCAGACCGACTGCTTCGAGTTCGTCGCCGCCGACCTGACCAAGACGGTCGCCTACGTGGTGAATCTTCCCGCCAACGAGCAGCACGACGTGCATCTCGTGCAGGTCAACAACGACGGCACCCTGACCTATCTCGACAACGAAACCGGCACCGCGCAGAGCAAGGTCGTCGAGGGCATTCCGCCGGGCCCGGTGCGCCTGCTGCTGCTGGTCGATTCGCAACAAGGCACCGGCGGCGCCACCTTCCAGTTCCAGGTGACGGGCACCACCGGCTACGACAGCTACGAACCGAACGATTCGATCAACCGCCCGAGCCAGCTGACCGGCAACCAGTTGATCAGCGCGAACCTCGACACCGTCAGCGACGTCGACTACTACACGGTGCAGGTGCCGAGCACGCAGAGCGCCAACCTGATCACCTTCACGGGCACCGGCACGCAAACCGCGCAACTGCTGACCGCGCCGAACACCTGGGCGACCCTGGCGAGCGGCACGACCTACAACGTCAGCTCGTCGGCGGGCGCCACACTGATGCTGCGCGTCTACAACACGGGCACCTCGGCACCGGCATCGCAGCCGTATACGCTGCGCGTGTCGGATGGCGCGGGCACGGCCGGCTTCTACCGCTTCCTCGACAACGAGAACATCACTCACCTCGCGCCGTCGCACGAGAACGTCGCGCGCACCGTCACGCCGGGCGTGATCGCGTGGGACCACACCGGCAATGTGCGGTTGCCGGCCGGCGAGCATGTGACGATCCAGGCCTACGACCGCAGCACCACCAACCAGCTGACCCTGCTGACCACCACCTCGGGCTACACGGGCGCGGACGGCAGCCTGTCCCTGCCGCTCAATGTCGGCACCTGCCAGGGCTCCGGTACCTTCACCGGGGATTTCCAGACGCTCTCGACGCCGGCCGATCACTGGCGCATCACCTACAACCCGAACTCGTTCGCGGTGGCTTATACGGATAGCGGCGCGCTCAGCGCCAACTCCTCGTATTCGTACTTCACGCATATCTGCACGGAAACGTATCTCGGGCGGTATTGACCAGATGACCGCCTGAGCGGTTGAACACACGAGCCCGGCAATGCCGGGCTTTTTCTTTGACCGCTGCCGCGGGCGCCTCGCCACAGTGTGGGACGTCCCTAGCCATCTATTCACCAAACAGAAGATCGCTCGACGCATTGAACACAAATACGAAACGAATCCCGCGCCAGGACCGGGAAAACACGGAGTTCAGGAGCCGTGACAGGGCGGATGTCGCCACGTACTATTGGCTGGACCTTTGATCCGGTCACCAACGAGGGCGGAATACCGCCGTGGCGGACCGAAGGCACCGTGGTCGCATCGACGAATCGTGCTGAATCGCATTCAATAATTCGTATTCCTACCAAATCGCACCGATGCGGCGTCCTGCGTATTGATGACGTGGATGCATCTTTCAGGAGGGGGCAATGAGCGGCATCGAGAATGAAAAACGACGCATGTTTCTGAAGTGGGGGGCGGCAGCCACCATGATCCCGATCGCGGGATGCGGCGGCGACGGTAGCGACGGCGGCCCCGGCGCGGTGGCCAACGCCGCCAGCACCCTGGCCTCCACGGCCACGGCCGACACCGCATCGGCACGCGTGCCCGACGGCGCCGCGCTGCGCCTGAGTTACAGCCAGGCAGCCGGCGAATCGAACATCCTGTTCGAAGGCCTGCCGCTCGGCAACGGCCGGCTCGGCGCATTGACCGGCGGCTCGCCCGCGCGCGAGGCGCTGTACCTGAACGAAATCACCCTGTGGTCGGGGCAAAAGGATGCGGTGGATCTCGCCTATACGGCCGCCGGCATGGGCAGCTACCAGATGCTCGGCAAGCTCTATGTCGACCTGCCAGGCCATGCCCAGGCAAGCGGCTACTCGCGCTCGCTGGACATCAGCAACGCCGTGGCCCGCACGCAGTATGTGGCGGGCGGCCATACCTATCGGCGCGAGGTGTTCTGCAGCCATCCCGACAAGGTCCTGGTGATGCGCCTGTCGTCGGATGGCGGCAGCCATGACGGCACGATCTCGCTCGTCGACGGACAAGGCGCGAGCGTCACGGGCTCGAACGGCATCCTGCTCGCGCAGGGCAAGCTGGACGGCGTCGGCGAACGCTACGCGACGCATGTCCTGGCGATGCCGGATTCGGGCACGGTCAAGTACGACGCGAGCAAGGGCGTGCTGACGATGTCGCGCTGCCCCGCGCTCACCCTGATCATCGCGGCACGGACCAACTACTCCGGCATCGAGGCCGAGGGCTATCTCGGCGCGACGGATCCCGCGGCGCTGGCCCCGGCGGACGTTTCCGGCGCGGCCCACCTGCCCTATCGGAACTTGCTGGAGCGCCATCTGAGGGACTACACGGCGCTGTTCGGCCGCTTCTCGCTCGACCTCGGCAAGTCGAGCGACGCGCAGCGTGCCATGACGATCCCCGATCGGCTCAAGGCGCGCACGGCCTCGCCGGACATAGCCGATCCCGAACTGGAGGCGCTCTATGTCCAGTTCGGCCGCTACCTGACCATCGCCTCGTCGCGCGGGCCCTTGCCGGCGAACCTGCAGGGCCTGTGGAGCGTGAACAACACCCCGCCGTGGATGGCCGACTATCACACCGACATCAACGTGCAGATGAACTACTGGCTGGCCGATCGAGCCGGGCTGCCGGAATGCCAGAAGCCGTTCGCCGACTATGTGCTGAGCCAGTTGCCCTCCTGGGAGCGCTCGACGCAGGCCCATTTCAATGACGCCGCCAATAGCAACTACAGCAATTCGAGCGGCAAGGTGGCGGGCTGGACGATCGCGATCTCCACCGGCATCTATGGCGGCATCGGCTGGGACTGGAGCCCGCCCGCCAGCGCCTGGTATTGCCGGACGCTGTGGAACCACTACCAGTACACGCTCGATCGCGACTACCTGCGCGCCATCTACCCGGTGCTGAAATCGGCTTGCGAGTTCTGGCAGGCGCGCCTGATCGTGGATCCGGCCAGCGGCCTGCTGGTCGACGATCGCGACTGGTCGCCCGAGCACGGCGATCACCAGGAACTCGGCATCACCTACGCGCAGGAACTCGTCTGGGACCTGTTCACCAACTACGGCACGGCCAGCGGCACGCTCAATCTCGATACCGATTTCGCGGCGACCATCGCCGGCCTGCGTTCGCGGCTCTACCTGCCGAAGATCAGCCCGACCACCGGCCAGCTCCAGGAATGGATGGAGGACAAGGTGGATACGGGCGATCCGCAGCATCGTCACCTGTCGCCGCTGATCGGCTGGTTCGAGGGCGAGCGCATCGCCTATGACGGCGATCCCGCGCTGGTGGCCGCCGCCAAGGCGCTGCTCACCGCGCGCGGCACCGATTCGTTCGGCTGGGGGCTGGCGTGGCGCATCGCCTGCTGGGCCAAGTTCCGCGATGCCGCCACCTGCTATTCGATGGTGCAGAAGCTGCTGCGATTCGCGAGCGGCAGCGACAGTACCAATGGCACCTTCACCAACATGTTCGACGCCTATGGCGGCAACATCTTCCAGATCGACGCGAACTTCGGCGGCCCGGCCGCGATCCTCGAGATGCTGGTGCAGAGCAGCATGGATTCGATCGTGCTGCTGCCGGCGCTGCCCCCGCAGTGGAATACCGGCAGCGTGAAGGGCGTTCGCGTGAAGGGCGGCTTCTCGGTCGACCTGGCCTGGAAGGACGGCAAGCTGACGTCGGCCGCGATCACCAGCGTGGGCGGTACCGGCACGACGCTGAAGTATGGATCGATCAGCAAGCCGATCGTGGTGAGGAAGCTGGGCCGGAGCCGCTTCGATGGAGCGTTGGGCACGGCTTGAGCAGGATGCCGCGTCGTCGCCCGGACTTTCGGGCGGTGACACGGCATTGTCGTCATGCGATCCCGGTTCCCGCCTGCCTATCGGAAGATCAAAAGAAGTGCCGCATGCCGACTCGCGCGATCACCTGGTTGCCGCTCGACGACGGCCCCGCCGTGAACAGGATCCAGGCACGCGCGGTATTGCTGTCGCCGCCGGCATGCTGGTACGCCGCGCTCACATAGACATCGCTGCGCTTCGACAAGGCATAGTCGAGCGTGAGATTCAGCTGATGCGCGCGGCTGTCCTGCAACACCGCGTTGCCTGCCATGTACTGGTAGGCGGCATAGAGGTGGACGGCATAGGAGAGCGGAACCGTCCCGCCCACCTCGAACACGTTGATCGTCGCGCCGCTGAAGGTGTTGCGCGTATTGGTATAGAGCAGGTCGGCCCAGCCCCGCATGATCGCGACGCGGCCGCCCACGCCGAAATTGCGTATCCCGTCCGCGCCGCCGTTGATCTGCGCGTACTTGGTCATCGTGTACGCCGCGTCGATCGAATACGACGGCTGCTCGTAGTCGATCCCGAAGCTGTAGGCATTCTGGTTCGAGAAACTGCCGGCCAGGTTGCTGAAGCCGTACATCGCGCCGAACGTCAGCCCGCCGATCGACGGCGACTGGTATTTCACCGAATTCGAGATCCGCGAGGCGCCGGCCGTGCGATCGAAGTCGAAGTCGCCGCTGAACGGCCCGGGCTTGCCCAGCGCATCGAACGGCCCCTGCCGGAGATTCGTCAGCGACACATACGGCAGTTCCGGCCCGAGCCGCCGCATCGACAGCGACATGAACATGAATTCGTACTGGTTGCCGAGCGTGAGCGTGCCCCAGCGCGCATCGTCGAGGCCGACCCAGGCCTGGCGGCCGAACAGGTCCCCATCGAGCGCGCCGGTGCCGACCTCGAACTGGCCTTCGAGCTGGAACACGGCACGCGTGCCGCCGCCGAGATCCTCGCTGCCCTTCAGGCCGAACAGGTTCGGCACCAGCACGCCGCTGTCCATCACCGCCGTGCGATGACCGCCGTCGTTCGACAGCGCGGTAATGCCCACGTCGAGCATGCCGTAGAGCGTGACCGCGCTCTGTGCATGGGCGGTCGTCACGACAGCGGCGCATAGCGCGCCGGCAAACAAGGCTTTCATCCGGGTCTCCAGGCAGTGGGGCGCGGCGCCTCGATGAGCGTCGCGTGTCGAGGTCGGGCAAACCGCAAGCACGTCGCATCGTCACGACGGCCGGCGCCTTCACATTCGCAGTGCGAAATAAATCGAAAACGAAATCGAAAAGGATTCGATACGGGCCTGGTTTACATCCATCGGCACGTGGCACGGCACCGACCCAATGCGCCATCCGGCATGCCGGCGCCCCGACATCGAAAGCAAAATGAAAACTGATTCGAGGGAATTCGCCGGAGCGACAGGGCCAACCGGCAGGCGGAGTATTCGAGGGCCGAAAATCGCGATCTATCCACTCCACGCAAGCGCCGGCCGAAGCCTGTCCAGTTCTCGCAAGCGCATCGCGGCCCCCATTCCGGGCCTTTTTGACACCGCTCGCGAACGTGTACAGTGGGCACGGCTTCGGGACGCGAATGCCGGCGTTCGACCGTGCGCCGTCCCCTGCCGTCCCCATAACGCATCGAAGACCTGCCATGCCGCCCACTTCCTTGCTGATCGAATCGACGTCGCTGAGGCAATACCGGTATTTCGAGTCGAACGACGTCGACGACACGCGCCAGCGCATCGCCGCCGTGCTGCAGCCGCACCGGCTCACGCCCGGCGCGGCGCGCGGCGGCCAATCCGCCTACATGAACCACGTGCGGATCGACAGCCTGGCGTTCGGCACGATCGGCTATGCGGGGACGATGGGCGTCGATGCCGGCGAGATCGAGGACTATTACCTCGCGATCCTGAGCCTCAACGGTTACGCCGACGTCACCGTCGGCGGCAGGCGGATGATCATCGGGCAGACGCAGGGCATGGTGGTCGGACCCTCGACTCGCTTCAGCGGCACTTTCTCGGCCGACTGCGAGCAGTTCTTCGTGCGGATCGACAAGCGCGCGATGCTGGCGCATACCGGCTACGATCATCTGCACATCGAGCCGGCACTCGACCTCTCCCGCCCCGAGCTCGCGCCCTGGCTGGCCCAGCTGCGGGTGCTGACCTCCTCTCCCGAGACGATCGCGCTCGCGCAGCGCGACCGGCGCGTCGCGCTCGAATTCGAGCGGCTGCTCGTCACCCTGCTGCTGGCCAGCCAGCCGCATCATTCGCAGGCGCGGCCGGCAACGGCGGCGCTGGTGCCGCGCACCGTCAAGCGCGCGGAAAGCTTCATCGCGGAACATGCCTGCGAGCCGATCACGCTGGCCGACATCGCCGACGCGGCCGAGGTGCCGGTGCGTACCCTGCTCGACGGCTTCCGGCGCTACTCGCACGCGAGCCCGATGCAGCTGGTGCGGGAGGCACGGCTCGAACGCGCCCGCGAGATGCTGCTGCGCGCCCGCGATACCGAGCGCGTGGCCGACATCGCGCTCGGCTGCGGCTTCGCGAATCTCGGCCGCTTCGCCAGCGCCTACCGCGAAAAGTTCGGCGAACCGCCCTCGGACACGCTGCGTCGCGTGCGGCAGCGCAGCAGCTGAGTCCGCCGAAACCTGCGCGCGCCGGACAGGCGCTGCGTTCGGTGGATATCCCCGCCCATTTCCGCGCCATACAGTCGAAGCGTCCGATCTACACGGAGCCTCTGTATGACCCCGCTCAGGATGCGCGTCGCGCGCATCGATTCCCTGACGCCCACGATCCGCCGCCTGCACCTGGTTGCCGCCGACGGCAGGCCCTTGCCGCCGTTCGAGGCGGGCGCGCATCTCGGCGTGCATGTCCCGCTCGGCGAGCGCAGCCAGCGGCGCGCCTATTCGCTCGTCAACCCGGGCGGCGAGGATGCGCATTACGAAATCGCGGTGCTGCTCGAACCCGCCGGCAGCGGCGGCTCGCGCTGGATGCACGCGCTCGAGGTCGGCCAGCTTCTCGAAGTCGACCCGCCGCGCAACGATTTCCGCCTGGCCACCGATGCGCGCCGCCATCTGCTGATCGCGGGCGGCATCGGCATCACGCCGATCCTCGCGATGGCACGCACGCTCGCCGCCGCCGGGGCGCCCCATGCGCTGCATTACGCGGCGCGCGACGCCGCGGCGATGGCCTATCGCGACGAGGTTGCCGCGTTGGCCCATGCCCGCTGCTGGTTCGACGGCGGCGACCCGCGCCGCGGGCTGCCGCTGGCCGACACGATCGGCGCGTTCGAAGCCGGCGCGCATCTCTACGTCTGCGGCCCGGCCGGCCTCGTCGCGGCCGCGCTCGATACCGCGCGCCGCCTCGGCTGGCCCGATGACGCGCTGCACAGCGAGCTGTTCGCGGCGCCGGCCGCGCCCACCGATGCCGATGCGGCGTTCGAGGTGCACCTGGCCGCCTCGGGCCGCGTGCTGGCCGTCCCGGCCGGCACCAGCGTGCTCGACGCGATGATCGCCGCCGGGCTCGACCCGCTCTACGACTGCCGGCGCGGCGACTGCGGCGTCTGCACCGCCCAGTTGCTCGACGGCGAACCCGAGCATCGTGACATCTGCCTGACCGGCGACGAGCACGCCGAGGGCCGCTTCTGCCCTTGCGTGTCGCGCGCGAAAAGCGCCCGCCTGGTCCTCGACCTGTAACCCTCATCAAAAAAGGAAGCAGCATGAGCCTGACCAATGCGAGCCTCGCCGATCTCGTGCGCCCGGACAGCGTCCACAAGCGCGTCTATACCGATCCGGCGATCTTCGCGCTCGAGATGGAGCGCATCTATGGCCGCGCCTGGATCTACGTCGGCCACGAAAGCCAGGTGAAGGCGCCCGGCGACTATCACACCACGCGGATCGGCGACCAGGACGTGGTGATGGTCCGCGCCCAGGACGGCCAGGTGCATGTGGTCTACAACCGCTGCCCGCACAAGGGCGCCAAGCTGGTGGCCGACGGCGACGGCTCGACCGGCAAGTTCTTCCGCTGCCCCTATCACGCCTGGACCTTCAAGCTCGACGGCACGCATCTGTCGGCGCCGCTGCGCAACGGCCTGCAGAACACCTGCTTCGACCCGAAGCACCCGGATTTCTCGATGCGCCGCGTCGCCCGCGTCGACAGCTATCGCGGCTTCGTATTCGCCAGCCAGGCCGCCGACGGCCCCGACCTGAAGACCTTCCTGAACGGCGTCGCCTCGTCGATCGACAATCTGTGCGATCGCTCGCCGGTCGGCGAGGTCGAGGTCACGGGCGGCGTGTTTCGCGTGCTGCAGCGCTCGAACTGGAAGGTGTTCTACGAGAACCTCCACGACACCATGCACGCGCCGGTCACGCACGAATCCTCGGTGGTTTCCGCCCGCGCCCAGGCCGACGAACTCGGTGCGATGCCGTTCGAGCTGCTGATCATGGACGGCAACGGCGAACCCTACGCATTCTGGGAAAAGCTGGAGCTGCGCGCCTACGAATACGGGCACGGCTACATGGAAGGCATCTTCGACCCGGCCGCGGCCGAGCGCGACCCCGTCTCGCACGCGCACTTCAGGACCCTGGCCGAGGTGCATGGCGAGGCGCGCGCCAGGCAGATCCTCGGCATGAACCGGCACAACACGGTGATCTACGGCAGCGGCTCGCCGCACACGGTATTCCAGCAGTTCCGCGTGATCCGCCCGATCGCGGTGGACCAGACGCTGGTCGAGATCCAGCTGTTCCGGCTCAAGGGCGCCCCCGATGCCGTGTTCGACCGCGCGCTCAGCTATGCCAACGTGATCAACTCGCCCTCGTCGAACGTGATGCCCGACGACGTGGAGGTCTATGCGCGCTGCCAGCAGGGCAACAACACGCGCGGCGGCGAATGGGTCAGCATGCATCGTTATGCGGGCACCGATCGCGCGGTCGAGGACGGCTACGTCTCGATCAACGGCACCAGCGAACTGCCGATGCGCAACCAGTTCGCCGCCTGGCACCGCTTCATGCTCGACGACAGCGGCTCGGCCGCCGGCCCCACGACGAAGCAGCCGAACGGAGGACAAGCCTGATGCTGCGCGATCGGACTTTCGATCTGTCCACCGAGCCGGTTTCCGCGCTCGCCGCCGAGGACATGGCACTGCGCGCGCAGGTGGAGCAATTCCTGTATCGTGAGGCGCGCCTGCTCGACACGCGCGCCTTCGACGCCTGGCTCGAGCTCTGGACGCCCGACGGCATGTACTGGCTGCCGCACGAGCCGGGGCAGGCCAGCCCGCACGACCATATCTCGCTGTTCTGGGAAGATGCGACGCTGCGCGAGGTGCGCGCGCGCCGCGTCAGCAACGCGCGCAACTGGTCGCAACAGCCGCCCACGCGCACCGCGCGGCTGGTCGGTAACGTGATGCTCGGCGGGCGCGACGCGCAAGGCCGGCTGGTCGTGCATTCGACGCTGGTGGTCCATGAATGGCGGCTCGGTCAACGCACGCTCGCCGGGCTCGTCACGCACAAGCTCGACACGCGCGAGGGCTGGAAGATCTACCTGAAGCGCGTCGACCTGGTGAATTCGACCGACGCGTTCGCGAATCTCGAGGTGTTCGTCTGATGGCCGGCATCGCTCGCTTCGCACGCAGCGCCGTGATCGCGCTGCACTACCAGAACGACGTGCTCGATCCCGAAGGCCGGATCCGCGTCGGCTTCGAGCGCGCCCAGCCGGAGCGCGCCGCCGTGATCGAGGCGGCGCGTGCCCTGCTGGCCGGCGCGCGCTCGCGAGGCTTGCCGCTGATCCATATCCGCATCGCGTTCCGCGAGGATTACGCGGATCTGCTGCGCAATGCGCCGATCTTCGTTCGCACCGCCGAATCCGGCGCGCTGCGCGAGGGTAGCTGGGGCGCGGCATTCCACCCCGCGCTGGGCCCCGATCCCGATCGCCCGCTCGATTACGTGCTCCATCATCGTCGCACCAGCGGCTTCATCGGCACGCCGCTCGAACAGATCCTCGCGGCGCACGACGTGCGGCACCTGATCGTCGCCGGCGTCGCCACCCATTCGACCGTCGAGATGACGGTGCGGCACGCGGTCGACCTCGGCTATACGGCGACGGTGGCCGCCGATGCCTGCTCCTGCGCGGATCGGCAACAGCACGCGGCCTCGCTCGAATCGATGCGCCTGCTGGCAAGCATCTCGACCGTCGCCGAGCTGTTCGGCGACAGCGACGCCTCGCCGGAGCCTGACGCATGACCCTACCCGCCGCCGCTCCCGCCCGCCTCGCCGGCAAGGTCGCGATCGTCACCGGCGCCGGCCAGGGCATCGGCGCCGACATCGCGCGCGGCCTCGCCGCCGACGGCGCCTCGGTGCTGCTCGCGGGGCTCGGCGCGGCGGCCGGCGAAGCGGTCGCCGCCTCGATCGGCCCGGCCGCGCGCTTTCTCGAAACCGACGTGACCGACGACGCCCAGCTCGACCGCGCGCTAGCGCTGGCCCTCGACACCTTCGGCGGCCTCGACATCGTTGTCAACAACGCCTGCAGCTATGACGACGCCGGGCTCGCCTCGACGCGCGCGCAATGGGCCCGCCTGCTCGACGTCAACCTCGTGTCGGCCGCGATCCTGGCGCAGAAGGCCGCCCCGCTGCTGCGCCGCGACGGCGCGATCGTCAACCTCGGCAGCACCGGCGGCAAGTTCGGCGCGGCCGGCCGCGCGCTCTATCCGGCCTCGAAGGCGGCGCTGCTGCAACTCACGCGCAACCTGGCGGTCGATCTCGCGCCGAGCGGCATCCGCGTCGTCAGCGTATCGCCGGCCTGGACCTGGTCACCCTCGCTCGAACGCCTGGCGGCCGGCTCGCTGGAGTCGGCCGATCGCGTCGGCGCCGCCCTGCATCCGCTCGGCCGCGTCGGGCGCGGCGAGGAGGTCGCGCGCGCGGTCGCCTTCCTGTGCTCGCGCGAGGCATCCTGGATCACCGGCGTCGATATCCCGGTCGACGGCGGCTTCTCGATGCTCGGCCCCGACCAGGGCCGCTCGCCGCGCGACTGGTTCGAACGACAAACGTGACGCGCCAGGCACGCGCGCCTTTCATCCCCATCGTCCCCAAGGAGTTCATCAGCATGTCGAAGCAGATCAGGATCACCGCCGACGGCGCGTCGTTCGACGCCACCGTCGCCCTGCCGGAAGCGGGCCGCGGCCCCGTCGTCGTGCTGCTGCAGGAAATCTTCGGCGTGAACGCCGAGATGCGCGAGGTGGCCGAGCTGTACGCGGCCGAAGGTTACGTGGTGGTCGCGCCGGACCTGTTCCACCAGTTCGCGCCCAACATCGAACTCGGTTACGACGACGCCGGCCACGCCCAGGCCTTCGACTACTACGCGCGCTTCGACGTCGAGCGCGCCGTGCGCGACATCCGCGCGACCGTCGAGCACGCGCGGACCATGCCGGAATCGACCGGCCAGGTCGGCGCGCTCGGCTTCTGCCTGGGCGGCAAGCTGGCCTATCTGGCGGCAGCCGAATGCGACGTCGATTGCGCGGTCGCGTACTACGGCGTCGGCATCGAGCAGTCGCTGGCGCTGGCATCGCGCATCACCTGCCCGATCACCCTGCATTTCGGCGAGACCGACCCGCTCAATCCGCCCGAGGCGCTGTCGGCGATCCGCGCAACGCTCGGCGGCATGCCGAACGTGAGGCTGCACGTCTATCCGGGCGCGGGCCACGCCTTCAGCCGCGGCGGTCCGACCTTCGTGAAGACAGCCGCGATGCCGGCCCACACGCGCAGCCTCGAGACCTTCCGCAAGACGATGGGCCCCGACTACGATCTCGGCGCGCTCGCGGACCGTCACTTCGAGCTGGAATTCGCCGCGCGCGACCCGGAAGCGACAATGCGCACGATGGTGCCCGAGCCTTACGTGAACCACGTCCCGACCATGACCGGCGGCACCGGCTACCAGGAGCTGAAGCGCTTCTACACGCATCACTTCATCCACAACAATCCGGCCGACATGCGCATGACGCCGATCTCGCGTGTGATCGGCGTGGATCGCATGGTCGACGAATTCATTCTCGGCTTCACGCACGATCGCGAGATCGACTGGCTGCTGCCGGGCGTGGCGCCGACCGGCAAGCGCGTCGAGATCCCGATGCTGGTGGTGGTCGCCTTCCGCGGCCCGAAGCTCTACAACGAGCACATCTACTGGGACCAGGCCAGCGTGCTCGCGCAGATCGGCCTGCTCGACCCCACCGGGCTGCCCGTCGCCGGCGTGGAAGCGTCGCGCAAGCTGCTCGACGAAACCCTGCCGTCGAACACCTTGATGGCGCGCTGGAAGGAAAGCGCGCCGCGCTGAACCGCGAGGCGAACGATCCGCTGTTCGCGCAGCCGCCCGCCACGAATCTGGAAAACGCACATGAACCTCACGCTCGCCCAACCGCGCCGCTACGATGCGCGGGGGATCGCCGTCGATCATTACCCCGCCTCCCTCGACGGGGCCGCCGCGTCCCGGCCCGTCATCCTGGTTCATGGCGGCTGCCAGGCCGCCTGGTGCTGGGCGCTTTACGCCCCGCTGCTCGCGCAGGCGGGCTTCGATGTGCACGCGCTGAACTGGCGCGGCCGCGGCGGCTCGGCGGCGCTCGACACGGCGGATTTCGTCTCGATGTCGATCGCCGACGTGGTCGACGATATTCGCTGCGTGGCGCTCGGACTCGAGGCCGCGCCGATCCTGGTCGGCCACTCGATGGGCGGGCTCGCCGCCCAGCTTTATGCGGCGCGATATCCCGTGCAGGCCCTGGTGGCACTGACGCCGGTGGTGCCCTCGAACGTCGGTGCCGAGCCCGTCGCGCTGCCCATCGCGGACATGGCCGCGCCCTGGGGACCACCGCCGCTCGAAGCGACGCGCGAGCTGTTCTTCCAGGGGCTCACCGATGCCGAGTGCCGCCGCTACCAGGCGATGCTGGTGCCGGAATCGCCGCGGCGGGTTCGGGAGGCCACGCAATGGAGCCTGCCGATCGAGGTCGACCAGCTCAGCGCGCCCACGCTGGTGATATCCGGCGCGCTCGACATCCTCACGCCGCCCGCCACCGGCGCGGCGCTTGCCGGGCTGTATGGCTGCGAGCACTGGCTGGAGCCGGCGCATGGCCATAACGTGCTGCTCGGCGAGGGCGCGGCCGGCATCGCCCAGCGGCTGATCGACTGGCTGCAAGGCCGCGCCTGAACCGCTCGCCGATGCCCTCGCCAATGCGCTTCCGGATTCGGCCAAGGCTTGCGGCAATCGGCTAGCCCGCCGAGCGGGATTGGTCGACGATCGCCGGGATCGCAGCTCATTCCCTCGTCCCGACAGGAGTCCTCCCATGAACGCCACGCCCCTGGCCGCGCGCGAAGTCCGCGAAGGCAAGCTCTTCATCGACGGTCACTGGACCGCCGGTTCCGAACGCGAAGTCCGCCCCGATTTCAATCCCGCCACCGGCGAGCTCTTCGCGCAGGTCCACCAGGCCACGCGCGCCGACGCGATCCGCGCGATCGACGCCGCGCATCGCGCCAAGGACGCATGGGCGAACCTGCTGGTCGGCCGCCGCGCCGAGATCCTGCTGTCCTGCGCCGACGCGCTCGCCGCCATGGCCGACGAGGTGCGCGACGTGCTGATCGAGGAATCGGGTTCGACCTACCCGAAGGCGATGTTCGAGGTGATGAGCGGTATCGACCTGCTGCGCAGCGCGGCCGGCGACGCGCGCCATGTGTTCGGTGAAACCTTGCCGCTCAGCATGCCGGGCCAGCTCGGCATGACGATCCGCCGGCCGCTCGGCGTGATCGCCGGCATCGCGCCCTTCAACGCGCCGTTCTGGCTCGCCATGAAGAAGGTCGTGCTGGCGCTGGCGGCCGGCAATACCTTCGTGCTGAAGCCTTCTGAGGAAACGCCCGTCACCGGCTTGAAGATCGCCGAGCTGTTCGAGCGCGGCGGCCTGCCCGCCGGCGTGCTGAACGTGATCCCCGGCCCGGCCGCCGAAATCGGCGAGGTGCTGCTGTCCGATCCGCGCGTGCGCATGCTGACCTTCACCGGCTCGACGCGCGTCGGGCGCCACCTGGCGGTGGAAGCCGCCAAGCAGATGAAGAAGGTCACGCTGGAGCTGGGCGGCAAGAACCCCTTGATCGTGCTGCGCGATGCCGATCTCGACTACGCGGTGCGCGCCGCCTGCTTCGGTATCTTCTTCCACCAGGGCCAGGTATGCATGGCGAACTCGCGGATCCTGGTGGAGGCGCCGATCTACGATGCCTTCGCGGAGCGCTTCGTCGAGCGCGCGTCGAGCTATGCCGTAGGCGATCCGCGCGATCCGGCCACGGTGATCGGCCCGCTGATCCGCGGCTCTCAGTGCGGGGTGATCGATGGGCAGATCGAGGACGCGGTATCGAAGGGCGCGCGGCTGCTGCTCGGCGGCACCCACGAAGGCAATTTCTATCGGCCGACCGTGCTGGCGGACGTGACGGCGGGGATGCGCATCTACGACGAGGAAAGCTTCGGCCCGGTCACCTCGCTGATCCGCGTGGACAGCGCCGAGCACGCGCTGCAGGTCGCCAACGACACCTCGTATGGCCTGTCCTCGGGCGTGATCACCAACGATCTGCAGAAGGCCTTCGATCTCGCGCTGCGGCTGGAGGCGGGCATGGTCCATATCAACGACTGCACCGTGTCGGACGAGGCACATGTGCCGTTCGGCGGCACCAAGATGAGCGGCGTAGGCCGCGAGGGCGGCCGTTATTCGATGGAGGAGATGACCGAACTGAAGTGGATCACGATCCAGATGGGGCAGCGGCAGTTTCCGCTGTGAGCGAAGGGGGTACGTCGGCGGAATCCTCTTTCAGCAGCCTGAAGAAAGAGCGAATCCGCAAGCGTATCTATAAAACCCGGGATATGGTGCGTGCCGACGTCTTCGACGTAGGGTTGGATTTTTCGCGCTCCGTGGCCGAGATCGCATATCTCGAAGACGGTGTGCTGCATGCCGGCGGTCGTGCCGGGCTCAAACGCGATGAGCTGGAGCGCTTTGCCGAAAATTGCGTAGCACCGATCATGTGGTGCTTGAAGCGGCGGGCAACACTGCTGCCATCGTCAACGTTCTGCGCCCAAACGTGGCGCGTGTTGCGATCGCGGATCCACTATTGGGGCGGCTCATTGCAAAGGCACGCGTCAAGACAGATAAGATCGATGCGACTGTACTGGCACAACGATATGCGAGCCATTTTCTACCAGAAGTCTGGATGCCGGACGAGAACACGCCGGCACTTCGCCAGCAGCTCAATCCAGTGATGTCCCCTTACGGGGATACTGCTCGCGTCGGCATGCATTCGACACGAACAGGTTCCGGGCGAATCAGTCAGGCTTCTTGACCGATTCCTTCACGTCGCCGAGGTTTTTCCGCGCCTAGCCCGCCGCCTGCTGGACATCGCCCTTAACTCACGCTTCGGATTGCTCGTGGCCTCGCCCTCCATCAAGATGTCGGGCAAAAAAGATTGGACGCAAGCGGCGTCCGGTGCAGCCGATGCCGGCTTGCTTACACGGGAATGGGGTGATATCGCAGCCAGCGAAGCCCGCGTCGGGGCGCAGTCCGGAGATCGAGCGCCACCAGAGTGCATGCCGCGAATATAAACAGGAAAAGAGGGGTCATCTGAGCGTGTCCAGGAAACTTGCAAGCAGGTTGTGCCGGAAACTTCGGGCATGGCGCAATGTCGACGGCCGGTAGCTGCCGGCATCAAGTGCGCGCCATCCCATCCTGCCTTTCGCGATCCGACAAGTCCGTCCGATCCCGTACAAGGTTCGTGAAAGCCCGTCACTTGACCTCGCCGCGCGCCGGGAGCGCACCTTGCGGCGAGGCGTTCAGCATCCTTCTTTCCGATGCTTGGTTGTGTGCAACATCCACCCGGATCAATCCGGGACGACAAAATCCCGCGCCTTTGCCACCCGCCGGCGCCAAGTGAGATACGATGCGTGGCTCGGATTACCGATATCCCGGTTCGAGCGGCCCATTCATCGTCAACCAGGCGCCAGCCCAGGAGCGACGCATGCAAGTCCTCTCACCTCTCAATCAGAACCAACTGCTGGCCGCCTTGCCAGAATCCGAGCGTGCTGGACTGATGCCCCATCTGACACTCGTGGACATGCCGCTCGGCAAGGTGCTGTACGAATCGGGCGGCCAGCTTCATCACGTTTATTTTCCGACCACCGCGATCGTTTCACTGCTGTACGTGATGGAAGACGGCTCTTCCGCGGAGATCGCCATGGTCGGCCACGAAGGCATCATCGGCGTGTCACTGTTCATGGGTGGCGAAACCACGCCGAGCCGGGCACTCGTGCAAAGCGCGGGGCAGGCCTACCGCCTGGAAGCGAGTATCCTGAAAGCCGAATTCCGGCGCGGCAACGCGATGCAGCGTCTGTTGCTGCGCTATACCCAGGCCCTGATTACGCAGATGGCCCAGACCGCCGTGTGCAATCGCCATCACTCCATCGATCAGCAACTGTGCCGCTGGCTGCTGCTCAGTCTCGATCGCCTGCCGTCGAACCGCTTGAAGATGACGCAGGAGCTGATTGCAAACACACTAGGCGTGCGCCGGTCGGGCGTCACGGAAGCAGCATTGAAACTGCAGGATGCCGGCCTGATCCGCTACAACTACGGTCATATCGAGGTGCTGGATCGGCCAGGGCTCGAGAAGCGGGTGTGCGAGTGTTATGGCGTGGTCAAACGCGAATTCGACCGCCTATTGCCTGATCTGCATCGTTTGTAGGCATCTGTGCGCGGTAGCGTACCGACTTCACGCCGCACCGCATCCATTCTGTCAGCGGCACCGCCGACGCCGCGACGGAATCCCTCACGACGCGCAGCAGTCTGTTCGCGCGCGACACCACCACTCCACTCGCGCCGGTCGCCCATCATGGGCGTCAGGATGCGCCACACGGCAGCGGGGCACGATCGACCGAACCAGACTCGACGCGATCTATCGATGCCCAGCCTGCCATCCCCAAAGAGGAATCATGAAATCCTACACACCCACCACACCGGATCAACGCGATCGGGAAACACGCAAGAAGCAGCGAGACGCCCTGACCCGTGCCGATATCGAACGGGCCGAACAGCGCCTCATCAATGACGCCGACATCGACTCCAACGCCAGCAAGTGGCGCTATTCACCACCGGACCAGCAGGGCAAATGAACGGCGCTACGGCGATCGGTCCAGCACGCGGGCCTGCCGTGGGCTCGGCCACACGACATTCGCGAGCGGCGGTTCCTCGCCCGGCGAAGGAGACCGGCGCTCGCAGGATTGCCCTCTCATGGCAGCACCGGCTGCGCGATGCCCAGACTCACCTGGCGCCCCTGCCCCTCGTCCACCAGTCGCAGCATGCAGGCACCCGGATCGAGCCTCACGTTGTCCACCACGATATGTGACATGCCAGTGGCGACCGGTGCGAAATTGTCAATCACGATGTCGTAGTGCGCTGCCTCGTGACGAAGCGTGGCGCGAAAATCCGGCCAGGCATCGCGGGATGCAGGGGCGTATCGTCAGCATGCCGCCCTGCTCGCAAAGCCCGAGCAGTCCCTCGACCCCGGCCCGATACAACCATCCCGCCGAATCCGTGTACCAGGCCAGCCGCCGCGTCCGACAGCACGCTCCAGGACTGCGCGATCGGATCGATCGCACATCCGCGGCGTGCCGTCATCGAAATAGCCACGCCGATACCAAGCGCCATCCCAGCCCGCCTTCTCCAGCGCCTCGTACAGGGCCGGGCGCGCGCATGCCAGCGCCGCGCGCCGCTCGTGCTCGCGGCGCGGGCAGCGAACGGCTGGGACACACCTTGCGCGGTGGCGACCCGATAGCCCGCCTGGACAGTTCGTCATCTGGTCGGGCGGCACGTCACATGAGCGGCAAGGCAGGCAAGGCGGCCGGTGCCAGGCGATCGGGTCCGACGCCGCACGCGGGATGGCCGCCGCGCTCGCACATCAGGGACAAGGCCGCCTCGCGCGTGGAGCCCAGCGCATTCGCCATCCGATCGATCTCGTGCACGAACTGCCTCGACAGGCACAGCTCGATGCGCAGGCTGGTCGACCGCACCCCGCCGATGTCGATATCAACGAATCGCCAGATTCCCTTGCCGGTATCGAGCGCCGAGGCTTGCAGAATCACCATGTCGGTGGTGGGAGGAGGAATGAGACGTGCTTGCTCGTCGTAGCAAGTGACGACCGCCTTGGCGGCAAGGGCGTGCAATTCTGCATAGGAGCCGCCTGCGGCCTGCACCGCCGGGAAATCCGGAAGCGCGCCGTGATAGCGGCGCATACCAAGGCGCGTGATGTAGATCGGGTATTCCATGTTTTTCCTGGAGACGGATTCGCTGGACCTCAGGGTGCGGTACAACCCATCTCCAAGTCGGTACGATAGGGCACCATCGTTCGAGCCGGTATAGCGCGCGAGCCTGCCGGCAAGCCGATGGTCACGGCCATCGAGACGCGACGCCGGGCGGGACGAACCGCTCCGGGCGGCCCGTGTTAGTCTGCGAAACTCACGAGGAGGCATGTCATGAATCGGGTCATCGCGTATCGCGGCTTCGAGATCCACGTCGAATTGACCCCAGCCACACCGGAAACCTTTGACGTGACCTTCCAGGTAAAAAGCCGTACGAATCTCGAAGTGCTGGGCGCACGGGGAGGTCGCATCCCGCTGCGTCACGGCCCCTTTACCGAACGATGGGCCTTTCTGGTCGCCGAAATCGCGGGCCAGGCCGCCATCGATGTCCTACTGGGCCCGACCGACTGACTCCCTTTCTTCGTTTCCTCGCTCCCCCTACCGCTCCGCCGATCATGTTCGAGCGCGCGCTGCCAAACAGCGAGGCGCGGCCCACGATCAATCTGGTTAAGGAGACTTCATGAAGCTGCGCGTCGGATATGAACTGTCATACGAGTGCCCACAGCCCACGCCGATGATGCTGATGCTGCACACACATTTTTCCCATGCGCGGGATATCGTGGTGGCAGACATACTCGTCACCGATCCGCCACTGCCGATCAGCCAGTATCGCGATTCGTTTGGCAACCTATGCAGTCGCACCGTTGCCCCCATCGGACGCGTCAAGTTTCATACGACCGCCATCATCAACGTACCCGATGTCATGGAAACCCGGCCCGCCGGCGGTCGAGGCCATCCAGTCGAGCAATTGCCCGACGAGACGCTGATTTTTCTATTGGGAAGCCGGTACTGCGAAACGGACCTCCTGGTCGACACCGCGTGGCAGTTGTTCGGCCATTGCGCGCCCGGGCGCGAGACCGTGCTGGCGATCTGCGATTTCGTGCATCAGCATATCGAATTCGATTACGGGCACGCACGCCCCACCAAGACTGCCTGGGAAGCGTACCGCGAACGCAAGGGTGTCTGCCGGGACTTCGCGCACCTGGGCGTCGCGTTGTGCCGTGCCATGAATATCCCCGCGCGCTACTGTACCGGCTATATCAGTGACGTGGGCTTGCCGCCCGCAACGGCGCCGATGGATTTCGCAGGCTGGTTCGAAGCCTACGTGGGAGACAGTTGGCAGACCTTCGACCCGAGAAACAATGCGCCACGTATCGGGCGCGTACTGATGGCATACGGCCGCGATGCGGTGGATGTCGCGATCAGCAATGCATTCGGGCCAGCCGTGCTGACTCATTTCGAGGTGCATTGCGATCGGGAATAGTCGTGGCGGCCGTGCTGTCGACACGGGGATAGTCAGTCACCGCCAGCCGACAATGGTCCTCGCCATGTGGGCTATGGCACGCTTCCATAGTTGGTAGGCATCGCCTTGGCGACACCGCCGTTCAGGACCACGCCACTGATCTGATGGGGTCGGTGCGCAGCCAAGCCGTGTTGCATCGCTCGTCGGCAGGACGGTCCGCCTGGCGAAACAGTTACAAGATTGGCATTGACCGCGACGGCACCCAACAGATACCGTGTCGACTGAAGTTCAAGAAGTTCGAGTGCTGTTCATCAATTGTCCGCTTTTCAGGCGGTATTCGTTGTCCTCTCCCTCCTTGATGCTTCACATGCCCATCTACAGGGCGAATCTTTTTACTTTTCTCAAGGATTTTTCATGGATACCGGTATCGTCAAGTGGTTCAATGACAGCAAGGGTTTTGGCTTCATCACGCCGGACAACGGCGGCGACGATCTGTTCGCGCACTTCTCGGAAGTGAGCGGCGACGGCTTCAAGACACTCGCTGAAAATCAGAAAGTCAGCTTCGAAACGAAGCGCGGCCCGAAGGGCATGCAAGCAGCTAACATCAAGCCGCTGTAAGGGTTGAAGAACCGGCACCTGGCAACAGGTGCCGAAAGTGCGGCGACACCCTCGCGACGCTGTCTCCCCGAGATCAGGGCGATCGCATATGGCTGTGCCTGTTCATTCAGCCATTGCCCGAGCGCTACACACCTCATTTCCCTACCTCTGGCCTCAAGGCCATTTCTTCGCGTTTCGGCTGCTTCGGATTTAGCTTGCAAGGGCCATGGGCCCTATCGCAAGTCAGCCGCGACCAGATCCGTCAACCAACTCTGATCGCACGCGCGAACGCTCGCCGCGATTGCGCTTCGGTTAAGGGTCCCAAATGCACCGAGCGTGGCCGCAAGCGCAGCCTCGATGATCCCCTCCAGCGAAAGTCCGCTCTCTTCATTGCCCTACTGCTCCGTCAACATCGAATCGGGCAGCGCTGTGTCACTGGCGCTTTGAAGCCTCCTTCTTCAGTTTCCTCGCATCCCTTTTTTCCTTCGGTGTTCTAATCGCCACTTTTTTCTCCGATTTTTTGGCATTGTGGGCTTTGCTCATGATTACCTCCTTCTAGGGAACTCTCACAGAGTATGTCGTGATGCATCTTGCGACGTAGCGGAAACCACGCCTATTCAATCACGTGACGGTTACGATCAGCGTTTCGCATTTGACGGCGATTACCTCCATCTGAACGTGAAGGATGCAGTGATCCACGCCTACACTAGTCGAGTGGCGCATCCATCCATAACAAGCGTGGGCAAAGCTACCTGTCACTTTTCCTATCCTTTCGTGGCAAGCCTTGTTTCGTTGACAGTCTCGCCGTCATTTTCCCAACGTCGCGCGAAAGCTCAAGCCTGTCATGGAGCCCAATCCAGCACCCTGGTGGCGCGAGGCCGCGCCTTCCGGCTTATGCCCTGGCTGACGCGCTACTCATCGGCAGATAGACGATGCACAGTGCGGCAACGTACAGATTTTCCGCACCGACGAAAGCACAATATCGGCACTATTTGCTGTGCATTCCGGCATTCACCGCCTCCGCGAACAGAGTGTCAGCGCTCGTGAGGAATGCGACAAGTAACTTCAGTTCGTGGTCCGAGGATAGAAAATGACAAGCGCAATGTGGGGCATCGTGATTGGGATGGCACTGATCGTCGGATTTTCCTTGCATCGATCTAGGTCAGGCGGGATAGAAGCCATCGCAGCTTCCAGTCGCATCTTTGAAGAGCCGCCGGCTTCGACATCCGCCTTGTAGTGACGCTCTACGTTCTGTCTGAGAGAGCAGAGATTGGGCCCCGACTCAGACACATCAGAGATCGGGCAGAACATGCATGCCAAGACGTTTTCGGCTCTGGGACATGCGTTGTCTAGGCGTATGGATCTTTGTGGCGACCACCAATTCGGCCCACCACTCAGGTGGCGCCACAGGCATTCCGTCATCAGCGGTGCGCGCGTTAGCACGCGGTTGCTGGGCCGTTTCCTCTAGCGTCAGTGGCGTTGTCCAGTTATCGCTCATTAAGGCACTCCTTCCTCGCAAGCTGTCTGCATCACAATGCGCGCGGCTGGGACAGTATGTCGGTACGTTGCCGTACGGATTCTCGAGGAGGGGACGCTTGCCCCCGAACCAAGGGAGGATGTAGTTGACAGTGTCTAAGGGGATGGACCGAACTCGACCTCGCATTGATGGTCCGGCACGGGCGCCCGATCGGGCGAGCACCACCTGGGACAGGGCGACGTGGTGTGGGCCTCGCCTCGCATCTGGACTTCACACTGGCGGACAGATTATCGGTGCCGCTCGCGTCGCCTCCCGAAATCCGCTGCTGCCGCCAGCGCGGGCTGGCCAGGCCGGGCCGCCCATATCACGGATCTACATGAGCCAGAGGCAACCACCGCGTGTAGCCTGCTGTCACGGCATTTGTGCTGTCCGATCGCACCGCGTCGGCGGCTAGGTTAGTCAGGCACCTACCGTTTGGCCTGCCAGTCCAATCGACTGCCACGTCGTCGTATCGTCGTAGGCCACGGCCAGGGAGATGCCGCCTCCTTGATCGGGCAAGCCGTACACGGAAGTCGGGAGCTCGTTGGAATTTTCGATGGTGCGGCAGTCGAGATTACGCAGCGTGTCGCCCACGTTATGCAGCACCGCACCGCCGAGCTGGTAGGCCGGTGCCGAGATCGCGTCATCGGCAAAACTCCGAGCCGCGCCACGCTACTACGCGCCGTTGATAACGTCTGAGCTGGCGCTGCCGACCTGGCCCGCTGCTAGGTTACGGATCGCCACCAGCTCGCCCGCGCCCTTGATCCTCCCCTCAATTTCCTTCTTGACGATATATCTTTCGATATATATCTTTCGATACATCTTTAGACATGTACGAAGGAGAACACGATGCGTCGTTCCCATCATCACGGCCGTTTCCGCGACGGCGTCGAAGGCGGCTGGTGGCAAGGCCCGGGCTGCGACCCGGATGCCGAGCGCCACGCGCGCGGCCATGAGCATGGCGATTTCCGCCGTCACGGCGGCCTGGCCAGGTTGTGGGCCATGGCCGGCGGCCGGCGCGGCGGCGGCCGCCACGGCTTCGGCGGCTTTCCGGAAGGCTTCGGCGGCCCCGGCGGTTTCGGCGGCTTCGACGATCCGCGCATGCCGCGTGGCCGCCAGTTCAATTCCGACGACCTGCAACTGATGCTGCTCTCGCTGCTGGCCGCCCAGCCGAGCCACGGCTACGAGCTGATCAAGGCGCTCGACACGCGCTCGCAAGGCTTCTACGTGCCGAGCCCCGGCATGGTCTACCCAGCGCTGACCTACCTGGAAGAAGTCGGCTACGTGACCGTCGAGGTCGACGGCAACCGCAAGCGCTACGCGCTCGCCGAAGCAGGCCGCGAGCATCTCGAAGCCCAGCGCGAGCGTGTCGAACTGCTGTTCGCGAAGCTCGAGCACCTCGGCCGCAAGATGGAATTCATGCGCCGTGCCTTCGCGGGCCAGGGCCAGGGCGAAGCCGGCGAGGACACGCCGGAAGGCGGCTGGCTGCCCGAGTACGTCGAGGCACGCCTGGCGCTGAAACACCTGCTGTTCCGCAAGAGCGCGGTCAGCCCGGACGAGCAGCGCCGCATCGCCGCGATCCTGCGCCGCACGACGGCCGAGATCGAAGGCAAGCCCGAAGCCGCGCCGAACGCCGCGCCCGACGCCTGAAGCGCCTCCACCCAACCCGGAGAATCGATTGATGCAGAATCCGACTGAACGCGCCGTGACGCGCGTGCGCCATACGCTGAAACGCCGCGAACTGACCGTCAGCCGCATCACGCGCGTGACGCCCCATCTGCTGCGCGTGACGCTCACGGGCGAGGATCTCGACGACTTCGTCAGCGCCTCGTTCGACGATCACGTGAAGGTGTTCTTCCCCGCGCACGGCGAAACCGAAGCACCCAGGCCGGTACTGGGCCCGAACGGGCTCGAGCTGCCGGAAGGCGCGCCCAGGCCGATCATGCGCGATTTCACGCCGCGCCGTTACGACCGCGAGGCACGCGAGCTCGACCTCGAGTTCGTGCTGCACCACCCTGGCCCGGCCTCGCAGTGGGCCGAGCAGGCCGCCGTGGGCCAGACGCTGGCGATCGGCGGCCCGCGCGGATCCTTCGTGGTCCCGACCGATTTCGACTGGCACCTGCTGATCGGCGACGATACGGCGCTGCCCGCCATCGCGCGCCGCCTGGGCGAACTGCCGGCCGGCACGCGCGCGGCGGTGGTGGTGGAAGTCGCCGATGCCTCGGCGCACATCGAGTTCGAGTCGCGAGCCGAGGTCTACACGATCTGGCGATATCGCGACGACCCGGCCGCCGCCGGTGCCGAAGCGGGCACGCAGTTCGTCGAGGCCCTGAGCGAGCTGCCGCTGCCGAATGGCGACGGTTATGTCTGGGCGGCCGGCGAGGCGGCGGCGATGCGCGCGGTGCGCCAGCATCTGTGCGACACGCGCGGCGTCCATAAGTCGCGCATCCGTGCCTCGGCCTACTGGAAACGCGGCGCCGAAGGCGTGCACGAATCGCTCGACGATTGACCGGCGGAAGGTGCCGATCGAAGCGACGCCGCTCGCTGTCGACGCCGAAAGCTTGTCAATTTTCGATAAGCGAAGCGCTTGCGGGCTTGCACCCGCGCTTGGCAGTGCCATCGCGCGTGGTATATATCCGACTGAATGGCCTGCGGGGCGCCTGGCGTCCAGCGGGCCATTCGCCGGTCCGGCGGCGGGCAAGCAGCGAATGCCCGCGCGCGACGGCCGGCTCGACCGTCGCGATGCGGCGCAACACGGTCGCGACGATGCGGGAGACCACGCGCGGTCCGTCCCATGGACACGCGCTCATCGTTTCAGCGCACGACCATGAACGCCGACCACAATACGCATACCACGCTCGCCCGCTCGCTCCGGATCGTCGCCTACTGCTCGCTCACGGCCATCGTGATCGCGCTGTTCGTCGCGATGTGCGCGATCCTGCGTGACAGCGCGATCGACCGCGAAGTCTCGCAACGCGGCGCCACCGATACGCTCGAACTGCATGGCGGCACGGGCGCCTCGCCCGACGTCGCGCCCGACGCCACGGCCGGCAAGTCCCCAGGCTGACGATCGATCGCCTCGCGCGGCCTAGCGGCCGCGCAGATTCCCCGATACCACCACCCTCAGCGTCTCGCCGATGCGTTCGAGGCGTGCCACCAGCATGCCGCCGTAGCAACGCACCAGCAGCGCGCCGGCGGTGCCCGTGAACACCCCGCCGAGCATGTCGAGCGGCCAGTGCACGCCCGCGTAGACACGTCCCCAGGCCACCAGCAGCGCGTCGATCGCCATCGCGATGCCGAGCGCGCGCGTGCTGCGCGACAGCCACAGCGCGCTCGCCACGCTCCAGACGAAGGTCATGTGATTGCTCGGGAACGAGCCGTCCGCCGCATGCGGGATCAGCTGCGTGCCGAGGCCGATCGCGAACGGCCGCGGCGAATACCACACGCTGGAGATGAGTTGCGCGAGCAGCAGCGCGACGCAGGCGGCCAGGCCGGCCGCGATCGCCTGCCGGCGCACCGGCCGCGTGCCGGCGAACCAAACCGCCAGCAGCAGCGCCGGCACGATGAATACCAACCAGACCGCGGCGAATATCGCCAGATTGGCAACCGCGGGTTGGGGATGGGAGCCGGCATTGAGCGCCGCGAACGCGGTGAGATTGAGATTGAGCATCGGGGACGAGCGGGACGAAGCGCGATCGGCAGGGATCGCGCAGCGCCGACATTACGAAGGATTGACGTCGGGACCGCCAATGAAAGCGGATTGAAACGCCTTGCTGCAGCGCGGCACTTTGATGGTGGTGCGGCGCAAAAGTTCAATGTCGGTATCGATGCGATCTTCGATGCAAGCCGCGGCGCGATCCCGTATTCTCTCACCCTGAATCCCGAAAACACTCACCCAGGATGCTCACACGAGCGTCATCGGCGCGCGGGAAGATGCGGATTCGCCGCCGTCATTAGGTCGATTTCGCGCATCGATTTCACGATTTCTGAAGTTCAGGCTACGAATTAAGCAATAAACTCTTCCGCTTGCGGCAGCGCACAATCGATCTGCAACAGCATTAGGATATCGGCACTCTTCCCTCAGCAGCGATCAACAAGGAGTCCGCATGAACCCGAGTCAAGTCCTGTCGAATGCGTTCGCGATGCCGCTCACGAGTCCCGCGTTTCCGATGGGACCGTACCGCTTCATCAATCGTGAGTTCCTGATCATCACGTACCGCACCGACATGGACCGCTTGCTCGAGATCGTGCCGGAGCCGCTGAAGGTCACCCAGCCGCTGGTCCACTACGAGTTCATCCGCATGCCGGACTCCACCGGCTTCGGCGACTACACGGAAAGCGGGCAGGTGATTCCGGTCGAATTCGAAGGCCAGCCGGGCGGCTACACGCTCGCCATGTACCTCAACGACCACCCGCCGATCGCCGGCGGTCGCGAGCTGTGGGGCTTCCCGAAGAAGCTCGCGCAGCCGACGCTCGAAACGCATACCGACACGCTGCTGGGCACGCTCGACTACGGCCCGGTGCGCGTGGCCACCGGCACCATGGGCTACAAGCACAAGGACCTCGATCTGGTCGAGCAGCAGCAGCGCCTGGCCGGCGCGAACTACCTGCTGAAGATCATTCCGCACGTCGACGGCAGCCCGCGCATCTGCGAGCTGGTGCGCTACTACCTGCAGGACATCAAGATGAAAGGCGCCTGGACCGGCCCGGCCTCGCTGCACCTGGCGCCGCACGCGCTGGCGCCGGTGGCCGACCTGCCGGTGCTCGAGATCGTCGAGGCGCGCCACCTGATGGCCGACCTCACGCTCGGCCTCGGCGAAGTCGTCTACGATTACCTCGCGAAGTAAGACCTCGCCTCACCTGAACGCATCCACCAACAACACGGGAAATCGATCATGAGCAATCTGACTGGCAAGACCGCTGTCGTCACCGGCGCCGCGAGCGGCATCGGCAAGGAAATCGCGCTGGAACTGGCCAGGGCGGGCGCCGCCGTGGCGATCGCCGACCTGAACCAGGACGGCGCGAACGCCGTGGCCGAGCAGATCAAGGCGGCCGGCGGCAAGGCGATCGGCGTGGCGATGGACGTCACCAACGAGGACGCCGTCAATGCCGGCATCGACAAGGTCGCCGCCGAGTTCGGCTCGGTCGACATCCTGGTCTCGAACGCGGGCATCCAGATCGTCAATCCGATCGAGAACTACTCGTTCTCGGACTGGAAGAAGATGCAGGCGATCCACGTCGACGGCGCCTTCCTGACCACCAAGGCCGCGCTCAAGCACATGTACAAGGACGATCGCGGTGGCGTGGTGATCTACATGGGCTCGGTGCACTCGCACGAGGCCTCGCCGCTGAAGTCGGCCTACGTGACGGCCAAGCACGGCCTGCTGGGCCTGGCGCGCGTGCTGGCAAAGGAAGGCGCGAAGCACAACGTGCGCTCGCATGTGGTCTGCCCGGGCTTCGTGCGCACGCCGCTGGTCGACAAGCAGATCCCCGAGCAGGCCAAGGAACTCGGCATCAGCGAAGAGGAAGTGATCAAGCACGTGATGCTGGGCAACACCGTCGACGGCGTGTTCACCACGGTGGAAGACGTCGCCAAGACGGTGCTGTTCCTGTCGGCCTTCCCGAGTGCCGCGCTCACGGGCCAGTCCTTCATCGTCAGCCACGGCTGGTTCATGCAATGAAGCCGCACGCCCGTACCGAGAAACAGGCGAGCGACCCCGACCTGCAAGCCGAGGCCGGCGCGCCGGCCGCGCGCGGGCTGCCGTACGAAACGATCGCGCTCGTGCTGCAAGGTGGCGGCGCGCTCGGCTCGTATCAGGCGGGCGTGTTCGAAGGGCTGCACGAGGCCGGCGTTCCGCTGAACTGGATCGCCGGCATCTCGATCGGCGCGCTGAACACCGCGCTGATCGCCGGCAATGCGCCCGAGCATCGCGTCGAGCGGCTGCGCGAATTCTGGAACACGATCTGCCAGCCCGCGTTCTTCCCGGCGCTGCCGACCGCGATCGAGTTCGCGCTGTTCAACAGCATCGAATCGGTGCGCCAGGCCTTCACCGCCTCGCAGGCGGCCAGCGCGATCCTGCAGGGGCAGCGCGGCTTCTTCGTGCCGCGCTTCCCGCCGCCGCTACCCGGCGTGCGCGAGGAAACCGAGCGTGTCAGCTATTACGACACCTCGCCGCTGCGCAAGACGCTGCTCGAGTTCTGCGATTTCGATCGCATCAACTCGGGCGAGATCCGCGTGTCCGTCGGCGCGGTGAACGTCGCCACCGGCAACTTTACCTACTTCGACAACACCAAGATCACGCTGCGCCCCGAGCACTTCATGGCCTCGGGCGCGCTGCCGCCCGCCTTCCCGCCCGTCGAGATCGACGGCCAGTTCTACTGGGATGGCGGCGTGGTGTCGAACACGCCGCTGATGGAAGTGCTGCGCGCCTCGCCGCGCCGCGACACGCTCGCGTTCCAGGTCGACCTCTGGAATGCGCGCGGGCCGCTGCCGGCCACGCTGGCCGATGTCTCGGAGCGAACCAAGGACGTGCAGTATTCGAGCCGGACGCGTTTCGTGACCGACACGCTGCAGCGCGAGCAGCGCTTCCGCAACGTGCTGCGCCGCGTGCTGGAGCTGGTGCCGGAGGACGTCCGCAACAACGATCCCTGGTGCCAGCAGGCCGGCGTGCTGTCGACCGGCAAGCGCTACAACGTCCAGCACCTGATCTACCAGCAGAAGTCCTACGAGCACGACTACAAGGACTACCAGTTCGGCCTCTCGACGATGCGAGACCACTGGTCGGCCGGGCTCACCGACATCCGCAACACGCTGGCGGTCAAGGACGCGCTCGCGCTGCCGACCAACGACGCCGGCTTCATCACGCACGACATCCACCGGCCGCGGTGATGCCGTCCTCGCGCGGCCGGTGCCGTTCCGGCCGGTCGCGCGATGTCTTTCCTCCCTCCCGATCCCCGCTCCCTCATGCCGATCCTGATCGTCCTGTTCGTGCTCGCCTCGCTTGTCTGGGGCGCGATTGCCGCGTTCCATGCCCTTGCCGCGCAGTTCGGCACGGGCGTCGCGATCGCCGCCGCCGTGGTGGCGGCCGCGTTACTGGCGTTCGCCGTGTCGGCGTGGCTGCGCAGCCGACGCGAGATCGCGCCGAATACCAGGGAAGGCGGCTGGACGCATGTGATGCGGCAGGGAACGGCTTCGCTGCAACTGTCGTCGACGCAGGGGCTGCTGTGGATGTCGCTGGATGGCGTGGAAGGGCGTTATACGCTGACCGATATCGTCGATTGCCAGGCGCGGCAGGTCGGCGGGCAATGGTGCCTGGTCGTGACGGTGCGCGACGCACGGCAACCCGAATGGCAATTGCCGATGGCCAGCCAGCGCGAGGCGCGGCGCTGGGCGCGCGTGGTGACGCTGGGGCGGACGGGAAGCTTGTGAGCTTGGGCGGCGCGCCGCAAGCTCAAGCCGAGCGCCCATAGAGATCGCCCAGCCATTGTCGGCAGATCGCCTGCATCTCGCGCGGCACGAGCAGACGATCGACGGGAATGCGCGCCGCCGCGCGAAGCTCGTCGGTCACTTCGCCAAACAAAGCCTCGATTCCCTCGACGATCTCGGCTCGTTCGCGTGCTGAAACATGGTGGGCGACGTCATCTCGCCAAAGCACCGCGAGCCGGCTTGCACGATCGGCAAACAGCACGATGGCATCGTGAATATAGAGGATGTCCTGGGCGAGCTTGCGCTGCCGCCGCCGCTCGTCGCGGATCAGGATTTTCTGCGCGATGAAGCTCACGGGATTCGGAATGCGCAAGCCATGGAGCGGAACCGGGAGCCCGGCCGTGCCGGCCGCGATGGATACCCGCCACGGCAAGGCCATCAGCAGGCTGAAACGGCGCAACTTCTGCGCGCTGATGCCGGAAGCATCGAGGGTGACGCTGGGCGCACCCTGGCGGGTGCGGCCGCTCCCCGACAGGGTGGTGAGGAATTCGGCATAGAAGCCGTGCCGCTCGTCGCCCAGGGTGTATTTCGCGACCGGCGGCCGATACTCGCCGCATAGCTGTTCTCGAAATCCCGCCGCGAGCAGCGCGTCTTTCATGCTGCCCTGGAACCGGGTGTGTTCGTCGAAGGCGATATCGGCGTCGAGCGTCGCGATCGGCCTGAACCGAGGGTCGGCCGTCGCGAGCGGATGCAGGCGATAAAGCCGATGCGCCCATCCGCCGACATAGACGATCTGGTCGCGCCAGGGTGCAAGCGCCGCGGCCAGCCGGGCAAAGGGTTCGAGGTCGTTCACGAGGTATCTCCGACGAGGTCGCGAAGTACCGTATTCTCGATGTGAAGCGACTGCTCCGTCCCGCGCGAAGGATGCGACACAGTGTCGAGCCAGACCTGGATCACATCGGCGACGACCAGGCCCTGCCGGCGCACGCTGCCTCGCAACAGCGAATTGGGCGCCGAGGCCTGCTTGAGTATCACGAGGCGCTCGGCATCCGCCGATGCAGGCGCCAACCCGGGCCAGTTTGCCGCCTGCTCGAGATCACGCACGTAAAGATAGGGCGGAACGCCGTGGACATGCCCGACGCCAAGCGCGTCGGCGGCCCCGAACAAGCCTACGCAGCCCTCGTGCTCGCCCAGCCAGCCGGCGATGCGCGCACGCGGATCGCCCGGCATCACGAAACGCATGCGGGCCTCGGGCGTGGTGGATCGGTAATAGGATTTCCAGCGCTCGGCCAGCTCGCGGCGCCTGACGATGCGCAGCTCGCCGCCCTCGTCGAGGAAACCCTGCTCGTGCATCGCGGCGACGAAGCGCGATGCCGTCATCACCGAGACATCGGCCGCTTTCGCCAGCTCGCTGATCGTGCGATAGCCAGCTCGCGGCGCCGTCAGCATCGCGGCGGGCACCTGGGGGGCGAACAGCACCTTGAGCAGCCACTGGTTCAAGTCGGAAAACAGGTTGGCGCCCCCGCGAATTCGCGCGCTGGCCACCCGCCGCGGCGTCGATATGGGCTGGTCCGTCGACATCGGCTCCAGGCCCGCGCCGCGAAAATACCGCGTGCCGCCCGGCGAGGCGACGCCAACCGCCACGTCGGCCGCGTAATTCGCGCAGAACTCGCCGATCCGGCGCAGCAGGGCACCCTGCAGTTCGCGCACCCAGATCAGCGCGAGCGGGCGCGCGCGGCCATGCGCACGCGCATAGGCCTGGGCCTGCAGGATCGCTTGCGCGAGCAAGGCGATGACGCGATCCGCGCGGCTTTCCGAGGCAGCCTTGACGTCAGCGACATACGACACCTTGCCCTTCCTTAGCAGCAGGTCGGGCTGGTAGCGCAAAGCCTGCGCGGGTGCCGCCACGACCTCCCAGCCCGCCGCGCGAAACAGCGCGGCGAAGGCGTGATCGGTGGATTGCTCGGATTCGATAATCATCATGCCCCCTTTCTAACACGGCCATGTTATTTACCATGGCCGTGTTAATTAACGTGGCCATGTTAAATCAGGGAATCCCGTCACGACAAATTCGGTGCCCATGCGTTTGCGACCGGGCAAGATTCGCTGCATCGGCCAGGCTCGAAAGCGACATGGCCGGCACCAAGGTGCCGGCCATGCGTGACGCCGTTCGCCGACTGAATGCGGCGCCACGAATATCGAGGCTTACTGCGCGCCAAGCTTCTTGATCAGCACATCGAGCTCGGCCAGTTCGGCTTCGTTCAGGTCCGTCAGCGGGGCGCGCACCGGGCCCGCGTCGTGGCCGACCAGCTTGGCGCCGGCCTTCACGATGCTGACCGCGTAACCCGCGCGGCGGTTGCGGATCTTCAGGTAGGGCAGGAAGAACGTGTCGATCAGCTTGCCGACGGTGGCGTGATCGTCGGCCGCGATCGCGCGGTAGAAGTCCATCGCCGTCTTCGGGATGAAGTTGAACACCGCCGACG
>NZ_VIUM01000002.1:447648-668549 GCF_007828315.1 Burkholderia sp. SJZ089 | reverse complement strand
TTCACTCATACACTCTGATGCCAGCTGTCCACGTGGACACGTAGCATCAGAGTGCAGCGATTTCTACACAAGGGCGTCGTTATTCGATCGCTTACCGAGCTTCTACAAATGGCGCTCGAAATACGGCGGCATGGACGCGGCGCTGATGACCCGGATGAAGGAGCTTGAAGCGGAGAACGCGAGGCTCAAGAAGATGTACGCCGAAGAACGACTCAAGGCCGAAGTGGTGCGTGAGGCGCTCGAAAAAAAGTGGTGAGGCCATCTCGTCGGCGCGAGATGGCCATGCGTGCTGTCAAGGATCGGGCGATGAGCGTACGGGCGGCCTGTGAGGCGTTTGGCGTGAGCGAGACCTGCTACCGCTACCAGGCAAAGCGCTGCCCGGAAAACGGGGTGATCGCCGAGTGGCTTGTGAAACTCACGCATAACCAGCGCAACTGGGGCTTTGGCCTATGCTTCCTGTACCTGCGCAACGTGAAGGGCTTCGTCTGGAATCACAAACGCGTTTATCGCATCTATCGCGAACTGGAACTGAATCTGCGGATCAAGCCACGCAAACGACTGATGCGTGAGCAACCGGAACCGCTGGCCGTGCCGCAGGCACTGAACGAGTGCTAGTCAATGGATTTCATGCACGATCAGCTTGCCGATGGGCGTAGCATCCGGCTGTTCAACGTGATTGACGACTTCAACCGGGAAGGCCTGTGCATCGAGGTGGACTTCTCGTTGCCGGCGCTACGTGTTATCCGGTCCCTGGATCAGGTGATCGAATGGCGCGGCAAGCCGCTGAAGATCCGCTGCGACAACGGACCGGAATATGTCAGCGATGCGCTCAGGGACTGGGCCGCTCGACGCGGCATCGTTCTGCAGTTTATCCAGCCCGGCAAGCCACAACAGAACGCGTACATCGAGCGTTACAACAAAACGGTTCGATACGACTGGCTCGCCCATTACCTCTTCGAGACCGTGGCCGACGTTCAGGAGTATGCGACGAAGTGGCTGTGGTCATACAATCACGAACGCCCGAACACGGCCATTGGCGGCGTACCGCCGAAACAGAAGTTGCTTATCGCGCCATAACCTCTACTTCTGACCGCCGTTAAAAACGGGGGGACTACCCAACCAATTACAAGTCCACACTAAGCAACCGTCTATTCGCTGGCGAACCAAATAGTGTCTCCACGAGCCATGGCTTGGCGGAGAGATGCTGAGGAGGACTTGTCGTTGTTGTCACGATGTACTGAAATAGAGCGGGGCCGATCTGCTCCAGTTCGGCAACCAATTCAAACAGCCTCCGGTACACACTCAGCCCCAGATCAGCTTCACGCGGGCTATCGTGGACAAGGAATGCCGGTACATATGTCTTTCCCTCGATACTCATACACAAGGCGGCCAGGTCGAAGGCGATGACCTTGAGTGACTCGATGGCCGCAGTTGAGCGCGCCCCCCCGAGCTCGACGTTCAACTTCAATCGATCTGCACCAAGAAGCACGCGGCCGTTCGACTCAGGCGCGATCAGCGCACGGATCACGGCGTCGAACTGTGTAGACAATTGGTCGAAGGCCTCGCGCTGTGCCGCGTCGCGATAGGATCCCAACTGATCACGCTTGGCTTCTATGAGTTCAGCATGCCTGTCCGATTTGGCTCTCGCCGCCGCAAGTTCCTCATAAAGATCCGCGAGCCGCTTCGCCCCCTCTCTTCCCATCTGCGCGCCGCGCCAAGCTCCCGACCGTGCGTTTTGCGCCTTCTCGGCAGCATCGAGCGCTTTTTTCAGCTCTCGTTGATGAGTGCGGGCGGCTGGCAATGCTTGAGCAGCCCCACGTAAGGAATCCTTGTTCGCTTTTAGGTCCAGTTCGCACTGGCGGATTTTGTCTTGCAACTGCTTAGCGCGTCGACGCAAGCCATCTAGATCGGGCATCTTGTGCGACAACCCGCACCCCTCTGCGAGAGCACGATCGATAGGCACCTCGCAGACGAGGCAAACAGGTGAGGCTGCATCATGAACCAGCATCGTTCCAGCGCTCAATTCGCCTTTTAGTGTTGGTAACAGTCCTTTTAGCACCACAATCGTGTTTTTCGCGGCTGCTTCGCTTTTCTCCAGTTCTGAAACAACGCTCTGCTGAGCTTCATACTTTGCACGCAGTTCCGCAACATCACCCTGCATATCCGTATGATCAATTTTGGCAAGCTTCGCCAGTCTCTCGGTTGCAGTGCGCCGAAGCATGTCAACGCATAGCTTTCCGTCAGGCAGATCTTCTACAATCAGGCCAACAGCCTCCGCCGCTTCCCTCCGCGAACGTCTCACTTGCCATAGCAATCGGTCGACCTCAGTGCTGGTTGCCTTGGCACCCTCTTCAATCTTCGAAATCTCTGTTCGTGCTTGGAGCTCTTCGGCACCTATAGCCCCCAACAATGCCCGGAGAGCTTCGAGCAGCCGCGTCTGAGACATCGACCGTACTGGTGACCCAGACTCGGAATCTGCAGCACGCCAATCCAAAACTTTGTCGAAGCGGCACTCTTGGTCACGCGTCAGCCAAGCCAGCGCGATCAGCCATGGATCGTGCGCTCGTTCGCCTTGGATCAACGCAGCGATAGGTTCGGTCAACACCTGGCGCTGGATCTCCTCGATAATCGGAGCCATTCCAGTCGGCTGTTCCGGCGGCGACTTCAGTACCGTCTGAGGCAATTGCCCTTGCACGGCGTAGTGCTCTCGGCTCAGTCCCAATGGACGCACCACGCCCCACAGTTTTCCGCACAGCATCACTTCGGCGGTGACCCGGCCTGCCGGGAAAGCTGCGGCGATATGTTGCTGTTGCTCGTCTGTCGAGTGCCCTTGTTCGCCCAGACAGTAGCGTAACAAGCGGCAGAACAGCGTTTTGCCACTGCCATGGCCTAGGCGGTTACTGTCGGTGTCGTCACCTGCTTCCGCTGGATCGGGTGACCAAACGATGTTCAATCCCGGGCGTAAATAGATGTCGCGGATTATGGTTTCGGCGTCCCTCCAGAGCGTGAGCCGACGCACCCATAGGCGCGGCTCGTGCTCGCCTATGGGAGGCGTAACCTTCAGAGGTTCACCAGCAAACAAATCAGGCTGCCTGCTCATTGACGAACTCCACCAAATCTAGAGGGAGGCCCTGTAACAGCTTGCCCATATCCTTCTCCTTCAACCAACCGACGATCCAGCGCGCCCGGCCATTTGCCCAACCCGAGGTGTCGTAAAACTGCAGACCATCTCCTGGTGCCCATGTGTCCAGAAGCGGTTCTTCTATTAGTTCGCCACGGGCGCGCATTTTCTTCACAGCCACCCCGAAGCTTGTGCGTGCGACTGGTGCTAGCCTGCCGATTCCAGCAGGAAGTTCCTTGGCTTGATCACCGATGAGCTGGCACCATTGGACTGCCACGGGCGGTGGTGCAATGCGGGCGAACAACCTAGGCTCGGCGCACATCAGGGCCGCTAGTCGCACCTGCTGCATTGCAGCCGGCGCGGCAAATGCCTTCAACACAGCCGCCAGTGCCAATGTGTCGTTCGTTACCGGATCCTCACCCGCAGAGGCCCAGACGGCATTCGGTAACGCGGCGACTTCGGTCAAGACGGTTTTGAACGCAGGCACGTCGACGAGTACCGTTGGCTGCACAGCTTTGGCGATGCGCTTGACCGACGGACGCTTAGCTTTACCTTTCTCGGGCGTTTCCATGGCCTCTTGGCTAGCACGCTCATGGTTCAGTGCCAGTAGCCGCTTGAGCACTTCCTTGCGCGCCGCAAGACTAAACGTATAGCGCACGCGATCGTTCTCAGGCAGTGTCTCTACCTCAATGAAATCGTGGCCCAAGTTCAACTCGCTCCAGCCGTAGGCATCACGGACGGCGTTGTCTAGAGCGACGTGCAGGCGACGCAACTCCAGCAGTCCCTCGAAGCCCTTGCGAGCAACGTCGAGGGAACTCTTGCTGACCTTAGCGACTAGTTCGGGGCTCAGGTTGCGAGCGTGGAACAGGTTGTAGACGTCGGTGACACCCACCCAGAGTTCCTGCATAAGGCGCTGACGGTGCTCGTGGTACTGCTCGCCGAGATTGGCCAAGGTTGCATCCGTGATTCGCCACAGGTCGCCGGGAAACACGAATGTCTCGAAGCAGTTCGACGGCGAATAGCGTAAGTCTTGCTTCAGCGCACCACTGTACTTGCGCGCCCAAACTTCGTGAAGCGTGGATTGAACAACGGCGTAATGGTCCCATCGGTCCGACGTGAATACATAAAGCGCATCGGAGAACACCCGATTGGTCGGGGACACCGAGAAGTTGAGATGCTTCGTTGTGCGAGCCGCGATGAAGCAGCGACGAATTTGCTTTATGGCATTCGTCAATCCGGGGCGGTGCTCTGCGTAGATCCACCAAACGTCCCGATAACGCTCTCGGTTCTGTGCCGCTCTAAACGGTTTCACCAAACGCTCGACGATTTGGAAGGGCCCTTTGTATTCCCGTGCCCTTTCAATAGGCCAATCGAAGAAGTTGATGATGGTCCTTCCCGGTTTCTGCTCGGGATCGCGATTGAGTTCCTGTCCGTTGATTATCGGAAAGAGAACGTCAGAGTTCTTGGGGTCATCCTCGCGCAGCTTTTCGGCCTCGCAGTGATCCATCAGGAACCCATCGCCTAGAAAGATCGAGCCCTGGAACATCTTCGCCGCATTCATTTGAATCTTGAGCGGTTCCCCAGCATCGATGGCATCATCTAGATAGGCGCTGATCATTTCCACTGCCCGCCCGTCCAGCACGCGTGGCTGATCCCATGCCCCCTTACGAATCGTAACGGCCGCCACCACCAGCTTCGCAGTGCCCGGCCACTTTATCGCTCGGACAGCGTGATTGATCGTTCCACCAGCTGCGATGATTTGCTCAAGACCATCGCGTCGTATGTCCCCGTCCTTGATAGAGTTTGTGGTTAAGAACGAAATAAAGCCAAGCGGCTTTAACAGACCGAAGATGCGGCGAATGAAATAGACAACAAGATCGCTAAGTCCCGCGGGGGCGTACTCCCACTTCACGTAGTGGCAGAACGGGTGTCCGTAGCTACCACTCAGATCCTGGCCTCCGAGGTAAGGCGGATTCCCCAAGATGCAATCGAACCCTCCTCCTGCCATCACTTCTGGGAACGCAAGGAACCAATGGAAGAAGCGTTTCCTCCTAGCCAATTCCCACGCTTCGGCAATCGCCGGCCCCTGAGGCTCGCTCTCACCTTTCCAGTAAGCGCGAAACTCTTCCTCGGTGATGTGCATCGCCGACGGGCTTTTACGCTTCGGGATATAGAACTGTGCGATCGGCAGTGCCGCAAGCTGCTCCATCCGTAAGGCCTCTACGGAATGCGACAGTACGTCAAAGCGCCGTCGTTTGACCTCCACCTCTTCCGGCGTGTGTTCAGGCAACGCTTCCAACTCGCGCCAGCGCTCCAACGTCGCGTTGAGCTGCCGTTCGACTTGGGGAGCAAACCTCATTGTGCGCTGTCCTGCGCGCTCCATGCGGTTGCGCTGACGCAATTGAGTCGCGATCTCGCGGTCGTCCCCTGGCATCGCGACAAAGGCGTCGTCGGGGATACCTCGCAGCTCGATGTCCTCGCGTCGCATGTAACCAACGATCGCATTGCCGCATTTGATGTGATGGTCCAGGAAATTCAGTGGCTCGCCAGGCACGTGTGCTTCAAGCCACAGTGCCACCTTGCATAGCTCCACTGCCAACGGATTCAAGTCGACGCCATAGATGCAGTGGCTGATGACGTCGCGCACCGCGGCGCGTAGCGCCAACGGCGAAGGCTGATCTTCGCCAGTGCGCACGACGGCCAATTCCAACCCGATGCGCCGCGCCGCGGCTAGTAGGATATGGCCCGAGCCACAAGCTACGTCGACCACGCGCAGAGAGAGCAGTGCAGCCTGCGGGTCCGGCGCATTCAGTCGCTCAGTGATCAGGTGATCAACGGAGTGTTTGATAAGCGGCTGCACGAGTTCGTCGGGTGTGTAATGCGAGCCAGTGTTGGCGCGCTCGTCACCCCGCTTGAAGGCGAAACTGGTCCGCGCTCCGTCAGTCAAGATTGCTGGCTCGTACTCCAGCAAGCCCTCATACACCGAACCAAACTCCTCTACGTTGAGCGCACCGTAGTTGGCGCGGATAAGCTGGCCGGTGTCGAGATGGTGGTAAAGACTCAGCGCGCGTAGCGCCGCGAGCAGCGCATCATTGCCGAGCGTACAACCGGCCAGCGTTGCTATCGCCTGAGGATCAAACAGGTCACCAGCCAGCGGAGGCACACCTAGCTTGGTGCCCGGGCCGTCGGCCTCGAAAAGGCGAAAGCTAGCCTGCAACGCTGGCCATAGGTCGGCATGACTGCGATCGGCCAAGTGGCGTTTCTCGCTCAGGCGGCGCAGCCGCGTCACGCTATAGAACTGTTCGTATATATTGCGCTGGCGCGTCGGCGTGCCCTGTGGGAAGACAAGGCCGCGCTCCTCGATGACCATTAGGAACAGCAGGCGGTAGATCAAGCGCAGCAGCTGCTTGTAGAAATCCGCAGCACCTAGCTGGCCACTAACGACCTGTTCGCGCAACACCTCGTTGGACTTGTGCTGCAAAAAGCCGTTCGCTAGGCCAACGATGGCCTGTTCCACTGCCTTCGAGAGACCCTCACGTATGCGCGAGCCAGCGTCCAACGAGTCTTGATGGTAGCGCTCAATCCAGCTGTGTGCAGCCTCTTCAAAATTAGCGGGCAAGCGACTGGCATGCAGTAGGCGGTAAAGTACCGCGAAGTCGGCGAACAGCCCATCGCCGAAGATTCGGTCGAGGTCGAATTCAAGGTAGGTGAGCTTGATCAGGCGAGAGCTATCGCGTAGCAGGCGTAACACGCGACCATTGGTGACCAAGGCGTATAGCTCGTCCGTCAGATTCAGGTATTCCTGCACGACGGCGTGGGCGGACATGCGGAGCACACCGGGGCGCGGTTCCGGCTTGCGGTCAAGTCCAGCTGGGTCGCGTGCGCCGACCACGTGCACCACGGTGCCCCCTCGGTTGGTCACTCGGTGCGAGAGAGGGTAGAGTTTGCCGTTGGCCTCAGCACTCTTGGCTTGGTACTCAAGCTGGTAGCCAAGCAGACCCAATAGTGGCAATACCCATTGTTGCCGCGTTTCTGTGGTAGCGGGGCTCTCGGGACGCAGCGACTCAAGCTTGCGCTCGAAGATGCGCCAGTAATCCTGCGCATCGGCCCATGCACGGGCAATCTCGTCTTTGACCCTAGTAGTACCCTCTAGACCAAAGTCAGCGGGTCGCTGGCCAGCTACATCGTCGAGGCGGCCTAAGACGTCGGGCGACAGGATGGAGCCCTCGATACGGATACTCGGATAGTTCATTGCGCTACCTCTGGTAGCAACACGTAGATGCCCAACGTGTCCATCGGCAACACCGGATAGACGACCTGAAAACGCTGCTTGTCCATGAGCGCACTGAAGCGCTCATGGGCTTCTACGAGTCGCTTAGATTGCGCTTCGGCGATATCCGTGAAGGCTTCACCTAGTGCATACAGCAAGCCTAGTTCGTTTTCCAGGAAGCTAGCGCGCGCCTGGGGTGATAGGTCGGAAGTTGCGCGCGCCTCGGCGATGAGGGATTTAGCCGCAGCATGGTCCAGGAACTCCTTCTGTTCCGGCGTGCCGCGCCAGCCACAGAGCAACATCTCCTCAGCGACGATCTGGTGATGGTTACGCGACTGCTCGATGACATTGCGACATCGGAAGAGCAGCAACGTGGTCTTCACGTTTACCGCGCTGGTACGAATCACGGCGGCACGGGCCGCACGCTTGTCCTGACGGTTGATGGTGTTAGCCATTACCGTCTGGCACAGCAGTTCGACGAAGGGGTGGTTACGCCCCAGGTACAGATAGCCCTCACGCGTGGGTGAGCGGAAACTAATGAGCAGTGTTTCGCCTGCGGGTAGTGCCTCGCGTAGTGTTGCCGTCAGGTTGGCAGTAACAAGGCGATAGCCCACGCCCATGGGGGTGATCTGTACACCCATCAGGTTGTTTAGCACGCCGGTAACGAAACTCTCCACCGCCTTTGGATCGCCAATCGCTTCGTCCACTTCGCGCAGATCCGCTTCAATCTCGTGCGCCTTGATGGCGTGCTGGGCAAAGATGCTGCGTGAGGCTTTCTCTCGTGCGGCAGCTTCGTCAAGTTTATGCGTGACTTCTATCTTGGCGGTGGCGGCTTCCTCGAACTCGCTGAAGTCGAAGAGCAGACCTTGCACACCCTGCTCGGTACCAATGTGGCGATTGGGGTTAAGCAGCAGTGCCTGGGTGATGGTGTCGATGATGCTCTGCGAGTCTTCAGGGAAAGGCACGTTGATGCCAGTGGAGCGTTTGATTTCACGTACCTTGCGTAACAGTACGTCGAGCACGACGCCATCGATTGGATTATCAGCGCCGTAGAGCAGACAGGCTTTTACCACAGGCGCTACTTGACCGAATCGGTCCACGCGGCCTTCACGCTGCTCCAGGCGGTTGGGATTCCAAGGCAGGTCATAGTGGAGGACGGCGGTGAACTGATCCTGCAGGTTGATGCCCTCGCTCAGGCAGTCTGTGGCGATGAGCACGCGCAAACCGGATTTGCCCATGGCTTCGATGCGCTGCTTGCGCATCTCGTCAGGCAGTTCGCTGGTGATGACTTGCAGGTCAAGTTTAGGGAACTGCCGCCGTAGTAGTGGTTCCAGATGCTCGCCGACATACTTGGCAGTCTCGATGTAACGGCAGAAGACGACAGGACAGAAGGGTATGGGGGACTTGAGCCAATCCGCGATTTCCTTGGCTGTGGCTGCTAGCTTGCGGTCATGGTCCGGTCCGACGAGAGCTTGCAAACGGTCGGCAAATCCACGCAATTGGCGGCGCTGGTACTCGGACCAGTCTGCGCGTTCAACGATCTGGATGGGCGCGTTGTCACCTTCATAGCCGAACTCGGTGTCACCGACCGGATTGGGAGCGTCGTCAAGCTGAGCATCGCCATCTTCCGTTTGCCCCACCTTCGCGAGTGCGGACATGCGAGTGTTCAGCATCTCAATGCCAGCTGCAGGGCTTGACATCACGCCACGCAGGAGGCCCAGTGCAGTCCAGTAGTGAACGCGTTGGCGGTGACTATCTTTGTCGGGGGAGATCAGCTTGCGCGAGAAGTCGATCAGCTCGCCGAAGAGTTGCAGGTAGCGCGCCGAGAGCTTGTAGTTCACCTCGAAGGCATCCCGGCTCGGGAACGGCGTGTCTTCGCCCAACCATTTTTCGACGTCACCGCGCTTGCGCTGGACGAAATGGCGGGCCAGCTCCGCGCGCTCAGCGCGAGGGGCAGAGGGCAGGTCGATGAGCTCGAACTCGGGCTGAAGCAAACCAAGCAGAGACTGGAACTCTTCGGATTTCCCACTGTGCGGCGTCGCGGTGAGCAAAATCAGGTGTTGGTCGGTTTTCGCGGCGATGCGGCTTATCAGATGGTAGCGCTGTTGTTGACTAGCCGACGTGCCAGCCGGACGCGCACAGGTGTGAGCCTCGTCGACGATGACCAATTCGGGGCATTGCTCAATGAAGACATCGCGCCGTACATCGGACTTGATAAAGTCGACGCTGATAACTTGATACGGATAGTGGTCGTAGACACTCGCATCGCCGTGAATCTGACGGTCCAGCCCAGCTTGCGTACTGGAGCGGATGATCACGGCTTCAAGGTCGAGCTTGGCTCGGATCTCGGCCTGCCATTGCTCGCATAGATGCGGCAAGCAGACGACGGCAAAGCGCTTGATGCGGCGGCGCTCCAGTAGTTCACGGATGATGAGCAGCGACTCGACGGTCTTGCCCACGCCGACATCGTCTGCCACGAGCAGGCGAATACGGTCTTGGCGCAATGCCATGACGAGTGGGACCATCTGGTACGAGCGAGGGCGGAACGAGAGCTTGGCTAGGCAGCGGAACGGCCCCGCGCCATTTCGGAAGGCTAGGCGAGCGGCATCATAGAGCAAGCGCGCAGTGGCGAAGTCGCCAAGGTCAGCGGACTCGGGTTCCTTGAATCGGGCGTCCTGCGGGTGCTCCCCACCCAGCGGCAGATATACGCCAGCAATTTCGTCGTCGGAGCCGCCCAATGGCTTCAGGACCAGTAGTTCCGGGTCTTCCGAGGGCAGTACGACCCAGTCGCGCCCGCGTAGCGCGACTAGCTTACCGGGTTGCAGGGTAAGGCTCATTTCACTTTCTTGAAGATATCCGGACGCGCGGCCACCTTGGCGGCCAGATTGTCCTTGTAGTAATAGACCCAGACCTCGTCTCCGCGAGCGAGGATGGCCTGGCGCTTGGTGGCGTCATCGGCCTGTACCGCAGGATCGTCGTGTGGCGTACCGTCGCAGAAGATCCAGATACGGGGCTCGTAATAGAAATCCGGTTGCACGTATAGACCTTCGACTGGTTTCTGTGCAGCGTCGGGCAAGCGCAGACCGTTAGCGTGAAGGTACTCGATGAATTTCCGCTCAGTGGACGAGCTGGGATCCAAGTTCCTCAACAAATCAGCGTATTGGTCTTCGTAACTGATATAGCTCTTGTTGGTCTGGATCTCCAGCTCGCAGAGAGCTAGCTTGGCAAGGGCATCTTGGATCAGGTGGCGATCGATGATTTGGTGATCGCGTTGGTTGTAGTAGCTGAGCAAGTCGTCGTACGAGGCCGGACCTTTGTAGTCGGAGGCGTCGAAGCGGCATAGATTACGCGCATGCTCAACCACGACCCGGAAAGCGTCAATATCTTCGATGAAGCGCGAGAGGATGCCTAGGCTCCCTTCGGCTGACTCGTAGAGCAGGATATTGGGTGCCTTTGGGTCGCCAACACTTATGACGCCGACTTCGCTGGACTCGACTTGGAAAACCTGCTCGATGGCGCGCTTGAGCGCATACTGAAGCGTGATGACGCCCTCCGGCGTGAGGCCGAGAGGCTGGACGGGAACGATGTAGAGCGCGTCGGCCAAGTTTGAGGTCCAGAGGTTCACACGGCGATAATCTTCGCGCTGCTGATCGTTGGCCTCAGGCATCGAGGCACGCCACTCACCGCTAACCATACCCATGGGAAAGCCATCGGTGTTCTGCGAGCGCCACTTTCCATTAACGTGAATCAGGCGCGCTGCAGGTACGAACATCAGGTTGACCATCGCGTCCGTAGCCACCTTGAGGCGGGCGCGTTGCACCCGATCTACGTCACCGCCGTCGATGCTGAAATAAGTTTTAATTTCAAAGCCGCGAGAGGCACGCTCTTCTTCTTCACAAGAAATACGGTCTACCTCTTCAGCACGCGACTCAGCCATTTCAAGAAGGTTATGCAAGTGCAGCTTGTTGGCATTGTCTGCAAGACTGACGCCTGAGATTGGGCAGGTTTCTAGCTGCAACTGGTCACCGACAAGGAAGTAACCAGCCTTGGTGCTGACCTTAGCTTCGGTCAGCGCGGCATCCGGCTCCTGCACAACCGACTGGCGAACCTGATATTTGCGGCCGCTGTAGTAGATGATGTTCAGTGGGCCGAACTCGCGCAACGCGATCGAGCGCGGACGCGAAATGAATTCGCCGTGCGTGTCGGCCGTGGGCAGAAATACGCGTAAAGGTAAACGGGTGAAGTTGTAGCCAGGCAAGAAGCCTTCGGCAGCTAGGTATCGGTAGGGATAGAACTCCGAGAGCTCAGAGAATCCGCCCCCTTGATTGCGCAGCAGGTCGAGTTGGCGGGTGGCCTGATCCTGGGCGCGCTTGTACTTACGGTACTCTTCGCTACCCAGGCTCAAGGTGCCGCTCTGAATCTTCTGCGTAGCTTTATCGAGTGTACTGCGCGCGGAGTGATAAAGAGCACGCCAGCGCTCGATGGCATGGTCTAAGTTATCGGGCAACGCCTGAAGGGTCTGCTCGGGCCACACGTCGGTGAACCAGTGCACGGCCTTTTCCTTCAGAGTGGACTCGATGTCCTGAATGACACGTTGGAAGCTGGCGCGAATACGGTCTTTAGTCGCCATGCCTAATTGCAGGCCGGCACGAACTGCTGGAAGCAGCGGAAGTTCGTGCACCTCTTCATCGATGAAGCGGGTCACGGACGGGCGACCGCTCTCACTGTTCTCAAGGCCCGGCAGGCCGACTTCGGATATCGCCAACGCGTTGAGATGTGTTTGCAGGAGCTCGCGATTCGCCAAGTCCAGGCGTGGTGCCTGCACGACGCCAGCGACTAGATCGACCTGGCGACTAAAATAGTGGCGGTCGTGCGGCGAATAAGTTGAACAATAGGTAAAAACTAGCGCTCCCTGCCCACCCCGGCCCGCGCGACCCGCACGCTGGGCGTAGTTCGCCGGGTTAGGTGGCGCATTACGCAGATGCACAACGCTCAACCCACCGATGTCAATGCCCAGCTCCATGGTCGGTGAGCAGAACAATGCGCTGATCGATTGGCTGCGAATGCGAGGCAGATCGGGAATATTTTTTTCGGGATCAAGGAACCACTCGGCGCGGAAACGCTCTTCTCGGTCGCGACGTTCAGCCACGCCAAGTTGGCCCGTGTGGTCCTCCGCGCGCAGACGCTTCGCGGCGGCAAAGTTACGCTGATACAGATCCTGAAAGAAGCGATTTGGCTTGGGTGCTTGCTCCTTATAGCTGCGGCGCTTAATGAGGTCAGCCTTGACGGTCTCCAGGTCACCTGGGCGCCATAGGATTTTCTCGATACGCAAGCGGTAGAGAGTGATGCTCTCGCTGTTCTCGCCTTTAGCAGACTGTGAAGCAAGATAGTCGGCGCCCTCGAGCTTCTTCAGCAGAGTCCTTATAAAGACGCCGTAATGGTCGCCACGCAATTCGACATCTAGGTCACGCTGCTTGACGAAGAGCTTAATGAACTTCCCCAAGCCGCTGGCCGGCCCCATGCTCTTGGATGCCACTTTGGCGCTGCGATGCAGCGCCTCCAGGCGCATATAGAAAGGTTCGCGCAGCGTTTCGGTGGGATCTAGGGTCCACGGGCTACGCAGTTTCTCGCGGAATAGCTTCTCGTGTTCGCGCAGCTTGGCGTGGGTTAGGTAATTCTCGCTGTGGAGTGCGTACTCGAGACGGAAGAAATCGAGGATCGCCGTGAGGAAGAGCACCCGCTCGTCGAGTTCTAGCTCATCCAAGATCGGTACGCTTCTCCAATACTTATCCTGGGCCGCAACCTCGGCCAGATCCACATAATCCACGTCAAGCAGCGCACACTGCTCCAAATTGGGCAGAACGATGCGCCAGCTCCGGCGCAGGTCACCAAGCGCACGATAAAGCAGGAAAGTCTGGAACTGCTCGTCATAGCTACGCTTGATATTGGGCAGCTCAGGCTCGTCTGCCCGGTTCGCGTACTCAATGAACGGGAGCTTCAGCGCCGAGAAAATGGCAGGCCCAAGGCGCTCGAACGTGAGACCTGCATCGCCAGCACTCACGACCGCGCGATGAATGCCCGCGCGCAGGCGCACGACCTGAACGAAGTCGTTGAAATGGCCCGCCTGGAGAGCGGCGTCCTGGCGATTGTCGGTGAAGCTGATGAGCTTCTGGCTGCGCAAATCGTAACCAGCGTCACTGAGGCGGTTGAGGATCGAGAACGTTGTGATCGTCGTGGATGTACTGCGCCCCTCGCTGCCCAGCTTGGTAAGCTTGGTTCCTTCGTTGGTCTTGGTGTCGAAGAAGACTCCAGCCGTTGGGTCGAACAACAGTGGTGCCTTCATGAACCAGCCCCACCACTTGAGCGTTTCGGTCTCTGAGCAGCGGCCCGTTTCATCGAAATACAGGCGAACCGGGAAGAGCGCGCGTTTGCGGGTATCCGGACCGTTCCGGCCGCGGTTGAGCCATGTGTCGGGAAGAAAAGCCAAATCCTCACGCTCGTCCCAAACGTCGTCACCGACGATCAGGTAGCCATCCTGGCCGCCGCCCTCCTCATCACTAGACTCACGGAACTCCCGCGGCACCAGGCGGTCGCCGATACGCGTGGCGCAGATGAAGGCGTGACCGCTGGAGCGGCTGAAAACGTTGGGGAAAATGGGCTTCTTATTCTCTTCGTCGCTTTTGAAGAAGCCTGGCTCTAGCGTGACCGAGCGGTTCTCGTCCTGATCCAATGTCGTGTAGACAGAGCCGGTCTGCGAAATGAACTGGTGCAGCTTAAAGGGAAGCACTGTGTAGCGCTGCCCAGCTTCTTGCAGTGTTTGGTTTACGTTGCTGATCCAACGCAGTAAATCGCCGAGAGCTTGCCTAGCAATGGGTGCGTCGACCCCCGCATCCGCAGCAAGCTGATGTACGACCTCGGTCAGGGTTTGCGGCTTGCCACGGACAAGACCGGTTGGCACCTTGGCCAGCGCGATAGAGCTTTCCAACCATTTGCCAAGCGGATTGGCGCACAAAACATCAAGTCCGGCCTTAATGTCTATCCCTGCCTGAACCGCCTTCCTGAGTGCGGCGACATCGGGCCGTTCAAGTTTGTCTCCAAGAGACGGCGCGAGCGACTCGTTCACCACCTGCGAGGCCAAGAAGGGCCTGCCGAACAACACCGACGCGACGTCGGCAATCTGTTGCTTTTGTTGAGCGAGATCGCCGCCGGAGGCCATCGTGGCGGAAGTGCCAACGCAGACAAGCTTGCGCTTGCATTGCGCCTGAATACGCCTGATGAGCATCGCCACGTCCGCGCCTTGGCGGCCACGGTAAGTGTGCAATTCGTCGAAGACGAGGTATTGCAAATGCTCGTAGATGCTGTCGCGTATGGTCTGCTCGGCAGTACGCGTAAGCAACAACTCCAGCATCATATAGTTGGTAAGCAGGACGTTCGGCGGGTTCTCACGCATACCATCGCGTTTGTCTTGCTTCTCCTGGCCAGTGTACTGACCAAAGGTGATAGGAAAGACCTTGCCTGTCGCCTTCTCGTAGTTCTCTTGGTAGCGGCGAAACTCTTCGAACTGCGAGTTGATCAGCGCGTTCATCGGATAGACGATAACCGCACAGATGCCTCCTACAGCAGGCTTGGCCAGCAAGTCATTAAATATCGTTGCGATGTAGGTTAGTGACTTACCAGAGCCCGTGCCTGACGTGACGACGAAGTCCCTACCGGCCGTGCCGAGTTGGATGGCGTCGACCTGATGCTTGTAGAGCGAGTAGCCTTTGAGAACGGAGACAAGGTCCGGGTGAACGATGCCCTTAGCGGCGACTTCGGCGACCGTGCCAGCGGATTCGAACGCTGGGTTGAACTGCAGCAACGGCTCTGGCCAGAGCCGCCCTTCAGACAAACGTGCCTCGACCGCCGCGCGGATCTGAGGATCGAGAATGTTGAGGAAGCTCTGGATGTACTTAGCGTAGTCGTCAACAACTCTGGAGTGGGTTCCTAGCACGTCCACTGAATCTGCTTCCTTATTGTTGTGGCCAGTTTTGTTATGGTCCGTCTGACCGTTGAACGCTCATGCCAGGCCACATTGTTGGCATCTTGCGTACCAGCCGCCCCACGGTGCCGAAGGGTGATGATCGGAGCTCCCCGCCCGAATTGCTTCAAGCAACAGCGGTCCGCGCGCTTGCAACCCAGCGTCCGCGACCTCTCAACGTAGTGGCGTCAAGTATACGACGCCGCCGCGTAGCGCTCAGATGCAGAAGATTCAATCCTAGAGCCAGCATGATTATCAGCCAACTATCGGCTCGTGCCGCTAACGCGCATGGGGGGCCAAGGTCGTTACGGCCCTGTTTTTGGGGACTCTGACACTTCGTGGGCGGGTAGATGCGTCAATAAAGTCGGATCTGAGGGGGCGGGTTTGTTGAGGGGGCGTTCGGCTGCAGGTCTCGAACGCCGCACCAGACGATCATAGCTCTCCCCGTCACCCCTGACACTTTTCAGCGGACAGTCTGTGGCTTGGCCTCCCGATGAAGAAGTCCGGGCCTTAAAGCAACAAAGCCGACTTGCAGTCGGCTTTGTTGTCGAAGGATATCTTTGCACTTGGTGTAAAAATACCCTTCCTATCTCAAATGCAACGAGCTGGAACGTTTGTCGGAGAGCAGATGGAGCAAAGCCCTCAACTTGGTGCTGCAAAGCTGAGGAGTTTGCCCTTGCGCTCAAAAACTTCCGCCAGGAATGGTGCGCGATGCGCACCCAATTTCTTCGGAAATTTTCACTAAATACGTCTTCAGTTTTCAGCTTTAGTGTCGAATTTTTCACTTATCGTGACATTCGACACTACATCACCCCTCAAACATCAATATTCCCCGCCCTCAACGCATTCGACTCAATGAAAGCCCGACGCGGCTCCACCTCATCGCCCATCAGCGTCGTAAAGATCCCATCCGCGGCAATCGCGTCCTCGATCTGCACACGCAACAAGCGCCGCACATTCGGATCCATGGTCGTCTCCCAAAGCTGCTCGGGGTTCATCTCCCCCAGCCCCTTATACCGCTGCTTGGAGACATTGCGCTCCGCATCGGCCATCAGCCACTGCATCGCCCCCTTGAAGTCCTTCACCGCTTGCGAACGCTCGCCACGCTTGATAAGCGCCCCTTCCCCGATCAAATCCTTGAACGTGTCAGCGGTGCTAACCAGCTGCTTGTAATCGGCGGTGAGCAAAAACTCCTCATCGATCACCGAAACCCGCACATTCCCATGATGCGGCCGCTCGATCCGCAGCGACCAGTGCTCGCGAATCTCGTCATAAGTCGGAATCACGCGCACTTCATTCTTCATCGCGTCGCTTTGCAGCATCGCCGCCTGCAGCGCGCTGGCCGACTTCAGCGCCGCGTCCTCGCCGGCCAGATCAATCGCCACGCCATCCATCACGGCCTCGAGCGCCGCCGGGTCATACAGGCGCCCCAAGCGCCCCACCACCGCCCGCGACAGCAAATACGACCGAGCCAGCGCCCCGAGCGCCTCACCCGAGATCGCATCCGCGCCGCTACCCGGCTGCAGCTCCGAGCCCTGCAGCGCCAGCCGCAGCATATGCGCGTTCAGCTCGCTCTCGTCCTTCAGATACCGCTCGTCCTTCCCGGCCTTGATCTTGAACAGCGGCGGCTGCGCGATATACACATACCCGCGCTCGATCATGTCCGGCATCTGGCGATAGAGGAACGTGAGCAGCAGCGTCCGGATATGCGCGCCATCCACGTCCGCGTCGGTCATGATGATGATGCGGTGATAGCGCAGCTTCTCGAGGTTGTAATCCTCCTTGCCGATCCCGCAACCCAGCGCCGTCACCAGCGTGACGATCTGCTCCGACGACAGCAGCTTGTCATACCGCGCCTTCTCGACGTTCAGCACCTTGCCGCGCAGCGGCAGGATCGCCTGGAACTTCCGATCCCGGCCCTGCTTGGCCGACCCGCCTGCCGAGTCACCCTCGACGATGTAGATCTCGCACTTGGCCGGATCCTTCTCCTGGCAGTCCGCCAGCTTGCCCGGCAGGCCAACCCCATCCAGCACGCCCTTGCGTCGCGTCATCTCGCGCGCCTTGCGGGCCGCATCGCGCGCCCGGGCCGCCTCGACGATCTTGCTGCAGATGATCTTCGCGTCGTTCGGCGTCTCGAGCAGGAACTCCTCCAGCGCCTTCGCCACCACTTCCTCGACCGGCGCCCGCACTTCCGACGACACCAGCTTGTCCTTGGTCTGCGAGCTGAACTTCGGCTCCGGCACCTTCACCGACAACACGCAGGAAAGCCCTTCGCGCATATCGTCGCCCGAGGTTTCCACCTTGGCCTTCTTGGCGATCTCGTTGTCGACGATGTACTTGTTGATCACGCGCGTCATCGCCGCGCGCAAGCCCGTGAGGTGGGTGCCGCCGTCCCGCTGCGGAATATTGTTGGTGAAACACAGCACGTTCTCGTTGTAGCTGTCGTTCCACTGCATGGCCACTTCCACGCCCACGCCATCCTTCTCGCCGATGATGTGGAAGATCGTCGGATGCAGCACGGTCTTGGTCTTGTTGATGTACTCGACGAAGCCCTTCACGCCGCCCACGAAGGCGAAATCGTCTTCCTTGCCCGAGCGCTGGTCGGTCAGGCGGATCCGCACGCCGTTATTCAGGAACGACAGTTCGCGAATCCGCTTGGCCAGGATGTCGTAGTGATACTCGACCGTGCCGAAGATGGTCGGATCGGCCATGAAGTGCACTTCGGTGCCGCGGTTCTCGGTGTCGCCGGTGACTGCCATCGGCGACACTTCCACGCCGTCGCGCGTCTCCAGCACGCGGTCCTGCGCCACGCCGCGATGGAACTCCATGAAGTGCTTCTTGCCGTTGCGCTTCACCACCAGGCGCAGCCAGCTCGACAGCGCGTTCACGCAGGACACGCCCACGCCGTGCAGGCCGCCCGACACCTTGTAGCTGTTCTGGTCGAACTTGCCGCCGGCGTGCAGCTCGGTCATCACGATTTCGGCGGCGCTGCGCTTGGGCTCGTGCTTGTCGTCCATCTTCACGTCGGTCGGGATGCCCCGGCCGTTGTCGGTGATGGAGATGGAGTTGTCGGCGTGGATCGTGACGTGGATGTCGTTGCAGTAACCCGCCAGGGCCTCGTCGATCGAGTTGTCGAGCACTTCGAATACGAGGTGGTGCAGACCAGTTCCATCCGATGTGTCGCCGATGTACATCCCGGGACGCTTGCGGACCGCTTCCAGACCTTCGAGGATCTGGATCGACGAGGCGCCATAGCTGCTGTTGTCGGGTTGCGAGTTGTGCTGTTCAGTCATGGATGTCTTCCGGTTCTGCTGGCCGCCTGAAGTGCTGCGGCCGGGTCCTGCCTGCGGGCAAACGTGGCTCGTCGAATGGTCGTTTCACGGTGCTGGCTCGCCGCTTCGGGGTACGAAATGGGAGGGAAAACAGTCGCGAATCGGCTGGCCGGGTGCGAGCCCGTCTGTGCCATAAAAACGCCAAAGGGGCGTGGCGCCCCTTGGTGTGTCCGGTGTGTCGAATGCCTCAGATGCGCATCGGCATCACCACGTACTTGAATTCGTCGTTCTCGGGAACGGTGATCAGCGCGCTCGAGCTGGCGTCGCCCAGGCTCACCTCGATGTTGTCCACCTTGAGGTTCGCGAGCACGTCGAGCAGGTAGGTGACGTTGAAGCCGATGTCCACCGTGTCGCCCTGGTAGGCGATCTCGAGTTCTTCCTGCGCCTCTTCCTGGTCGGCATTGGTCGACATGATCTTCAACTGGCCCGGCGCGATGATGCAGCGCACGCCCTTGAACTTGTCGGAGGTCAGGATCGCGGCGCGCTGCAGCGAACGCTGCAGTTCCTCGCGGCCGATCGTGAAGGTGTTCTTGTGCGCCTTCGGGATCACGCGCTGGAAGTCGGGGAACTTGCCCTCCACCAGCTTCGACACCAGCTCGACCTGGCCGAAGGTGAACTTGGCCTGCGTCTGCGCGATGTCGATCTTGACGGTGTCGTCGATGTCCTCGAGCAGGCGTTGCAGCTCGAGAATCGTCTTGCGCGGCACGATCACTTCCTGGCGCGGGAAGGCGCCGCCCTCGATCTTCATCGAGGAATAGGCCAGGCGGTGGCCGTCGGTGGCCACGGCCATCAGTTGGTCGCCGTCCACCACCAGCAGCATGCCGTTCAGGTAGTAGCGGATGTCCTGCTGCGCCATCGCGAAGTACACCATGCCCAGCAACTGGCGGAAGGCCTTCTGCGGCACCGCCAGGCTCGCGCCGAAATCCTTCGATTGCGCGACCGTCGGGAACTCGTCGGCGGCCAGCGTCTGCAGGGCGAAGCGGCTCTTGCCCGATTGCACGGTCAGACGCTTGTCGGCCAGCGACAGCGTCACTTGCCCGTCAGGCATCGCGCGCAGGATGTCCAGTAGCTTGCGGGCAGCCACCGTGGTCGCGACCTGTTCGCCGCCCACGCCGAAATCGGCGCGCGTGGTGATCTGCAGCTCGAGGTCGGTCGACAGGAACGATACGTCGGAACCCGTCTTCGTGATCAGCAGGTTCGCGAGGATCGGCAGCGTATGGCGGCGTTCGACGATACCGCTTACCGTTTGCAGCGGCCTGAGGAGGGTGTCTCGTTCGGTCTTGACCAGTTGCATAGAGTTCCTTCGTTGATTTAACGGCCTGCAAGCCACGCAAGCCCGCCCGGCGGGCCGCTGTCTACCCGCCGCCCGGGCGGTCACAAACCTGTATTGTGCCTCAAAACAGAACCGCCCCTTTTAAATTCACCCGGATCGGCGTATTCATCGCGCGCGCGTGCGAGTCCCGTCGGGATTCGCGATGCGCGCGGCATTTACCCTTTCAGCGTCTGTTCCAGCACGTGCAGCTCGTGGTTCAGCTGGGCATCCTTGCTGCGTTCGTCGGCGATCTTGCGCACCGCGTGCAGCACGGTGGTGTGGTCGCGCCCGCCGAACAGCTCGCCGATCTCGGGCAGGCTCTTCTGCGTCAGTTCCTTGGCCAGGTACATGGCGATCTGGCGAGGCCGCGCGATATTGGCGGGCCGCTTCTTCGAGTACATGTCGGCGACCTTGATGTTGTAGAAGTCGGCGACGGTCTTCTGGATGTTCTCGACCGAGATCTGCCGGTTCTGCACCGTCAGCAGGTCCTTCAGCGCTTCCTTGGTCAGCTCGATGGTGATCTCGCGGCCATGGAACTTCGAGTACGCGAGGATCTTGCGCAGCGCGCCTTCCAGCTCGCGCACGTTCGAGCGCAGGTGCTTGGCCACGAAGAAGGCCACGTCCTCGGACAGGTTCACGCCTTCCGATTGCGCCTTGCGCATCAGGATCGCCACGCGCATTTCCAGCTCGGGCGGCTCGATCGCCACCGTCAGGCCGGAATCGAAGCGCGAGATCAGGCGGTCGTCGATGCCCGAGATTTCCTTCGGGTAGGTATCGCTGGTGATGATCACCTGCGCCTTGTTGGCGACCAGCGCCTCGAACGCGTAGAAGAACTCTTCCTGCGTGCGCGACTTGCCCGAGAAGAACTGGATGTCGTCGATCAGCAGCAGGTCCAGCGAGTGGTAGTAGCGCTTGAAATCGTCGAAGGCCTTGCGCTGGTAGGCCTTCACCACGTCCGAGACGTATTGCTCGGCGTGGATGTAGCGGATTCGCGCGCCGGCCTTGTCGAGCAGCAACTGGTTGCCGATCGCGTGGATCAGGTGGGTCTTGCCCAGGCCCACGCCGCCGTACAGGAACAGCGGGTTGTAGGACACGCCCGGGTTGTCGGCCACCTGGATGGCCGCGGCGCGCGCCAGCTGGTTGGCCTTACCGGTGACGAAATTGTCGAAGGTCAGGACCGGGTTCAGCTTGGAGCGCTCGTAGGTCGAGTCGGCCGCGTCGCCGCCGGCCGGCGCGTTCGCGCCGGGTCGCCAGGTGCGGCGGCCGGCGGCGGCCTCGTGGGCGGTCAGGCTGGGCAGGTCGAGATCGGCGGCGTCGTCGGCGTTCAGCGCGGCGGCCTGGGCCGCGGCATGCGCGGCCGCCTGGGCGGCTTGCGCGGCGGCCACGGCCGGGTTCGGCGCGGCCTGCCGCACCGGAGCGGCGGCCGGCATGGCCGCCTCGGGTGCCGGCGCGGTGCCGGTGGCGGCCACCGACGGGCGCGGCGCGACCGAGGGCGCGGCGCTGCGCGCGCCGGCCTTCGGGTCGAGCACGAACTGCACGTCGATCGGCGCGTTCCAGAAATCGCGGGCCAGATCGGAGATCCGGCCCGAGAACTGGCTCTTCACCCAGTCGAGCTTGAAGCGGTTGGGGGCGGCAATGGACAAGGTGTGCGCGGAGGCGTCGAAGGCCACCGGCGCCAGCGGTTTTATCCACGTCACGTACTGCTGGGGCGTCAATTCACGCTCCAGCAGGGCGGAACAGTGTTGCCAGAATTCGTTCATTGAGTTGCTGTCGTTCTTGGGTTGCACAGCGGCACGAGGCCGCCCTTGTCGCGGATTGGCAACAAGGCCCGGTGCGGCCGAGCGAGCATGCTCCGGAGGCTGGTGCCACAAGGGTTTCGGGCACAGGGCGGGCCGGAGCGGCGTGCGGGATTCCTGGAGATAAGGCGAGATTCTACCGCCAAAAGCGCGCGTCGCGGGAGTTATCCACAGGGGAGGGGCGATTGGGCGGGTGGGCACAGGATCGCGGGGGCGGACGCGGAAATGGGGCCGAGGCAGGGCCTAAAGTATTGACCGTCCACAGAAAAACGGTTTAAATAGCGGGTTCCGCGAAAACCAATCCTAGATTTTCGGCGATTGCGTTCGCCCGGTGGCCTGAAGGATCGGGCACGCGGTCCCTGATTACCGATATTCTCGTCAAAGTGAGAGCAACATGAAACGTACCTACCAACCTTCCGTCACGCGTCGCAAGCGTACCCATGGCTTCCGCGTCCGCATGAAGACGGCGGGTGGCCGCAAGGTCATCAACGCACGTCGCGCGAAGGGTCGCAAGCGCCTGGCCATCTAAGGGCGGGCGATACGCCGTGTGTGCCGTGCGCGGCGATGCGGGCAACGCAGTCGCAGGCCCCGGCATCGATCCGTTGCTGGTGGGCGCGACCTTCCCGAAAGCCGCGCGGCTTCTGAAAACGGATGAGTTCTCATCCGTTTTTCGTTTGCGGCCCTGGCGGCGCAGCGCGCACTTCGTGATCTACGGCAAGCCGACGGGCGGCGACGCGCGTCTGGGCCTGGTGATCGGCAAGAAGTACGCGCCGCGCGCGGTCACGCGCAACCTGGTAAAGCGCCTCGCCCGCGACGCGTTTCGCCGGCGGCGCGCCGAGTTCGCCGGCTGGGACCTGCTGCTGCGGCTGCATACGCGCTTCGACGCGAAGGCGATGCCGAGCGCGGCGTCCGCGCCGCTCGCCGCGTTGTGCGCAGGCGAGATCCGCGAGCTGCTGGACAAGGCGGCGCGCGAGGTCGTGCGGCGCGGGCCCGCGAAGCCCGCGGCGGACTGAGCTTTCCCCACGAGGTACGGGCCGGATGCATCCCGAGGATATGTCCGGCCACATGGCGGCGCGCAGGCGCCGACTGCTATGCAAACGGTTTTGATCGCGTTGCTGCGTTTCTACAAGGCTGCCGTGAGTCCTTTCCTCGGCAGCCGTTGCCGTTTTTACCCTTCCTGTTCGGATTACGCGCGCGAGGCAATCCAGTATCATGGCGCCGCGCGCGGCACCTACCTGGCCGCCAGGCGCCTGTGCCGCTGCCATCCTTTTTCCGCCGGCGGCATCGATCTGGTACCACCGGCCCGTTCCGGTCCTTGCGCCAGCCACGACGCTGAAGCGCCGTCCCATCGACTCTGAGACAACGCATGGATATCAAACGCACCGTCCTATGGGTGATCTTCTTCATGTCAGCGGTCATGCTGTACGACAACTGGCAGCGTGCCCATGGACGCCAGTCGATGTTCTTCCCGAACGTCACGCAGACCACCGGCGCCTCCTCGACCGATGCGAGCAGCGGCGCCTCGGCGGCCGGCGGCGCGCCTGCGGCCCTGCCGGCCGCCTCGACCACGGCACCCGATTCCACCGCGCCGATCGCCCAGGCGCAACTGGTGAAGTTCTCGACCGACGTCTATGACGGCGAGATCGACACGCGCGGGGGCACGCTGGCGAAGCTGACGCTGAAGAAGGAAGGCGACGGCAAGCAGCCCGACCTGTTCGTCACGCTGTTCGACCACACCAAGGATCACACCTACCTGGCGCGCACCGGCGTGACGGGCGGCAACTTCCCGAACCACAACGACCTGTACACGCCGGCGGCGGGCAACCCCAGCGCGCTGGCGGCCGGCCAGGACAGCATGAAGCTGTCCTTCGAGTCGCAGGAGAAGGGCGGCGTGAAGGTGGTGAAGACCTACACCTTCACGCGCGGCAGCTACGTGATCGGCGTCGACACCAAGATCGAGAACGTCGGCACGGCCCCGGTCACGCCGACCGTCTACATGGAAATCGTGCGCGACAGCACGCCGGTGGAAACGCCGCTGTTCTCGCACACCTTCCTCGGACCGGCCGTCTATACCGACCAGAAGCACTTCCAGAAGATCACCTTCAGCGACATCGACAAGAACAAGGCGGAATACGTCAACTCGGCCGACAACGGCTGGGTGGCGATGGTCCAGCATTACTTCGCGTCGGCCTGGATTCCGCAGCAGGGCGTCAAGCGCGACATCTATGTCGAGAAGATCGACCCGTCGCTGTACCGCGTGGGCGTGAAGGAGCAGGTCAAGACCATCGAGCCGGGCCAGTCGGCCGACGTGTCGGCGCGCCTGTTCGCCGGCCCGGAAGAGGAGCGCGTGCTGGAAGGCATCGCCCCGGGCCTCGACCTGGTGAAGGACTACGGCTGGGTGACGATCATCGCCAAGCCGCTGTTCTGGCTGCTGCAGAAGATCCACGGCTACGTGGGCAACTGGGGCTGGTCGATCGTGCTGCTCACGCTGCTGATCAAGGCCGTGTTCTTCCCGTTGTCGGCGGCGAGCTACAAGTCGATGGCGCGCATGAAGGAAATCACGCCGCGCATGCAGGCGCTGCGCGAGCGCTTCAAGAGCGATCCGCAGAAGATGAACGCGGCGCTGATGGAGCTCTACAAGACGGAGAAGGTCAACCCGTTCGGCGGCTGCCTGCCGGTGGTGATCCAGATCCCGGTGTTCATCTCGCTGTACTGGGTGCTGCTGGCCTCGGTGGAAATGCGCGGCGCGCCCTGGATTCTCTGGATCCACGATCTGTCGCAGCGCGATCCGTTCTTCATCCTGCCGGTGCTGATGGCCGGTTCGATGTTCCTGCAGACGCGCCTGAACCCGACGCCGCCGGACCCGGTCCAGGCCAAGATGATGATGTTCATGCCGATCGCGTTCTCGGTGATGTTCTTCTTCTTCCCGGCCGGCCTGGTGCTGTACTACGTGGTCAACAACGTGCTGTCGATCGCGCAGCAGTACTACATCACGCGCACCATCGGCAAGAAGAAGGCGGCCAACTGATCGAGCTGGAAGCTGCCTGAGCTGGATGCATGAAGAAAAACCGCCCGGTCTAGCCGGGCGGTTTTTTTATTGGTGGCGGAAAACGGAAAGTTGCGCGGATCAGTGCTCGGAGGCGTCGCCGTAGAACTGTTCGATCAGCTCCTGCACCAGGTAGCGGTGATGCGGCGAAAGCGCCTCGATCTTGGTGGCCAGCTCGATCGTCTCCGGCGTGGGCGGGTATGTCTCGTCGCGCGGCAACGGCTTCGGGGTGTTGCGCGCGGCTACCGAGGGCGGCGGCCCGTAATGCAGCCAGTGCGCGTCGACACGCAGCCAGCCGGCCAGCGTCTCGAGCTTGTCGGTGGTCGGGATGGTGCGGCCGGTCAGCCATTTGTGCGCCGTCTGCGGCGAGACCGGGTGCTCGCCGTGGTGCCGCAGGTTGAAGTGCAGGGCGAGTTCGGTCGCGCCCGAGACTTTTTCCGGGCTGCGCATCAAGGCGAATTTCAGGCGTTCCGAAAACGCCGTTTTCTCATCTCGGGTCGGCATGCGCCAGATTGTGCAAGCGAGCCTTGGCTATAGCGACAACTGGTCACGCCATATTTATCTCAAATGAGTGGCGATTTAGCTGTTTTCGGATGGGTAATGCGCGCGGCGTTATCTCTAAAATACCTTGCTGGTTGGGGATGATCGGCATGTGAAGTGCTGCGGCGCCATGAGGCTGGCCCGCGACGATTTAGCGTGTTTAGGAGAATGTGCGGGATCGTGGATAGCCGTCTGATGGGCTTTGTCTCAAGCGCAACTAACGGCCAAGTCCGCGCGGCCTGGGCGAAGTGGGTGAATCCTGTTGATCGCGACATTGCGCCGCGTCGATGCGAAGCTCAGCGCCCCGTCGCGCCGCCGTAGAACTGTTCGATCAGTTCCTGTACCAGGTAACGGTGATGGGATGAGAGCGCTTCGATCTTGCTGGCCAGTTCGATCGTCTCGGCGGTGGGCGGGTAACGTTCGTCGCGCGGCAGGGGATTGGGCGTGCCCGCCGAATTGCTCGGCGGCGGGCCGTAGTGGAGCCAGTGCAGGTCGACCCGGAGCCATTCGGTGAGCGTGACGAGTTTGTCGACGGTGGGAATGGTGCGGCCCGTCAGCCATTTGTGGGTGGTTTGTGCCGATACCGGCTGCGCGCCGCGATAGCGCAGATTGAAATGCAGCGCCAGTTCCGTGGCTCCCGAGGGCTTCTCCGGACAGCGCTGTAGCGCGAATTTGAGGCGTTCCGAAAACGCCAGTTTTTCGTCGAGGCTGGGCATGCGCCGATTGTGCAATCGGGGTTCGCGGCCCATGACAACTGGCTGCGAAAGATTTATCTCATTGAGCGCTGGGAGGTGCTGGCCGAAAGGCCGATTCATATCCCGCATTATCTCGTAAATAGGCGGGTCGAGCGGATTTCATCAGCTTGGAATACGAGGCGGCGAACCTAGAAATTAGCGTGATTGAGCTAAACGGCACATGCCGACATGCCACTCACATCCGACGGCTCCAAGTCCCCGCCGCGAGCCCGTGGCGCCTGGGCGGCCACGCTACAATGCGGCGTTCCGGCGGCGACCTCATGACGCTGGTCCGAACCTCCTTTCCTGATCCCGATATCCCGATGCCAGCTACCGATTCCGATCCGATCGTCGCCATTGCAACTGCTTCCGGCCGCGGCGGGATCGGCGTGGTGCGCGTGTCGTTCGGTCGCGCCGGCGCCGCGGCGGCCGAAGCGCTGATGCGCGCCGTGTGCGGCCAGGTGCTGGCGCCGCGCCACGCGAGCTACGTGCCCTTTCTCGACGCAGCCGGGGCGGCGCTCGATCGCGGCATCGCGCTGTACTTCACCGCGCCGAATTCCTACACGGGCGAGCACGTGCTCGAACTGCAGGGCCACGGCGGCCCGATCGTGCTGCAGCTGGTGCTGCAACGCTGCCTCGACGCCGGGCGCGAGCACGCCTTGCGGCTCGCCGAGCCCGGCGAGTTCACGCGCCGCGCCTTCCTCAACGACAAGCTCGACCTGGCCCAGGCCGAGGCCGTGGCCGACCTGATCGAGGCGAGCACCGAGGCAGCGGTGCGTTCGGCCGGCCGCTCGCTCGACGGGGTGTTCTCGCGCGACATTCACGCGCTGGTCGAGGACGTGATCGGCCTGCGGATGCTGGTGGAGGCGACGCTCGACTTTCCCGAGGAGGAGATCGACTTCCTGGAGGCGGCCGACGCGCGCGGCAAGCTCGCGCGGATCCGCGAGCGGCTCGCGCAGGTGCTCGGCGACGCGCGGCAGGGCGCCTTGCTGCGCGAGGGCATGTCGGTGGTGCTGGCCGGGCAGCCGAACGTCGGCAAGTCCTCGCTGCTCAACGCGCTGGCCGGCGCCGAGCTGGCTATCGTCACGCCGATCGCCGGCACCACGCGCGACAAGGTCGCGCAGACCATCCAGGTCGAGGGCATTCCGCTGCACATCATCGATACCGCCGGCCTGCGCGAGACCGAGGACGAGGTCGAGAAGATCGGCATCGCGCGCACCTGGGGCGAGATCGAGCGCGCCGACGTGGTGCTGCACCTGCTCGACGCGCAGACGGGCCTCGGCGCCGAGGACCGCGCGATCGCCGAGCGTTTCCCGGCCGGCGTGCCGGTGGTGCGCGTGTTCAACAAGACGGACCTGAGCGGCGAGGCGGCCTCGGTGACGCATCCGGATAGCGGCGCGGCGGGCGAGGTCGATCTCACCGAGCTGCGCTTGTCGGCCAAGCAGGGCGACGGGATCGACCTGCTGCGCGCCGAGCTGCTGCGCATCGCCGGCTGGCAGGCGGGCGCCGAAAGCGTGTATCTCGCGCGCGAGCGGCATTTGGTGGCGTTGCGCGCGGCGCGGGAGCATCTGGCGCAGGCGGCGGATCATGCGGATCAGAATGCGCAGGCGCTCGATCTGTTTGCCGAGGAGCTGAGGCTGGCGCAGGAGCAGTTGAATTCGATCACCGGGGAATTCACTTCGGATGATCTGCTGGGGGTTATTTTTAGTCGGTTTTGTATTGGGAAATAAGCCGGCGCCCAGCCTGACAGAAAGGCACCCAACAACCACCGGCCAATGCCGCCGCGGGGGACCACGATGAAACGATTCCTGCTTGCCGCGCTGCTCGGCGTGCTTGTCGCGCCCGCCTTCGCCTACCAGTCCCAGCCGGCCCCGGACGAATCCCAGCTCCAGGAGCACGGCCACTACACGAACCGCGACGGCGAGCAGGTCCATTCACCCGCGCACTCACGCAACGGCGAAGTCCCGGCCGGCGCCACCGCACGCTGCCGCGACGGCACCTACAGCTTCAGCCGGCACCGCTCCGGCACCTGCTCGCGCCATGGCGGCGTGGCGCAGTGGCAGTAACCGTCGCGCCAGCCACATCATCTACCCGGCCCGATTTCCAATCGCCTGCATCCACCCCGGCGCCTGATCCGTATCGAGGAAGACCCAGGACAACGCCCGCCCGCCGACGATGGAATCTTCGCGACACCCGACGCTGAACGAATCGCTGTCATGGCGATGCGCGATGGTATATTGCGACAGACCATCCCGCCGGGGTGGCGCTCGCCCTTCCTTGCGAATGAAAGAACCGTCCGGTGACGCTACGCGCCCCGACCTGGCCGACCGCCCGAGCGCGGCGGCCGGACAGGCTCCGTCCTCTCCCGAACTCGACAAGCTGCTCGAACAGGTCGCGCAAGGCGACCAGGCCGCCTTCTCCGCGCTGTATCGCGCGGCGGCGCCGCGCGTGTTCGGCGTGATCCTGCGCATGGTCCGCGACAAGGGCGAGGCCGAGGACATCCTCCAGGACGCGTTCATGACGGCGTGGCGACGGGCCGACAGCTTCGATGCCACGCGCGGCGGCGCGCTGACCTGGCTCGTGACGCTCGCGCGCAACCGCGCCATCGACCGGATCCGGCAGCATCGCGAGGTGCCGCTCGGCGACGACGAACCCTGGGCGGAGCTTGCCGACGAAGCGCCCACGCCGGCCGCCGATGCCGAGGCGAGCCAGGAGCGGGCGCGCCTGGAGCGCTGCCTGCAGCAGCTCGAGGCCATGCAGCGCGGCGTGGTGCGCGAGGCCTTCTACACCGGCGCGTCCTACAGCGAGCTGGCCGAGCGGCGGCAGGTGCCGCTCGGGACCATGAAAAGCTGGATCCGGCGCAGCCTGATCCAGCTCAAGAGCTGCCTCGAGCGATGACCACGCCTCCCGAACTCGACCCCGACCTGCGCTGCGCGGAATACGTGCTCGGCGTGCTCGACGCCGACGAGCGCCGGGCGCTGGAAGCCAGCGTCGAGCGCGATCCGCGCCTGCGCGACACGCTGCTGCGCTGGGAACGGCGGCTCGCGCCGCTGGCCGAGGCGGTGCCGGCCGTGGCACCGCCCGCGCGGGTCTGGCAGCGCATCCAGCGCGACCTCGGCTGGCTGGATGCGCCCTCGACGCCGCGCGCCGCGCCGGCTCGCGTGGGCTGGTGGAACAACCTGGTGCTGTGGCGCTGGGTCGGGATCGGCGCCAGCGTTGCCGTGGTCGCGCTGCTCGCGGTGGACCTGGGCACGCTGGAGAAGCCGGCCACGCCGGTCGCCTCGGCGCCGTCCTACCTGGTCGCGACCATCGCCCGCGAGGACGGCACGGCGCACTGGACCGCCACCGTCGACCTGCAGCGCGCGCAGATGATCGTCACGCCGGCGGTCAAGCCGAGCATCGCCGCCGATCGCTCGACCGAGCTCTGGTTGATCGCTCCAGGCGCGAAGCCGGTCGCGCTCGGTGTGTTCCCGTCCGATGCGCCGGCCACCATGTCGCTGCCGCCGCAGATCGTGGCGCAGCTCAAGACCCAGGCGGTGCTCGCCGTCTCGGTGGAGCCGACGGGCGGCTCGCCCACCGGCCAGCCTACCGGCCCGGTGATTGCCACCGGCCAGGTTCATACCGCCTGAAGCCGCGCGGGGCGGTGCCGGCAGCCCGAGCCGCCGGCCCGCCTGCCCTCAGCCGGCCTTTCCTCCAGCGCTCCCGCCCCCCGCCGCATCACGGCCCGATGCGGCTATCCGTGCATTCGTCACATTTCCTGCATCCGTTTCGCCCGCCGCTCCGTATCCGCTTCAAGCCGCCATGAAGCCTGCCCCGGAGCCTGCATGTCGTTTATCGCCGCTTTCGTCCTTGTCCTGCTTGCCCTGATCGCCGTCTTCACGGCGGCCTGGGCCATCCAGCTGCGCACCCGCAATGCGGGGATGATCGACCCGGTCTGGGCACTGTCGCTGGGCGGCGTCGCCGTGCTCGTCGCCGTGGTGGCGCCGGGCGATGCGCTCAACCGCCTGTTCGTCGCCATCTGCGGCGGCGCGTGGGGCTGGCGGCTCGGCTGGCATCTCTGGCGGCGCAATCACGGCCAGCCGGAGGACTACCGCTATCGCGCGCTGCGCGAGCGCTGGGGCGCATCGGCGGCATGGCGGATGCTGGCCTTCTTCCTGCTCCAGGCGGTGGTGTCGATCCTGCTCGCGATCGCCTTCTTCGTGCCGGCTTATCAAGCCGATCCGCCTTCGCGGTTCGCGATGGCGATCGCGCTTGCGATCTGGATCGCCTCGGTGGCGGGCGAAGCCGCCGCCGACCGTCAACTGCGACGCTTCGTGGCCCGGCCCGATCGACGTGGCCAGGTGTGTGACGCCGGCTGGTGGCGCTACTCGCGCCATCCCAACTATTTCTTCGAATGCCTGCACTGGTGCGCCTATGCCGCCTGGGCGCTGGGACGGCCCTGGGGCTGGGCCACGCTGGCGCCGCCGCTGCTGATGGCCTGGCTGCTGCTCAAGGTATCCGGCATCCCGCTGCTGGAAGAGCACCTGGTGCACAGCCGCGCCGGTTATCGCGAATACCGCCGCCGCACCAGCGCGCTGATCCCCTGGCCGCCGCGCCGGCCTTCCGCTCCATCTTCCACCGATCCAGGAGAGCCTCGACCATGAGCGCCGTCACCACCGACTCGTCCGCCGTCCCGCGCGCCGAAGCGCCGGATGGTTTCGCCCTGCGCTGCGCCGAGCGCGGCTGGCTGCCCGACGCGGCGATCCGGCTCGGCATGCGCGCGCTGCTGCGCCAGCGCCTGCGCGACGAGCACGCCGGCGACAGCGCCCGCCAGGCGGAAGCCTTCGAGGCCATGCTGGCCGAGCTGCGCGCCAGCCCGATCGCGATCGAGACGCAGGCGGCCAACGCGCAGCACTACGAGCTGCCGGGCGCCTTCTTCGCGGCGCATCTGGGGCCGTGCCTGAAGTACTCGTGCTGCCATTACCCGACGGGCAGCGAAACGCTCGCCGAAGCCGAGCAGGCGATGCTCGCGCTCTATGCCGAGCGCGCCGGCCTGGCCGACGGCCAGCGCATCCTCGACCTCGGCTGCGGCTGGGGTTCGCTCTCGCTGTGGCTGGCTCGGCGTTATCCGCGCGCCCAGATCGTCGGCCTGTCCAATTCGCATGGGCAGCGCGCCTTCATCGAGCAGCGCGCGGCCGAGTTGGGACTGACGAACCTGCGGATCGTGACCGGCAACGTGGTCGACCACGAATTCGACGCCGGCACCGAGCGCTTCGACCGTGTGCTGTCGATCGAGATGTTCGAGCACATGAAGCACTACGGCCTGCTGCTGGCGAAGATCGCCGGCTGGCTGCGCGACGACGGCCGGCTGTTCGTGCACCTGTTCGCGCATCGCTCGCTCGCCTATCACTTCACCGTTCGCGACGGCAGCGACTGGATGTCCCGTTATTTCTTCACGGGCGGCACCATGCCTTCGGCCAACCTGCTGCTGCGCTTCCAGGACGATCTGCGCGTGACGCGCCAATGGTGGCTGGACGGCACGCATTACGCGCGCACCGCCGAGCACTGGCTGAGCTCGCTCGATGCCGCGCACGAGCGCGTCATGCCGGTGCTGGTGGAGGCCTACGGCGCGCAGGCGCCCGTCTGGTTCCAGCGCTGGCGGATGTTCTACATGGCGGTGGCCGAGCTGTTCGGCTATCGCGCCGGGCAGGAATGGGGCGTCGCGCATTACCTGTTCGACAAGCGGACGGCACGATCATGAGGCCCGCACGCTCGACGTGGCGCGCCGTCGTGCTGCGCGGCCTGCTGCTGGCGGCGGTGCTCGGCCTGGGCGGATGCTCGGGCGGCCCGCCGAACCCGAACCCGCGCGCGGCGCAGCCGCTGGTCACGGTACCGGTCGACCTGCCGCGCTACATGGGACGCTGGTACGTGATCGCCAACATTCCCTACTTCGCCGAGCGCGATGTCGTCGCCAGCCGCGCCGAGTGGACGCTGCGGCAGGACGGCCGGATCGACGACGTGTTCGTCGGCCGGCGCGGCGGTTTCGACAAGCCGGAAAGCCGCTACCAGTTCCTCGACACGGTGGTGCCCGGCAGCGGCGGCGGCGCGTGGCGGGTGCGGCTGTTCTGGCCGATCCACGTCTCCCAGCTGACGCTCTACGTCGATCCCGACTACCGCTACACGCTGATCGGCTATCCCGGCAAGTCGCTCGGCTGGATCTTCTCGCGCGAGCCGGAGATGGACGAGGCCACCTATCGCTCCCTGCTCGCGCGCTTCGACGCGATGGGCTACGACACCAGCCGCTTCCGCCGCGTGCCGCAACTGCCTGCCCAGCTCGGCCAGCCCGGCTTTGCCTCGCCGCCGGCGGATAAATAGGACGCGAGATGGCGCCGCTCCGCATCCGTCGCGGCGCCTGATCCGTATCAACGGGAAACCGCCGAACGCGCCTCAATCCAACCGGAGCCCGACGTCCATGTCCCATCCCGTTCCCGCCATGCCGCCGGGCCGCCGCATCGCCGTGATCGGCGCCGGGATCGCCGGCCTGGCCAGCGCCTACCTGCTGGCGCGCCAGCATCGGGTGACGCTGTTCGAGGCCGCCGACTACCTGGGCGGCCATGCTCATACCGTGGATGTCGAACTCGACGGCGAGCGGCATCCCGTCGATACCGGCTTCCTGGTGTTCAACGATCGCACCTACCCGAATCTCGTCGCCCTGTTCGACGAGCTCGGCGTGCGCGCCCATGGCAGCGACATGTCCTTCTCGGTGTCGGTGGACGAAGGCCGGCTCGAATGGGCGGGCACCAACCTCAACACCGTGTTCGCGCAGCGGCGCAACCTGTTCTCGCCAAGCTTCCTCGGCATGCTGCGCGACATCCTGCGCTTCAACGCCTCGGCCGAGCGTCATCTCGAGTCCGCCCAGCGGCAGCGCTTCTCGGTCGGCGAGCTGCTGGCCGACGGCGGCTACGGCGCGCCGTTCCGGCAGCACTACCTGCTGCCGATGGCGGCCGCGATCTGGTCGAGCGCGGCCAGCGACGTCCTGCGCTTTCCCGCCGCCACCTTCCTGCGCTTCTGCCTGAACCACGCCCTGCTCCAGGTCAATCACCGGCCGCCCTGGAAAACCGTGGCGGGCGGCTCCCGCCAGTACGTCGAGCGCATCGCGGCGACGCTGCCCGACGTGCGCCTGAACGCGCGCGTGCGGGTGGTGCGGCGTCATCGCGGCGGGGCCACCGTCTGGACCGACGGGGCGGGCGCCGAGCATTTCGACGCCGTGGTGCTGGCCTGCCACGCGCCGACCAGCCTGCGCCTGCTGGCCGACGCCAGCGACGAGGAACGCGCGGTGCTGGGCGCGATCCGCTACCAGCGCAACCTCGCGCTGCTGCACACCGATCCCGCGCTGCTGCCGCGCCGGCGTCGCGTCTGGTCGGCCTGGAACTACCTGAGCCGTCGCCAGGGCGAGGACGCGCAGCCGGTGTGCGTCAGCTACCTGCTCAACCAACTGCAGCCGCTGCCGTTCCACACGCCGGTGGTGGTGACGCTCAATCCGGTGGCGGAACCGGCACCGCATACGCTGCTCGGCCGCTACCACTACGAACATCCGCTGCTCGATCTGGCCGCCGTCGATGCCCAGCAGCGCCTGCCCGAGCTGCAGGGGCGGCGCGGCACCTGGTTCGCGGGCGCCTGGGCGGGCTACGGCTTTCACGAGGACGGGCTCAGGTCGGCGCTGCGCGTGGCAAGCGATTTCGGCGTCGCGCCGGCCTGGGCGCGGCCATGAAGCCGGCCATGAAGCCGGCCGACGACAGCCTGCGGCTGCTGGTCGGGCAGGTGACGCACGAACGCCTGCGGCCCGCGCATCACGCGTTTCGCTACCGGTTGCTGCAGGTGGCCTGCCGTCTCGACCGCTTCGCGCGCCCTTCGTCGTTCTGGTTCGGCATCGATCGCTGGCGCCCGCTCGGCCTGGCCGCGCGCGACTACGGCCCCTGCGACGGCAGCCCGCTCGAACCGTGGATGCGCGCGCGCCTGGCCGAGGCCGGCATCCCGGCCGACGGGGAGATCTGGCTCCAGACGATGCCGCGCCTGTTCGGTTATGCCTTCAATCCGGTGAGCTTCTGGTACTGCCACGATCGCGAGGGACGCCTGCGCGCGCTGTACGCGGACGTGCGCAACACCTTCGGCGCGCGGCACGGCTACCTGCTCAGCGCGCCGGCGCATGCGCCGATCGACGGCGAGACGGTGCTCGACTGCCGCAAGACCTTCCACGTCTCGCCGTTCTGCACGGTGAGCGGCGGCTATCGCTTTCGCGTGCTGCGCGACCGGGACCGCTGGACCGTCGCGATCGATCATCACGACGAGGCGGGCCTGCTGCTGCGCACCGCGATCGCGATGCGCGAACGGCGCGAGCCCGGCGCGTGGTGGCGCTTCGCGCGCCGGCCATTCGACACGATCGGCACGCTCTGGCGCATCCATTGGCAGGCGCTGCAACTGGCACGCAAGCGCGTGCCCTTCCACGGCAGCCGGCCGCCGCAGCCGCAGTCGCCCGAGCCGGCGGCATCCGATCCTTCCGCATTCGATTCCTCCGTATCCGGCCACCACCGCGCGTCGCCGGCGAATTCCCGTCACGAGGCCCGTCCATGAACCTGCTGCATGTCCGCTCCCATTCCGAAACCGCGCAACCGCTCAGCGCGAAATGGTTCCTCGCGCTGCTGCGCCGGATGCGGCATGGTCATCTCACCCTGGTCACGCCGGAAGGCGCGCAACTGGTGTTCGGCGATCCGCACCAGGCGCCCGCCGCGACCCTGCAGATCCACGACTGGCGCGCCTGCCGCCGGATCCTGCGCAGCGGCGACATCGGCCTGGCCGATGGCTATCGCGCCGGATGGGTCGAGGTGCCCGACCTGGTGGCCCTGGTCCGGCTCGCGCTGCGCAACCAGGATGCCGTCGCGCCGACCATCGACGGCGGGCGGCTCGCGCGCCTCTGGTACGCGCTGCGCCATCGGCTGCGCGCGAACTCGCGCGCGGGGAGCCGCCGCAATATCCACGCGCACTACGACATCGGCAACGCCTTCTATGCGCAGTGGCTCGATCCGACCTGGACCTATTCCAGCGCCTGCTTCGACGGCGATCCGGCCCGCTCGCTGGAGGCGGCCCAGGCCGCCAAGTACCAGCGCATCGTCGATACGCTCGGCCTTCGCGCCGGGATGCGCGTGCTGGAGATCGGCTGCGGCTGGGGCGGTTTCGCCGAACATGCGGCGCGGCTCGGCATCCGTGTCGACGCGCTGACGATCTCGCAGGAGCAGTACACGTTCGCGGTGCAGCGGATGGCCCGCAACGGGCTCGCCGATCACGCGCACGTGCACTTGTGCGATTACCGCGACGCGGTCGGGCAATACGACGCGATCGTCTCGATCGAGATGTTCGAGGCGGTCGGGCAGGCTTTCTGGCCCGGCTATTTCGCCACGCTGCAGCGCTGCCTGAAGCCGGGCGCGCGGGCGCTGGTGCAGTCGATCACGATCGACGACGCGCGTTTCGACGCCTATCGCGCCTCCAGCGACTTCATTCGCGAGACGATCTTTCCGGGCGGCATGCTGCCCAGCCCCGAGCGTTTCGTGGCGGCCGCGCGCGACGCCGCGCTCGCCGCGACGCCGGTGTTCGCCTTCGGCCAGGATTACGCGCGCACGCTGCACGTCTGGCGGGACGCCTTCGAGGCGCGTCTGGACGCGATTCGCGAGCAGGGCTTCGACGAGCTGTTCATCCGCACCTGGCGTCTCTACCTGAGTTATTGCGAAGCCGCCTTCCTCGAAGCGCGCACGGACGTGGTCCACTTCCTGGTTGCGCGCGATGCCTAGCGTCGCGTGGGCCTGGCGCGGATGGTGCCTCGCGGCGCTGTTGCTCGCGCGCGGCGCGCAGGCGGGCTGCGTCGACGAACTGGCGCAGGCGCGGCTGATCGGTGCGGGGGATTTCTGCGTGCTCGGCATCTGCCTCTATGACGCGCGCCTGTATGCGAGTCGTGCGCCGGTCGACTTGGATGCGCCGTTCGCGCTGGAGCTGAGCTACCGCCGGCATTTCTCGCGCAAGCAACTGGTCGGCGCCGGCATGCACGAACTCGACCGGCTGGCCGGCGGCGCGCTGACGGACGAGGTGCGCAGCGCCTGGCAGGCGGACATGGTGCGCGCGTTCGATGACGTCGGGCCCGGCGACAGCCTCTGCGGCGTCTATCTGCCCGGTCAGGGCGCGCGTTTCTATCGCAACGGGCAGCCTGGTGCCGCGGTGGACGACCCGGTGTTCGCGAAGGCGTTCTTCTCGATCTGGCTGGACCCGCGAACCCGGGCGCAGGCGTTGCGCCGGAAGCTGCTCGGTGAAGCCGCGCCGTGATCTCGCGCGCCGACGCCGCGCGCGCGGCGTGCGCCCATTCCGTCTAGCGCGCGCTCAAACAATCGGCTTCTGCGAGAACACGAACATCGGGCTGGTGTGGTGGTGCGAATCGCCGGGCTCGGCATCGACATCGGCGAAGTCGAGCTGATAGTCGGACTTGCGCAGGAACACGCGATGGCCGTGAGGATGGGTATCTCTCAGGTGCTCGCGGAAGGTATGGCGCAGCTCGCCATACAGCTCGGCGATGATGATGCGGGGCGGGCGATGGGCCAGGGTTTCCCGGGCGCCCGCCAGCGCATCCACCTCCGCGCCCTCGATATCGAGCTTCCAGATATCGAAGCTGCCGTGCTCGGCGCGCAGCGCGTCGATCGTGGTGGTCGCCACGGAAAGGGTGCGATGCGTGTCGCCGAAGATCGACGGGAACAGGGCGAGCACCTCGTCCTTCAGGCTCGAGCCCTGGTTATGGGCCAGCGATACGGTCATCGTCGCCTGGCCGGGCGCGGCCGAGATCGCCTGCTCGATCGGCACCACGCGATCGGTCGGCAGGCTGGCGAGCCGCGCGAACAGTTCGGGGATCGGCTCGGCCGCGATCACGCGGCGCGCGCCCGCCTCGAGCAACTCGAGTGCCGTGACGCCGATGTTCGCGCCGGCATCGAGCACCTGGTCGCCCGCCTTGACGAAGTGGCGGAACAGAGCCCGGTCGACGTCGCCTTGCGGATAGCGGATGTCCAGCAGCAGCGATGCGGCGTAGTAGCGTTCGTGTCGATGGGACAGCTCGAGCGTGATCGGAATCGATCCGATCTCGAAGCTCGCCTTGCCATGCTCCCGGATGAGGGATTCGACTTCCGTGTACAGCATCTCTCGCGTCGGCATGGCGCGGTTCCGTGCGGGTTGGAGGAAGGGCGCATTATGCCCGACGGTGGAACTGCAGCGTGTCGCCAGCACGGGTTCGTCCGTGCTGGCGACGGGCAAGGCGCCATTGTTTCGACATGGTGGCGGGGGGCGTTATCGGTTTTGTGTGCGCACGGGAGCCGTGTCCGCGACACGGTGGCGCTGGGCGGCAAAATGGCGGCGATAACGAGCCGACTTGTCGAAAGTTGTCGGCGAGATTCGGTAGAATCGTGTGGTTTTCGAGCACGCGAAGTGTTTGGCCGGTCAACTTTCCAGGGAGGTGCGCATGAAGCTGACAGGCGTCGGTCTCTACACCTACCCTGAAGCCGCCTTGCTCACGCGGATTCCCCTGCGCGAATTGCGTCGCTGGCTGGATGGTTATTCCTATCGGGATCCGCACAAGGAGCAGCCGGTCGAGGTTCCACCGCTCTGGACCACGGAATTCGATCAGCAGATAGAAGGAATCGGCTTTCACGATTTGCTGGAAGTTCGGTTCGTGCGGGCGTTTCGGCAGCATGGCGTCAGTCTGCAGACGATCCGCATCGCCAGCCAACGCGCCCGCGAACTGTTCGCCACTGACTATCCCTTCACGTCCCGGCAGTTTCGCACCGATGGCCGCACGATATTCGCCTCGGCAATGGAGGAAACCGGCGAAACGGAGCTGCTCGACCTGGTGCGCAAGCAATACGCTTTTCGGCGAATCATCGAACCTTCGCTGTACAGCGGTATCGAGTTTGGGGCGGACCAGGTGGCGGCTCGCTGGTATCCCACGCCGCGCAGCAAGGCGGTCGTGCTCGATCCGGCGATTGCGTTCGGAAAACCCGTCGTGACCGATGGTGCGGTGAGGACGTCGATCCTGCACGATGCCTTCATTGCCGAGGGCGATCGGCACTTGGTGGCGAAGCTCTACGAGGTTCCCGTGGCATCGGTGGACGCCGCCATTGCGTTCGAGGAAAGCCTGGTCGCCACATGAACTTCTTCGTCGACAACAACTTGCCGCCTGCTTTGGCCAGAGCGCTGCATGCCTTGTCGGAAAACGCCGGGCATCGCGTCGTACATTTGAAGGACCTGTTTCCGCCGAATACGCCCGATTCAGACTGGATCGCTGCGCTGGCAAGGGAAGGCGGGTGGTCGGTGGTCACCCACGACAAACTGAACAAGGGGCTGGAGCGCGAAGCCCTGCGTCGTGCCGGCTTGATCGTGTTCTTTCTCGACCGAGGATGGTCGAGCCACAAATTCTGGGACAAGGCGTACTCCCTTGTGCGCTGGTGGCCGCGCGTCATCGAGCAAGCCGAAGGCATGGCCGGTGGTGCCGCGTTCAAGGTGCCTTATGCGTTCGCCGGCAAGGGGCGATTTGGGCAAGTCACCCTCTAACCTGGATGCGTGCCCCGCTTCGCATCCCCGAAATCCGCTTCGCCATCTTCCGATTGGCTCGCCGTGGGAATGCTACGGTGACCCTTCACCTTTTCACCGGGAAACGAGCATGTCGCCACGTTCACGGTTTTCACTCGCTTGCTGCGCTTTCGCCCTTGCCAGCCTGACCGCCGCGACGCCGGCCGCGGCGCAATCACGTATTGATGAGGGCGCTCGCCCCGACGCGTCGCGCTACCTGCGCGTCAATGACCACGACGACTACCTGCGCGCCCAGCGCCACTACCAGGACGAGCTGCGCAACCAGCGCCTGCTCTACGAGCATCAGCGCGAACAGCGGATCCGCGACGAACGCGTGCGCCAGGAGCGCGCCTACGAGCAGCGCCAGCCTGCTGGTTATTGATCCGCCACGTCGTCAGCTTTCCCAATCCACCAGCCGCGCATATCGATCGGCATAAAAATCGATGAACGCGCGCACCTTTGACGACACCGTTTTCTTCGGCGGATAAACCGCCCAGATCGCCGATGCGGTTCGCGCCGTCTGCACGTCCCAATCGGCCAGCAAATGCACCAGCCGGCCGTCGCGCAAGGCATGGCCGAGCGCCCAGACCGGCAGCAGGGCGATGCCGCAGCCGGCGATCGCGAGCTGCCGCAGCGCGTCGGTATCGTCGGCGCGCAGTCGGCCGCGCAGCTGCACCGGGATCGGCTCGTCAACCTGCTCTTCGTCGCGCGGCGCGCGTGCCGCGAACCACCAGCGATCGTCCGGCATCAGCGGGAAGCGCAGCACCTCGTGCCCGGCGAGCGCCGCCGGCGAGTCCGGCGCGCCGTGCTGTTCCAGGTACGTGGGGCTCGCGCAGACGATGCGCCGATGCATGGCCAGCCGCCGCGCGATCAGCTGCGAATCGGGCAGCACGCCGATCCGGATCGCGAGGTCGATGCCGTTGTCGATCAGGTTGACGGTCTCGTCGCTGAGCACCGCGTCGATATCGATGCCGGGATAGCGCGCGGTGAATTCGGGCAGGTGCGGGATCACGTGACGCAGGCCGAAGGCGCGCGGCATGGTCACGCGCAGCAGCCCGCGCGGCGAGGCATTCAGCGAGGACGTCGCCTCGCGCGCCTCGTCGAGCGCCGCCAGCACGGCCTGCGCATGCTCGCGAAACACGCGGCCGCCTTCGGTCAGCACCAGCCCGCGCGTCGAGCGGTTGAACAGCGCGATGCCGAGGTCGCGCTCGAGCTCGCTCACGTAGCGCGAGACGGTCGAGGTCTTCACGGCGATGCGGTCGGCGGCCTTGCTGAAGCTGCCCGATTCGGCGGCATGCAGGAAGGCGCGGATCGCGGAGAAATAGTCCATGGCGGATGACGGGCCGCGTCGGCTGGCGCGCGCCTGGTTGGGGTCGCATGCAGTGTAGGGCAAAGCCAGGGGCCGGGTTGTCCCTTTTGCGCAAAGCTCATTTCCCGGCGGCGCGGTTCCGTCGGCACGGGGCGCGCCTCTATAGTCGCTCCAACGTCGACGGCCGTGACCCTGCGCGCCGGACGCTTCCCCGCCATCAAGGAGCCGCATCATGCTCGACAAGACCCCCGCCCCCACGCTGCAACTCGACGACGAACGCGCGATGCGCGACGCCGAGTATTTCGAATACACCTCGTCGGCGAACCCGATCGGCGCGAAGCTGATTTCGCGCGTGCCGTATCGCAGCTTCCCCGCCTCGCTCTACGACAGCGGCCCGACGCGCATCGTGCCGCTGGACCTGTCGGCCGAACTCGGCTGCGACTACCCGGCAACCGGCCCGGACCTGATGGCGAACTTCGTGCGCATCGTCGCGGGCGAGCAGCTCAGCGTCGATCCGAACGCGACCTCGCTGGTGTTCTACGTGCTCGAGGGAGCCGGCTCGGTGGCGCAGCGCGACAGCGCGTTCCGCTTCGCGCAGGGCGATTTCTTCTCGCTGCCGGGCGGCGCGCCGGCAACGCTGAGCGCCGATTCCACCGCGCGCCTGTACTACGTGAACGACGCGCCGCTGCTCGACTATCTCGGCACGCGCGTCGCGAACCCGCGCTTCGAGCCGACGCTGTACCCGGCCGCGCGCGCGAAGGAGGAACTGGACAAGGTGGCGTCGGCACCCGGCGCCGCGCTGCGCAACCGCGTGAGCCTGTTGCTCGGCAACCGCCATTTCCCGCAGACGCGCACGGTCACGCATTCGATGTGGGCGATGTTCGGCGTGATCGCGGCCAACAGTGTGCAGAAGCCGCATCGCCACCAGTCGATCGCGCTCGACTTCATCCCCGCCTGTCGCCCGGGCGTGTACACGCTGGTGGGCACCGAGCTGGACGAGGCCGGCAACATCGTCGATCCGGTGCGCGTCGACTGGACGCCGGGCATGGCTTTCGTCACGCCGCCGGGCTACTGGCATGCGCACTTCAACGAGTCGAACGACGTGGCCTATGTGATTCCGCTGCAGGACGCGGGCTTGCAGACCTACCTGCGCGCGCTCGATATCCGCTTCGCGCGCTGAACGAAGCGCGCCGGGCGCCAGGCATCGTGCCCTGGCGCCCGGCGGCGGCGAGAGAAGAAGGGAGGGAGCGACGCGCGTTGCTGTTCAGCGGCCGTGCCGTTGGCGCGGGATCAATGCCCGCGTCGCCAATGTTTCCAGGGATGGCGCCAGTCGATATGGCCGGCATGCACGGGCCGCATCTCGCGCGGATGGCGCCGGCGATGTTCCTGCCATAGCTCGTCGGAGAACAGGGCCGCGACGATCACGAGCGGCAGCACCAGAAAAATGCCCAGGATCACTTGCTCGACCACGATGGCCTCCATGCGGCTGGCGGGCGGGACGGCACCCTCGCTTTCATTCTAGGCATTGCGCGCCGCGGGCGTTTTGGATTTTCTTGCATGACCGGGCGATCTTCATAGCGTCCCGTCCAGGCTGATGCCGCACTGTTTTTGAAACGGGGCCACGGCGAGGGCCTCGCGCATTCGGTATCATCCACGCCCCGACCGAACTTTTCGCCGCACGCGGCAAGACCCCCGATGGCGCTCAAATCGACGATCTACAAGGCCGAACTGCAAATTGCCGACATGGATCGGCATTACTACGGCGATCATTCGCTGACGGTGGCCCGCCACCCGTCCGAAACGGACGAGCGGATGATGGTGCGCATCGTCGCCTTCGCGCTGTTCGCGCACGAGCGGCTGGAGTTCTGCAAGGGGCTGTCCGATACCGACGAGCCCGACCTCTGGCTCAAGGACCTGACCGGCGCGATCGAGGCCTGGATCGACATCGGCCAGCCCGACGAGCGCCGCATCGCCAAGGCGAGCGGCCGCTCGGGCGAGGTGGACGTGATCGCCTACGGCGGCCGCACCTCGGACATCTGGTGGCAGGGCGTGCGCGGCAAGGTCGAGCGGCTGCGCAACGTGCGCGTGCTGTCGCTGCTGGAGGGTACGGCCGAGGCGCTCGGCGCGCTGGCCGAACGCACCATGCGCCTGCAATGCACGATCCAGGACGGCACGGTGTGGATCTCGAGCGCGACGCACGATCCGATCGCGGTCGAATGGACCGTGCTCAAGCCGCGCGGCGAGGGCTGACGCACGATTCGGGGCCGGGTTCTTCGCGCCTCGTTTTGCTTCCGGCCCGCGTCGGTCCGTTAGGACCTCCCTCAGCCAGCCGCGGCGCGCGGCGGCCCCTTCAGCTCCACCATGTTGCCTTCCGGGTCGAACAGATAGATCGACTGCCCGTAGCCGTCCGCGCCATAGCGCTCGGCGGGCTCGCCCGGCCGCGCGCCATGCGCCGCGAGATGCGCGCGCAGCGCTTCGGCGTCGAAGGGCTCGACGCGCAGGCACAGATGATCCATGTTGCGGCCGGCGCCGGGCACGCCGCTGTCCGCGCGGTCGATCGGTGCGTTCTCGATCAGCAGGTCGATCAGCGAATGGCCGGCGCGCAACTGCACCAGCCCGAGATCGGGCTGTTCCTTCTCGATATGGCAGCCGATCACCTCGCAGTAGAAGCGCGCCATCGCCTTCATGTCGGCCACGCGCAGCACCACGTGGTCGATGCCGAGTATCGGGGGTTTCATTGTGGGAAATCTCCTGTCGAATGACTCGTCGAGTCTAGACGATCGCCGGGAAGGCGTGATGGACAGGGGAAGCAGGGCGGCGGGCGTGGCCCGATGCGGGCAGAATCGTTGGATCGATGGCTCGCCCTGGCAGATTCAGGACGAAAAAAAGCCCGCTCAAGGGGAGCGGGCTTAATCCATATCAGGAGGAGACATGGAGGAGACAGGTCCAACTATACACAGGCGGATGGTGCGGCGCAATAATCCAACTGCAAAAAATCGTCAGAGAGTCGTTCTGTCGCACCCTTTTGGCCCGATCGCGCGCTGCGGCAAAGGCTGGCGGATTTGGGTGTAGTTTTCGCTTAATTGCGGATGCGGGGATGCGGCATCCCCAGGGCGATGGCGCCCCCTTTAGTTCACCCGAATATCAGAGCAAGATTCCGGCAGGCAGCGGGTGGCTCGCCGCGTAGAGTTGAACCCGTTCTCACTGTTATTGCGAGGCGATCATGCCCACCCCGTACTCGACCGACGAAGCCCGCTGGGAAGCTCTCGTCGCGCGCGACGCCGATGCCGACGGCGCTTTTTTCTATGCCGTGAAGACCACCGGCGTGTTCTGCCGCCCGACCTGCGCCTCGCGCATGCCGCGCCGCCAGAACGTCAGTTTCTTCGACGATCCGGCCGCCGCGCGTGCCGCCGGCTTTCGCGCCTGCAAGCGCTGCCAGCCCGAGCGCGAGCCGCGCGAGGTCGAGATCGTGCGGCGCGCCTGCGCGGTGCTCGACGCGAGCGATCGCGCCACGCTGGCCGAGTTGAGCGCGGCCGTGCATGTCAGCCCTTTCCACCTGCAGCGTCTGTTCAAGCGCGTTGTCGGCGTGTCGCCGCGCCAGTACCAGGCCGCGCGCCGCGGCGCTGCCTTGCGCGATGCGCTGGAAGGCGGCGCGCCCGTCACGCGAGCGGCCGTCGATGCCGGTTATCAGTCCTCGTCGCGCGTCTACGAAGCCGTGCCGCGCGAGCTCGGGATGGCGCCCTCGGCATTCCGGCGCAAGGGCGCGGGGCTGCGCATCGAGTACGCGACCGCGTCGACGCCGCTGGGCCAGGTGCTGGTCGCCGCGACTGAGCGCGGCATCTGCAAGATTGCGTTTGGCGATGCTGTAGCGTCGCTCGTCGCCGACCTGGGCGATACCTTCGCGAATGCCGAATGCGTGGCCGCGCCCGAGCGGCTCGCGCCCTTCCTCGCCGAGATCGATGCCTATCTGCGCGGTTCGAGCGAACGCATCGCGCTGCCGCTCGACATCAGCGCGACGGCATTCCAGCAGCGCGTCTGGGAAGCCCTGCAGAAGATCCCCTACGGCGAGACGCGCAGCTACGCGCAGATCGCCGAGGCGGTCGGTTCGCCGCGCGCGGTGCGTGCCGTCGCCAGCGCCTGCGCCTCGAATCCCGTGGCGCTGGCGATCCCCTGTCATCGCGTGATCCACAAGGACGGCACGGCCACGGGCTATCGCTGGGGCACGGCGCGCAAGCTCGCGCTGCTCGCCGCCGAGGCGCGGCACGCGGCGGGCGAGCCGGCCGCGCTGTCGCTCGACGACGCTGCATGAGCGAGGTGCTGGCAAGCACGGCCAGCGCGCCGGACGAAGCGGCGCGCGTCGAGATCGACCTGCCGTTGCGCCCGCCCTACGACTGGCCGCGCCTGCTGCGCTTCCTGGCCGGGCGCGCGATTCCCGGCGTCGAAACCGTCAGCGACGGCGCCTACCTGCGCGCCATCGAATATCGCGGCGCGCATGGCGTGCTGATCGTGCGGCGTCATGCGCGTCGCCGCTGCCTGGTCGCGACCGTCGAGGGCGCGGTCGCGCAACGGGCCGACGCGGCGCTGGCCGCGCGGCTCTCCACCATGTTCGACTGCGGCGCCGAGCCCTCGGCGATCGCCCGGGACCTGTCGCGCGATCCCTGGCTCGCGCCGCTGCTGGCCGCGGCGCCGGGCCTGCGCGTGCCGGGTGCCTGGTCGGCCTTCGAGCTGGCCTTGCGCGCGATCGTCGGCCAGCAGGTCAGCGTCAAGGCGGCCACCACCATCATCGGACGATTGGTCCAGCGCGCCGGCGAGCCGCTCGCGGCGCCCCCGCATCCCGCTGTCGGCTGGTGGTTTCCCGAACCGGCCGCGCTGGCGGCCTGTGATCTGACCGGGATCGGCATGCCGGGCAAGCGGATTGCCGCGCTGCAAGATGTTGCGGCGGCGGTGGCCGCGGGCGAGGTGCCGGTCGACGCGGTGGACGCGGCCGGCGTGCCGCTCGACCTGGCCGCGCTGCGCCAGGCCTGGCTGGCGCTGCCGGGGATCGGCCCGTGGACCGTCGAATACATCGCGATGCGCGCCTGGCGCGACGCCGACGCCTGGCCGGCTTCGGACCTGGTGCTGATGCAGTCGATCGCCGCGCGCGACCCCGCGCTCGAGCGTCTGTCGAGCCAGCGCGCGCGCAGCGACGCATGGCGCCCGTGGCGCGCCTATGCGGCGATGCATCTGTGGAATGAAATTGCCGACCGGGCCGGCGGCGCGCGCGGCGGCTGAGGGTTGTCGACGGGCGTGGAGCCGGGCGCTGGTGCATCGCGCAAAGCCCCGCCCAGCCTGGCTTTGACGCGATTCCGGGGCGGCTCAAGCGAGCCTTACGGCGAGATGTTAAAGTGCCCGCTACCGTCAATCCCGGCGGGCGGTGTGCGTGGCAGCAAACCGCCATGCCTGCTTCCTGGCATCCATGTCGAACAAGATGATTTCCAGCCACACCGACTTGCTGCAGCAACGCCTCGACGTGCTGGCCTCCGGGCCCTCGCGCGAGCGTCTGGTTGACGGCCTGCGCGGCATCGAAAAGGAAAGCCTGCGCGTGACGCGCGACGGCATGATCGCGATGACGCCGCATCCGCGCGCGCTGGGTTCCGCGCTCACCCATCCCTCGCTGACGACCGATTATTCCGAGGCGCTGATCGAGCTGATCACGCCGGCCGAGCGCGATGTCGCGCTCACGCTCGAGCGGCTCGACGCGCTGCATCGGGAGGTGTATGCCGCGCTCGGCGAGGAGATGCTGTGGAACGAGTCGATGCCCGGCAAGCTGCCGGCCGACGACGAGATCCCGATCGCCGATTACGGCAGCTCGAACATCGGCCGCCTGAAGACCATCTACCGGCGCGGCCTGGCCTATCGCTACGGCCGCACCATGCAGTGCATCGCCGGAATCCACTACAACTATTCGCTGCACGAGGACATCTGGCTGCGCCTGCGCGAGCACGCGCAATCGGCGGCCAGCGAGGTCGATTTTCAGTCCGAGCGGTATCTCGCGCAGATCCGCAATTTCCGTCGCACCAGCTGGCTGCTGATGTATCTGTTCGGTGCTTCGCCGGCGCTCGACAAGGCCTTTCTGCGCGGGCGCGACAGCACGCTGGAGAGCTTCGACGCCACCACGCTGTATCGGCCTTACGCGACCAGCCTGCGCATGAGCGATCTCGGGTATTCGAACACCACGGCGCAGGCTGCGTTGGTGGCGGACTACAACTCGCTGGATGCCTACCTCGATGCGCTGTCGAAGGCGGTCAGCGAGCCTTATCCGGCCTACGAGGCGATCGGCACGCATCGCGACGGCGAGTGGATCCAGCTCAATACCAACGTGCTGCAGATCGAGAACGAGTTCTACTCGACGATCCGCCCGAAGCGCGTGACCTACTCGGGCGAGCGGCCGTTGCATGCGCTCGCCTCGCGCGGCGTGCAGTACATCGAGGTGCGCTGCCTCGATATCGATCCGTTCGAGCCGACGGGGATCGCGCTGGACACGGCGCGCTTCATGGATGCGTATCTGCTGGTGTGTGCGCTGGATGACAGCGCGAAGCTCGAATGCGATGCGTATCGCGAAGCCAATGCGAACTTCGGCCGCGTGACGATGGAAGGGCGCAAGCCGGGGCTGGAACTGGTGCGCGACGGCGCGGCGATCTCGATGCGCGACTGGGCCGAGGAAGTGTTCGTGAAGATCGAGGCGGCGGCGCGCGTGCTTGATGAGATTCGTGGTGATGATGTGCATGCGCGCGCGGTGGCGGCGCAGCGCGTCAAGCTCGATGATCCGGAGTCCACGCCTTCGGCGCGTGTGCTGCGCGAGATGCGGGAGCGGGGGGAGTCGTTTCTTGACTTCGCGCGGCGGCAGAGCGAGGCGCATGCGGCTTACTTCCGTGCGCGGCCGCTTGATGCGGGGGCGGCGGATGCGGCGAAGCGGCTCGCGGAGAAGTCGCTGGCCGAGCAGGTGGAACTCGAAGGCAAGGATGGTGGGTCGTTCGATGCGTTCGTGGCGGCTTATCGGGCTTATACGTTGAATCGGTTCAGCGTGTGAGGTCCGGGCAGGGCTGCGATTGGATTTGCTGGCTGTTGTTTGTCGAAGGACAGACTTTGCTGAATCCATGGCGGCTCGGAAGTCCATCGTGCTTTATATTCCGCAGTGCTACCGAAACAGCGGCGGCCCGAGCTTGGCGGCTCTGGTAGTGCAATACCTCACGTGGGCGTGCGCCTGACATGGCACGCCCATCGTTTCAATGTGCGGGTCTCGGTGGAAATGGTGCCGTGTCCGATCTGCCGACCCGCCACGGCGCCCGCTTTTACTCCTGTTGCGGGCGCTCTGATCGAGGGAAGCACGCAATGAGCAAACACAAGCATGCCAAGCCTGTTCATCCGCGACAGCGCAATTTTCCGAACGACTACACCCGCGAAGATCTGATCGCACAACTGGTTGCGATGGGCGCTGAATGCTATCGTCAGGCCGAGCAGATTGAGGCGCTTATGCAACGTATATGTGAGTTGGAAGCCGAAGGCTCATTGCTGCGGGTGGGCGGCGAGCATGGGGCCAACGGCGGGATGGATGTGAATGGATATCGCCGCTGTGCCTCGGATTTTCTAGGTCGGCTTGATTCGATTGGGCTGGCTGAGCAAGGTGGATATTCCTGCGTGGCCGGACGAGTTGATGACGTCGAGTCTGAGTTCGGGCGTGATCTCAGCGCGGCGCCCGATATGGAGTCAGCAGACATCCGCCTTGGCAATTCGGTTCCAACTCCGTTGCGCTGGCCGCTAGCAGATTCAGCACCGCGACCTGTCTTTCGCATATTCGACTTGAGTATGTGATGAAGTCCGCGAGCGCGGTCCGGGATCGCGCTCCGACCATTCGACACTTGAGTAGGCCGGCTTTGATTGCGTTGACCACGAACGAGCGCGATACATTGAGAAAGCCGGCTGCCTCCAACGCCGTAAATTCGTGCACCGGTTACGCTGGAGGGATCGTATCTTCTCCGCTCACGGCCCGGGCCATCTCCCGATCTTTCTTCATCACCAGTCCCTTTGCATATCAAGCCTCTGGTGCCAAGCCAAGAAAGATCGAGTCACACACCACGGCTACCTCCGCTCCACACGACGGCTCGAGAACAAACAAAGCCTTCCGTCCCGCGACGAAATCGGCGAGACGCTGATCGATTAGCTTTCGATCCACAGTTGCTTGGAAGTCGTCTCTGCTGTCCACCCATCGGGACCACTGTTCGACCTCGGTCGCAGAGAAGCTGTATGTCGGCGAAATGAGAAGACGCGAGACGACGTTTTGTTCGGCGAAGTCGACGATTCGCTGGGAGACAACACCTACGAAGCGGAAAATCCCTGTCGTTCCGCCAAACCGGGCGAATCGAAGTAGCAACTCCCGATCGGCCGGACGATGTTCGATTCCGACCAACTCGGCGTCGTGAAATGTCGGCCCATCGCCCTTGAGTGCGACGACGTTTTGATAATTTTCGTATTGCATCCTCGTGCTCCGACTGTGCTCAGGGAAGAATGGACATAGGCGACCCGGGCCCACGTAGCGGCTTGCCAGTAAGTGGGCTGATTGCCCAGTTATGTGCGTGTGGGATGCCTTGGCCGTGATCATGGTCAAAATCGAAATCGACCGCCGGGTTGCCATCACCTCCGTACAACCGCATTTGGCCGCTGCCGGGATTCGTGTGCCAGGTGCCCGGTTTGCCTGTATTCGGCGTTTTTGCGATCTCGAAGGAGCCGTCGCCTGGCATCTTGTCGACGTACTCGAATGCGTGCGCGTCGCCAAGTGACGAAGATGGGGCGGTGTCTGGAGCAATCGCTGCGCTCTGCGTGCTGGCGATAACGCTTTCCAGATATTTGACCAGATCGGCGGCGCTCACGTCGTCGTAACGCTGCGCCCAAGAGTACGACTTCGGAGCGGAAGCTGCATCACTCAGGATGGTGGACGTGCCAGGCCTATCTGCTGCCATCTCAGCGAACGATCGACGAGAAGGTCCAATAGCGCGGCTTTGGAACGTGGGCTGAGGCGCTCCGCAACACTCGCTCGATTGTCTCGGCATGCGCTCTATCACGACCGTTAGCTTGCCGCCTCTCACGGCCGATCGAAGCGAAGCGCTCGCATCGCAGGAATTCACGCCGAGTGGGTTGTATTCCGTGCGAAGTCGGAGTTGCCGCAGGTAATCGCGCTCTTCGTGGACGGAACGTGTTCGCGGCCAGCGCCGCAGAAATTCCTTGGCGTCCTGTTGATGCTTCGCCGTCCAGATTCCCGAGCTTGCATTGTCGGAGAGGATTGCTTGTTCGCCAAACCCCAAGTTAATTTTGACCGAGGCCATTGTTCAACCGTCTCCATATACGAGGGAAGGGCCGTCATCGCAGCGCCCGCCTCCAGGAGACGAATTCGTATATCCATGGGAAGCCCGTGGAAGGGCTTCCTCAGATTCCTTACGCCGACAATCCGGAGGAACGTAACATGGCCGTTTTGTGCTTGATCGCGAGTTGATGCGTGCGGTTGTACATGCGTCAAGAACGAGGGGATTGGATGGATGTGGAGAGAAAGGCAGTCACTTTCTTCGTGATGGCGCAGGAAAGCTCACTGTGACGGGGGCGCCGAGTCGGGCAATGGAAGGGTTGCTGAAGCGTCAATACGACTTCTGACCACCTCGCCGACATCGATCCCGCAAAGCAAAAAGCCCAACCGTAAAGGCTGGGCTTTTTGTCGAGAATTCCTGGTGGGGCGTGAGTGACTCGAACACTCGACCTACGGATTAAGAGTCCCGCTTCCTGCAAATAGGCAAAAATCAAAGCGCAGTCAAATCAATGACTTGCAGCGGTAGCCGCCTCCTAATCGGCTGCGCTTTCCGCCCATTTAGGGGCTATTTTTGCCTACTTCGGTCAAGTTTTGGTCAAGGTGTTTTCGGTCACTTCCCTTAGTACAGGAGAAAGCATGATGCAGCCCCAATTCGAGACAATCGAAGAGTTCACGGCCACCTCTGAAATCTCCGACACCACGGTCAAGGTCCGGCTACGTCGGCAGGTTAACCACGAGCCTACGCGGTTCATTCGTGGGCCGTATTGGCTTGATTTGCACGCTGGTCGCGTGCATGTCCCGCACTACGGTGTAGATGAGAATTTCGCCCGCGAGGCGGCTGCCCGGTTCCTACTTCAGTACGTTCAGGGGATCGCTCCTCGCTTGCATTGACTGGTTTGGATTCACCGGCGAACGACTGCGCTAGGATCGACTCGAAGATCTGTTCCGCCTTCTGCAAGGCGAGGGCTTGCTGGTCGAGGACTGACCGTAGGTTTTCAACGTATCGGCCGAACGTCCTCTGCATTGGGAGCGGCGCAACAGGCAGTCTTAGCCGGAATAACTTCTCCTGGGAGATGTTTCGCATCGAGGCACTTGTCCCGGTCGACAGCGTTCCGAGTTCACCTCGTACATACCGGTTCTGGAACAGAGCGTGCATGTAGGCTTGATCGACCTCTTCGTTCCAAATGAACCGCCAGAGCTTGTCCGGCAAAAGGGTTTTGCCGTTCGTCTTCGCGACTATCGCCGTAGCGCCCACAAGTTCCTGGGTATTGGCTCGAGAGAAAAGCATATCTCCTGGTTGAATTAGGTGGTTACTCGGCGGCTCGTAACCAGCCGGCGCTGGCTTGCTCTCCGACTCTAGGTAATGGCCGGATGTAACTGCGCTGACCTTCAGAATTCTGTAAGGCGTTCCGTCTTCACTACCGGCTTGCAGGTTCTTCCCGCCTTCAAACCGAGCGACAAGATCCCTGATTGTTCGTATCGCCCACCCCTTCGGATTCGTCGACGGGTCACCGAACATTTCAACGAACAACGCTGGGATGATGGCTTGCGCCTTGGCCTGCGCTTCGCGGCGCAGGCGGACGATGCCCTCGGCGCGGGAGAGAAGGTCGACGATCTGACGCTGCTCGGCCAACGGCGGAACTGGGATCGTTGCTGAAGAAAGAAAAGTTGTGGGAACGCGCTGCTGACCGGCCGTTCCAGTGAAATTTCGCTTTGCGTCGGCACGGAAGGTTGACTGTCTAACGAAGTAAAACAGCCACTCGGGGAGAACTTCGTTCTTCGCGCGAAGAACATGGAACTCTGTCGAACCGAAACCGAGCCCACCCGTCAAGTTAGAGGCGATCGCCGCCTTGCCGTTTTCCATGCAAGGTGTGATCTTGGCGAATAGCACGTCACCGTTTTTGAAGTGCGTGTAACCCTTCCTCACCTGGGAAAATGGTCTCTCTTGGCGATCCTGTATCGTGCCCGACACTTCATCAATTGCTGCCATCGGAACAAACGAGACCTGTTGATCGTTACCAATACTATGGTCCCGTGACAACCGAGGGTTGATCTCGCAAATTTCTCCGATTGTTTTCACTTCCCACCGACTCATGCTGCACGCTCCGCCAACGCAGCGCGCAGTGCCTCGATTTCTTCAGTAATCTCAGCTTCGATAGCGGCCAGCTCGCCAAGCAACTCACCCGGATTTTGGTGCTCGATCTGCTCCTGGCTCATCGGACGGTAATGCCCAGCGGCGAGATTAAAGTCGTTGGCGCGCAAGGTGTCGATATCGGCAAACCACCACTGTGCCGACCATTGTGCAGCCGCATCACGCGCTCCCCACGTCCGGAGGTTCTGCTCGCGGTCGCGATAGGCGGCGATCAGCATCGGCAGGTCATCGTCCTCGATGGCAACGTCGTGATTCGCGTCCAGCTTGTAGCCGTCGTTTTCGGCGTGTAGGAATAGGACGTTCTCAGTCTTGCCTCCTTTGCGGAAAAACAGTACGGACGTCTTCACCCCCGAATACGGCTGGAAAACACCACCCGGCAAACTCATTACCGCCTCAACGCGGTTGTTTTCGATTAACTGGCGCCGCAGCTCCTTGTGCGCGCCGGTCGAGCCGAAAAGCACGCCCTCGGGCACGACCACTCCGCAGCGCCCTCCCGGACGCAGCGAGTCCACCATGTATTTCAGGAACAGGAGTTCGGTCGCCGTCGTCGTGCCGATCTTCACATCATCGACAATGCGGTCCTTGTCCACTCGACCAGAGAACGGTGGGTTTGCTAGGACAACGTGATAACCAGACTCGGGCAAGCCTAGCTCTGCCTTGCTTTCGGCATCAAGCGTCGTCGTCAGCACGTTACGCTGCAGAATACGCACATTCGGTAAGCCACGCAGCGTCAGGTTCATGGTTGCCAATCGCACCATCTTCGGGTCGACATCGTTGCCGAAGAACGTCTGATTTTGCAACGCCGACATTTGCCTCGTCGATAGCCGGTCGCCCAGCCCCCGTGCCTGAACTTTGCCGTCGAGCTCAACGCGCTGAATCGCGGCAGGCGAAGAATTCGCCAGGCGAATATGGTTATAGGCGGCAACGAGGAAGCCGGACGTACCCACCGCTGGATCGTAGATCGTCTCGCCCACCTGTGGGTCGATCATCTCGACAATGGCGCGGATGATATGGCGTGGCGTGCGAAACTGGCCAAGTTCGCCTGCCTGCTTGATCTGTCGCAACACATGTTCGAACAGGTCGCCCTTGGTGTCGGCATCGGCACGGTCAAGCCGAAGGCCGTCAATCAGCGTCACCACCTGAGTCAGCACCGTCGGCTCATCAATCACGAGTCGCGCGCCGTGCATGAAGTTTACGGCGGAGTCCCCAGCCAGCTCGGTGAAGAACGAGAAAACCTCGTCGCGCACGAAGCGAACCAGGGGCTCACCAGACAGGCCCTTGGCCCAAATGGACCAGCGAAAACGCTCCCGCGCGATGGTTTTCTTGCCCTTCTGCGGGGCGTTCAGCGGATTTTTGAGTGTCCAGTCTCCAGCAAACACGCTTTCGTAAGGTTGCTTCAATACCTTGGCGCGTATCTGGTTCTGGGCGTCGATTCCTTCGACCAGATAGAAGTAAAACAGGAACGAAAGCTGTTCTGCGTTGCTGACGGGATCAGGGTAGCCGCCGCCGAACAGATAGTTGCGTATCTGTTCGACATCGCGGCGCATCTCGGGGGTAAGGGGCATTGCTTCTATCTAACTTGTTTAGTGTTGTGACGGTGCCTGCTGTTGTACAAGCACTGCAGAATCGGAATCGTTCCCTTGGGATAAATAGACCGCGGTGTTCAGGCCGTCCAGCAGCGCACCCAGTTTTGCGTCTCCGCCAAAGATGCGGGCGGCTTCCGGCAATCCGCCCATCAACGTGAATGGCGGAAACGCGAAATGCCCGGTCGTGAATTCGTCCCAGGTGTCGGCGTTGGCGCGGAGCTGACTGCCCACGGTCAGCAGCCACCGTTGCTGATCGGGCATCAGCGCATCCTCGCGCTCAAGCATCCACGCCTCGAAGCGTGCGCCGATCTCCGCGCGACGTTGTTCCGAAGCTTCCGGGAATACCATGTTGCCGTTCTCATCGACCATTATCCACTCGCGCGTGGCTGGGTCGATATGATCGTCAACGTCCAGGGAAATGAGCTTGCGTGGTTCGCCCCTGGGTTTGCGGGGGCGCTCGACGACAATGCCGCCTTCGCCCGGGCCTTCGATGTCGCCGTGATAGTCGGTCACTCCGACGAAATCGAACAAAGTGAAGATTGGCTTGCCCTTCGCTTTGCGCGTGCCGCGCCCGCGCATCTGTTGATACAGAATCGCGGATCGGGTGAAGCGGGCAAAGATGAGGTTCACTACTTCAGGACAATCGAAGCCGGTATCGAGCATGTTCACGGAGACCAGTATCTGGGGGAACGGTTCTTTTTTGAATCGTTTGATTTTGGTCATACCGTCTGCCGTGTCGTCCGGGCCAGCACCAGACACCACGTAATCGGCATAGCGCACGTCCGGCGAGGGTTTCTGGTCGGCGAACGCTTTGTCGAACATGGTCGCCAGCGTTTCCGCGTGGCGCTTGTTGACGGCAAACACGATGGTCTTGCCGATCAGCGGCTTGCGTAGCACGCGCTGCGCGTCGGTAAAGCCGTTGGTCAGCACTTCACGGAACTCGCGCACGATTGCGCGATTGCGCTCGGGGATCGTGAATTTCCGCTCCAGCACGGACGGGTCAACGACAATGGTGTCCTGACTGCCGAACAGCGCTTCCAGTTCGGCATGCGTCTCGGCATCCATCGCCGACCAGTCGAGTTCTTTCCGGCTTACCGGAAAGCCGCCATCCGCCGCCGTCTTGACTGTTTTAGCCTTGAAAACCTGATAGGGCACGAGGTAGCCGTCCCGGATCGCATCCTTCATCTTGTAGCTGAAGGTCGGGCGATCTACCTCAAAGAAGCGCAACGTGTCGCGAATGAACAGCTTGTCCTCGTCGTCACCGAAATCTTCCGGGTTCGCGACGCACGGTGTGGCGGTTAGCCCGACTTGAATGCCGTCAAAGTGTTTCAGCACGCCGCTCCACTTGCCATAAATCGAGCGGTGGCATTCGTCTGAGATCACCAAATCGAAATAGCCAGACGAATAGTCACGGTAGATGTTCACCATGCTTTGCAGCGTAGTGATCGTGATGCGCTTCTCGTCCTGAAATCGGCGTCCGGCCCGCAGCACATAGGAGGGATAGTCGGTCAGGTGCTCGACAAACACATCCTCTGTCTGCCTTGCCAGCTGAATGCGATCCACCAGAAACAGTACGCGCGTGACCGCATTCGCTTCGAAAAGCCGTTTGATGAACGCTGCGGCGGTACGGGTCTTGCCTGTGCCGGTCGCCATCTCCACCAGCAACTTGCGACGGCCTGCGCCGATCTCCCGGCACAGGGTATCAATGCACTCGGTCTGATAATCACGCTCGACGATGTGCCGGTCGATGGGCATGGTCAACGGATCGCGTTTCACCTGGGCCGTCGCGGCGCGGCGTTCCAGGTCATCTTGCGAGAAGAATGTCTTGACTGCGCGCGGGAATGCTTCGCGTTGCCATTCCCAAAAGCGAATTTCGTCGCCGTTGGCGAGAAAAATGTAAGGTACCTTGATCTGCTCAGCGTACCCCTTAGCCTGCGCTTCGGCCTGCGCGGGATTGATGGATGCCTTCTTGGCCTCGATGACAGCGAGCGCGCGCCCATTGCGGTCGCACAGTACGTAATCGGCCTTCGTCTTGTCGGGCAGCACATATTCAAACCGGACCGAGTTGGTATCGAGCACGTCCCAGCCTTTGTCTTTGAGCTGAGCGTCAATCTTCACGCGGGAGAAGGCTTCGTTCGTGTTCGGTGCCATGAGCGTTTCCTTCAATTCCCTTGCGGTCGGATTGGTCAGTTTGGAGGCGGCCTCGTATTTTATCGGACGAACGCTGTTGAGCAGGCTGCAACCGTGGTTTGGAAGGCAGCACCGGGTGCCCATCCGCAAGCCCAGCCCTCAGGCTTACGTCCGTGTGAACCCGAACCCAGACTGGACTATCCCAGTCGCTGTCGTGGAGCTGAAGGAGGATAACGACGTTTATCTGGTGCGGCCCGAACTGTACCCAGCCCTCGCCCAAGAGGCGAAGGCGAAGCAGCTGTACGTCGGGGTAACCCGCGACGGAAATCCTTTCGTGTGGCTGGTGAACATGCCCGGCCCGGATGGTCGCCTCGACACATGGTCTCAGTCCGCACACGCTGGGGCCAATCTGGCAAAAACACACTGGGTTCGCATCAAGTCGAACCGGGACCTCGGCGCATATGAGGTGCTACAGGCCACCAACCTGAAAGACGAACCGTCGTCGCATGATGCCGGTCGCGATCGATGAGGTGAGGCTGTCGTGGTCGCACGCTGCTCAGGCGCTGGTTCCAGTGCAAGGAGAAGCTCCGGTCAGGCCCGTGTCCCACGGCGGCCGGTTCATCAAGGGGCCGATTCCCCTGGACTGGATCGGCCGGGCGGCCTGCCTGCCAGGGAAGACCTTGCATGTGGCGCTTGCCCTGCAATACCTGGCCGGCCTCCAGAAGACCCATACCGTCAAGCTGGGAGCGAAGGCGCTGGCCGTTCTGGGGGTCGCCCGGGACGCCAAATACGAGGCGCTCGACCGCCTCCAGGCGGCGGGCCTGATTACCGTGGAGCGAACACGGGGGCGTGCCCCCATCGTGACCATGCTGGTCGGCGCCAAAGAAGGCTGAGCCGCCATGAATGAGGAAATGGCCCTGACGCTGCAGCAGGTTGCCGACCGACTGCAACTGTCCTACAGCACGGTTTTCGCGATGCGGCACCGTGTCGGGTTCCGGCTGCCGGGCTCACGCGTCTGGCGAGTATTGCCGTCCCGGCTTGCCGAACTCTGTGAAACCAAGAACAATGTGACCCGGCTATCGATGCGGGTCGCTGGAGAGAATCAATGTCCATCCGCAAAGATAAAAATTCCGGGGTCTGGCATCTCGACATCCGCACGCCAGGCGGCGAAAGAATTAGACGCTCTACTGAAACCAAAGACCGGAAGGCGGCCCAGAAATACCACGACTGCCTGAAGGCTGAACTATGGCGACAGGACAAGCTGGGCGAAGTGCCTGATCGCTCCTTCGAGGAAGCGGCCGTCAAGTTCTTACGGGAGTGTGGGGGCCAGCGCGACTACGCCACCAAGCTGCGGCATGTCGCGTACTGGCGCGAGCAGTTCTCGGGCCGCTCGGTTCGTTCTTTAACAGCCGACGAAATCACGGACGCCTTGCCCACGCATCGAGTTGTTAAGGGTAAGCCTGCCGAGCAGCTGACCGGCAGCACGCGCAATCGGTATATCGCTACTATCAAGCGTCTGCTGAATCTGTGCGAGGCATGGGAGTGGATCGACCGGGTGCCCAAACTCCCCCGGTACTTCGAGCCGGACGTGCGTGTCCGATGGGAGCCGCCCGAGGTTATCGCGGCGCTCATCAATGCACTGCGATTGCGCTGGATGCGTGACGCTACCATTGTGGCGGTCGCCACGGGCATGCGTCAGTCCGAGCTGTTTGGGCTTACGCCGTCCCAGGTCGATTTGGCCCAGTGCAATGCGTGGATCACGCATAGGGGGCGAAATCCAAGCGTGCGCGCTCAGTGCCGCTGAACGACGACGCGGTGGGTGTGCTCGCTCGCCGGTTAGAGTCTTCAGAGCGTCTCGTTTTCACTCGCGGGGAAGGGCTCGATGCTCGCATCCAGCAAATCGACACACGAGACTGGGAGCGGGCCTGCCAAGCAGTCGGCATCGACGATTTTCACTGGCACGATCTGCGCCACACATGGGCAAGCTGGCATGTCCAGCGCGGCACGCCGTTGATGGTGCTGAAGGAACTGGGCGGGTGGGAAACGATTGAGATGGTGCAGAAGTACGCCCACCTCGCCCCCAGTCACTTGGCCGAACACGCAGGTACGGTCAAGTTTTGGTCAAGATTGGGGGAGCAGAAAGAAAAAATGCCGCTGACTAGCGGCGGCATAGTTTCTTGATTCTGAAGGGAATTCTTTGGTGGGGCGTGAGTGACTCGAACACTCGACCTACGGATTAAGAGTCCGCTGCTCTACCAACTGAGCTAACGCCCCCAACAGAAAAAAGATTATGCACGAGCTTCCGCCCCGTGTCTAGCCCTTTCTCGCTTTTTTCTCCAAAAAGTTCTGGAACCCATCCCGAGGCCTTCCTCGGCGCACGAAACGTCGAGCCCTCGACGCTCCCGGTATGATGACGCCCACATCCGCCGCGCAGCATTCGCGCGGCCCTGCCGAGGATTCCACGATGGACGAGAACGCGGTTCGCGAGCTGCTCGATCGGCTGCTCGCGCCTTGGGTGCGCTCGCTCGGGCTGGTGCCGGTGGCCGTATCGGACGAGGCGGTGACGCTGCGCCTGCCGTTCTCGGGCGAGCTGCGGCATTCGGGCGGCGTGATCTGCGGCCAGGTGTTCATGGCCGCGGCCGACACGGCGATGCTCGCCGCGATCTCGCTGAAGCTCGGCGAATTCCGGCCGATGACCACCGTCGCGCTGAACACCAGCTTCATGCGCGCGGTCCGCTGCGGCGACCTGCTGGTCACGGCGCGCGTGCTGCGCATGGGCCGCAACCTCGTGTTCGGCGAGATCGAGGTGCTCGACGACGAAGGGCGGATGGCGGTGCATGCCACCTCCACCTACGCGCTCGTCAACTGAGCCGCGGCAACGGCAATCCAGCCAGACAAACGAAGAGAGAAAGAGAGTCAGTCCATGTTCGACCAGGTCGTATTCGCCGGCGGTGGCAACCGCTGCTGGTGGCAGGCGGGTTTCTGGGACGTCGCGCAACCGGCGCTCGGCATCCGTCCGCGCGTGATCACCGGCATCTCGGCCGGCGCGGCCACGGCCTGCATGCTCTATACGAGCGACTCGCAATGGGTGATGCGCTATTACCTGGACGCCCTGCGCGGCAACACCAGGAACGCCTACTGGGGCAACCTGCTGCGCGGCAAGCCGGTGTTCCCGCATTACCGGATCTATCGGCAGGCGCTGGTCGATATCTACGGCGAGCGCTTCACCCAGCTGGCCGACGCGCCGGAAATCCGCATCGGCGTGTCGCACGTGCCGCGCTGGCTCGGCGCGCGCAGCGCGGTGGCGGCGGGCCTGATCGCCTACAACATCGAGAAATACATCCGCAAGACGCTGCATCCCACGCTCGGCCAGTCGCTCGGCTTTCGCCCGGAGTTCGTGCGCGCCCAGGATTGCGCCCATGTCGACGAGCTGGCCGACCTGATCCTGCAGTCCTCGTGCACGCCGCCGTTCACGCCGGTGCTGCGTCGCGCGGGGCGGCCGGTGCTGGATGGCGGGATGGTCGACAACGTGCCGGTCGGCGCGCTCGACGCCACGCCGGGCAGGGTGCTGGTGATGGTGACGCGGCGCTATCCGCGGCCGCAGCGCTTCACGGTCGCGCACGGCGAGCAGACGCGTCTCTACGTGCAGCCCTCGGCCAAGGTGCCGATCTCGAGCTGGGACTACACGAGCCCCGGCCAGATGCAGCACGCCTACGATCTCGGCCGCCGCGACGGCGAGGACTTCGTCGCCGCGATGGGAACGGAAGCTGCGCAGGCGCGGCGCGAAAGCGTCGCGTCCTGAGGCTTCGATAGACAGAAAGATAGAGACGGGCGGCGGCGCGCAAGGCGCCGCCATGCCTTTGCCCGGCGCCGCTCAGGCGCGCCGGCTGCGCCCGCCGACCAGCGCGTCGGGGTTGGCCACGCTCGACATGTCGCCCGAATCGAAGGCGAGGATATTGCGGAACGCGGCGCCGAAATACAGCTCGTAGCTCTCGCGCTCGACATAGCCGATATGCGGCGTGCAGATCACGTTTTCCATGCGCAGCAGGCTGTAGCCCTGCAGGATCGGCTCGCTCTCGAACACGTCGATGGCGACCATGCCCGGCCGGTTGTAGGCGAGCGCATTGACCAGCGCGCTGTCCTCGAGCAGTTCGGCGCGGCTGGTGTTCACCAGCAGCGAGGTCGGCTTCATGCGCATCAGGTCGTCCTGCTTGACGATGCCGCGCGTCTCGTCGTTCAGGCGCAGATGCAGGGTGAGGATATCGGCCTCCTCGAAGAAGGCTTCGCGGCTGGCCGCCGTGTCGTGGCCGTCGGCGCGCGCGCGCTCGATCGAATGCTCGCGGCCCCACACCAGCACCTTCATGCCGAAGGCCTTGCCGTAGCCGGCCACCATCTGGCCGATCTTGCCGTAGCCCCAGATGCCGAGCGTCTGGCCGCGCAGCACCTGGCCGAGGCCGAAGTTGGGCGGCATCGCCGAGGTCTTCAGGCCCGATTGTTGCCAGGCGCCCTGCTTGAGGTTGGCGACATACTGCGGGATGCGGCGCTGGGCGGCCATGATCAGCGCCCAGGTCAGCTCGGCCGGCGCCACCGGCGAGCCGGTGCCTTCCAGCACGGCGATGCCGCGCTCGGTGCAGGCAGCCATGTCGATATGGCTGGAAGCCTTGCCGGTCTGGCTGATCATGCGCAGATGCGGCAGTTTTGCCAGCAGTTGCGAGGTGATGTGCGTACGTTCGCGAATCAGGACCAGGGCCTCGACTTCGGCGAGGCGGCTCGCGAGCTGGCCGAGCCCGCGCACGGTATTGTTGAAGACCTTAACCTCGTGGTCGGCGAGCAACTCGAAACAGGTGAGCTTGCGGACGGCGTCCTGATAGTCGTCGAGGATGGCTATTTTCATGAAGGGTTCGGAAGCGGCACGAAAGACGGAAAGCACCGGGCGACAAGGCGCGCCGGCGGCCCGCACGGCGGGGCCGCCATGATCTTATGACGGCGGCGGCGCGGGTGTATCGCTTTTTAACAGCTTGTTACGGGCGCTGCGGCGCCATCTTGTCGATCGCTGATCGTACGCAATGCCGGCCACCGTTGAGCTGGCGTAGAAAATGGGCGTATTCGGAGCCTATTGTTTCTGTGATCAGAATAATTAGATGAATCCTGGCTCAAGCCCGGGCTGGGGCGAACATTTTTTGTGGATTTCCCACACTCTGACGGCAACTCTGCACCAAATCCGCTGTCGTAGGAGAATTACGCATTTGCTACACAATTTTGAAGCTGTAAAGCACAGCGGCGGGAGTGGTTATGGATCATTTGCAGTCGATGCGAGTGTTCGTCAAGGTGGCGGATCTGGGCAGCTTCGCGCGAGCGGCCAGTGCGATGGATATCTCGAACGCCGTGGCCACGCGCCATGTCGCGGATCTCGAAGGCCGGCTCGGCACGCGCCTGCTGAACCGGACCACGCGCAGCCTTTCCCTGACCGAATCCGGTCAGGTCTATCTTGAACGTGCCCGCCAGATTCTCGACGAGCTCGAGGACGTCGAGCAGATGGTGGTGGCGCGCAATCATGAGCCGGTCGGCACGTTGCGCATCGTCGCGCCGGTCGTGTTCGGCCTGCACAACCTCGCGCCGGTGCTGCAGACCTACACCCAGCGCTATCCCAAGGTGATTCCCGACCTGACCCTCGTTGACCGCCAGGTCGACCTGGTCGAGGAAGGCTTCGACGTCGGCGTGGTGATCGCGCGGCAGATGCGCAGCGCCAGCATCGTCACGCGCCGCCTGACCACCGGCTGCATGACGGTCTGCGCGACGCCCGCCTACCTGGAGCAGCATGGCGTGCCGACCCATCCCGAGCATTTGATGGAGCACCCCTCGCTGAGCCTGCCCTCCGAATACTGGGGCGACGAGCGTGTGTTCACGGGGCCGGACGGCGAGGTGCGGGTGCGGCCGACCAATGTGATCGTCGCCAACAATACCGAGATGCTGCGCCAGTTCGCGCTGCTCGGCATGGGCATCGCGATGCTGCCGAGCTACCTGATCGGCGGCGACACGGCGCGCGGCAAGCTGGTGCGCCTGCTGCCCGACTACCGCCTGCCGCAAGTCGAGATCAACGTTGCGTACCCGAGCCGTCGCCACCTGCCGGCCAAGGTCCGCACCTTCATCGATCACCTGGTCGAGCACTTCAGCCATTCGCCGGAAACGGCGCTCGGCGAGCAGTGGGCCGGCAGCGGCCTGCAGCCGCCGTCGCAGTCTGACCTGGCCGCCGCGCCGCAAGGCAGCTCGCGCCCGGCCGGCCCGTCGATGCCGGCGCCGCTGCCGAAGAATCGCCAGCGCGTGACCGCGCCGACGCCGCTCTAAGCCGTAGGCGCCGAACACAAAAAAGCGCGCTGTCCGTGAGGACAGCGCGCTTTTTGCGTCTTGCGGATCGCTTTGCCCGAGATGGCGAGGGGCAGCCCACGAAGGGCCGCCCCGCGCTACCTCGTCACGAACCGGTCTTGCGAGCCGGTGCCTTCTTGGCCGCAGCCGTTTTCTTGGCGGCCGGCGCCTTCTTCGCGGCGGCCGTCTTCTTGGCCGGTACTGCGGCTTCGGCCGCATCCGAACCGGCGCCGTCCTCGTTGGCGGCCGCGGCGGTCTTCTTCGCCGCGGTCTTCTTGGCGGCGGCGCCCGGCTTCGGCTCCTTCTTCTCGAACTCGAAGCCGATCTTGCCGTCGGGCTGCTTGACCAGGAAGGCCTTGAAGTTGCGGCCGGTGCGCGAGGACTTGAAGTTCGGCAGCAGGTCGGTGCGGCCGTCCGACAGCAGCTTGGCCATCTGCTCGCGAGCGATCTCCTGCTGCAGGATCACCTTGCCGGAGCGGAAGTCGCAGGTCTTCGGGTTGGCCACCGAGTTCTCGCAGACATAGCTCATGCCGTGCTCGAACACGCGAGCGCCGCACTTCGGGCAGGCGCCCACCGGCTCCTGCGCGGAGAAGTCGGGCGCCTCGCCGTCCTCGCCGCCCTGGTCCTGGCCGAAATCGAACTCGAGCTTGTAGTTCTTGGTCTCGTCGTCGAAGGACAGCTTGAGGATCGCCGAGAACGGCCGGCCCATCTTGCTGCGGAAGCCCGACAGCGGGCCGATTTCCTTCTTCTGCAGCAGTTCCTCGACCTCGGGGATCTCGAACTGGCGGCTGCCCGGGATCTTGGAGATCGAGAACTCGCACTTGGTGCAGGCGAAGCGCCGGTAGTTCTCCTTCACCTGGCCGCCGCAATTCGGGCACGGCGTCTGGAGCGTCGCGTAGTCGCCCGGGATCGTGTCCGAATCGTATTCCTTGGCGCGTTTGACGATGGTCTGCGTCATCCGCGCGATTTCCTGCATGAAGGTATCGCGAGGCAGGTTGCCGCGTTCCATCTGCGAGAGCTTGTATTCCCATTCGCCGGTCAGCTCGGGCGCGGTCAGCTCCTTCACGCCGAGGCCGCGCAGCAGGGTGGTGAGCTGGAACGCCTTGGCGGTCGGGATCAGCTCGCGGCCTTCGCGGATCAGGTATTTCTCGCCGAGCAGGCCTTCGATGATGGCCGCGCGCGTGGCCGGCGTGCCGAGCCCCTTGGCGGCCATCGCCTCGCGCAGCTCGTCGTCCTCGACCAGCTTGCCGGCGCCTTCCATCGCCGACAGCAGGGTGGCTTCCGAATAGCGCGCGGGCGGCTTGGTCACCAGCTGGTGCGCGGCGATCTTGTCGGTCTTGACCTTCTCGTCCTTCTGCACCGGCACCAGGTTGGCATCGGCGCCCTCGGCGTCGCGGCCATAGACCTGCAGCCAGCCCGGCTCGACCAGCACCTTGCCCTCGGTCTTGAAGTGATGGCCGGCCACCTCGGTGATGCGGGTGGTGACCTTGTACTCGGCCGCCGGGAAGAACACCGCCAGGAAGCGCTTGACCACCAGGTCGTAGAGCTTCTGCTCCGGCTCGGACAGGGCCTTGGGCGCCTGCAGCGTCGGGATGATGGCGAAGTGGTCGCTGATCTTGGCGTTGTCGAAGATCCGCTTGTTCGGCTTGACCCAGCCCTTGTCGAGCACCTGCTTGGCGTGCGGCAGGTAGTTGTTGCTCTCCTTGAGCATCTCCATGGTCTGCTTGACGGTGCCGAGGTAGTCCTCGGGCAGCGCGCGCGCGTCGGTACGCGGGTAGGTCAGCACCTTGTGCTTTTCATACAGCGCCTGGGCCAGGCCCAGCGTGTTCTTGGCGGAGAAGCCGAAACGGCTGTTCGCCTCGCGCTGCAGGCTGGTCAGGTCGTAGAGCAGCGGCGAGAGCTGGGTCGAGGGCTTGGATTCCTCGCTGACCACGCCGATCTGGCCGCGGCAGGCCGCCACGATGGTTTCGGCCGCCGGCAGCGCCCACAGGCGCGAATCGCGCTTCTCGGGATCGTGCTCGTCGCGCTTGAATTTCGGGTCGTACCAGCGGCCTTCGTAGAAGCCGCCGGCGCAGACGAATTCGGCGCGCACTTCCCAGTAGTCGCGCGGCACGAAGCGCCGGATCTTCTCCTCGCGCTCCACCACGATCGACAGCGTCGGCGTCTGCACGCGCCCGACGGTGGTCAGGAAGAAGCCGCCGCCCTTGCTGTTGAAGGCGGTCATCGCGCGCGTGCCGTTGATGCCGACCAGCCAGTCGGCTTCCGAGCGGCAGCGGGCGGCGTCGGCCAGCGGCTGCATGTCGGCGTCGCTGCGCAGCTTGGCGAAACCGTCGCGGATCGCGGCCGGCGTCATCGACTGGAGCCAGAGGCGCTGGACCGGCTGCTTGGCCTTCGCGTGCTGCGCGATCAGGCGGAAAATCAGCTCGCCCTCGCGCCCCGCGTCACATGCGTTGATGAGGCGGTCGATGTCCTTGCGCTTGATCAGCTTGGTCAGCACCTTGAGCCGCGATTCGCTTTTTGCGATCGGGTTGAGGTCGAAATGCGGGGGGATGACGGGCAGATGCGCGAAACTCCATTTGCCGCGCTTGACCTCGTATTCCTCGGGCGCGGCGATTTCGAGCAGGTGGCCGACCGCGGACGATAGGACGAAGTCGTCGCTTTCGAAGTATTCGTCATGCTTGGTAAAGCCGCCCAGGGCCCGCGCGATATCGTTCGCGACAGAAGGCTTTTCCGCAATGATCAGTGCTTTGGACATGACTCGAGTGGGTTGGATAGACCGGATGGCCGTCTGACGGCCCTTTTACGTCGGCTTTATAGCACACGGCGCCGGGTCGTCACCCGGCTCGCGTAAAAAGCGGCCCATCATAAGTGGGGGCCGAAGCGCCGGCAAGCCTGCCGAAGCGCCGTGTGGCGCGGGCCTCGGCGGGGTGCGAGCGATCGGTGTGCAGATGCATCGACTTCGGGGTCAGACGGCCACGTCGAGCAGATTGCGCAGTTTCGGCGCATGGGTCACCCCGGGAATCGCGCTCAGATCGCTCAGCATCCGCTCGACGATGCCCGCGTGCGGCAGCACGGTGCCGAAGAAGCGCACGGCGTGGGCGTCCTCGATCAGGATGGTCGGGAAGTTCTCGACGTCGAAATCGTCGAGGCGGTCGGCATGGGTCTCGATGTCGATCCACACGAAGCAGGCCTCGGGATGGGCGGCGGCGAGCCGCTCGAAGGTGTCGTCGTAGTCGCGGCAGGTGCCGCACCATTCGGCGCACAGGCAGGCGACGAGCAGCGCGTTGGGGTCACGGAGGCGCTCGGCGATCCGATCGGCGTCGGTGTCGAGGTTCAGCGCGGGCATCACGGTTCCTTGCTGGATGGCGGTGGCGCGGGTTGCGCCATATCGCCGGAATGTAGCACGGCATGCGCGGGGGGCGTGGCGGGTGCGTCGAGCCGCTGGTAGCGGTCGCCGGGCAGGCTCGCCACGCGGCCGGCCAGTTCCAGCCGTAGCAGCAGGTGCGGCAGCGCGTCGGCGGCGATGCCGGCGCGCGCGGCCAGCAGATCGACCGGCACCGGGCCGTGGCCGAGCGCGTCGAGCAGGGCCAGCGCCTCGGGCGGCAAGGGGGCGCCTTGCCGGGCGGCACCGCTGGCCGGCGTGAGGTGATCGGCGCCGCCGTCGACGTGGCGTGGCGATGCGCCGTCGTCGGTGCATTCCAGATCCGGGCGGTCTCGCGGATAGGCTGGATCGCGCGTGGCGCAATCGTGAGCGTCGGCATGGCGGCTGCGCTTCGCGGCGGAGCGAGTGCTTGCCGCTTCGCCTTCACGGACCATCGCATCGACGTCGACCGCCGCGATGCCGAGCTCCACCAGCACGTCGGCCGGCGTCTCGACCAGCTTCGCGCCATCGCGGATCAGGGCATGGCAGCCGCGCGAGAGCGGGGCATGGATCGAACCGGGGATCGCGAACACGTCGCGGCCCAGCTCGTTGGCCAGGCGCGCGGTGATCAGCGAGCCCGAGCGCGGCGCCGCCTCGACCACCAGCACGCCCTCGCAGAGCGCCGCGATCAGGCGATTGCGCTGCGGGAAGTTGGCCGCGCGCGCCGGCGTGCCGAGCGGCCATTCGGACAGCAGCGCGCCGTGCGCCGCGATCTGCCGGGCGAGTTGCCGATGCGCGGCAGGGTAGACGCGATCGAGCCCCGTGCCGACCACCGCGACGGTGCCGGCCGCGCCCTCCAGCGCGCCGCGATGCGCGGCCGCGTCGATGCCGCGCGCGAGCCCCGACACCACCACCAGCCCCGCGTCGGCGAAGCGGCGCGCGAAATAGGCGGCATCGGCGCGGCCCTGCGGCGTGGCGAGCCGGCTGCCGACCATCGCCACCGCGCGCGCTTGCAGCCAGGCGGGATCGCCTCTTACATATAGCAGCGGCGGCGGATCGTAGAGCATCGCGATGCGCGGCGGGTAGGCAGGATCGTGGCGTGTGAGCAGGCGGGCGTGCGGCGTGGCGAGCCAGTCGAGCACGGCATCGGCGGCCGCCTCACAGCCCGCGCCGCGCGGCCCCAGCACGATACGCGCGACGGCCGGGCCAACCAGCGCCGCGAGCCGCGCGTGATCGGCGCCGAACAGCGCCTCGATCGAATCGAAGGCGCGCAGCAGCGCCTCGCAGGCCGCGGCCGGCAGGCTCGGCACCGAGGCCAGATGCAACCAGGCAAGCAGCGTCTCGCGCGCGGGCACGGCCGCGCTCATCGGCCCCGCCCGGCCCACGGCCTGCGACGCGCAAGCCGCCATGCTAGAATTTTCGCCATTCGAAATAAAACGAACGATCGCGCGCACCGGCCCGCCGCGTTGGGCTGCGCGCTGGATATCGCGCGATTGCAGCCTCATCTTCCGGCTATCGCGACGGCGCGGCCAGTCGGCCGAATGGCCGGTCCGCCCGCCCCAACCGCTTTCCGAATCGAAACATCATGGCGCTTCTGAACATCCTGCATTACCCCGACAAACGGCTGCACAAGGTGGCCAAGCCCGTCGACGTGGTCGACGATCGCATCCGCAAGCTGGTCGACGACATGGCCGAGACCATGTACGCCGCGCCCGGCATCGGCCTGGCCGCCACCCAGGTGGACGTGCACGAGCGTGTGATCGTGATCGACACCTCCGAGGACAAGAACGCGCTGCAGGTCTTCATCAATCCCGAGATCGTCTGGTCCAGCGACGGCAAGCAGGTCTACGAGGAAGGCTGCCTGTCGGTGCCGGGCGTCTACGACGAGGTCGAGCGGCCCGATCACGTGCGCGTGCGCGCGCTGGGCCGCGACGGCCAGCCCTTCGAGCTCGAGTGCGAGGGGCTGCTGGCGGTCTGCATCCAGCACGAGATGGATCATCTGATGGGCCGCGTGTTCGTCCAGTACCTCTCGCCGCTCAAGCAGAACCGCATCAAGAGCAAGATGAAGAAACTCGAACGCGCGATGTGACGCGCGTGACGGACCGATCCTCCATGAGCCATTCGTTGCGCGTCATCTTCGCCGGCACGCCGGAATTCGCCGCGGCCGCGCTGGCCGCGATCCATCAAGCCGGCTTCCCGGTGCCGCTGGTGCTGACCCAGCCCGACCGGCCCGCCGGGCGCGGCATGAAACTGCAGGCCAGCGCGGTCAAGCAATACGCGCTCGAACACGGCCTGCCGGTCGCGCAGCCGCCCTCGCTGCGCCGCAACGGCAAGTTCCCGGCCGAGGCGGCCACCGCGCTCGACACGCTGAACGCCACGCCGCACGACGTGATGGTGGTGGCCGCCTACGGGCTGCTGCTGCCGCAGGAAGTGCTCGATATCCCGCGCCACGGCTGCATCAACATCCATGCCTCGCTGCTGCCGCGCTGGCGCGGCGCCGCGCCGATCCACCGCTCGATCGAGGCCGGCGACGCCGAGACCGGCGTCACGCTGATGCAGATGGATGCGGGGCTCGATACCGGCGCGATGATCTCGGAGGCGCGCGTGGCGATCGCCGGGGATGACACCACCGCGTCGCTGCACGACAAGCTCGCGACGCTCGGCGCGCAACTGATCGTCGAGGCGCTGGTGAAGCTCGAGCGCGAGGGCAAGCTCGCCGCCACGCCGCAGCCGGCCGAGGGCATCACCTATGCCGAGAAGATCGGCAAGCACGAGGCCGCGCTCGACTGGCGCGAGCCGGCCGAGGTACTGGCGCGGCGCATCCGCGCCTTCGATCCGTTCCCGGGCGGCGCGGGTACGCTCGATGGCAGCGTGCTGAAGCTGTGGGCCGCCGAGGCGGTGGCCGCGCGCGGCGCGGCCGAGCCCGGCACCATCGTCGAAGCTGGTGCCGAAGGCGTGCTGATCGCCTGCGGCAGCGGTACGCTGCGCGTCACGCAGTTGCAGAAACCGGGCGGCAAGCGGCTGCCCGCGCGTGAGTTCCTGGCCGGCGCGCCGCTCGCGGCCGGCCAGCGTTTCGCCTTGCCCGAGCCGGCCTGAGCGGCGGGCGGGGCCGAAGCCGGCGGCGATCGCGCGGCGCTTCGGGCGGCGTGCGATCCGCTCCGGTGCCGCCTCGCCGCGCGGCGTCGCGATCGCCGCGAATGCCGTTAATGCCGCCGCCGAGGTTGCGCCCCAAGCGCTGCCGCCCGCGCGACGAGACGCGTAGAATGCCTGCTGTCCCCGCCGCGGTTTCGAAGGTCCCCCCATGCTTGGCATCACCCATTTCGGTTTCTTCGTGCTGGCCGTGTTCCTGCTGAACATCACGCCCGGCCCGGATACCGCCTATATCGTCGGCCGCAGCGTCGCGCAGGGCCGCAGCGCCGGCATCGTCTCGGCGTTCGGGATCGCGGCCGGCTGCGGCGTCCACACGCTGGCCTGCGCGTTCGGGCTGACCGCGCTGATCGCCGCCTCGCCGCTGGCCTTTACGGCCGTCAAGTACGCCGGCGCCGCCTACCTGATCTACCTCGGCGTGAAGCTGGTGCTGTCGCGGCCCGCCGCGACGCCGGCGTCTTCCGAAGCACCGGCTGCCGCCGGTCCGGCGCGCCCCCTGCGCCAGCTGTTCGTGCAGGGCGTCACCACCAACGTGTTGAACCCGAAGGTGGTGCTGTTCTTCATCTCGTTCTTCCCGCAATTCGTGGCGGCCGACAGCGCGCACAAGACCCTCGCGTTCCTCGCGCTGGGCGGCGTATTCGTGTTGCAGGGCCTGATCTGGAGCCTGGTGGTGGCCTGGGTGGCCGGCACCGTCACGCGGCGCTTCGCCGGCAACGGCGCGCTGAAGACCTGGCTCGACCGCCTGGTCGGCAGCGCCTTCGTCGGCCTCGGCCTGCGGCTGGCCGCGGCGACCCAGCGCTGAGGCGGTGCCGATACGCGTTCTGTCACTCACGCGTTTCGTCATTTCGAGATATTGAATTTTTCCGACACGCCCTTATCTAACGATTCGCTTACAATCGCTTGGCGGCGCGACTGGGATGCCGCCGAGTGTGGTTACGGTCTCAAGGAGTGGACTATGTTCAATTGGGTCAAGACGGCGATGCTGATGGCCGCGATCACGGCCCTGTTCATCGTGATCGGCGGGATGATCGGCGGCTCGCGCGGCATGATGATCGCGCTGCTGTTCGCGCTCGCCATGAATTTCTTCTCGTACTGGTACTCGGACAAGATGGTGCTGCGCATGTACAACGCGCAGGAAGTCGACGAGAGCACCGCGCCGCAGTTCTATCGCATGGTGCGCGAGCTGGCCACGCGCGCGAACCTGCCGATGCCGCGCGTCTACCTGATCGACGAGGCCGCGCCGAACGCGTTCGCCACCGGGCGCGACCCCGAGCATGCGGCGGTGGCTGCCACCACCGGCATCCTGCGCGTGCTGTCCGAGCGCGAGATGCGCGGGGTGATGGCGCACGAGCTGGCCCACGTCAAGCACCGCGACATTCTGATCTCGACCATCTCGGCCACCATGGCCGGCGCGATCTCGGCGCTCGCGAACTTCGCGATGTTCTTCGGCGGGCGCGACGAGAACGGCCGCCCGAGCAACCCGATCGCCGGTATCGCGGTGGCGCTGCTTGCGCCGATCGCCGGCGCGCTGATCCAGATGGCGATCTCGCGCGCCCGCGAATTCGAGGCCGACCGCGGCGGCGCGCAGATCTCGGGCGATCCGCAGGCGCTCGCCACCGCGCTCGACAAGATCCATCGCTATGCCGCCGGCATCCCCTTCGCGACGGCCGAGGCGCACCCGGCCACCGCGCAGATGATGATCATGAATCCGCTGGCCGGTGGTGGGCTGCAGAACCTGTTCAGCACTCACCCGGCCACCGAGGAGCGCATCGCGCGCCTGATGGAGATGGCGCGCACGGGGCGCTTCGAGTGATTTTCGAGGTCGGGATGCCGTCGGTATCCTGATCGTCGCGATGACTGCGGGATATCGATCCCGCCTATCGCTCAAGACGCGCGAACGGTAGGCGGGGCTAGGGATCAGCGACGGTCAAACGATCGATGCAGGAACAGACCTCGGCGCGCAATGCGTCGAAAGCAGGATTTCGGTCAACGACAAAAACCATCGCCGATCCACGCGCTGCCGTTCGAGCAGCAATCAATTGGGCCTCTCGAGGGTGTCTATTGTTTTACAATAGGGCCTTCGGAAACGCAGATGACGGAGGCCCGGCATGGCTGAAGCGTTGAAAACGGTAACGGCACAATTGCCCGTCAACCTCGTGGAGCGGATGGACGCCATGGCGGCACGGCTGGACCGCTCGAAGCAATGGATCGTCCGCAAGGCGGTGGTTGCCTACCTCGCCCGTGCGGAACGCGAACGCGCCATGATCCAGGAAGGGTTGGACGACGTCGACGCGGCGAGATTGGTGTCGATGGAGGCGATGGAGCGCTGGGCGGATTCGCTCGGGACCGACCACGAACTACCGCTGCCGAAGGTTGGCGAGTGAGGCAAGTTCCCGTCGTTTTCACGAGCAAGGCGGCGTCCGACATGCTCGCGATCTTCGAGTTCGAGAAAAAGATCAATGGAGTGCTGAAAGCACGGGAGATTGTGAAGGCGCTCACCGCCGAAGGAAAATCGCTCGGCGTCGCGTTGCGTCACCGCATCGGCGAGGAACTCGACGGATGGGAAGGTCCTCCGGCGCGCGAGATCCACAAGGACGTTTGTTTGCACGGCGATTACGAGATTCACTACGAAATCGTCCCGGCCTACGAACCGATTCCGGCCGGCATCGTGATCCTCCGCGTGTGGGACACTCGGCAGGACCGATAGGACACGGGGCTGACAGCCCCGTTTTTTATGCCCGCGGATTTTGCGTGACGGCGGTCACCGCCATCGCATCGCCTTGTTCACCCGATCCTCAAGCCACGCCGAGGCATGACGCCTGCGTTGCGCTGCCTGGCCGGCTTGCCCGCGCCCGCTTCTCTCACCCACGCGACACATCCCGACACTTCCCCACAGTCCCACACAAATCCGCATTATTTCGAGACAGACGCGCATCGCCACGCTCCCTAGACTGCGGCGGCCTCTTCACCAACCGGGGAACCCCGCCGTGCGCCTACGTCTGCTCCATCGCTGCCTGCCCTTGCTGGGCCTCGCCTGCTTCTCCGCCGCCCACGCGGAAAACGTCTACCTGTTCTCGCTGGGCGGCGGCGTGAGCTCGCGCTACCTGGGTAGCCGCGACTACCGGCCCATCCTGGCGCCGATGATCTCGGCCCGCTTCGACAACGGCTTCTTCCTCGGCATGGACGGCGCCGGCTACCGCCGCGATTTCTCGAACGGCCTGTTCGTCTCCGCGGCGCTCTCCTACGACGACGGCCGCGCCGACGAGAACCGCTTCGACCGCAACGGCTCCGACTACCTCAAGGGCATGGGCAATATCCCCGGCTCGTTGCTGCTGTCGCTGAAGGCCGGCGCGCGCGTGTTCGGCGTGTCCACCGTGAGCGTCACGCTCGACCAGCCGCTCACCCACACCACGCGCGGCGTGAGCGGCCATCTCGACCTCGAGGTGCCGGTGTTCCAGACCACGGCCGACAGCGTCAGCGTGACCAGCAGCCTGCACGCCGGCAGCGGCCGCTACAACCAGACCTTCTTCGGCGTCAGTGCCGCGCAGGCGGCGAGCAGCCGCTTCGCGGCCTACTCGACCAAGGGCGGTTTCGATCGCGCCACCGTCTCGGCGGCCTGGACCCACTCGCTCTCGCAGCGCTGGTCGATCACCACCACCGGCGGCCTCACGCGCCTGTTCGGCTCCTCGAGCAACAGCCCGATCGTGCAGAGCAAGAACAGCTGGTTCGGCATGAGCGCGGTGACCTACCGCTACTGATCGCCCCGGGAGCCGGCCGCGCGCCGGCTGGCCGACGCGCGGCGGGCGGCAGGAGACGCATCCCCCGGCGGGAGCGCGCGGGCGGCGCGCTACAATGCGTCGTTTGATGCCGTGCTCGTCCGGAGCGCGGCCCGCGCCAAGCCGGCCCGCCAGCTCCCGTATCCGATGACCCAGCCCCGTTCCGCCCGTCCTTCCCGTTCGTCACGCCCCAGCCCGTCCAGCCAGCGGCCTTCCGCGCCGCGCCTGTCGGCGCTGCACCTGCCGCCCGACTCGCTCGGCTACGCGCTGGACGGCGCCGCGCGCGCGATCACGGCGGTCTCGCAAGGCTCGGCGCTGCCCGCCGCGCTGGCGGCGGTGCAGGCCGCCCAGCCGGCCGCCGCGCAGCCGCTTTCGCGCGGCGCGATCCAGGACATCGCCTACCGCGCCATGCGCCGGCTCGGCACCGCCGAATGGCTGGTCGGTACGCTGGTCAGCAAGGCCCCGCCCGAGCACGTGCGCGCGCTGCTGGCCTGCGCGCTGGCGCTGCTGCTCGACGACGAAGCCGAGGCGGCCTATACGCCGTTCACGGTGGTCGACCAGGCGGTCACGGCGGTCGGCGCGCGGCGCGAGTTCGCCTTCGCGAAGGGGCTCGTCAACGCGGTGCTGCGCCGTTTCCTGCGCGAGCGCGAGACGTTCGCCGCGCAATGGCAGGCCGATCGCGGCGCGCGCTGGAACTATCGCGGCTGGTGGATCGACGCGGTCGAGCGCGCCTGGCCCGAACACTGGCAGTCGATCCTCGCGGCCGCCGAGCGGCCCGGCCCGCTGACGCTGCGCGTGAACGCGCGGCATACCGATGTCGACGCCTATCTGGCCACGCTGCGCGAACACGGCATCGAGGCCGACGCGGTCGGCCGCCACGCGGTGCGGCTGGCTTCGCCGCTGCCGGTGGACCGGATTCCCGGCTTCGCCGACGGCGTGGTCTCGGTGCAGGACGCGGGCGCGCAACTGGCCGCCGAGTGGCTGGGCGCGCGCGACGGAATGCGCGTGCTCGACGCCTGCGCGGCGCCGGGCGGCAAGACCGGGCATTTGCTCGAACTGGCCGATGTCGAGGTGGTGGCACTGGAGAGTGACGCGACGCGCGCCGAGCGCATCGGCGAGAACCTGGCGCGCCTGAAGCTGGCCGCCGAGGTGCGCGTGGGCGATGCCGGCGCACCCGAAGCCTGGCACGACGGCCGCGCTTTCGACCGGATCCTGGCCGACGTGCCCTGCTCGGCTTCGGGCATCGTGCGGCGCCATCCCGACATCCGCTGGCTGCGCCGCGAGGCCGACATCGCGGCGCTGGTAGCCGAGCAGCGCCGCATCCTGCTGGCGCTGTGGCCGCTGCTGAAGCCGGGCGGCGAATTGCTCTACGTGACCTGCTCGATCTTCCCCGAGGAAGGCGAGCAACAGGCGCGCTGGTTTGAAGACGCGGTTCAAGATGCGGTACGATTGGACGCGCCCGGGCAACTGCTGCCGCGGGTCGCCGCGAGCCGGCTGCCTGGCGATGCCGGTCACGACGAGGCCGCGCGGCAGGCCGACCACGACGGATTCTTCTACGCGCGCTTTCAGAAACGGTGACGATCTCACGCCTCCTTCCACTTCGGTTCGCGTCCGCGCTGCTGGTCGCGATCACGCTGTGCCTCGCCGTCGTCGCGCCGGCCCATGCCGATCCGATCAACGTGCAGCGCGCCTCGCTGCAATCGGACGGTAGCGGCTGGGCGCTCGACGCGCGCTTCGAGTTCGACCTGAACGCCAACCTCGAGGACGCCGTCAACAAGGGCATCCCGCTCTACTTCACCACCGATTTCGAGCTGAGCCGCGCGCGCTGGTACTGGTTCGACGAGCAGCCGGTGTCGGTCTCGCAGACCATCCGCCTGTCGTTCCAGCCGCTCACGCGCGAATATCGCGTCTCCACGGGCGGCCTGCAGCTTGGCTTCCCGACCCTCAAGGACGCGCTCGCGGTGATCCAGCACGTGACCTCCTGGCATGTGATCGACCGCGCCCAGGTGGTTCCCGGCGAGACCTACACGGCCTCGGTGCGCATGCAGCTCGACACCGCGCTGATGCCCAAGCCGTTCCAGGTCGACGCGGTGAACAACCGCGACTGGACCCTGGTCTCGGAGTGGAAGCGCTTCACCTTCACGGTGGCCGATCGTGCGAAATAACCTGCGCCGCTTCTTCGGCAAGAGCCTGCTGGTGCGCGTGATCGTCTCGACGGTCGCGGTCACCGCCTTGCTGCTGCTGGTGCTGCTCGCGGCGGCCAGCGCCAATACCGAATTCTTCGACCGCTACTACTCCTGGCTCTATACCGCCAACATCCTGGTCGCGCTGGTGTTCCTGCTGGTGGTGATGAGCCTGGTCGGCATGATCGTGGTGCGGCTGCGCAAGGGCAAGTTCGGCACGCGCCTGCTGGCCAAGCTGGCGGTGTTCTTCGCCCTGGTCGGGGTGGTGCCGGGCGGCATCATCTACATCGTGTCCTACCAGTTCGTGTCGCGCAGCATCGAGTCCTGGTTCGACGTCAACGTCGAGACCGCGCTGACGGCCGGCCTCAACCTCGGGCGCGACACGCTCGACGCCTCGCTGTCGGACCTGCGCAGCAAGGCGCGGCTGATGTCCGAGCAGCTCGCCAGCGCCGATACGAATACCAACGGCACCACGCTCACCCTGCTGCGCCTGCGCGACCAGTTCGGCGTGCAGGACGCCACCATCGTCGAGCCGGGCCACGGCAATTCGGGCGCGGCGCCCGACCTGCATATCGTGGCGCAGGCCTCGGGCAATTTCGCGGCGCTGATCCCCGACGACATGCCGACCCCGCTGATGCTGGGCCAGGCGCGCGAGCACGGCGGCTACGCGGCGATCGAGGGCGAGGTGGACGGCGATCCGCGCGCGCGCGGATCGAAGGGCGCGCTGCGGCTGCGCGTGGTGCAGCGCATCCCCGATTCCTCCACGGCCCTGCTGCAGCCGGCCGAGCGCTACCTGCAGCTGACCCAGCCGGTGTCGCCCACCCTGGCGCGCAATGCCGACGCGGTGCAGCGCGCCTATCGCGAGTATCAGGAGAAGTCGCTGGGCCGCAGCGGGCTGCGCAAGATGTACATCGGCACGCTCACGCTCGCGCTGTTCCTGGCCACCTTCATCGCGATGATGATCGCGCTGGCGCTCGGCAACCAGCTGGCGCGGCCGCTGTTCCTGCTGGCGCAGGGCACCAAGGAAGTGGCCGAGGGCGACTACACGCCCAAGCGCGAGCTGAAGACGCGCGACGAGCTCGGCTTCCTGACCCAGTCCTTCAACGCCATGACGCGCCAGCTTTCCGAGGCGCGCCTGGCGGTGGAGCGCAACCGCGTCGCGCTCGAATATTCGAAGGCCTATCTCGAAAGCATCCTCGCCAACCTGACCGCCGGCGTGTTCGTGCTCGACCGGCAGTTCCGCCTGAGCATCGCCAACCGCGGCGCCGAGCGCATCTTCCGCCAGCCGTTCCAGTCGCAGACCGGCACCGTGCTCGACCAGATCGCGGCGGTGGCCGAATTCGGCGCGATGGTGCGCAAGGCCTTCGCCGATCGCGAGGCGGCCGGCCAGGGCGGCGGCGAGGATCGCGGCCACTGGCAGCAGCAGTTCGCGGTGGTGGTGCCCGGCGAAACCGATCCGCTCACGCTGCTGGTACGCGGCACGCGTCTTGCGTCCGCGCTGGCCAGCGAGGCCGCCGATCCGCAGACTTCCGGCTACGTGGTGGTGTTCGACGACATCTCCGACGTGATCTCCGCGCAGCGCTCGGTGGCCTGGGGCGAGGTGGCGCGGCGCCTCGCGCACGAGATCAAGAATCCGCTCACGCCGATCCAGCTCTCGGCCGAGCGCCTGCAGATGAAGCTGGCCGACAAGCTCGCGCCGAACGACGCCGAGGTGCTCAAGCGCGGCGCGACCACCATCGTCAACCAGGTCGCGGCGATGAAGCGCATGGTCGACGATTTCCGCGACTACGCGCGCACGCCGCCGGCCGTGCTCGGCAACCTGCAGTTGAACGAACTCGTCAGCGAGGTGCTGACGCTGTACGGTGTGGGCGAGGGCAAGAACATGATCGTGGTCGAGCAGGGCCCGCTGCCGGTGATCCGCGGCGACGCCACGCAATTGCGCCAGGTGATCCACAACCTGCTGCAGAACGCGCAGGATTCGGTGGCCGAAGTCGCGCAACCACGTGTGTGGCTCGAAACGAGGGCAGTAGAATATGGCGACCCCGATGCGGACGGGACCAAGCGCATCGCGGTGCGCTTGACCGTTTCCGACAACGGTCCCGGTTTCCCGGCGCGCATCCTCACGCGCGCCTTCGAGCCTTACGTCACGACGAAGGCCAAGGGCACCGGGCTGGGGCTCGCGACGGTGAAGAAGATCGTCGACGAACACGGTGCGCGGATCGATCTGCGCAACCGCATGCAGGGTGAAGTCGTCGAGGGTGCGCAGGTCTCCATCCTCTTCCTGCAACTCGCCGACGACACGACGGGCTCCGAGGGCGGAGCGAACAGCGGAACGGCACCCGCCAAGACAAAAGCAACAGTGCAGACAAGGGCAGCGTAAATGGCAACCATCCTGGTGGTAGATGATGAAATGGGCATCCGGGAATTGCTCTCGGAAATCCTCGCCGACGAAGGACATGTCGTCGAAGTGGCGGAAAACGCGCAGGCCGCGCGCGAGTATCGCCAGCGTCAGGCGCCCGATCTCGTGCTGCTCGACATCTGGATGCCCGATACCGACGGCGTCACGTTGTTGAAGGAGTGGGCGAGCCACGGGCAACTCACCATGCCGGTGATCATGATGTCCGGGCACGCGACGATCGACACCGCCGTCGAGGCGACCAAGATCGGCGCGCTCGACTTCCTCGAGAAGCCGATCGCGCTGCAGAAGCTGCTCAAGTCGGTCGAGCACGGCCTCGCGCGCGGCGCCGCGCCGGTGCCGCAGCATCCGGCCGCCAAGCCCGCGGCCGGGCCGACGGCGGTGGCTTCGGCGGCCGCGCTGCCGGTCCTGGGCGAGGACGCGCCGGCCGTGCCGGGCCTCGCCGGCCAGACCGCGGCGATCCCGTTCGACATCCCCTTGCGCGAGGCGCGCGACGCCTTCGAGCGCGCCTACTTCGAGTACCACCTGGCGCGCGAGAACGGCAGCATGACGCGCGTGGCGGAAAAGACGGGCCTGGAGCGCACCCACCTCTATCGCAAGCTCAAGCAGCTCGGCGTCGAGCTCGGCAAGAAGCCGACCGAGGGCGGGATCTGAGCTTTTGCGGAATTTTTAAAAAGGGGCTTGCCAGGTTGATGGGGCCTGGCTATACTCTCACTTCTTCGTTGGCCCGGTAGCTCAGTTGGTAGAGCAGCGGATTGAAAATCCGCGTGTCGTTGGTTCGATTCCGACCCAGGCCACCACATTCGAAAAGGTCCAAAAGCTTCACGGCTTTTGGACCTTTTCCCTTTTGAAGGCCGGGGATCCGCGTGCGCTACATGCCGCCGCCCGATTCCCGGTATGCGGCGCTGCATATGGCCGCGCCCGGGCGAAATACCGGGCCGCATGATAAAATCCCTGCCGACTCAAAGACTTGAAGGACTTGAGGACGCTGGTTTTCCGCGCCGCAAGTCCTTTTTTGTTTGACGCTCTGCCGCCGCACGCCGCGGACGCGGCGCCGCGCGCCCGGTAGCGCCCACGCGGGCGCCCCCGCCACGCATCGGCGGCGTCCCCGGGCATCGCGCGCCGCGAGCCCCCTGATACGGAGTACACGGTGATTCGGACAGACGCTAAAGGCGGCGCGCTCGTGCTGTTTTCCGGCGGCCAGGATTCGGCGACCTGCGTCGCCTGGGCGCTCGAGCATTATTCGACGGTCGAGACGCTCGGCTTCGATTACGGCCAGCGCCATCGCGTCGAGCTCGAATGCCGCGAGGGCGTGCGCGAGGCGCTGCGCACGCGCTTTCCGCAATGGACCAACCGGCTCGGCGACGATCACATGATCGACCTGTCGGTGCTCGGCGCGATCAGCGACACCGCCATGACGCGCGCCATCGAGATCGAGACCAGCGCCAACGGGCTGCCCAACACCTTCGTGCCGGGCCGCAACCTGCTGTTCATGACGATCGCGGCGGCCCTGGCCTATCGGCGCGGGCTGAAGGTGCTGGTCGGCGGCATGTGCGAGACCGATTTCTCGGGCTATCCCGATTGCCGCGACGACACCATGAAGGCGCTGCAGGTGGCGCTCAATCTCGGCATGGACACGCGCATGGTGCTCGAGACGCCGCTGATGTGGCTCGACAAGGCCGATACCTGGCGCCTCGCCGAGCAACTGGGCGGCGCCGAGCTGGTCGAACTGGTGCGCGTCGAGACCCACACCTGCTACGTCGGCGAGCGCGCCGAACTGCACGACTGGGGCTTCGGCTGCGGCGCCTGCCCGGCCTGCAAGCTGCGCAAGCGCGGCTACGAGGCGTATCGCAGCGGCGAGCAGGTCACCGAGATGCCGGCCTGAACGGCAGGGCGGCAGGGTACGCAAGCAGGGCGAATCAGGAAGCAGGCAAGACCAACGAAGCAGCACGATGTGACGCGCGAACGCTCGCGCATCGCCCGGAATCACTGGCATCAGGCGCCGCATGAGGCGCGGGAAAGGAACGGACGGCTCGCGCCGCCGGCTCAGCGAATGACGTACACGGTCAAGGAAATCTTCTACACGTTGCAGGGCGAGGGCGCCAACGCCGGTCGCCCGGCCGTGTTCTGCCGGTTCGCCGGCTGCAATCTGTGGACCGGCCGCGAGGCCGATCGCGAAACGGCCGTGTGCCGCTTCTGCGATACCGATTTTGTCGGCACCGACGGCGAGAACGGCGGCAAGTTCAAGACCCCGGAGCAGCTCGCCGCGATGGTCGCCTCGCTGTGGCCCGAGGGCGAGGCCAACCGCTTCGTGGTCTGCACCGGCGGCGAGCCGATGCTGCAACTGGACCAGCCGTTGGTCGACGCGCTGCACGCGCAGGGCTTCGAGATCGCCATCGAGACCAACGGCTCGCTGCCGGTGCTCGAGACGATCGACTGGATCTGCGTGAGCCCGAAGGCCGATGCGCCACTGGTGGTCACCAAGGGGCACGAGCTGAAGGTGGTGGTCCCGCAGGACAACCAGCGCCTGGCCGACTACGCCAGGCTCGACTTCGACTACTTCCTGGTGCAGCCGATGGACGGCCCCTCGCGCGACATCAACACGAAGCTCGCGATCGACTGGTGCAAGCGCCATCCGCAATGGCGGCTGTCGATGCAGACCCACAAATACCTGAACATTCCCTGAGCCGCGCGCTTCATTCATCGTGCTGATTACCCGAAAACTCGAATTCGACGCGGGGCACCGCATCCCCGACCACCGAAGCCAGTGCCGCAACCTGCATGGCCATCGCTACGTGCTCGAAATCACGCTGCGCGGCGACCTGGTCGACACCGAGGGCGCGCCCGACCGCGGCATGGTGATGGATTTCGCCGACGTGAAGTCGCTCGCCATGGAGCACCTGGTCGGCAAGTGGGACCACGCCTTCCTGGTCTATGCGCGCGACGAGGTGGTGCGCTCCTTCCTCGAGAAGATGGCCGACCACAAGACGGTGGTGCTCGATCGCATCCCGACCGTCGAGAATCTCGCGGCGGTGGCCTTCGATATCCTCGCCGACGTCTATGACGCTCACTACGGCGTGAACCTGCGTCTCGAGCGCGTGCGCCTGTACGAGACGCCGAACTGCTGGGCCGACGTCGAGCGCGATCCGGCGCGCTGAGCCTGGCTCGGCACGTCGTCCGGCGCGCCGGCTTTCCCGCCGCCGCATCCTTGTCTGCACGGGCCGCATCCGCCGGCCCGTTTTTGTTCCCCCTGGCCTGGCCGCCCCGCGTCGCATCACCGGCCCGGGCCCGCCGCCGTCCCGCCGTTCGCCTTGCCGCACCGCGCTTCGCGCCGCCCGCGGCCGGCCCCGGCAGCACAATTCTGATCACGGTAAGATCGTCGCGCGCGCGATGCGGGCGAGCCTGCCCGGCTTGCCGGCAACGCGCGCAGCCACCCGCTCGGGAGCCCGCGTCAGCCTTGCGCCGCGCGTGCCTTCCCCGCTACAAGAATCGACTCCGCCACACGCATGACGGGGCAACCGCTGCGCGTGCGCGCGACCAGCAGGAGGACAGGAGATGAACGGTTTTCGGATGCGAACGGCGGGCGCCGCGTTCGCGCTAGGCCTGGCGAGCATGATGCTGGCGGCCAGCCAGCCGGCCCGGGCGGCGGATGCGGCAGCATCTGGCGCATCGAGCGTGCCGGCTGCCGCGAGCGCCTCGGGCGCGTCGGGCACATCGTCGACGCGCCGCTCGGTGCCCCATGGCAAGCTGCGCCGGCCGGCCCCGGCCTCGAAGGCCACCGCCGACGCGGTGGCCGACTACAACGCCGGCGACTACGCCTCGGCGCTGGCCGGTTTCGGCCGCTCCGCGCGTCGCGGCGACCGGCTCGCGCAGTTCGACTACGCGATGATGCTGCTCAAGGGCGAAGGCGGCCCGGCCAACCAGGCCGACGGCCTGCACTGGCTGAACCAGGCGGCCGATGCCGGCATGACGCAAGCGCAGTACGTGCTCGGCACCATGTACGACGACGGCCAGTTCGTGGCGCGCGACCCGGCCGTCGCGCATGGCTGGTTCCTGAAGGCGGCACAGCAGGGCCATATGGAGGCGCAGCTCGCGCTGGCCAACCAGTTCCTCGACGGCCGCGGCACGCCGCGCGACAACCACCAGGCCTTCGAGTGGTATCGCAAGGCCGCCGACGCGGGCGAGCCGACCGCGCAATACGTGACGGCCTCGTTCTACGAGCGCGGCGGCGACGGCGTCGCGGTCGACCTCAACCTCGCGCGCGTCTATTACGCGGCGGCGGCCGTGCATGGCGACGAGGTGGCCGCGCTCAAGTACCAGGAAGTCAGCACCGCGCTGCGCAAGCAGGTCGCGGCCGCCTCCGCGGCTTCGGCTGCCTCGGCCGGCGCCGTCCCCGCCGCAGAGGCACCGCAAGCGGCCTCGCAATGACAAAGCGGCGCCGCAGCGCCGCTTGATCGAAGCAGAGTCGTGGCGGCTGCGGCCGCTACGATTTCATCAGCCGCTTCTGCCGCCCGACGCTCATGATCAGCCCGGTGGCGACGCCCAGCGTGATCAGCGCGGTGCCGCCGTAGCTCATGAAGGGCAGCGGCACGCCCACCACCGGCAGCACGCCGCTGACCATGCCCACGTTGACGAAGGCATAGGTGAAGAAGCCCAGCGACAGCGAGCCGGCCAAGAGGCGCCCGAACAGCGTCGAACCCTGCGCGGCGATATAGAGCCCGCGCGCGATCAGCACCATGTAGAGCGTGAGCAGCACCAGCCCGCCCACCAGCCCGAATTCCTCGGAATAGACCGCGAAGATGAAGTCGGTGTGCTTCTCGGGGATGAACTCGAGGTGGGCCTGGGTGCCCTTCAGGTAGCCCTTGCCGACCGGGCCGCCCGAGCCGATCGCGATCACCGCCTGGATGGTGTGGAAGCCCTTGCCGAGCGGGTCCGAGGTCGGGTCGAGCAGGGTGCAGACGCGGTGCTTCTGATAGTCGTGCATCAACGGCCAGACCACCTGCGGCTGGCAGATCTTGTCCTCGAAGGTGGCGATCGCGGCCACCGCGATCGCGCCGGCCACCAGCACCGGCACGATCAGCTTGAACGACAGCCCGGCCAGGTAGATCACGAACAGGCCAGCCGCGAACACCAGCATCGCGGTGCCCAGGTCGGGCTGCTTGGCGATCAGGCCGACCGGCACCAGCAGGATCGCGAAGGCCACCAGGTAGTCGTACCAGCGGATATTGCCCTCGCGCCGCTGGTAGTACCAGGCCAGCATCAGCGGGGTGGCGATCTTGAGGATCTCCGAGGGCTGGATCACCACGCCGACGTTGAGCCAGCGCTTGGCGCCCTTCTTGGTCATTCCGAACAGCGCCACCGCCACCAGCAGCGCGACGCCGAAGGTATAGAGCGGCACCGCGAAGCGCATCAGCGTCTGCGGTGGGATGTTCGCGATGATCCACATCAGCACGAAGGTCAGCATGATGTTGCGCAACTGGTCTTCGACCCGGCCCGGCATGTCGATGGTCGCGCTGTAGAGCGTGACGATCCCGACGCAGAGCAGCAGGAACACGATCAGCGCGAGCGGGCGGTCGAAGCCCGCGAACATCTGCTTTGCCTTGTCGAGCCAGGCGCGCTTGTCGAATTGCATGCCTATCTCCGTCATTCGTCGGTGTCGGCCGCGGCGGGCCGGCGGGTGCCGCGCTGTCCGTCGCGCGCGGCCGCCGGGGCGGGCGGCGCGGCCGGGTCGTTGGCGGGGGCGCGGTGCGGCTTGCGCGGCAGGCGCCGCATCTGGGCCGCGCTCGCGGCGCTGGCGGGCTCGGGCGAGGCGCCGGCGGCGGCCTCGCCGGCGGTGATGGAGGCGCCGCCCGGGGCGGCGGAGGCCGTGCCCGAAGCGCCCGAGGCGGCCTCGGCGCCGCTCGCGCCGCTGGCCGCGGCCGGCGGCACCGGTTGCGGCAGCGCCGTGAAGCCCGCCGCGATCTCCACCGGCCGCGTGGTGTCGCCCACCACCGGCGCGCTGACCGGCTCGGTCGCCGAGGCGGCGGCGGCCACCGCGGCGGCCTCGCTGCCCGGGTTCTGGCGATCGACCAGGTAGAAGTCCAGCACCTTGCGCGCGATCGGGCCGGCCGACTGCGCGCCCCAGCCGCCGTTCTCGACGATCAGCGCCAGCGCGATCTTCGGGTGGTCGGCGGGCGCGTAGGCGGTGAACAGCGCGTGGTCGCGCAGGTGCTCGGCCAGCAGGTGGCCGTGGTAGTTGGCGCCCTGCAGCGAGAACACCTGGGCCGTGCCGGTCTTGCCGGCCGCCGTGTAGGCCGCGCCGCGGAAGATCTTGTAGGCGGTGCCGGACGGGTTCTCGATCACGTTCTCCAGGCCGCGCTTGACCACGTCGATATCGGCCTGCTTGAGCGGGATCACCGCGCTTTCCTTGGGCACCGTCAGGTGCCGCTCGCGCGTGATCGGGTTCTCGATCTCCTTGACCAGGTGGGGCTTCATCACCACGCCGTTGTCGGCCAGCGTGGCCATCGCGTGCGCCAGCTGCAGGATCGTGAAGGAGTTGTAGCCCTGGCCGATCCCCAGGCTGATGGTCTCGCCGTCGTACCACTTCTGCAGCGCCGGCTTGCGGAAGGTCTTCTTCTTCCATTCCGGCGAGGGCAGCACGCCGCGCGCCTCGCCCTGGATGTCGATGCCGGTGATCTGGCCGAAGCCGAACGGCTTCATGAAGTTGGCGATGTTGGTGACGCCCAGGTCGCGCGCCAGCATGTAGAAATAGGTGTCGTTCGACACCATGATGGCGCGGTTCATGTCCACCCAGCCCTGGCCCGAGCGCACGTCGTTGCGGAAGGTGTGGCCGCCGAAGGTGAAGTAGCCGGGATCCTGGAAGCCCCAGCCCGGCGTGCGCTTGCCCAGCTCCAGGCCGGCCAGCGCCATGAAGGGCTTGTAGGTCGAGCCGGGCGGGTAGGTGCCGTGCAGCGGGCGGTTCAGCAGCGGCTTGTCGGGCGAGTTGTTGAGCTCGTCCCAGGTCTGCTGGTCGATGCCGTCCACGAAGGAGTTGGGATCGAAGCTCGGCGAGGACACGAAGGCCAGCACGTCGCCGGTGGCCGGCTCGATCGCCACCAGCGCGCCGCGCTTGCCGGCGAAGGCCTGCTCGGCCACCTGCTGCAGGCCGATGTCGAGCGACAGCACCAGGTTGTTGCCGGGCGTGGCCTGGGTGCGCGAGAGCGTGCGCACCGGGCGCCCGCCGGCGGTCACCTCGACCTCCTCGAAGCCGGTGATGCCGTGCAGGTCGGTCTCGTAGCTCTGCTCGACGCCGATCTTGCCGATGTAGTCGGTGCCCTTGTAGTTGTTGGCGTCGCGACGCGGATCGTAATGCTCGGGATCGCTGTCGTTCTCGTCGCTCATCGCGTCGATCTTGTCCTGGTCGCGCTTCGAGATCCGGCCGATGTAGCCGATCACGTGCGCGGCGGTGGGGCCCAGCGGGTACTGGCGGAACAGCCTCGCGCGCACCTCGACGCCGGGGAAGCGCCAGCGCTGCGCGGTGAAGCGCGCGACTTCCTCGTCGGTCAGGCGGGTGCGGATCGGCAGGCTCTCGAAGTTCTTCGAGTCCTCCTGCAGCTTCTTGAAGCGGCGCCGGTCGCGCGCGTCGATCGGCACCACCTCGGAGAGCGCGTTGATGGTGTTGTCGAGCGTGTCGGTCAGCTTCGAGGGCGTGATCTCGAGCGTGTAGGCCGAGTAGTTGCGCGCCAGCACCACGCCGTTGCGGTCGGTGATGATGCCGCGGTTCGGCACGATCGGCGCCACCGAGATGCGGTTCTCGTCGGCCTGCAGCGCGTACTTGCCATGCTGCCAGACCTGCAGGTAGAAGAAGCGCGTGGCCAGCAGCCCGAAGCAGACGAACACGAACACGCCCGCCGCCGCGACGCGCAGGCGGAACTTCGAGAGCTGCTGCTGGGTGTCCTTGAATTCGGTCATGCGGAATCGGGGAAAAGCGGGGGCAGGACGGCGGCCGGCGCCCGGGCCGGCATCGCGGCCGGCAGGGCGACGGCGGCGAGCGCCGGGGAGGACGGAAGCGGGGCGCTCGACATGAGGCGGCCGGGGCGGCTCAGATCGGCCGCGTGTCGTCCGGATCGACCGGGCGGCGTTGCGGCATCAACAGCAGGAGGCTGGCGACCGGCCATAGCACGGCCTCCACGAAGCCGTCGGCCAGGTAGCTCCAGCCGGGGAAGGCGGCGCCCATGATCAGGCGGATCACGAACGGCACCAGTTGGGCCAGCACCAGCAGCGGCGCGACATAGAACATCTGCACGCCGAGCGAGAGCCACAGCACGCGGCGGTGGATCGTGATCGCGCCGTAGGACAGCAGCGTGTAGGCCAGCGCGTGCTCGCCGAGCAGGCCGGCGTCGTGCACGTCCATCAGGATGCCGAGCAGGAAGGCCACGCCCATGCCGACCTTGCGCGGCTGGTGGATGTTCCAGAACAGCAGCACCAGGGCCACGAAGTCGGGCACGCCGGGCAGCCGGCCCCAGGGCATCAGGTTCAGCAGGAAGGCGGCCGCCAGGCTGAAGACGATGAAGGTCGGGTTGACCGGCTGCAGGATGTATTGCGGGCGGCTCATGGCTGCGTTCCCCGGGACGGCGCGGCGGCCGGGGCCTGCTGGGTGGCTGGCGGGGCGGGCTGGGTATTGGCCGCCGGCTTCGCGGCGGGCGCGGGGCGCCCGCTCCTGGCGGCGGGGGCTGCCTGGGCCGGCGCCGGCGCGGTGGCGGCCGGCTTATCGCCGGCGGCGGGCGCCGCGCCCTTGCCCTTGTCGGCGGCCTTCGCGCCCTTCTTGCCCTTGGCGTTCTTGTCCGCGTCCGGGTCGACCGGGCGCGGCGGCACGTCGTTCTGGTAGTGCAGCACCAGCATCTCGCGCGCGCCGCGCACCGCCGCCACCGGCATGCAGACCACGTGCGCGAAGGCGGTGTCGGCCAGCTTGTCGATCCGCACCACCTTGGCCACCGGCAGGCCCGGCGGGTAGGTGCCGTCCAGGCCGCTGGTCACCAGCTCGTCGCCCACCATCAGGTCGGCGCTGGTCGGCACGAAGCGCAGGTCCAGCGAATCGCCCTTCGGGGTGCCGTAGATCACGCTGCGCAACCCGGTGCGCAGCACCTGCACGGGAATCGCCAGGTCGCGATCGGTGATCAGGGTGATCTCGGACTGCAGCGGGAACACGCGCGTGACCTGGCCGACCACGCCGTCCTCGGTCACCACCGGCGCGCCGTTCTGGATGTCGTCGTGCGAGCCGTGGCCGATCACCACCTTCTGCGAGAACGGATCGCTGGTGTCGTACTGGATCTCGACCGGGGTGGACTGGGCGGCGATCCGCGCGCGCAGGCCCAGCACGGCGCGCAGGTGCGCGTTGTCGGACATCAGCTGGCCGGCCTGGTTGGCCTGCAGCGACAGCGCCAGATTGCGCTCGCGCAGCTGCTGGTTGTCGTGGCGCAGCGAGGCATTGGTGGCGGCGAGGTCGGCGGCGCCCATGAACAGGTCGCGCGGCACCAGCGCGGCCCGTTGCAGCGGGAACAGCGCGGTGCCCAGGATGCCCCGGACGATTTCGAGCGTACTGAAGCGCGCATCCGAGACGAGGAGCGCGATCGCCAGCGCGACGAAGAAGATCAGCCGCGCGAGCGCGGAAGGACCTTGCTTGAAGAGGGGCGGCGGACTGTATTCCATGGTCGGCGCCGGGCGCTTGATCGGTTAAATGATCCTCAGACGCGAAAAACGCGCGGCGGTTCGGCTGATCTTGCCAAGCCGGCGCGTCGCGCGTGCGTCGTCGGTGACTGCTGCCGGGGGCGGGCGCCCGCCGGCATGGGCCGCGCGCGTCGCCCGACGACGCGGCCCGGGCCCGGATTTATTCGTACGAGAAGATGCTGCCGAGCTTGTCCATGCGCTCGAGCGCCATGCCGGAGCCGCGCACCACGCAGGTCAGCGGATCCTCGGCGACCAGCACCGGCAGGCCGGTTTCCTCGGCCAGCAGGCGGTCCAGGTCGCGCAGCAGCGCGCCGCCGCCGGTCAGCATCATGCCGCGCTCGGCGATGTCGGCGCCCAGTTCCGGCGGGGTCTGTTCGAGGGCGATTTTCACCGACGAGACGATCTGGTTCAGCGGATCGGTCAGCGCCTCGAGGATTTCGTTGCTGGAGATCGTGAAGCTGCGCGGAATGCCTTCCGACAGGTTGCGGCCCTTCACTTCCATCTCCTTGACCTCGGAGCCGGGGAAGGCGGAGCCGATTTCCTTCTTGATCGCCTCGGCGGTCTGCTCGCCGATCAGCATGCCGTAGTTGCGGCGGATGTAGTTGACGATCGCCTCGTCGAACTTGTCGCCGCCCACGCGCACCGAACCCTTGTAGACGATGCCGCCCAGCGAGATCACGCCCACCTCGGTGGTGCCGCCGCCGATGTCCACCACCATCGAGCCGGTGGCTTCCGAGACCGGCAGGCCCGCGCCGATCGCGGCCGCCATCGGCTCCTCGATCAGGTAGACCTGCGAGGCGCCGGCGCCGTGCGCGGCTTCCTTGATGGCGCGGCGCTCGACCTGGGTCGAGCCGCAGGGCACGCAGATGATGATGCGCGGCGAGGGCGAGAACATCCGCGACTCGTGCGCCGTCTTGATGAACTGCTTGATCATCTGCTCGGTGACGGTGAAGTCGGCGATCACGCCGTCTTTCATCGGACGGATCGCCTCGATGTTGCCCGGCACCTTGCCGAGCATCTGCTTGGCTTCCTTGCCGACCGCCTGGATCGTCTTCTTGCCGTTGGGGCCGCCTTCCTGGCGGATCGACACGACGGACGGCTCATCGAGGACGATGCCCTTGCCGCGCATGTAGATGAGGGTGTTTGCGGTGCCGAGATCGATCGCGAGATCGTTGGAGAAGTAGCTGCGCAAAAAACCGAACATTCAGAATCCTGTCTCGCTCTGGGCCGACCCCGGGCCGTGTTGGCGCGCTGGGGTGGCGGCGGAAAAAATAACAGCCTCGGATCGGGCGGGAGCGGCCGCCTCGGGAACGCGAAGCTGCGTGTGAAATCTACCGGGGCCGTCGCGCGAGCCGCGCGGCAGGCGGGGCTGATGACAGCCGGCTTGCAGCTAACGGTAAGCCGTGCGGGAGGGACGGTCCGGGGCTGGGTCGAACGCGTAATGATACCTTATAATTTCCGGGTATTTGAACCCAAACGGACCGTCAATTCACCGCTTCGTCCCCGCTTTTTGAGGGTTCGAACGAGTCCTCCAACCCCCTGTCGCGGCGCGGCTTCCGGTGCGCCGCACCAGCCCAGTTTTTCCGGTGAAACGCATGGCTTTGACCCTGAACGATGTGAAACGCATCGCGCACCTCGCGCGGCTCGAGATAGCCGACGCCGAGGCCGAGCACACGCTCGCCCAGCTCAACGACTTCTTCGGCCTGGTCGAGCAGATGCGCGCCGTCGACACGACCGGCATCGCGCCGCTCGCGCACCCGATCGAGCAGATCCAGGACGTGGCCCAGCGCCTGCGCGAGGACGTCGTGACCGAGCACGTGAATCGCGACGAGAACCAGCGCCCGGCGCCCGCCGTCCAGGACGGCCTGTTCCTGGTGCCGAAGGTGATCGAATAACAAGGCCGGCCCACCCGGCCCGGGATCGCGGCTCGCCGCGCTCGCTCAAGAATCCAGGAATCCTCCAGCAATGCATGCCAACAGCCTGACCGAACTGCGCGCCGCGCTCGACGCCGGCCAAACCTCGGCCGTCGAGCTCGCGCAGCTCTACCTGCAACGCATCGACGCGGCGCGCGAGCTCAACGCGTTCGTCCACGTCGATCCCGATCTCACCCTGGCCCAGGCGCGCGCCGCCGACGCCGCGCGCGCGGCCGGCACCGCCGGCCCGCTGGCCGGCCTGCCGATCGCCCACAAGGACGTGTTCGTCACGCGCGGCTGGCGCTCCACGGCCGGTTCGAAGATGCTGGCTAACTACACCAGCCCGTTCGACGCCACCGTGGTCGAGCGGCTCGCCGCGGCCGGCATGGTGACGCTCGGCAAGACCAACATGGACGAGTTCGCGATGGGCTCGTCCAACGAGAACTCGGCTTTCGGCGCCGTCAAGAACCCCTGGGACACCCTGGCCGTGCCGGGCGGCAGCTCGGGCGGCAGCGCCGCGGCGGTGGCCGCGCGCCTGGCGCCGGCCGCCACCGGCACCGATACCGGCGGCTCGATCCGCCAGCCGGCCTCGTTCGCCGGCGTGACCGGCATCAAGCCGACCTACGGGCGCGTGTCGCGCTACGGCATGATCGCCTTCGCCTCCTCGCTCGACCAGGGCGGCCCGATGGCCCAGAGCGCGGCCGACTGCGCGCTGCTGCTCGACGCGATGGCCGGCTTCGACGCGCGTGACTCCACCAGCCTGGAGCGCGACGACGAGCAGTTCGGCCGCCATCTCGGCCAGGCCTGGACGCCCGAGGCGCCGGCCGGCCGGCCGCTCGAGGGCCTGCGCATCGGCCTGCCGAACGAGTATTTCGGCGAAGGCCTGGCGGCGGACGTGCGCGCGGCGATCGACGCGGCGCTCAAGCAGTACGAGACGCTCGGCGCCACCCTGGTGCCGGTCTCGCTGCCCAAGACGGAACTCTCGATCCCGGTCTATTACGTGATCGCGCCGGCCGAGGCCTCCTCGAACCTGTCGCGCTTCGACGGCGTGCGCTACGGCCATCGCGCCGCCCAGTACGACGACCTGCTCGACATGTACAAGAAGTCGCGCGCCGAGGGCTTCGGGCCCGAGGTCAAGCGCCGGATCCTGGTGGGCACCTACGTGCTCTCGCACGGCTACTACGACGCCTACTACCTGCAGGCGCAGAAGATCCGCCGCATCATCGCGCAGGATTTCCAGAACGCCTTCGAGCAGTGCGACGTGATCATGGGCCCGGCCTCGCCGAGCGTGGCCTGGGACCTCGGCGCCAAGGGCGACGATCCGGTCCAGATGTACCTGGCCGATATCTACACGCTGTCGGTGAGCCTGGCGGGCCTGCCCGGCATGAGCGTGCCCTGCGGCTTCGGCGCCGGCGCCAATGCGCGGCGCCCGGTCGGCCTGCAGATCATCGGCAACTATTTCAACGAAGCCCGGATGCTGCAGGTGGCCGACGCGTTCCAGCGCGTGACCGATTGGCACAAGCAAGTTCCGGCGGGGGTGTAAGACATGGCTCAGCAGTGGGAAGTCGTTATCGGTCTGGAGACGCACGCGCAATTGTCGACGGCGTCGAAGATCTTCTCGGGCGCCTCGACGCAGTTCGGCGCTGAACCCAACACCCAGGCCTGCGCGGTCGATCTCGCCCTGCCCGGCGTGCTGCCGGTGCTCAACCGCGGCGCGGTGGAGCGGGCGATCCGGCTGGGCCTCGCGCTCGGCTCGACGGTGGCGCAGCGCAGCATCTTCGCGCGCAAGAATTACTTCTACCCGGATCTTCCCAAGGGCTACCAGATCAGCCAGTACGAGATCCCGGTGGTGCAGGGCGGCCAGCTCACGATCCAGGTGCCGGCCAACGAGAAGGCGGGCAAGGAAGCCTACTCGAAGACCATCAACCTGACGCGCGCCCACCTGGAAGAGGATGCCGGCAAGTCGCTGCACGAGGACTTCGCGGGCATGACGGGCATCGACCTGAACCGCGCCGGCACGCCGCTGCTCGAGATCGTCACCGAGCCCGAGATGCGCAGCGCCGCCGAGGCGGTGGCCTATGCCAAGGCGCTGCACGCGCTGGTGATGTGGCTCGGCATCTGCGACGGCAACATGCAGGAAGGCTCGTTCCGCTGCGATGCGAACGTCTCGGTGCGCCCGCTGGGGCAGGAGAAGTTCGGCACGCGCGCCGAGATCAAGAACCTGAACTCGTTCCGCTTCCTGGAGGACGCCATCAACTACGAGGTGCGTCGCCAGATCGAATTGATCGAGGACGGCGGCACGGTGGTGCAGGAAACCCGCCTCTACGATCCGGACAAGCGCGAGACGCGCTCGATGCGCAGCAAGGAAGACGCGCAGGACTACCGCTATTTCCCGGATCCGGACCTGATGCCGGTGGTGATCGACCCGAAGTGGGTCGAGCGCGTGCGCGGCGAGATGCCGGAGCTGCCGGCCGCGATGCAGCAGCGTTTCGTCGAGCAGTACGGCGTGACGCCCTACGACGCGGTGGTGCTGACCGCCAGCAAGGCGATGGCGGCTTACTTCGAAACAGTTGTCGATAAATTGAGCGACGTTCGCGACGCTGGTGTTATGCAAGCGAAGGGTGTGGCCAACTGGATTATTGGCGATGTTTCTGCGCAGTTGAACCGTGACGGGATTGAAATTGATGCATCGCCTGTCTCAGCCGCTCAACTAGCATTGCTACTGCGCCGCATCGCCGACGGCACCATCTCGAACAAGATCGCCAAGGAAATCTTCCAGGCGATCTGGGACGAGAAGGCCGGCGACGAAGCCGCCGCCGACCGCATCATCGAGGCCAAGGGGCTCAAGCAGATCTCCGACAGCGGCGCGCTGGAGGCGATCATCGACGAGGTGCTGGCGGCCAACGCCAAGTCGGTCGAGGAGTTCCGCGCCGGCAAGGAGAAGGCCTTCAACGCGCTGGTCGGCCAGGCGATGAAGGCGACCAAGGGCAAGGCGAACCCGGCCCAGGTCAACGAGCTGCTGAAGAAGAAGCTGGGCTGAGGCGGGGGCGGGCCACAGGCTGCGGCATCGTTCGCCGCCGGATCGCCTGCCGCGGGATCGCCCGCCGCTTCAACGGGCCGCTGCCGGGCCGGGTGTCCGCGGCGGCTCGTTGCGTTATGCTCGTTGGTTCGTGTCGCGGCAGCGGCCATGCAGGCAGCGTCCGGCCCGCCGCGCCCGCGACATCCCGAACCCGTTCCAGGAGGCAGTGATGGCGAAGCCAGTGTCGCTCGACGATTTCCTCGTGCCGTTCCACACCGACGAGAAGGCCGCGGCCGCGTTCCAGCTCGATCGGTTCGAGCCCGGCGCCAAGCCGTTCTCGGCGGGCTCGAAGGACACCGACCGGGCGCGCCTGTCCGAGCTGTCGATGAAGATCGACGCGCTGCAGGACATGCTGCACACGCAGCCGCGCAAGCGCCTCCTGCTGGTGCTGCAGGGCATGGACACCAGCGGCAAGGACGGCACCGTGCGCGCGGTGTTCCACGAGGTCGACCCGCTCGGCCTGCGGGTGGTGCCGTTCAAGGCGCCCACCTCGGTCGAGCTGGCGCACGACTTCCTCTGGCGCGTCCACGCGCAGGCGCCGGCCGCCGGCGAGCTGACCATCTTCAACCGCAGCCACTACGAGGACGTGCTGGTGCCGCGCGTGCTGGAGAGCATCGACAAGGCCGAATGCGAGCGCCGCTTCCGGCAGATCCGCCAGTTCGAGGAGATGCTGCACGAATCGGGCACCACCATCGTCAAGTGCTTCCTGCACATCTCCAAGGGCGAGCAGCGCGAGCGCCTGCAGTCGCGCATCGACGATCCGAACAAGCACTGGAAGTTCGACGTCGCCGATCTCGAGGCGCGCAAGTACTGGGACGCCTACCAGATCGCCTATCGCGACGCGCTGGCCGCCACCTCGGCGCCGCATGCGCCGTGGTACGTGATCCCGGCCGATTCCAAGACGCATCGCAACGTGATGGTCGCCGAGCTGCTGCTGCGCGAGCTGACCGCCATGAAGCTGGCCTATCCGCCCGCCAAGCCCGAACTGGAGGGCGTGAAGGTCGAGTGAGCCGCCGCCCGGATCACGCGTTGCGCCCCAACCCACGAACCGAACAACACTGAACGGAAACACATCATGCTGCGTGTCATCACGGCGAACCTGAACGGCATCCGCTCGGCCGCGAAGAAGGGCTTCTTCGACTGGCTCGGCGACCAGAAGGCCGACTGCGTCTGCGTCCAGGAAATCAAGGTGTCGGCCGACGACCTGCCGCCCGAGTTCGCGGCGCCGCACGGCTTCACCGGCCATTTCCACCATGCCGAGAAGAAGGGCTACAGCGGCGCGGGCCTCTACACGCGGCGCGAGCCCGACGACCTGATCATCGGCTACGGCAGCAGCGAGTTCGACAGCGAGGGGCGTTATGTCGAGGCGCGCTACGGCAAGCTTTCGGTGATCTCGGTCTACGTGCCCTCGGGCTCGAGCGGCGAGGAGCGCCAGCAGGCCAAGTTCCGCTTCATGGCCGAGTTCATGCCGCACCTGGCCGAGCTGAAGGCGAAGAAGCGCGAGGTGATCCTCTGCGGCGATGTCAACATCGTCCACAAGGAAATCGACATCCGCAACTGGAAGAGCAACCAGAAGAACTCGGGTTGCCTGCCCGAGGAGCGCGCCTGGCTGACCCAGCTGTTCGACGAGGTCGGCTATGTCGACGTGTTCCGCACGCTGGACCCGCGCCCGGATCAATACACCTGGTGGAGCAACCGCGGCCAGGCCTACGCGAAGAACGTGGGGTGGCGGATCGACTACCAGATCGCCACGCCGGGCGTGGCCGGCACCGCCAAGCAGACCTCGATCTTCCGCGATATCAAGTTCAGCGACCACGCGCCGCTGACGGTCGACTACGACTACAAGTAAGCGCGAGGCCGCTCGATGAAACGGCGCCGCCGGGATTGCTCCCGGCGGCGCCGTTCTGCTTTCGCGGCGAGGCTGGCGCGCCGCCGGGCGGCAGCGCCTCACCTCATGATTTGCCCGACCTCAGGCCGCCTGCTTCAGCGAGGCGATGTCGATCACGAAGCGGTACTTCACGTCGCTCTTGAGCATGCGCTCGTAGGCGTCGTTGATGTCCTGGATCTTGATCATCTCGATGTCCGAGGCGATGCCGTGCTCGGCGCAGAAATCGAGCATCTCCTGCGTCTCGGCGATGCCGCCGATCAGCGAGCCGGCCAGGCGGCGGCGCTTGAAGATCAGGTTGAACACCTGCGGCGACGGGTGATCGTGCTCGGGCGCGCCCACCAGCGTCATGGTGCCGTCGCGCTTGAGCAGGTTCAGGAACGGGTTGAGGTCGTGCTGCGCGGCCACCGTGTTGACGATCAGGTCGAAGGAGTTGAGATGCGCGTTCATCTGCGCCTCGTCCTTCGAGATCACCACTTCGTGCGCGCCCAGGCGCTTGCCGTCCTCGATCTTCGAGGGCGAGGTGGTGAACAGCACCACGTGCGCGCCCATCGCGCGAGCCAGCTTCACGCCCATGTGGCCGAGGCCGCCCAGACCGACGATGCCGACCTTCTTGCCGGGGCCGGCGCCCCACTGGCGCAGCGGCGAGTAGGTGGTGATGCCGGCGCACAGCAGCGGCGCGGCGGCGGCCGGGTCGAGCTTGTCCGACACGCTCAGCACGAAGGCTTCGTCGACCACCACCTGCGAGGAGTAGCCGCCGTAGGTGATCTCGCCCGTCACGCGGTCCTGGCCGTTGTAGGTGCCGACGAAGCCGTTCTCGCAGTATTGCTCGAGGCCGTCCGCGCAGCTCGGGCAGGTGCGGCAGGAGTCGACCAGGCAGCCGACGCCGACCATGTCGCCGGTCTTGAAGCGCGTCACTTCGGGGCCGACCGCCGTCACGCGGCCGACGATCTCGTGGCCCGGCACCACCGGGTAGACCGAGTTGCGCCACTCGTTGCGCGCCTGGTGCAGATCGGAGTGGCAGACGCCGCAGTAGAGGATCTCGATCTGGACGTCGAGATCGCGCAGCGCGCGTCGCTGGATTTCGAGGGGGGCGAGCGGCGAAGTCGCGCTCTGCGCCGCGTAGGCGTAAGTCGTGCTCATTGAGGAGGCTCCTTACCATGGGAATCGAAACGATTCGCGCGGCCGCTGAAACCGACGACCCGGAGGATCCGGGAGGCCGCGGCGAAACGGGTACCCATGGTAGGGACGGGGCTGGGGCCCCGATATACCTGAAGGTCTTGAAGCTTTGCCTATTCCTCTTGAATTGTGCATATGCAACACGCGGGGGCCTGCCGCGGTGCTAGATTGCAAGCCTGATCCTATTACGGCCATGGGACGCGCAATGAGCTTCGAACCCCTGATACCGGATGGCGACCTGCGCGTGCAGCAGCGCATCATCGAGCTGCTCGGCCAGCTCGCCCCGAACGACGGCTACACCGATGCCGCGCTGGAAGGCGTGCGCTTCATGCGCGTGAACACCTCCACGCCGCGCTGCCCGGTGCTCTACGAGCCCAGCATCGTGATCGTCTGCCAGGGCCGCAAGATCGGTTATGTCGGCGATCGCACCTTCGTCTACGACGAGCGCCAGTACCTGGTGATGTCGGTGCCGCTGCCCTTCGAGTGCGAGACCTTTACCGCGGAACACGGTCCGTTCCTGGCGATCTCGGTGCGCATCGATCTCGGCGTGATCGCCGAGCTGGCGATGCTGCTGGAGGAAACCCACGGCGCGGCGGTCAGCGAGCCCGACAGCATCTGCTCGACGCCGCTCGGCGCGCCGCTGGCCGACGCGGTGCTGCGCCTGCTGGAGGTGCTGCAATCGCCGCACGACACGCGCGTGCTGGGCCCCTCGATCATGCGCGAGATCGGCTATCGCGTGCTGACCGGGGAGCAGGGCGACGGGATCCGCGCGGCGCTGGCCCAGCAGCATCACTTCGGCCGCATCGCCAAGGCGCTGCGCCGCATCCACATGCATCTCGAGGGCGAGCATTCGGTCGACATGCTGGCGGCCGAGGCCGGCATGAGCGCGGCCGTGTTCCATGCGCATTTCCGCCGCGTGACCGGCACCTCGCCGATGCAGTACGTGAAGGCCACGCGCCTGCATCACGCGCGGCTGCTGCTGGTGCAGCACGGTGTGAGCGCGGGCCTGGCGGCCGCGCGCGTCGGTTACGCGAGCGCCTCGCAGTTCAGCCGCGAATTCAAGCGCATGTTCGGCCGCAGCCCCGGCGACGAGGTGCGCTGGGTGCAGGCCTCGCGCGGCCTGGTGGCGAGCGACGAGACCGTCGAGGTCGAATGAGAAGGGCGCGCCGCGCGGCGCGCCCGATGCGCATCCTCATCGAGGTCGGTGAATCGACGCCCCCGGGCGGCTTCAGCGCAGTCGCGTCTTGCGCTGCACCGCGCTGATGCCCGCATAAGGCGGCAGCGTCTCGACGCGCTTGCCGATCGCCTTCGCATACACCGGCATCCAGTCGCCGAGCCGCTTGAGCAGGTCCTGCCGGCGGCGCTTGTCGTAAGGGTGGGCGTAGATGAAGCCGTGCGCGCGATCGCCGCGCGTGGCGGCGGCGAGCTTGTCCCACAGCGTGATGGCCGCGCGCGGATCGAAGCCGGCGCGCGCCGCGATGTCGCCGCCGATCACGTCGGCCTCGGTCTCGTCGGTGGGCCCGTAGCGCAGCGCGGCGAGCCGCTGGGCAATGTCGGGCAGCGCCGGCAGCGGCTCGGTCAGGCCGTACAGCGAGGAGATTGGATTGGCACCGAGCGTGGCGGCCACCCGCATGTCGCCGAGCCCCTCGCGCGCGTGCTCGCGCAGCGCATGCGCCATCTCGTGGGCGAGCAGCACCCCCCATTCGTTGTCGTTGAGCCTGAGCCGGTCGAGCAGCCCGCTGTCGACCAGCAGCTTGCCGCCCGGCAGGCCGACGATGCGCGTGCCGCGCGAGCGCACCACGTTGAGCTCCCAGTGCCAGCCCTTGACGCGATCGTTCCATTTCACCGCATAGGGCGCGAGCCGGTCGACGAAGCCGCGCAGCCGTCGCACGCGCGCGTTGTCGGCTGGCAGCAGCGTGTGCGATTGCGCGGCGGCCTGCACCATCTGGCGGTATTGCGCGGTGGTGATCTGTTCCAGGACCGGCGAGGGGATCAGGTTGCGGAACGCGAAGGCATTGCCGTATTGCACGCCGGGCTGGGCCGGCGCGTAGCCGGCGGCATGCTGGGGCGCGGCGGTGGGCGCTGCCGACGGTGCCGCGGCGGCCGCCTCGCTGGCCGCCAGCACCGGCGCGGCACAGGCCAGCAGCAAGCCGGCGGCGGCCGTGCCGAGGACTTTCGCGAACTCAGCCGGCACGAGCCGCCTCGTCCTGCGCGCGGCCGCTGCCCCAGGGCGCGACCTTGAACAGCAGCAGCATGCCCGGGATGCCGAGCGCGGCGCAGACCAGGAAGTAGTCGAACCAGCCGATCTTCGCCACGATGAAGCCGCTGGAGGCCGAGGCCAGCGTGCGCGGCACCGAGGCCAGGCTGGTGAACAGCGCGAACTGGGTGGCGGTGTAGCGCGGGTCGGTGGTGCTGGCGATATAGGCCGTGAAGGCCGCCAGCGTGAGCCCGGTGGAGAAGGTCTCGAAGCCGTACACGCCCGCCATCAGCACCGGGTCGGGGCCGGCCTCGGCCAGCCAGGCGAAACCGAGCGTGGAGGCGATCTGTATCAGGCCGAAGATCCACAGCCCGCGCGCGATGCCGATCTTGACCAGCCAGATGCCGCCGAGGATGCCGCCGGCCAGGCTGGCCCAGAACGCGGTGGTCTTGGCCAGCACGCCGATCTGGGTCTTGTTGAAGCCGATGTCGAGGAAGAACGAGGTGGACAGCGTGGTGGCCATCACGTCGCCGAGCTTGTAGACGAAGATGAAACCGAGCACCAGCAGCGCGTTGCGCCAGCCGCCGCGCGCGAGGAATTCGCGGAACGGCAGGATCACCGCGTCGCGCAAATTCTTGGGCGGCGCGCCGTGCATCTCGGGCTCGCGCACCAGCAGCGTCATCGCGATGCCGGGCAGCATGAAGGCGGCCGTCACCATGAACACGAGGGTCCAGGGCAGGTGGTCGGAGAGGATCAGCGACAGCGAACCCGGCACCAGCGCGGCGATCTTGTAGGCGTTCACGTGCACCGCGTTGCCGAGCCCCTGCTCGGTGTCGCGCAGCAGCTCGCGCCGGTAGGCGTCGATCACGATGTCGGAGCTCGCGCCGAACAGGGCCACCAGGGTGGTCAGCGCCGCCACGGTCCAGATCGAGTCGCGCGGCGAGACGAAGCCCAGGGTGGCGATCGCCGCGGCCACCAGCAACTGGGTGACGAACATCCAGCCGCGCCGGCGGCCCGGGCGCCAGCCCGGCAGGCGCGGCACGTAGCGGTCCATCAGCGGCGCCCAGAGGAATTTCCACGTATAGGGAAACTGGATCAGCGCGAACAGGCCGATTTCCTTCAGATTGACCCCTTCCGAACGCAGCCAGGCCTGCACCAGGTAGACCAGCGTGAACAACGGCAATCCCGAGGTGAAGCCGAGGAACACGCAGATCAGCATGCGCGTGTTCAGGAAGGCTCGCCAGCCGGGATGTGCGTCGTGCGCGGCCAGCGCGGGTGCGTCGTGCTGCTCGGGAGCGGTCATGAAGGGTCGTCAGGGATGGCTTCGCTTGACGCGATAGACAGCAAGACTACCACGCCAGTTCGCGCCCCAACGGACCGGCTGGCCGCCGTGCAGCACGGCCCGATCGAGGATCTCGATGCCCACCTCGGGCGCCAGCGCCTCGAAATCCTTGATGGTCAGCACCCGCACGTTGGGGGTGTTGTGCCACTGGTAGGGCAGCGATTTCGACACCGGCATGCGCCCGCGCAGCACCGACAGACGGTGCGCCCAGTAGCCGAAGTTCGGGAACGAGACGATGCACTCGCGGCCCACGCGCACCGTCTCGCGCAGGATCGCCGCGGTCTGGTGGATGGTCTGCAGGGTCTGCGAGAGGATCGCGAAATCGAAGCTCTGGTCCTCGAACAGGCGCATCCCGTCCTCGAGGTTCTGCTGGATCACGTTGACGCCGTTCTTCACGCAGCCGAGCACGCCCGCGTCGTTGATCTCGATGCCGTAGCCGGTCACCTCGAGCTCCTCGGCCAGCAGCGCGAGCAGCGAGCCGTCGGCGCAGCCGAGGTCGAGCACGGTCGAGCGCGGCTCGACCCAGCGCGCGATGGCGCGGAAGTCCGGCCGCGCGGACAGCATCGTCAGGGCCTGCTGGTTCATGCTCCCACCTCCACGGCGATACGTTCGTAATAGGCGCGCACCACGTTGTGGTAGCGCGCGTCGTCGAGCAGGAACGCGTCGTGGCCATGCGGCGCGTCGATCTCGGCGTAGCTGACCTGGCGGCGGTTGTCGAGCAGGGCCTTGACCAGCTCGCGCGAGCGCGCCGGCGCGAAGCGCCAGTCGGTCATGAAGCTGGCCACCAGGTACTTGGCTTTCGTCTTCGCCAGCGCGGCGGTGAGGTTGCCGTCGTAGGCCTTGGCCGGATCGAAGTAGTCGAGCGCGCGGGTGATCAGCAGGTAGGTGTTGGCGTCGAAGTACTCGGCGAACTTGTCGCCCTGGTAGCGCAGGTAGGACTCCACCTCGAACTCGACGTCGAAATTGAAGTTGTAGGCGTCGAGCGCGCCGTCGGCGCGGCGCAGCGCGCGGCCGAATTTCTCGGCCATGTCGTCGTCGGACAGGTAGGTGATGTGGCCGATCATGCGCGCCACGCGCAGGCCGCGGCGCGGGATCACCTGGTGCGCGTAGTAGTTGCCGCCGTGGAAGTCGGGATCGGACAGGATCGCCGAGCGCGCCACCTCGTTGAAGGCGATGTTCTGCGCCGAGAGCTTGGGCGTGGAGGCGATCACCATGCAGTGCGCCACGCGATCCGGGTACATCAGGCTCCAGGCCAGCGCCTGCATGCCGCCCAGGCTGCCGCCCATCACCGCGGCGAAGCGCTCGATGCCGAACGCGTCGGCCACGCGCGCCTGCGCGTTGACCCAGTCCTCCACCGTCACCACCGGGAAGCGCGCGCCATAGGGCGTGCCGGTGGCCGGGTCCAGGCTCATCGGGCCGGTCGAGCCGAAGCAGGAGCCCAGGTTGTTCACGCCGATCACGAAGAAGCGGTTGGTGTCGAGCGGCTTGCCCGGGCCCACCATGTTGTCCCACCAGCCGGTGCTGCGCGGATCGTCCGCGTAGATGCCGGCCACGTGATGCGAGGCGTTGAGTGCGTGACAGACCAGCACCGCGTTCGAGCGCGCGGCGTTCAGCTCGCCGTAGGTCTCGACGACGAGCTGGTAGTTGCCGAGCACGCTGCCGCTTTGCAGCCGCAGCGGTTCGGCGAAATGCATGGTCTGAGGAGCGACGATGCCGATCGATTCCATTCGTTCCGCCTTGTTGACTGGGCGGCTAAACGGTGTCGGCGATGCGCGGAGTCGAAGTTGCGCGGCTGACGACCTCTTTAGCCGCATTTGTAGTGAACCCGCGGTGTTCCGGTGGGTTCGCGCGCCCGCAATCGAGTCAGCAAATCGGCGCGTTCTTCGGGTGTCGTCGCGCCCAGGGCGGCGACGAGCCGGGCAAAGTATAGCGGAAATCGGCGCGGCGGTTGCGCGCGGGCGGGACAGGGCAGGGCGGGTGGCCTCCCGCCCGCGGCCTCAGCGCAGGATCAGCTGCAGCTGGATGTCGGCCTGCTCGGCGGGCGACTTCGTGAAGCCGCTGCGCGCGTAGCGATGCCAGCGGCCCAGCACGTGGGTGACCAGCAGGTTGGCGCGCAGGGCCGGGTCGTAGCCGGCCGGCTGGAGCGGCGTGCCGGCCTCGCCGGCGGCGCCTGCCGCGTCCGTCGGGCGGCGGGTCGGCTGCTCGCCGTCGCCGTCGTCCCTGGCCGCCAGCGCGAGGCGCAGGCACTGCCGCACCGAGGCCTCGACGCGCTCGAGCATGCGGTCCACGCGCTCGCCGAGCCGCTCGTGCTCGCCGACCAGCGCCTCGCCGGTCAGCACCCGCGTCATGCCGGGGTTGCGGGCCGCGAAGTTCAGCAGCATCAGCCCGATCGCGCGCGCCTGCAGCACGCCGTCGGGCTCCTTTTCGAGGATCTGGTTGATCAGGCCGAAGATGGTGGTCTCGATGAACTCGATCAGGCCTTCGAACATCTGCGCCTTGCTGGCGAAATGCCGGTACAGCGCCGCCTCCGAGATCTCCAGCCGGGCCGCCAGCGCCGCGGTGGTGATCTTCTCGCGCTTGGGCGCCTCCAGCATCGCCGCCAGGGTCTGCAGGATCAGCACCCGGCGCTCGCCCGGCCTGGGCCGCGCGCGGCCGCGCGGCGCGGCGGCCCCGGTGGTGCCCGGGCTGCCGTCGGCGGTGGTCTCGTCGTCGTTCAAGGCCGCGTGGCGCGGTTCAGTCGGCTGCATTTCTGTCGCCCCGATCGTGTGCTCAGTCGCAGCGATTGTAGCGAAGCAATACGACGATCGACATAGTGCGGCCGTCCCGCGCGCGGCTGATGGTCGGGCAGGTGCCCGGTGATCCAGATGGTGCGGATGCCCAGGCGCTTGTAGCGCTTCAGGTGCGAGCGCGTGTCCTCCACCAGGATCGCGTCGGCCAGCGCCACCCGGGCGTCGCGCATCGCGCGGCGCAGCATGGTGGCGTCGGGCTTGGCGCGCCAGGCGCGGCGGTCGCGCATCTGCTCGATCGCGATCACGCGCTCGAAGTGCCGCTCGATGCCGAGCTCGGCCAGCACCGCGCGCGCATAGACCTCGGGCGCGTTGGTCAGGATCAGCTTGCGCCCGGGCAGCGCGGCCAGGCGGCGCGCCAGCCCGCGCTCGGCGCGCAGCATCGAGGGCAGGTCCTCGAAGGTGTGGACCACCTTCAGGAAATCGTGCGGATCGACCGGGTGATGGCGCGCCAGGCCCAGCAGGGCGGCGCCGTAGCGCTGCGTGTAGTCGGTGCGCAGATGGTCGGCACGGGCCCGGTCGACCTGCAGCGTGTCGATGATGTACTGCGTCATCGCCGTGTTGATCGCCGGGAAGACCGCGTGCGAGGCGTGGTGGAGCGTGTTGTCGAGGTCGAACAGCCAGACCGGGCGGCCGGCCAGGGGGCGCCGGCGGCGGGGGCGGCGCGCGCCCATGTCGGCGCCGGGGCCGCTGGCGGCCGGCGCGGCGGGCCGGGAGTCCGCCGGCCCGCCGGCGGCGCGCGGGGCCGTGGAGCCCGCGCGGCGGGGAATGCGCCCGCTCAATGCGAGCGGATCATCGTGCCGAACGGCTGCTCGGTGAGGATCTCGAGCAGCACCGAGTGCTCGATGCGGCCGTCGACGATGTGCACCGACTTCACGCCGCTCTTGGCCGCGTCCAGCGCCGAGGAGATCTTCGGCAGCATGCCGCCCGAGATCGTGCCGTCCTCGAACAGCGCGTCGATCTCGCGCGCCGAGAGGTCGGTCAGCAGGTTGCCTTCCTTGTCCATCACGCCGGGGATGTTCGTCATCATGACGAGCTTCTCGGCGTTCAGCACGGTGGCCAGCTTGCCGGCCACCAGGTCGGCGTTGATGTTGTACGACAGGCCGTCCTCGCCGAAGCCGATCGGCGAGATCACCGGGATGAAGGCGTCGTCCTGCAGCGCCTTGACCACCGCCGGGTTGATCGCCTCGACCTCGCCCACCTGGCCGATGTCGATGTACTGACCCGGATTGTCGCGATCCGGCATCATCAGCTTGCGCGCGTGGATCAGGCCGCCGTCCTTGCCCGTGAGGCCCACCGCCTGGCCGCCGAAATGGTTGATCAGGGTGACGATGTCCTGCTGCACCTCGCCGCCGAGCACCCACTCCACCACTTCCATGGTTTCCTCGTCGGTGACGCGCATGCCCTGGATGAAGGTGCCCTGCTTGCCGATCTTCTTGAGGGCGGTGTCGATCTGCGGGCCGCCGCCGTGGACGATCACCGGGTTGATGCCGACCAGCTTCAGCAGGATCACGTCGCGCGCGAAGCCCTGCTTGAGGCGCTCTTCCGTCATCGCGTTGCCGCCGTATTTGATCACCACGGTCTTGCCGTGATAGCGACGGATGTACGGCAGCGCTTCCGCGAGGATTTCGGCTTTCAGCGTGGGAGCGATCTGCGAGAGGTCGATGGGATCGGACATGGCTCGGACTCGGGTTCGGGGCGGTTGAAACGTGAAGCGGGACGGCGAAACACGGCGAATTGTACACAACTGGCGCAGTGCAGCATGCGGTTTTTGGGCATTTTCGGCCATTCGGGGGAAGCTTGCGCCAGCCCTGTTTCGACGCGGTTTTTATGCGACAAAAGGGCGCGATCGGCAGGGCGCCGCTGAGGCAATCGCGCGTCGGCGCGCTATGCTTGTCGGATTGTTCCCCAGCCATCCGCGCGACGATGCCACGACCCGCCGCAACCGCCGTTCCAGCCAGCCGCAGCGCGCGGCGCGCCTGCTCGGGCGCCTGCCCGAACTGCGGCGCCGCGTTCGACTGCGGCGCGCCGCAGGCGGGTTCGGCGGCTGGCGCTTCGGCCGGTGCCGAGCCGTTCGTCTGCTGGTGCGCGGCGCTGCCGCCGCTGCGGCCTGCGGCCGATGCGACGGCGGGTTCGGCCCAGGCGGCTCAGTCGCCCCAGGCGAGCGGCGCCTGCCTCTGTCCCGAATGCCTGGCCGCCGCGCTTGCCGAGCAGGCCGTCCGCGCCGCCGGCATGCCCGCCGCGCCGCTCGAGGAGAAGCCGGCCGCTCCCGCCCCACGGAGTAAACTGCGCCGATGATGATGCAACGAATCACCACCACCGGCCGCGTCAACCTCGGCAACCTGTTCTGGCTGCGCACGCTCGCGATCATCGGCCAGCTCGTCACGATCGCGGTCGCCCAGGTGTTCTTCGGCGCCAACCTGCCGCTGCCCGCCATGCTCAGCGTGATCGCGCTGGAGGTGGTGTTCAACGCGCTGACCTGGCTGCGCGTGCTGCGCGCCCGCCCCGAAACCAACTTCGAACTGATGGGCCAGCTGTGGGTCGACATCGGCGCGCTCTCGGCCCTGCTGTTCCTCTCGGGCGGCACCACCAATCCCTTCGTCTCGCTCTACCTGCCCTCGCTGGCGATCGCGGCCGCGGTGCTGCCCTGGCACCTGATGGTCTGGCTGGCGGCCTTCTCGGTGGCCTGCTATTTCGCGCTCGGCTTCAATTCGGTGCCGCTCAACCTCGACAATCCCGCCAACCTGTTCGACTACTACCGCGCCGGCCAGGGCGTGAACTTCCTGGTCTCGGTCGGCCTGATCGCCTGGTTCGTGGCGCGCATGTCGAATGCGCTGCGCCAGCGCGACGCCGCGCTCGGCGAGGCGCAGCAGCGCCTGCTGCGCGACGAGCGGGCGGTCGCGCTGGGCGTGCAGGCGGCCACCGTGGCGCACGAGATGGGCACCCCGCTGTCGACCATCGCGATGCTGACCGAGGAGCTGCGCGACGCGGCGCGAGACGATCCGGGCCTGGCGCGCTACGACGCCGATCTCAAGGTGCTCGACGAGCAGATGACGCAATGCACCTCGGCGCTGGCGCGGCTGCGCAGCCGCGCCTCGGGGCCGGCCGCGCGCGAGAGCCTGGCCACCTGGCTCGACACCTTCGGCCGTCACTGGCGGCTGCGCCATCCGCATGTCGAGTTCGAGCAGATCGGCGCGGGGCCGGCCGGCCTGGAACTCGAGGATACCGTCGCGGTCGGCCAGATCCTCACCATCCTGCTCGACAACGCGGCACGCGCGAGCCGCGATCGCGTGACCCTGCAGGCGCGGCTCGCGCGGCAGGGCGAGCGCGACACGATCGTGTTCGAGGTGGTCGACAACGGCCCCGGCATCCCGCCCGCGCTGCGCGAATCGCTCGGCACCGCGCCGGTCGACAGCACCCAGGGCGGCCATGGCGTCGGCCTCTACCTGGCCTTCAGCGCGGCTTCGCGGCTGGGCGGCACGATCGAGCTGGCCGACGCCGCGCCGCGCGGCACGCGCGCCCTGCTGCGGCTGCCCGTGACGCGCCAGGCCGCGAGCGCGGACCCATCGGCGGGGCTGATCGCCTGAGCGGCCCGCCCGTGCCGCCTCGCCCCGCCACCGCTTAACCATACGCTGACCCGAAGGAGAAAACGATGAGCGACAACCACTTCCTCGTCATCGACGACAACGAGGTATTTGCCGGCACGCTGGCGCGGGGCCTCGAGCGTCGCGGCTATCTCGTCCAGCAGGCGCATACGCGCGATGCGGCGCTGAAGCTCGCGAGCGCGTCGAAATTCGAGTTCATCACGGTCGACCTGCATCTCGGCGAGGATTCGGGGCTGTCGCTGATCGCGCCGCTCTGCGACCTGCAGCCCGATGCGCGGATCCTGGTGCTGACCGGCTACGCGAGCATCGCCACCGCCGTGCAGGCGGTCAAGGACGGCGCCGACAACTACCTGTCCAAGCCCGCCAACGTGGAATCGATCCTCGCCGCGCTGCAGACCAACGCCAGCGAGGTGCAGGCCGAGGACGCGCTGGAGAACCCGGTGGTGCTGTCGGTCGACCGGCTCGAATGGGAGCACATCCAGCGCGTGCTGGCCGAGAACAACAACAACATCTCGGCGACGGCGCGCGCGCTGAACATGCATCGGCGCACGCTGCAGCGCAAGCTGGCCAAGCGGCCGGTGCGGCAGTAAGCGGCCGGCGCCGGCGGTAGCGCCGGCGCGGCGCATGAAAAAAGGGCGGCCCGCTCGACGCGGGTCCGCCCTTTTTTTCATTCCTGCGGCGTTTTTTACAGCACGTAGCGCGACAGGTCCTCGTCCTTCGAGACCTCGCCGAGCGCGCGGTCGACATAGGCCGCGTCGATCGTCACCGCCTCGCCGGCGTGATTGCCGGCCGCGAACGAGACGTCCTCGAGCAGCTTCTCGATCACGGTATAGAGGCGGCGCGCGCCGATGTTCTCGGTCTTCTCGTTGACCGAGAAGGCGATCTCGGCGAGGCGCCGGATGCCGTCATCGGCGAACTCGAGCTGCACGTCCTCGGTGGCGAGCAGCGCCTGGTACTGCTTGACCAGGCTCGCGTCGGTGGCCACCAGGATCGACTCGAAATCCTTCACCGACAGCGAATCGAGTTCGACGCGGATCGGGAAGCGCCCCTGCAGCTCGGGGATCAGGTCGCTCGGCTTGGACAGGTGGAAGGCGCCGCTGGCGATGAACAGGATGTGGTCGGTCTTGATCATCCCGTACTTGGTGTTGACCGTGGTGCCCTCGACCAGCGGCAGCAGATCGCGCTGCACGCCCTGCCGCGACACTTCCCCGCCGCCGCCCTCGTTGTTGCGCGAGGCGATCTTGTCGATCTCGTCGAGGAACACGATGCCGTTCTGCTCGACGTTCTGCACCGCGCGCGTCTTCACTTCCTCGTCGTTGAGCAGCTTGGCGGCTTCCTCGTCGCTCAGCAGCTTCAGCGCTTCCTTGATCTTGACCTTGCGGCGCGTCTTCTTGCCGCCGCCGATGTTCGAGAACATCGAGCGGATCTGCTCGGTCATCTCTTCCATGCCCGGCGGCGCCATGATGTCCATGCCGGCCTGCGGCTGCTCGATGTCGAGCTCGACCTCCTTGTCGTCGAGCGCGCCCTCGCGCAGGCGCTTGCGGAAGGTCTGGCGCGTGGCGTTGTTGTCGTCGTTGGCGGTCTCGCTGTTCGAGCCGAAGCCCACCGCGCGCGGCTGCGGCAGCAGGATGTCGAGGATCCGGTCCTCGGCCTGGTCCTGGGCCTTCGAGCGCACCTTGCGCATTTCCGATTCGCGGGTCTGCTTGACGGCGATCTCGATCAGGTCGCGCACGATGCTGTCGACGTCGCGCCCCACGTAGCCGACCTCGGTGAACTTGGTGGCCTCGATCTTGATGAAGGGCGCGTCGGCCAGCTTGGCCAGGCGCCGCGCGATCTCGGTCTTGCCGACGCCGGTCGGCCCGATCATCAGGATGTTCTTGGGGGTGATTTCCTGGCGCAGCGGCTCGGCCACCTGCTGGCGGCGCCAGCGATTGCGCAGCGCGACGGCCACCGCCTTCTTCGCCTTGTGCTGGCCGATGATGTGCTTGTCGAGTTCCGAGACGATCTCGGCAGGGGTCATGGTGCTCATGTCGGCGTCCTTACTCGATCGTTTCGATGATGTGGCTGTGGTTCGTGTAGATGCACATGTCGCCGGCGATGGTGAGCGCCTTCTTGACGATCTCGCCCGGCGACAGCTCGGTGTTCTCGGCCAGCGCGCGCGCGGCCGCCTGCGCGTAGGAGCCGCCCGAGCCGATCGCGCAGATCCCGCCTTCCGGGTCGAGCACGTCGCCGTTGCCGGTGATCACCAGGGTGGTGGTCTTGTCGGCCGTGATCAGCATCGCCTCCAGCCGGCGCAGCATGCGATCGGTGCGCCAGTCCTTGGCGAGTTCGACGGCGGCGCGCGTCAGGTTGCCCTGGTGTTTCTCGAGCTTGGCCTCGAAACGGTCGAGGAGCGAGAAGGCGTCGGCCGTGCCGCCGGCGAAGCCGACCAGCACCTGGTTGTTGTAGATGCGGCGCACCTTGCGCGCGCCGCCCTTCATGACGATATTGCCGAGCGTGACCTGGCCGTCGCCGCCGAGCGCGACCTGCTCGCCGCGGCGCACGGAGACGATCGTCGTGCCGTGATATTGCTCCATCTGCGTTCCTTCAGAGAATCCGGGGAGGACGCGGGGGTGCGGGGCACCGCCGCCCTGGCGACGCGCGGCGCGGCCGCCGGGGCGCACCGCGCGTATTGCAGACATGTTAGGGCAGCCGAGGCGATATCAAGAGCGGAAATGCCCGGAGCGGGGCGGCACGGGCGCCGGCGGCCGGGGCCGCGGGCAGGCGCAAGGCAGGCCGGGCAAGGGGGGCGGCCCGAAAAACAAAAAGCGCGCGGCAAGCCGCGCGCTCTGTCGAAGCAGCGTGAGGTGGCGCGGGAAGCGGCCGCGCCGGGCGGATCAGTCGCCGAACAGCTTCTGGCGCAGCTCGCGGCGCTCCTGGGCTTCCAGCGAGAGGGTGGCCGTCGGACGCGCGATCAGGCGCGGAATGCCGATCGGTTCGCCGGTTTCCTCGCACCAGCCGTAATCGCCGGAATCGATGCGCGCGAGCGACTGCTGGACCTTCTTGAGCAGCTTGCGCTCGCGGTCGCGCGTGCGCAGCTCGAGCGCGTGTTCCTCTTCGATCGTCGCGCGATCGGCAGGATCCGGCACGATCACCGTTTCACGCAGGTTCTCGGTCGTCTGGCCCGCATTGCGGAGGATTTCCGCCTGCAGCTGTTCGAGCCGATTTTTGAAGAACGCGAGCTGATCGTCATTCATGTAATCCTTCTCGCTCATCTTCAGGATTTCGGCTTCGGTCAAGAGTTTGTTCGTCATCTGCTTGCTTCTTCAATGTGCGGCAAATCGCGAGATATTGCCCGCACTTTGGGATTACCCGCAACGGCCTTTGTCATGGTTTGCCAATCATTTGCCGTTGTCGGGGCCGAAAGCCTCCGGTACCGTTAGCCCGGTACCCCTGGTCCGGCCCGCTCGCGCCGTGACGCGATCCGCGGCGCTTCCCGCGCCCGGCCCGAAGCCGGCCTGCGGGGGCGATGCCGGTGTTGCCCGGCGAGTCATGCAAGAACCGGGCCTGTTACTGCCGCCATCCAGTGGGCACGTATTGTAACTGAATCGCTTCGCCGCTCCGCATCAGGGAATTCCACCGCCGTGCCGCCCCGATATCCTAAAAATATAACCTGCAAAGCGCGAAAAAGCGATGACGGGATCAAATCGCGTGCCTGCCCGGCCGGTGCGGCGCCAACCGAAGGATGCGCGAGGCGGGAACAAGGGCGGCGAAGGGATGGCGGCAGGCTGGCCGGCGAGCGGGAGGTGGCCTGGAATCGGCCAGGGATCAGCCGCGAAAGCGGGCGGCGCCGATGCGCCAAACGGTCGGCGCGAGCGCGGCGCGGGCGACCTGCGCGGGTGACCAGGTTACGCGGCGCGAAGCCGCCGCGGCACGGGCCGGACCCGCCGCGCGCGGCGGCAGGCCCGGCCCGGCCCGGCGCGATCAGGCGAGGCAGGCGTCGAGGCCGTCGGTGATCAGGTCCTGCGGCAGGTCGATGCCGATGAAGACCATCTTGTTGGTCTTCTTCTCGATCGGCATCCACTTGCCGGCCAGGTCGCTGCCCATCATCTGGTGCACGCCCTGGAACACCACCTTGCGGTCCACGCCCTTCATGTAGAGCACGCCCTTGTAGCGCAGCAGCCGCTCGCCGTAGATCTGCAGGATGCCGCCGAGGAAGTCCTCGAGCTTGGTCGGATCGAAGGGGCGGTCGTTGCGATAGACGAAGGACTTGATCTTGTCGTCGTGGTGCGCGTGGTGATGGTGGTGGCCGTGACCATGCTCGTGGTCGTGCTCGCAATGGCCGTGGTCGTGATCGCAGTGCGCATGGTCGCCGTGGTCGTGGCCGTGTCCATGGCCGTGATGGGCGTGGTCGTGCTCGTCCTCGACCAGGAAATCCGGATCGATCTCGAGCTTGGCGTTCAGGTTGAAGCCGCGCAGGTCGAAGATTTCCTTGATGTCGGCCTGGCCGAAATCGACCTGGCGGATCGCCGCCTTCGGGTTCATGTGCATCAGGCGGTGCTTGAGCGAGGCCAGCGCCGCCTCGTCGACCAGGTCGGCCTTGGTGATGAACAGGCGGTCGGCGAAACCGACCTGGCGCTGCACCACCTCGTGCTCGTCGAGCTGGGCGTTGGCGTGCTTGGCGTCGACCAGGGTGATGATCGCGTCGAGCAGGAAATCGTCGGCGATCTGGCTGTCGATGAAGAAGGTCTGCGCCACCGGGCCGGGGTTCGCCAGGCCGGTGGTCTCGATCACCACGCGGTCGAAGTCGAGCTTGCCCTCGCGCTTGCGCGCGGCCAGGTCCTCCAGCGCGCGGGCCAGGTCGCCGCGGATCGTGCAGCAGATGCAGCCGTTGCTCATCTGGATGATCTGCTCGTTGCTGTCCTGCACGAGGATCTCGTTGTCGATGTTCTCTTCGCCGAACTCGTTCTCGATCACGGCGATCTTCATGCCGTGCTGTTCGTTCAGGATGCGCTTGAGCAGGGTGGTCTTGCCGCTGCCGAGGAAGCCGGTGAGGATGGTGACTGGGGTGGCCATGTCGATCGCCTTGGTTCGTGAAACGGGGTCAAAACTGCCGGAATCTGGGTGCCGCGCCGGCCTGCCGGCGCGCACGCGGAACCACCTATTGAAACATAGTTGTCAAGCGCCCGCGCCCCGGCCGTTCGGCCGGGGCGCGTCGCGGCAATCCCAGATCGGGGCGCTCAGGCGATTTGCAACAGCAGGCCCTTCAGGTATTCGCCTTCCGGGAAGGCCGTCAGCAGCGGGTGGTCGACGCCCGCGCCGAGCCGCTTGAGGATGCGCGCGTCGACGCGCGCGTCGGCCGCCGCGCCGGCCACGATCTTCTGGAACAGGTCCATGTCGATCGCGCCCGAGCACGAATAGGTAAACAGCAGGCCGCCCGGGCGCAGCAGGCGGAAGCCGCTCAGGTTGATGTCCTTGTAGGCGCGCGCGGCGCGATCGACGTGCTCGCGGGCCGGCGCGAACTTGGGCGGATCGAGCACCACCAGGTCGAAGCGCTCGCCCTCGTCGGCCAGGCGCCGCAGGGTCTTGAACGCATCGGCGTCGAGCCAGCTGGCGCGGGCCGGGTCCAGGCCGTTGGCGGCCACGTTGCGTTGCGCGAGCGCCAGCGCGTCGCCCGAGGAGTCGATCGACACCACGCGGCGGGCGCCGCCGGCCAGCGCGGCCAGCGAGAAGCCGCCGGTGTAGCAGAAGCAGTTCAGCACCTCGCGCTCGCGCGCGAGCTGGCCGACCAGGGCGCGGTTGTCGCGCTGGTCGACGTAGAAGCCGGTCTTGTGGCCGTTGGGCACGTCGACGTGGTAGCGCACGCCGTTCTCCCGGGCGATCAGCGTCGGCGGCGGCGCGTCGCCGGCCAGCACGCCGGTGACCTGCTCCAGGCCTTCCTTCTGGCGGATCGACACGTCCGAGCGCTCGTAGACGTTCGGGCAGCCGGTGGCCGCCGCGAGCGCCGCGACGATCGCCTCCTTCCAGGCCTCCACGCCGGCCGCCATGAACTGGCAGACCAGCTGGCCGCGGCGCTCGGCCGAGGGCGGGGTGGCCGCGGGCGACTGGCCGACAGGCAGCTCGGCCGGCAGGCCGTCGGCCACGTAGTAGTCGACGATCAGGCCCGGCAGGCCGTCGGCCTCGCCGAACACCAGCCGCACCGCCTCGGTGTCGCTCACCATCGCCTGGCGATGGGCCACCGCGCGCTGCACGCGGCGCTTGAAGAAGGCGTGGTCGATCGGCTCGGCCTCGTCGAAGCTCCAGACGCGCACGCGGATCTGCGATTCCGGGCTGAACGCGCCGCGCGCCAGGAAGCGGCCGTCGTGCGAGCGCACCAGCACGGTGGCGCCGGCGGCGGGCTTGCCGTCGACGCGCTCGATCGCATTGGCATAGATCCAGGGATGGCGGCGCAGCAGGGATTTGTCTTTCGACGGCTTGAGCGTAACGGTATGCATGTCGGTATCGAATCGGGCCGCGTGGGGCACGCGGCGGGGCAAGGAGGGCGCGGCGCGCGTCAGTCGCGCTTTTTCGCGCGCGGATGCGCGCTGTCGTAGATGCGCGCGAGATGCTGGAAGTCGAGCGAGGTATAGACCTGGGTGGCCGAGATGCTGGCGTGGCCGAGCAGCTCCTGCACCGCGCGCAGGTCGCCGCTGGACTGCAGCACGTGGGTGGCGAACGAATGGCGCAGCACGTGCGGATGGACGTTGGCGGGAATGCCGGCCACCAGGGCGGCGCGCTTGACGCGCTCGCGCACCACGCCGGGCGACATGCGCTTGCCGCGCACCGAGAGGAACAGCGGATGCGGATCGGCGCGCACCCAGCCCGCGCGTACCGCGAGCCAGGCGTCGAGCGCCTCGAGCGCCTTGCGCCCGACCGGCACCTTGCGTTCCTTGCCGCCCTTGCCGAGCACGCTGACCTCGGCCTGCTCGCGGTCCAGCCAGCTCGCCGAGCGGTAGCCGTCGGCCTGTGTGTAGTGCACGTCGAGGCCGACCAGCTCGGCCAGGCGCAGGCCGGAGGAATAGAACAGCTCGAGGATCGCGTGGTCGCGCAGGCCCTCGGGCGTATCCGGGAACGGCGACTCCATCAGCGTGTTGGCATCGTCCACCGACAGCGCCTTGGGCAAGGTCTTCGCCCGCTTGGGCGCGCGCACCGTGGCCACCGGGTTGGCCGGCATCTCCACGCGCAGCGCGTACCAGCGGTAGAAGGCACGCCAGGCCGACAGTCGGTGCGCGATCGAGCGCGCCGACAGGCCGCCCGCATGCGCGCGCGCCACCGCGCCGCGCATGTCGGCCGCGCCCAGGCTCGCCAGCGGGCGGCCGTCGGCGAACGCGAGCAACGCGTCGAGTTCGTGCGCGTAGCCGCGCAGCGTGTGTTCCGAGAGCTGCCTGACGTGCTGCAGGTACGACAGGTAGGCAGCGATCGGATCGTCGGTCATGGCGCGCTCGTTCAGTGCGGCAGCAGGCGCGTGAGCGCGGCGCTGGCCAGCGCGCCGATGCGCGTCAGGAAATCGGTGCCCATGCCGTCGTGGAAGCGGCGCGGGTCGGGCGAGCCGAGCACCAGCAGGCCGAAGGTGGGGGCGCCTTCCCCGGCCTCGGGGGCGCGCAGCGCGATCAGCGCGATCGATTCGGCCGCGCCCGAGGGCCGGGCGCCGGCCTCTGCCGCCTCGGCGCCGTCTGCCAGGGCCGCGGCCGGCTGCGCCTCGACCGGCGCCAGCCATTGCGCCGCCTCGAAGCCCGAGTTCGCGCCGCAATAGGGCGTGGCCAGGCTGTTGGCGAACAGCCGTACTTCCTCGCCGACGTTGCGTGCGAATTCGGCCTGCGCGTAGCTATCGGCGACGTCCCAGATCCGCAGCGCCGTCTGCGGCACGTCGAACACCTCGGCCAGCCCGCCCGCGATCGCGCGCGGCAGCGCATGCGCGTCGCGCTCGGCGATCACGCGCGCGATCCAGTGGTTGAACTTGGTCGACAGGCCGTCGTTCTCGTGGCCGTAGCGCAGCAGCTCGGCGAGCCGCCGCTCGAGCAGCTTGTTCTTGTCGCGCAGCATCTCCATCTGCCGTTCCTGCAGGGAGATCGCGGCCTTGCCGTGCGGGTTCGCGAGCTTGACCGAGGCGAGCAGCTCCGCGTGGCGCGCGAAGAATTCGGGGTTGGCCAGCAGGTAGTCGGCGACGTCGCGTTCGTTCATAAGGCGTCAGGGTTCCGGTGCGCTTGGGGTTCGGGGGCGTGGCGGTCAGTCGGCCAGTTCAATGGCGCCGTCGAACACGGTGACGGCGGGGCCTGCCATGTAGAGCGGCGCGGCCTGGTCGCGCGCGCCGTCCCAGTGGATCGTCAGGGTGCCGCCGTGGGTCTGGACGGCCACCGGCGAATCGAGCAGGCCGCGCCGGATCCCGGCCGCGACCGCGGCGCAGGCGCCGGTGCCGCAGGCGAGCGTCTCGCCGGCGCCGCGCTCGTAGACGCGCAGCTTCACCTCACGGCGCGAGACGATCTGCAGGAAGCCGGCATTGACGCGCTGCGGGAAGCGCGCGTGGCGTTCGATCACCGGACCGTCTTCCAGCACCGCGAAGGCCTCGGCGTCGTCGACCAGCTGCACCGCGTGCGGATTGCCCATCGAGACCACCGAGATCCAGCGCGTCGCGCCGTTGACCTCGAGCGGGTAGACGGTATCGGCGCCGTCGCGGCGGCCCTCAAGACCGGCCGCGTCGAACGGCACGCGGGCCGGCTCGAACACGGGCGAGCCCATGTCGACCACCACCTCGCCGTTGTCCTGCATGCTCAGCGTGATCACACCGTGCTTGACCTGCACGCGCACCGTGGTCTTGTCCGTCAGGCCCTTGTCGCGCACGAACTTCACGAAGCAGCGCGCGCCGTTGCCGCAATGCTCGACCTCGCCGCCGTCGCAATTGAAGATCCGGTACTTGAAATCGACGCCGTCGAGGCTCGGCCGCTCGACCAGCAGCAGTTGGTCGGCGCCGATGCCGAAATGGCGATCGGCGAGCGTACGCACGCGCTCGGGCGTGAGGCCGAGATCGCCGGCGGTGCCGTCGAGCACGACGAAGTCGTTGCCGGCGCCTTGCATCTTGGTGAACGGAAGTTTCACGGTGTTCCAGGTTTGCCTGTCGAAACGGGACTGGGTGGGCCTGGGCGGCCCCGCCGCGCGGTTCGCGAACACGCGCGCCAGCCTGAGCGTGAATGATACATGGAGTGCCGGCCGGCAATGGGGGGCGGGGTGGACGCGAGGGACGGCGCGGCCTTTTCGCGGCGACGCCTGGCCGGATGGCCAGCGCGCAGGGGGTGAGCGATTACGAGATGGCTGGACACGCACAATGGCCGCTCTTGGCCGTTGACTGGGGACCATGGCGTTGCGTATAGTGTGGCTGCTCGCTGCACACGCGGCCTGGACAGATTCCTTCGTTTCCCGATGAATGGCCGCCGGCGATGGCGCCGGCACGGACATAGATCGGGAGGTCCATGATCAAGTCGTGGCGTCACCAGGGTCTCGAAGCGTTTTTCCTTTACGGCAGCAAGGCAGGTATTCGGCCCGACCATGCATCGCGGCTTCGGCGTCAGTTGATGCGCCTCGATATCGCCTGTTGCGCGCGGGACATGAATCTCGCCGGGTGGCGGCTGCATGCGCTCGGCGGCGAGCTGGGCGGGTATTTCTCCGTCAGGGTCAGCGGCAACTGGCGGCTGATCTTCGCATTCGACGGCGAGGACGCGATCCTCGTCGACTACCTGGACTATCACTGACCGACAGGGTTCGCGACATGACGCGCATTTCCAATCCACCGCATCCCGGCGAAACGCTGCGCGAAGACGTGCTGCCCGCGCTCGGCCTGACCGTCACCGAGGCCGCGGCCCAGCTGGGCGTGACGCGGGCCGCGCTGTCGCGCGTGCTCAACGGCCGGGCCGCGATCTCGCCGGAGATGGCCTTGCGCATCGAGGGCTGGCTCGGCATCGAGAACGGCGGCCGGGCCGATCTCTGGCTCGCCGAGCAACTCGCCTACGATCTGGCGCAGGCTCGCGCCAAAGGCATGCCCAAGGTGATTCGGGCTCGCGCCTGAGCCCTGGCCCGCGGCGCGGGGCAACCCCAAACGAAGAAGGCCGGGATTGCCCATCCCGGCCTTCTTGCCTTGCCCAGCCGATTCGTCCGACCAGCGCGGGGTCGTGCCCCGTCGCGCGCGACGCTCAATAGAACCCCGGCTCGCCCGGCGGCCGCGTCTTGAAGCGCTTGTGCACCCAGTAGTACTGCTCCGGCAGCAGCGGGATCTGCTCCTCCAGGAAGGCGTTCATGCGACGCGCGTCGAGATCGTCGTCGCCGGTCGGGTAGTGATCCCAGGGCTTGAACACGCGCAGGCGATACCCCTTGTAGTTCGGCAGCACCTCGCCGATGAAGGGCACCACCTGCGCGCGCCCGGTCTTGGCCAGCCGGCCCACGGCCGTCAGCGTGCAGGTAGGAATCCCGAAGAAGGGCACGAAGGTGGAATTGCGCACGCCGTAGTCCATGTCGGCGCCGAGCATCACCGGCTTGCGGTCGCGCAGCCAGCGCAGCACGATGCGCGCGCTGTCGGCGCGGCTCGCCATCTCGGCGTCGAAGCGGCCGCGCGCGCGCTTGGCCTCGGCTTCCAGCAGCGGGTTCGAGAATGGTTGGTACAACGAACCGCAGGTGCGTTGCAGCGAGCGGTTCAGCCAGATCGAGCCGGCCTCGATGCCGACGAAATGCAGGCCCAGGAACAGCGTGGGCGGCAGGTCCGGATCGGTCAGGTCGATCGCGCTGTCCACCTCGATCAGCCTGGCGAGCTTCTTCTCCGAGCCGAACCATTGCACGCTGCGCTCGACGTAGCTGCGAATCGCATGACGGAAGTGCCGGCCGGCGATTTCCTCGCGCCGCGCCTCGCTCCACTCGGGAAAGCAGAGTTTCAGATTCGTATGTACGATGCGTTTTCTCCGGCTCGGGATGCGATAGAGCAGCCAGCCGAGACCATCGCCGAAGCGGGCCGTCACGCCATAGGGAAGCAGCGCGAACAGCTTGAGCAGCAGCAACGCGAATTGCGTTCCCAGGCGCGCTAGCATGCGCGACCCCGCGCTGCCGCGGCGGCGCGAAAGGCCGGCGAATAAAGAAATGAATTCAGAATGAGGATCGGCGGAAACACCACGGCGCTCTTGTGTGACAAAGGGAGAAAGCCGATATAATACGGGCTTCGCCGAGTTAACTGACAACTTGCGGGGCGAAGCCGGACGGGTCTACAGGCTCATCCGGATCAAAGGAATCCGCTAAAGCGTCGCCACTTCAACAAGCAACCGAAGCTGGCTACGTGAATGCAACCGTAACCACCAAGGAGCTTGAACAAAGTGGCAAACGACTTCTTCTTCACGTCCGAATCCGTTTCCGAAGGCCATCCGGACAAGGTCGCCGACCAAATCTCCGACGCGATCCTCGACGCCATCCTCGCGCAAGACAAATACTCCCGCGTTGCCGCCGAAACGCTGTGCAACACGGGGCTGGTCGTGCTCGCGGGTGAAATCACCACCACCGCGAACATCGACTACATCCAGATCGCGCGCGATACGATCCGTCGCATTGGTTACGACAACACCGACTTCGGCATCGACTACAAGGGCTGCGCGGTGCTGGTCGCCTACGACAAGCAATCGCCGGACATCGCGCAGGGCGTGGACCGCGCGCACGACAACAACCTCGACCAGGGCGCGGGCGACCAGGGCCTGATGTTCGGTTACGCGTGCGATGAAACGCCGGAACTGATGCCGCTGCCGATCTACCTGTCGCACCGCCTGGTCGAGCGCCAGGCCAACCTGCGCCGCGACGGCCGCCTGCCCTGGCTGCGCCCGGATGCGAAGTCGCAGGTCACGGTCCGCTACGTCGACGGCAAGCCGCACGCGATCGACACCGTGGTGCTGTCGACGCAGCACGCGCCGGACATCGACCTGCCGCAACTGCGCGAAGCCGTGATCGAGGAGATCATCAAGCCGACGCTGCCGGCCGAGCTGATCAAGGGCGACATCAAGTTCCTGGTCAATCCGACCGGCCGTTTCGTGATCGGTGGCCCGCAAGGCGATTGCGGCCTGACCGGCCGCAAGATCATCGTCGACACCTACGGCGGTGCCGCCCCGCACGGCGGCGGCGCGTTCTCGGGCAAGGATCCGTCCAAGGTCGACCGTTCGGCCGCCTACGCGGGCCGCTACGTCGCCAAGAACATCGTCGCCGCGGGCCTGGCCTCGCGCGCGCTGATCCAGGTTTCCTACGCGATCGGCGTGGCGGAACCGACCTCGGTGATGGTCAACACCTTCGGCACCGGCAAGGTGTCGGACGACACGATCACCAAGCTGGTTCGCGAGCATTTCGACCTGCGTCCGAAGGGCATCGTGCAGATGCTGGACCTGCTGCGCCCGATCTACGAGAAGACCGCCGCCTACGGCCACTTCGGCCGCGCCGAGCCGGAATTCACCTGGGAAGCGACCGACAAGGCGCTCGCGCTGGCCGAAGCGGCCGGCGTCGAACCGGCTGTCGCGGTCTGAGCGTTGTGCTCCGCCGTCCGTGACGGCAGATGAAAAAACCCCGGCCCGGCCGGGGTTTTTTATTGCCCATCACGGGTGCGGACGAGGGCGCGAATGAGGGGCGCGGGCAACAGGGCAGGAACACGCCCGCCGCCACGACGACAATCGGTATGAGGAATGCCGCGCAGGCGGCATGCCCGGCGGCTGCCCGGGCCGTCGGCCCGGAACCGTGCTTCAGCGTGCGCCGAACGCGAACCAGCCGGCGCTGGCCGACAGGCGGCGCGGGCGATTCACGCGCCGGCGCGGGCCGTTGGCGCGGCGCAGCGTGAGCAGGCGCAGTGAGGAGGGCTTGCGCAGCAGCGCGGGCAGGCCGAGGCGGCGCTCGCTCGCGTGGGCGCGCATGGTGGCCAGGAACGCGTGCAGCCAACTGCGCAGGCCGCCCAGGCGCGGCGCGGCCTGCGTGATCGCGCGGTTCGCCAGCGCGCGCGTGCGGGCGTGATGGTGGCGCAGCGCGCGCACGATCCGGCGGGGTTCGAGCGGGGCGAGACGCTTGGCGGCGCGGTTCAGGCGGGAGGTGAGACTGAAGGACATGTCGGTGTGACTTGGCTCGTAAAAGTGCCGGATCGGCTGCGCGCAGTCGCGCGACCGGCTTCCGACACCTGAGTGGATGGGCCCCAGGCAAGGTGCCGCTGCATGGTAGCGGATGCCAAAATAGGCCGCGCCGGTCGAAATGACAGGCGCCGCCAGCCTACCGGCGATCCGTGACGCCCAGAAGTCGAGACAACCCTGATTCCGGCCCAAGGACGGCGCGGCACGCGCATCGCCGGGTTAGTCGCCCGGGCCGCGCGACAGTTCCGCGCTCCGGCGCCCCGCCATGCTGCCGCGCAAGCCGGCCCGACATATCCCTGTCGCCGACAATGCCGGGTTCCGGATCAATCCCCGCCGTCTTACAATCATCGATTCATAAAAACGACGTCGAGCCACCCATGTCCTCACCGCAGTCCGAGATGATTCGCGCGCAAATCGCCGACTTGCGCGAGCACGGTTACGTGATCGCCCGGGGGCTGGTCGCGCCCGAGACCTGCGCGGCGCTGAAGGCCGTCGCTGAGCGGCAGCTGCGGGAGGCCGCCGAGCCGCTCGAGTTCGAGGCCGACCTGCGCTACCCGGGCGCCCCCGAATCGAAGGACGCGCCGGGCGGGCGCACCGTGCGGCGCCTGCTCGATGCCCACTCGCGCGCGCCCGAGTTCGCCCAGCGTGCCACCGCCCCCGAGATCGCCGCCTGGATGCAGGCCTACTTCGGCGAGGCGACGCTGCTCTCGCGCGTGCACCACAACTGCATGATGACCAAGCACCCGATGTACGGCAGCCTGACCGGCTGGCATCGCGATTTCCGCTACTGGGCCTTCGAGCGCGCCGACCTGGTTTCGGTATGGCTCGCGGTGGGCGCCGAGACGAATACCAACGGCGCGCTGTGGCTGGTGCCGGGTTCGCACACGGCGGAGTTCGGCGCCGAGGCCTTCGACGAGGCGAAGTTCTTCCGCGGCGACCTGCCGGCCAATCGCGCGTTGATCGATCGCGCGGTCTGCCCCGAGCTGAACCCCGGCGACGTGGTGTTCTTCCACTGCAACACGCTGCATTCGGCCGGGCAGAATCGCAGCGACCAGGTGAAGTTCTCGCTGGTCTACACCTATCACGCCGAAAGCAATCGCCCGCTGCCGGGCTCGCGCTCGGCCTCGAAGCCCGACGTGCGGCTCTGAGGCGCGAGCCGGCGACAGGCTCCATGCGAAAACGGGCGGCCGATCCAGGATCGGTCGCCCGTTTTTCGTTTCGACGCGCGACAGGCGCGTACCCATCCTCCTCAGCGCCTGCCGCCCGGCATCGCCAGGCCGATCAGCCCGGCCAGCATCGCCACCGTGCCGCCGGCGATCAGCAGGATCGTCTTGGTGGCGGGCGAGCCGGTGAACAGTCGCGACAGGCTGTCGTTGAACGAATGGAAGGACTGGCCGCCGAAATACAGCAGCACGATGCCGCCGACGATCAGCGCGACCGAGATCGCTCGGGTCATGGTTTTCCTCGCTGTAACGAATCATCAGGACGCCGCAGTGTAGGTTAGCGGCGCGATCGCGTCCATGCCGTCGCGACGAGGCTGCGCGAACGCGTCGGGCCCGCTACCATGGGCGGCTCGCGTTTCCCGTCCGCCCCGTCCGCGCGCTCCACGCCCCGCGCCAGGCGGCTTTCTTCGACTCGACAGGGGATTTCTCGATGGCCTACGAAGCAGCATCCGAACGCTATGCCGACATGCCGTACCGCACCTGCGGCAAGTCGGGCCTGAAACTGCCGGCCTTGTCGCTCGGCCTATGGCACAACTTCGGCGATACCACGCCGCTCTCCACGCAGCGCGAGATCCTGCGCACCGCCTTCGATCTCGGTATCACCCATTTCGATCTCGCCAACAATTACGGGCCGCCCTACGGCAGCGCCGAGATCAACTTCGGCCGCCTGCTGAAGGAGGATTTCCGCCCCTATCGCGACGAGCTGCTGATCTCGACCAAGGCCGGCTGGGACATGTGGCCGGGCCCCTACGGCAGCGGCGGCGGCTCGCGCAAGTACGTGCTGGCGAGCCTCGACCAGAGCCTCGCGCGCATGGGCCTCGACTATGTCGACATCTTCTATTCGCATCGCTTCGACGCGCATACGCCGCTGGAGGAAACCGCCAGCGCGCTGGCCACGGCGGTGAAGCAGGGCAAGGCGCTGTACGTGGGCGTGTCCTCGTACTCGGCCGCCAAGACGCGCGAGATCGCCAGTCTGCTGGCCGAGGAGCGCGTGCCGCTGCTGATCCACCAGCCCGCCTACAACCTGCTGAACCGCTGGCCCGAGCGCGAGCTGTTCGACGCGCTCGACGAGACCGGCGCCGGCAGCATCGCCTTCACGCCGCTCGCGCAGGGCCTGCTGACCTCGAAATACCTGAACGGGATTCCCGACGATGCGCGCGTCAACAAGCCGGGCGGCGGCTCGCTGAAGGCCGAGCACCTGAGCGCGCGGAATATCGAGCACGTGCGCAAGCTCAACGAGATCGCCGCGCGCCGCGGCCAGAGCCTGGCGCAGATGGCGCTGGCCTGGGTGCTGCGCGGCGGCCGCGTGAGCTCGGCGCTGATCGGCGCGAGCCGGGCCGAGCAGGTGCGCGAGAACGTCGGCGCCTTGAAGCGGCTCGACTTCACGGCCGAGGAGCTGGCCGAGATCGATCGTTACGCGACCGAAGGCGGGATCAATCTGTGGGAAAAGCCGTCCACCGACCAGGAGATCTGATCGGGGCCCGCGCCATTGCGGCGCAATAAAGGCCGGAGGCGACGCGCGCCGGGCGCGCGTCGTCGATTCATCGAGCGTTCAGCCGGTGCCGCTAGATCAGCGCCGGCAATCCCTCGACCAGCAGCAGTGCGACGCCGACCCCGAGCGCGGCACCCAGCACGCGCAGCACGTTGTGCCGGATATTGTGCGTGCCGCACGGCACCGCGCCGAGGAACAGCGCCCCGGCCAGCGCCATCGGAATCAGAAGGATGAAATCGCCGATCGTGAAGTAGCCCATGTCCGTCTCCCGTCTCGATCTGTCATCCGCGCGTGATTCGCGCGCGGTTGATTCGAGTATAGGTAAGGAAACGCCGAATTTCGCCTTCCGGATTGTTGCGAATCCGAAGAAACACCTCCCGGCAACGATCGGCGCCCACGGTTTCATGTTTCGCTTTCCGAAGTATTTCCATGAGCTTTCATTTGCCGCAGCGCACGATCGGGCGCATGCCGGAACACCAGCACCAGGCCGCCGAGGATCGCGGCCATGCCGAGCATCTCGAGCCGGCCCGGCAGGTGGCCGAAGCCGATCGCATCCATCAGCGTGGTGACCACCGGCACCAGGTAGAACAGGCTCGTCACGTTGACGGCGTCGCCGTCGCGCATCAGCCGGTAGAACAGCATCTGCCCCGCCACCGAGATCACCAGGCCCAGCCACAGCACCGCGATCAGCAGCGCGGGGCTGGCGTCGAAGCGCAGCGCCGCGACGAGCGAGTCACCCGGCGCGAGCGGCAGGCAGGCCAAGCTCATCGCCAGGCCGATCGCGGTCTGCATCGCCAGGCCATCGGCCGGCGCCACGCCGCTGCGCTTTTGCAGCAGCGCGCCGGTGGTGATCGCCAGCAGCGCGGCCAGCGCGATCGCCGCGCCGCCCGCCGTCACGCCGCCGCCGTCCAGGCCGTGCCAGACCACCAGCGCGAGCCCGGTCAGCGCGAGCAGCAGGCCCGCCAGGCGCGGCACCGACCAGCGGCGCTCGACCAGCGCCAGGGTGAGGATCGGTTGCGCGCCGAGCAAGGTGGCCAGCATGCCGGGGGTGATGCCGTGTTCGAGCGCGAGCAGGTAGGCGATCGAATACAGGCCCATCAGCAGGCCGATCAGCGCCGTGATGCGCCGCCCGCCAGCCGGCGGCAGCCAGCGGCGGCGCGCCAGGCCGATCGCGGCCAGCGCCAGCGAGGCGAGCGCGAAACGCGCGATCAGGAAGGCCAGCGCCGAGGCGTGGCGCACGCCGAGTTCGGCGAAGATCGCGCCGCTGCTCCACAGCAGCACGAAGGAGGAAGTCGTGAAACGCGCGACGAGCGCGCCTTGTGCGAATCGCATGATGTGTCCTGTCGATCGGAACCGGAAACGGCCGCGCGCGACGCCGCCGCGCGAATGACGCGCAGGCAGGACGAACGGGACCGATGGGAAAGCTGCGGCGCGGTTCAGCCGCGCCGTGCCGCGCGATGCGGCGGCGGCGCGCCGATGCGCGGCGGATCGACAGGAGGTGGCGGTGCCGCTTGCGCGCGCCCGTGCCGCCGCGCGGAAGGCGGCAGGCAATCGGTGAGCTGGGCGGGCAAGGCAGGCCGCATGGTTCGATGAACGAAAAGGACGGATGACACGCCACGTTAGCGTATCGGGGCCGGGCTCGGCAAGTGGCGAATGCGAGTCGGCCTCGCGTCGTGCCCGCTACACGCGCGGCGGCGCCGCGATCGTCGTCAGGCGGCGCCGGCGCGCTCGCGCGAGCGCAACCAGCTCGCGGCGACCAGGCCCACCGCCAGCAGCGCGCCCACCAGCGCTGCCACGCCGCCCCAGCCCGAGGCGCTCCAGGCGTGGCCGCCGAGCGAGCCGATCACGCTCGAGCCGAGGTAGTAGGACAGCAGGTAGAGCGCCGCGGCCTGCCCCTTGCCCTGGCTGGCGAGCCGGCCGACCCAGCCGCTCGCCACCGAGTGGCCGGCGAAGAAGCCGAAGGTCATGCAGGCGATGCCGGCCGCGATCGCCGCGACCGGGGCAAGCAGGGTCAGCGCCACGCCCAGGCCCATCATCACGATGCCGACGATCAGCACGCGCCCGCGCCCGATCGAGTCGGCCATGCGGCCCGACCACGGCGAGGCGAACACGCCGACCAGGTAGACCACGAAGATCGCGCCGATGGTGGCCTGGTTCATCGCGTAGGGCGGCGCCAGCAAGCGATAGCCGATGTAGTTGTAGAGCGTGACGAAGCTGCCCATCAGCACGAAGGCCATCAGGAACAGCACGGGCAGCTCGCGGCGGCCGCGCAGGTGCCGCGCCAGCGCGCTGCGATGATGCGCCAGGCCAAGCCCGCGGCGCGGCGTGAAATGACGCGAGGGCGGCAGCAGCGCGCGGAACGCCAGCATCGCGGCGAGCCCGAGCACGCCGATCCCCGCCACCGCGATGCGCCAGCCGAACAGCTCGGCCAGCACGCCGGTGATCACGCGCCCGGCCATCCCGCCGATCGCGGTGCCGCCCACGTAGAGCCCCATCGCCAGGCCGAGCCCATCCGGATGCACCTCCTCGGCCAGGTAGGCCATCGCCACGGCCGGCACGCCGCCCAGCGCGATGCCGGTCAGCGCGCGCAGCACCAGCAGCGCGTGCCAATGCGGCACGAAGGCGGCGGCCAGCGTGAACAGCGAGGACAGCGTCAGCGAGAGCGTCATCAGGCGATGCCGGCTGAGCCCTTCGGAGACGAAGCCGGCCACGAAGATGGCCAGCGCCAGCGCGGCGGTGGCGAACGACAGCGAGAGGCTGCTCTGCGCCGGGCTCACCCCGAAGGCGCCCGAGAATTCGGGCAGCAGCGGCTGCACGTAGTAGAGCAGCGAGAAGGTTGCGTAGCCGGCGAACAGCAGGGCGATGCTCGCGTGCCAGTAGCCGCGCGAACCGCGCTCGAGATAGGGGGCGGTCGGGGCGGGCTGCGCCGGGCGGCTGTTTGCGGCCGATTCCGGCGATCCGGGTGAAGCGCTCACGCTGGGGGTCTCCCTGCAACGGACAAACCGCAACGATACGCCGCTTGCCCGAAACGCGTCGGTTGCCGCCGACTCGCGCGAGCCGCGGCGGCCGGCGCGCGCGGCGGGTTTGCCGTTGCTGTCGCGCGGGCGCGTCAGCCGCTGCGAACGTCATGCGGAGTGCATGTTTTTGTGTTCTGCTGGAGCGTCACGGCACTCGGGTTATGATTGCCGTGCGCTGGCAGCGTTTTCCGGCGCGGCCGAAGCGTCCCCCTAATGGGGGGCGACCCGGCGAATCGCGGCGCTGGCCGCGATTTTGTTTTCATGCGACGCGATTCCATCGAAGTGCGAATCGGTTAACAATGGAAACGCGTCCCGCCCCCGGGCGGCGCATTCCAGTATTCGCGGCCGGCGATCCGGTCGGTTTTGAGTGGGGAAACATCATGCATGTCGGTTCGATTGTCTGCACTACGCATATCGCCGTACCGAAGGGCGCCCGCGGCATCGTCCAGCGCATCCTCGGTGACATGGCGATGGTGACCTGGTACGCGGGCGTGCCGGGCGATTCGAAGGAACTGAACACCGAGCCCTTCTTTCTCGAGGACCTGATCGACACCGGAGAATCCGTGCTGCCCGCGGGCGCCGCGATTCACTGAGAACTCGTCAAGCGGCGCGGCGCGCGGCACAATGCGGGCCATGCACGACGACCATTCCGAACCCACCCCGGCCGGCGACAGCGCCGGCCTTCCTTTTGCGGGCCTCACGCCCGAGCGCGTGCTCGACGCGCTCGACAGCGTGCTGATCCCCGCCGGCCTGCGCACCGACGGGCGCCTGCTCGCGCTCAACAGCTACGAGAACCGCGTCTACCAGGCCGGCATCGAGGACGGCCAGCCGATCGTCGCCAAGTTCTACCGGCCGCGACGCTGGTCCGACGCGGCCATCCTCGAGGAACACGGCTTCGTCGCCGAGCTGGCCGCGCGCGAGATTCCCGCCGTGCCGGCGCGCGCCTTCGAGGGCCGCACGCTGCACGAATTCGAGGGTTTCCGTTTCTCGGTGTTCGAACGCCGCGGCGGCCGCGCGCCCGATCTGGACCGGCGCGACACGCTCGAATGGCTGGGCCGCTTCATCGGCCGGATCCACGCGGTGGGCGCCACCCAGGCCTATGCCGAGCGGCCGGTGCTCGATATCCGCAGCTTCGGCTACGACTCGCGCGACTACCTGCTGTCCAACGAGATCATCCCCGTCGATTTGCGCGAGGCCTACCGGACCGTGCTGGCGCTGGCGCTGGAAGGGGTCGAGGCGGCCTTCGAGCGTGCCGGCGAGACGCGCCTGCTGCGCGCGCACGGCGACTGCCATCCGAGCAACGTGCTGTGGACCGACGCCGGCCCGCATTTCGTCGACTTCGACGACAGCCGCATGGCGCCCGCGATCCAGGATCTCTGGCTGCTGCTGCCGGGCGACCGCGCCGGCGCGTCCAGCGCGCTGGCCGACCTGCTGGCCGGCTACGAGGACTTCTGCGAATTCGATCCGCGCGAGCTGCACCTGGTCGAGGCGCTGCGCACGCTGCGGCTGATCCATTATTCGGCGTGGCTGGCGCGCCGCTGGGACGACCCGGCCTTTCCGGCCGCCTTCCCCTGGTTCAACACCCATCGCTACTGGGAAGAGCGCGTGCTCGAGCTGCGCGAGCAGGTGGGCGCGATGCAGGAAGGGCCGCTCTGGCCGGTCTGATCCGGTCTCGAGGCCGGGAGCCGGCCGTTGCATGCACAACGACCGCGATCTCTCCCGGCGATCCTTCGCTCAGAACCTCAGCATCAGCTTGATCAGGGCCCCGAAGCGCTTGCCGTAGGGCGGCGCGAGCAGGTTGCGCGCGTTGAAGCGCGCCTGCGTGAGCACCGGCTTCATCTTCGAGAAGGTCACGAAGCCGTCGTAGCCGTGATAGGCGCCCATCCCGCTCGCGCCGACCCCGCCGAACGGCAGCGAGCCGCAGGCGATATGCATCAGCGTCTCGTTGATCGAGACCCCGCCCGAGATGGTGTCGCGCATCACGCGATCGATGTTGGCGCGCGATTCCTCGAACAGGTAGAGCGCGAGCGGGCGCGGGCGCGCGTTCACGTAGGCGATCGCCTGCTCGAGCGTGTCGTAGGGCACGATCGGCAGCAGCGGCCCGAAGATCTCCTCCTGCATCAGCGCGGACTGGTCGGGCGCGCGCGTGATCGCTACCGGCGCGAAGCGGCGCAGCGCCGGATCGCAGGGCGCCTCGGTCAGCGGATGCAGGGTGGCCCCGCCGTCCTGCGCCTCGGCCGCGAGCCGGTCGAGCCGCGCGAAGTGGCGCTCGGAGATGATCGAGGTGTAGTCGGCGTTGTGCGCGAAATCGGGGTAGAGCCGCGCCACGCGCGCGCGGGCCCGCTCGATGAAGGCCTCCTCCTTGCCGCGCGGCACCAGCACGTAGTCGGGCGCGATGCAGGTCTGGCCCGCGTTGAGCGTCTTGCCCGCGACGATCGCGTCGACCGCGTTGTCGAAGCGCGCGCCGGGCCCGACGATGGCCGGCGACTTGCCGCCCAGCTCGAGCGTGACCGGCGTCAGGTGCTCGGCGGCCGCGCGCATCACGTGGCGGCCCACCTGGGTCGAGCCGGTGAACAGCAGGTGGTCGAAGGGCAGCTTGCTGAACGCCGCGCCGATCTCCGCATCGCCGTTGACCACGGCCACGTGATCGCGCGAGTAGGTCTTCGCGATCAGGACTTCGAACAGTTCCGAGGTGCGCGGCGTCAGTTCCGACATCTTGACGATGGCGCGGTTGCCGGCGCTCAGCGCGCAGATCAGCGGGCCCGCGGCCAGCAGCACCGGGTAGTTCCAGGGCACCACGATGCCCACCACGCCGAGCGGCTGCGGGATCACGGTGGCGCGCGCCGGCTTCAACCACTTGTTCATCGGCTTGCGGCGCGGCCGCATCCAGCGCTTGCCGTGGCGCAGCGCCTCGTCGATCTCCTCCTTGGCCATCCAGATCTCGGAGAGCAGCACCTCCTGCTTGGCGCGATGGCCGAAGTCGGCATTGATCGCCTCGGCCAGCGCGTCGGCATTGTCGATCAGCATCGCCCGCAGCGCGCGCAGGTGGCCCGCGCGCGTGTCCCAGGAGGGATAGGGCGCGCGCAGGTAGGCGGCGCGCTGGTCGTGCAGCAGCGCGTCGAGCGTGGCGAGTCCGGGCAGGTCGTTCTTCATCGTCTGCTCCTTGGCAGGCAGGCTGGCGGCCGAACGTCAGGCCGGGAACGCGCGCGCGAGAAGCGCGCCGTGGTCGAAGGCGGGCAGCGTGCCGTAGACGCGTCCCGTGTCGTGGCTCGCGGCGCCCAGGCGCGTCGCGATGAAGGCATCGGCCATCGCGGCCGGTGCGTGGCGGATCAGCAGCGAGGCCTGCGCGATCAGCGCGATGCGTTGCGCGATGCGGCGCGCCGAGGCTTCGCGTTCCTCGGCCGGCAGCGCGAAGGCATCGAGCAACTGGTCGATCGCGCGCAGCAGCTCGGGATGCCCGGCGGCCGCCTCGCGCCAGGCGGCGACCAGGGCCGCGGCCGATTCGGGCTCGCGCTCGACGGCGCGCAGCACGTCCAGGCACATCACGTTGCCCGATCCTTCCCAGATCGAGTTGACCGGCGCCTCGCGATAGAAGCGCGCCATCGGCCCGGTCTCGACGTAGCCGTTGCCGCCCCACACTTCCATGGCCTCGCCGGTGAATTCGAGCGCACGCTTGCAGACCCAGAACTTGGCGGCCGGCGTGACGATGCGGCGCCAGCCGCGCGCCTCGGCCGAGCTGCCGTCGTCGTGCTCGACCGCGTCGGCCAGGCGCATGAACAACATGGTGGCCGCCTCCGATTCGATCGCGAGGTCCGCCAGCACGTTGCGCATCAGCGGCTGCTCGGCCAGCTGCCGACCGAAGGCGCTGCGGTGCCGCGCGTGATGGATTGCCTGCACCAGCGCGGCCCGCATCAGCGCGGCGCTGCCGATCACGCAGTCGAGCCGCGTCATGTTCGCCATCTCGATGATGGTCGGCACGCCGCGCCCTTCCTCGCCGACCATCACGCCGTAGGCATCGAGGAATTCCACCTCGCTGCTCGCGTTCGAGCGGTTGCCGAGCTTGTCCTTGAGGCGCTGCACCTGCACCGCGTTCTTGCTGCCGTCGGGCGAGAAGCGCGGCACGTAGAAGCAGGAAATGCCGGCGTGCTCGTCGGTGCGCGCCAGCACCAGGTGCGCATCGCATTGGGGCGCGGAGAAGAACCACTTGTGGCCGACCAGGCGATAGGGCTGGCCGCGCCCGCCCGCGCCGAGCGGCCAGGCGCGCGTTTCGTTGCTGCGCACGTCCGAGCCGCCCTGCTTCTCGGTCATGCCCATGCCGATCATCATCGAGCGCTTGCCCGCCAGCGGCATGTCGCGCGGGTCGTGCTCGCGCGTATAGAGCCGCTCGCGCAGCGTCTCGAATAGGGCCGGTTCCTTTTTGAGCACGGGGATGCTCGCGAAGGTCATGGTCAGCGGGCACAGCGAGCCCGATTCGAGCTGGGCGTGCAGGAAGTAGCCGGCGCAGCGCGCGGCCATCGCGCCGGCGCGCGGCTCGGCAAAGGGCAGCGCATGCAGGCCCTCGCCGCGCAACAGGGCCAGCAACTGGTGCCAGCTCGGGTGGAATTCGAGCGCGTCGATGCGCTCGCCGCGCGCGCTGTGGGTCGACAGCTCGGGCGTATGACGATTGGCGAGTTCGGCCAGCGCCAGCGTGTCGGCGGTGGTGAGCGCCGCGCCGTGCCGCGAGAGCGCCGTTTGATGCCAGCCCGCGCCGTGCCGCTCGACGGCGGCCGCGAGCGCGAGATCGGTTTCAAACGCGTTGTAGTCGGTGAGCGGCGGGGCCTGATTGGTGACGCGATGCGTCGCCGCCGGAACGTGCTGATCCATGCCTGTGTCTCCCATTTCGCGGCCGGCGACGGCTTGGCGTCGCTCGCTGCCGCGCGAGGCGAATCCGGCCATCTTAAGGCCGGACGGCGGCCCCGTTTAGAGGAATCGCTCTTGATTCGATGCGCCGCGGCGCGCGCCGCGTTCCTACAATGCGCGAACATTACAAGTGCTGGATGCGCATCGGCACGGGTCGCTGACCATGACATGAAGGAGACATGACATGCAGTACGACTATCTGATCGTCGGCGGCGGATCGGGCGGCGCGAGCCTCGCGGCGCGCCTGGCCGACGCCTGTCCCGACGCCAGCATCGCCCTGATCGAGGCCGGCGGCAGCAACCAGCGCAACCTGCTGGTCAACATGCCGGTCGGCATCGCCGCGCTGGTGCCGTACAGGATCGGCACCAACTACGGCTATGAGACGGTGCCGCAGGCAGGGCTGGGCGGGCGGCGCGGTTACCAGCCGCGCGGGCGCGGGCTGGGCGGCTCGAGCGCGATCAACGCGATGATCTACACACGCGGCCATCCGCTCGACTACGACGAATGGGAAACGCTGGGCTGCCACGGCTGGGGCTGGCGCGACGTGCTGCCGTATTTCCGGCGCGCCGAGGGCAACCAGCGCGGCGCGAACGAGTGGCATGGCGCCGACGGCCCGCTGACGGTATCCGACCTGCGATTCCGGAATCCCTTCGCACAACGATTCATCGATGCCGCGCACGCGGCCGGATATCCGCTCAACGACGACTTCAACGGCGCCGAGCAGGAAGGTGTCGGCTTCTACCAGGTCACGCATCGCGACGGCGCGCGCTGCAGCGTGGCGCGTGCCTATCTCTACGACCAGCCGCGCGCCAATCTCGACATCATCACCGACGCGACCGTGCTGCGCATCGGCTTCGAGGGCCGCCGCGCGAACGGCGTGACGCTGGCGCGGCGCGGCGGCAAGCTCGAGACGATCGGCGCGCGCGCCGAGGTGATCGTCGCGGCCGGCGCGTTCAACTCGCCGCAACTGCTGATGTGCTCGGGGATCGGCCCGGCCGAGCAACTGCGCCGCCACGGCATCGAGGTGCTGCACGACGCGCCCGAGGTCGGCCGCAACCTGATCGACCATATCGACTTCATCATCAACAAGCGCGTCGATTCCTCGGAGCTGGTGGGCATCTGCCTGCGCGGCCTGGCCAAGATGACGCCGCAACTGCTGCGCTGGTTCTCGAAGCGCGACGGCATGATGTCGAGCAACGTGGCCGAGGCGGGCGGCTTCCTCAAGAGCGAGCCGGGGCTCGATCGCCCCGACCTGCAGCTGCATTTCTGCACCGCGCTGGTCGACGATCACAACCGCCATATGCACTGGGGCTTCGGTTACTCGCTGCACGTCTGCGCGCTGCGCCCCAAGAGCCGCGGCACGGTCGAGCTGGCGAGCGGCGATGCGCGCGAGGCGCCGCTGATCGACCCGCGCTTCTTCAGCGACGAGCGCGACCTGGACCTGCTGATGACGGGGGCCAAGGCGATGCGGCGGATCCTCGCCGCCGAGCCGCTGGCCTCGCAAGGCGGGCGCGAGCTCTATACCGATCCTTCGGACGACGATGCAAGACTGCGCGCCACCATCGTCGAGCGCGCCGACACCATCTACCACCCGGTCGGCACCTGCCGGATGGGCAGCGATGCGCGCGCGGTGGTCGATACGCAGTTGCGCGTGCGCGGCGTGGAAGGTTTGCGGGTGGTCGACGCCTCGGTGATGCCGACCCTGATCGGCGGCAACACCAATGCGCCTTCGGTGATGATCGGCGAGCGCGCCGCGGAGTTCATCGCGGCCGCGCGCCGGAGCGGCTCTGCGCCGCTCGCGGTGGCGCCGACGACGGCCGCCGGAACGATGCAGGCGCAGGCGCCCGCGCCGGCCGCGGTTCGCGCCGCCGCCGGCAACTGAGCGCCAGGCTGGAGGAAACCGGGCGGAGGCGCTTACGCGAAGGTATCGACCATCCCGACGCGCTGCTGCGTCGCGACGCTGGACGTCGGGCCTGCGGGCCCGGCGAGCGCGTCGTCGCCCGACGACGCGCCGTACGCGGCGCCCGCGCGTCGCGTCCCGGCTGCGCCCGACGATTGCTGTTGCGCGTTCTGCTGCGCGAATCCGCCGCCGCCGTCGCTGACGTTGGCGCTGCCCAGGCTCAGGCCGCCCGATTCCATCGCCTCGCGCAGCTTCGGCAGCGCGGCCTCGACCGCCTCGCGCACCTGCGGATGCTGCGAGACGAACAGCGCGTGGGCGTGATTGTCGGCCACGCGCAGCACCACCTGCAGCGGGCCGAGGTCGGGCGGGTTCAGCGACAGCTCGGCGGTCTGCTGATGCGCGTTCGAGAGGAACACCACCTTCTGGCTGAAGGCGTCGCCCCATTCCTGCGAGCCGACGCGCGGCGCCAGGCTGGCCTCGGCGGCCGCCGCGCCGGCGGTCGCGGTGCCGGCCTGGGCGAGCGGCGAGCCTTGCTGCGCGGCCGCTGCCAGCGTGGCCTGCAGCGCGTTCTGGTCCGGCTGCGCGACGGCGGCCGCGTCGCCGTGCTGACCGTTGCCGGCCGAAGCGGTGGCGGCGCTCATCGCACTCGAGAATTCCGAGGACGAGATCGCGGCATTCGGATTGCGCTCGGCGGCGCCATGCGCGATCGCGCTGCCGGCGGCCGCGCCGGCACTGGCCAGGTGCGCGCCGGCCTCGCCGCCGGCCGAGCCCGCGCGGCCCGAGGGAATCGCCGCGGCGCCCACGCCGCCGTTGGAGAGGCGATCGAGCGCGGCATGCAGCGCGTCGCTGACCGAATTGCCGGTGCCCGCGCCGGCGGCCGCCGCGTTCGCCGCGGCATTGGCGGCGAGTTGCGCGGCGGCATCGGCCTTCGCATCGGCCGCGTCGGTATTGGCGGTGCCGTTCGCATTGGCGGCGGCCAGCGCTCGCGCGGCCGCGTCGGCGGCGCCGTCGCCGCTGCCGCCGGCCGCGTCCTGGCGCGCCTGCAACTGCGCTTGCACGGCGGCAGCCGCCGCCAGCGCGGCGGCGTCGGCCGGCGTGGCCGCGGTTTGCGCGTCCTGGCCGTCGTCCGCATCGTCGCTGCCGTCCGCGTGCTTGTGTCCGCCGTGATGCCCGCGCACCTTGCCGTCGCCCGAGGACGGATCGGTGGCGGCCGTCGTCGCAGCCGGTTTCGGCTGCGGCTGCTGGTTCGCCACGCTCTGCTGCAGGGTCTGCGAGAACGGCGTCGACGAGGACGCGCCGGCGGCATCGTTCGCGCGCGAGCCGGAGCCGGCCTGGTTGGCGGCAGTGGCGGCGTCGAGCAGCGATGCGGTCAGGGAGAGGGCGGGCATGGCGGTGTCTCGATCGGGTTACTTGGAGGGATGCGCCGGGTCGGCGCGCATGCGCAGCACCTTCGCCGCATGTTCGTCGGCGTCGCGCTGCTCGCGTTTCGCGGCACGTTGCTGATCCTGCGCGAGGCCGCGTTTCTGCAGGATTTCGTAGGAACCCAGGGTGCGCTTGCGCGCCTGCCATTCGGGGCGGGCCGCGTCCACGCGCGCCTCGGCGGCGGCCACGATGCGCCGCTGCTGGCCGATCGCCGCGTCCAGCGTGTCGATGAAGGACTGGAAGTTGCGCATGCTGCCGGCCGGCATGCCGGCCTGGGCGTCCAGCGCGAAACGCGCGTGGTATTCGTCGCGATAGCGCAGCAGCGCGTCGAGCTGGTCCTGCGCCGAGCCGCGCTCGCGCTGCGCGTGGCCGAGCGCCCGGGTGGCGTTGTCGAGGTCTTCCTGCGCGCGATCGAGCAGGATCTGCAGCGGGAACGTCGCGGCCATGCTCAGCCTCCTTCGTATTGGAACAGCGCGTCGAGCCCGGCCAGGCAGGACTCGAACGGCGCGCATTCGCGAAAGCCCTGCTGCAGGAAGGCCTCGATGCGCGGGTAGAGCGCGATGGCGCGGTCGAGCTGGGCATCGCGCCCGGCCGCGTAGGCGCCCACCGCGATCAGGTCGCGATTGCGCTGGTAGCGCGAGAGCATCTGCTTGAAGCGGCGCACGCGATCGAGATGGCGCTCGTCGATCAGCGAGGTCATGGCGCGGCTGATCGACTGCTCGATGTCGATCGCGGGATAGTGGCCGGCCTCGGCCAACTGGCGCGACAACACGATATGGCCGTCCAGGATCGCGCGCGCCGAATCGGCGATCGGGTCCTGCTGGTCGTCGCCCTCGGTCAGCACCGTGTAGAAGGCGGTGATCGAGCCGCCGCCTTCCGGGCCGTTGCCGGTGCGCTCCACCAGCGCCGGCAGCTTGGCGAACACCGAGGGCGGGTAACCCTTGGTGGCCGGCGGCTCGCCGATCGCCAGCGCGATCTCGCGCTGCGCCATCGCGTAGCGCGTGAGCGAATCCATCAGCAGCAGCACGTGCTTGCCCTGGTCGCGGAAGTATTCGGCCAGCGAGGTCGCGTAGGCGGCGCCCTGCATGCGCAGCAGCGGCGACACGTCGGCCGGCGCGGCCACCACCACCGAGCGCGCCAGGCCGTCCTCGCCGAGGATCTGCTCGATGAATTCCTTCACTTCGCGGCCGCGCTCGCCGATCAGGCCGATCACGATCACCTCGGCGCTGGTGTAGCGCGCCATGGTGCCGAGCAGCACCGACTTGCCCACGCCCGAACCGGCGAACAGGCCCATGCGCTGGCCGCGCCCCACCGTCAGCAGCGCGTTGATGGCGCGCACGCCGACATCGAGCACGTGATGGATCGGCTCGCGCTCCAGCGGGTTGATGGTCGGCGCCGACAGCGGCGCGTCGAGTTCCGAGGCGAGCGGGCCGAGCCGGTCGAGCGGGCGGCCCGAGGCGTCCACCACGCGGCCCAGCATCTGCCAGCCGACCGGCAGGCGCTTGGCGCCGGCCAGCGGATCGGCGATCGGCGCGCGTTCCAGCGGCCAGACGCGCGCGCCGGGCAGCACCCCGGCCACCTCGGTGGTCGGCATCAGGAACAGGCGTTCGCCGGCGAAGCCGACCACCTCGGCCTCGGCTACCGGCAGGGTGCTGCCGGGCGGCAGTTCGATGGTGCATTCGGCACCCACCGACAGGCGCAGCCCGGTGGCTTCCAGCACCAGGCCGGCGGCGCGCGTGAGGCGCCCGCAGGGGCGCAGCGGCAGCGCGCGGGCGCTGCGTTCGCGCAGCGCGCCGAGCTGCTCCAGCCAGTGCGCCAGATGCGGATTCGACACGGCGGGCGCCGCGTCGTCGAGCAGGAGGTCGGGCGCGCGGCTCATGGTTTCACCACTCGCTCGAACGGCCGAGCGCGGCGGCCACGCGCTCCCAGCGCGTGGGCAGGGTCGCGTCGACCTCGCCCGAGGCGGCCTGGGCGCGGCAGCCGCCGCGCTCGATGGCCGGGTCGGTGCGCACGCTCCAGCCCAGCGCGTCGAGTTCTTCCTGCAGGTAGGCCTCGACCACCGGCAGGTCGGCGGGGCTCACCACCAGTTGCGGCGCGCCGGCGAGGGCCGGCTCGGCGGCGAGCGCCTCGCGCGCGGCGGCCAGCACGGTGCCGGGGTCCAGCTGCACGTGCTGTCGCACCACCTGCTGGGCGATGTCGAGCGCGAGCTGGGCGAGCTGGTCGGCCAGCGTGTCGCGCGCGCCGTGCAGCGCCTCGTCGAAGCCGCGCGCCAGCGCCGCGAAGTGCCCGGCCTCGACGCGCATCTCGGCGCGCCCGGTCTCGAGCCCCTCGGCATAGCCGCTGTCGTGGCCGGCGCGGTAGCCCAGCGCGTGGCCCTCGGCCTGGCCGCTGGCCATGCCTTCGGCGTGGGCGGCATCGCGCACCCGCTGCAGTTCGGCGGCCAGCGCGGCGGCGGCCGCCTCGCCGTCGTCCCCGACGGCCGGCGCGGGCGGCTTCGGATCGAACGAGGCCATCTCCCACCGCTGGTAGGCGGTCATCGAGGCCGCGCCGCGAGCACGCTCAGACATAGGCGTCTTCCGCCTTGCCGCCGATCACCACCTGGCCGTTCTCGGCCAGGGTGCGCACGATCTGCAGGATCTTGCGCTGCTGCTGCTCGACCTCGGAGACGCGCACCGGGCCGCGCGCGTCGAGATCCTCGGCGAGCAGCTCGGCCGCGCGTTGCGACATGTTGGCCAGGAACTTCTGGCGCAGCGGCGGCGGCGCGCCCTTGAGCGCGACGATCAGCGTTTCCGACTCGACTTCCTTGAGGATCAGCTGGATCGCGCGGTCCTCCAGGTCCAGCAGGTTCTCGAACACGAACATCTCGTCGATGATCTTCTGCGCCAGGTCCGGATCGTAGGCCTTGACGTTGGCGAGCACGGCTTCCTCGTGCGAGCTGGTCATGAAGTTCAGGATCTCGGCGGCGGTGCGGATGCCGCCCATCGGGCTGCGCTTGAGGTTGTCGCTGCCCGACAGCAGGCCGGTCAGCACCTCGTCGAGCTCGCGCAGCGCGGCCGGCTGGATGCCGTCGAGCGTGGCGATGCGCAGAAGCACGTCGTTGCGCAGCCGCTCGGTGAAGCAGGAGGCGATCTCGGAGGCCTGGTCGCGGTCGAGGTGCACCAGGATGGTGGCGATGATCTGCGGGTGCTCGTTCTTGATCAGCTCGGCCACCGCGCCCGAGTCCATCCACTTCAGGCCCTCGATGCCGCTGGTGTCGCTGCCTTGCAGGATGCGGTCGATGATCGCGCCGGCTCGGTCCTCGCCGAGCGCCTTGGTCAGCACCGAGCGGATGTACTCGCCGGAATCGAGCGACAGCGCCGAATGCTTCTCGGCCTCCTGCACGAATTCCTTGAGCACCTCGTCGAGCTGCTCGCGCGTGACGTTCTTCAGCGCGGCCATGGTCAGGCCGATCTTCTGGACCTCGCGCGGGCCCAGGAACTTGAACACCTGCGCCGCCTCTTCCTCGCCGATCGACATCAGCAGCAGCGCGCTTTTCATCAGGCCTTCAGCGCTCATCGGTCACCCAGTTCTTCACGACGGTCGCGACGATCTTCGGATCCTGCCGGGCGATCATCTTCGCGTAGTCGAGGTTGCGTTCGTAACGTTGCTTGTCCGCCTCGAACGAGAGCAGCGCCGCCTCGGGCGATGCCTGCGCGCCGAGGCTCGACTCGAGCGCCGGCAGGCCGTCGAGCGCGGGCTCGTCCGGGCCCGGCAGCGCGCCGGCGCTGGCCGCGGCCGGCTCGGGCGGCGGGAACGCGCGGCGCATCGCCGGGCGCACGAACATGAAGTACAGCGCGGCGGCGGCCACGCCGATGCCGAGCCACTTGGCGATGTCCTTGGCCATCGCGATCATGTCCGGCGTGCGCCACCAGGGCACGTCGGCCAGCGGATCGGCCAGCTCGGTGAACTGGCTGTTGACCACGTTGACCGAGTCGCCGCGCTTGGCGTCGAAGCCCATCGCGTCCTTCACCAGCTGCTCGACCTGCCTGAGCTTGTCGGCGCTGAGCGGCTGCATCGTCACGTGGCCCTTGGCGTCGGCCACCGGCAGGTTGTTGACCACCACCGCCACCGACAGGCGCTTGATGCCGCCGGTGGCCTGCTCGACGTGGCTGACCGTCTTGTTGAGCTCGTAGTTGGTGGTCGAATCCTTGCGGTCGCTGATCGGCGTGGGCGGCGTGCCGGCCGCGCCGCTGGCGCCGGTGATCGGCGCCGAGGCCGGCTGCGGCGGCGTGTTCGACAGCGCGCCGGGCACCCCGCCCGCGCCGCTTTGCGACATCTCGGTCGAGCTCGAGGTCTGCTGGCTGCGGATCGCGGCCTGCTGCTGGGTGCCGTTGGGCGAAAAGCTTTCCGAGGTCTGCTCGGCGCGCGAGAAATCGACGTCGGCGCTGACCTGGGCGCGCGTGTTGCCGGCGCCGAACATCGGCGCGAGGATCGCGTCGATGCGCTTCTGGGTGTTGCGCTCGACCTGCTGGACGTACTTGAGCTGGTTCGCGTCGAGGCCGGCGGCCGATTGCTGCTGCGACAGCAGGTTGCCGTCCTGGTCGACGATGGTGACGTTCTTGGCCGGCATGTCGGGCACGCCCGAGGCGACCATGCGCGTGATCGCCAGCACCTGGCCGTCGTCCAGCACGCGGCCCGGGTACAGGTCGACGAACACCGAGGCGCTGGGCGCCTCGCGCTCGCGCACGAATACCGAGGGCTTGGGGATCGCCAGGTGCACGCGCGCGGCGCGCACCGCGTTGATCGAGGCGATGGTGCGCTCCAGCTCGCCTTCCAGCGCGCGCTGGTAGTTGACCTGCTCGGCGAACTGGCTGATCCCGAACTTCTGGTTGTCCATCAGCTCGAAGCCGACCGAGCCGCCCTTGGGCAGCCCCATCGAGGCCAGCTTCAGGCGCGTCTCGTGCACCATGCTGGCGGGCACCAGGATCGCGCCGCCGGCATCGGTGAACTGGTAGGGAATATTGGATTGCTGCAGGGCAGCAATGATGGCGCCGCCGTCGCGGTCCGACAGGTTGCTGTAGAGCACCTTGTAGTCGGGGGCGCGGCTCCAGAGCACCAGCGCGACGATCGCCGCGATCGCCAGCGCGGTGACGATCACGAACGGCAGCTTGGGGTTGGTGCGCATGCGCGACAGGTTCGGGAAGCCGGACAGCCGCTCGGCGAAGCCGCCCAGCCCGAAATCCGCGCCGGCCGCGCCCGCACCGGCGCCAGGCAGCGCACCGGCGGCCATGGCCGCGTTGGGCGGCGTGCCGGCGACGGCGTTGCGCGCGTCGGGATTGATCAGCGAGTTGGCCTGCGAATCCATGCTTCGGGTTTCTCCACAGCGGGCTGCCGCTCGGCCGAGCGGACGGACAATGACACGATGCGATTATTCCGGCGCGCGGGCGGCTCCGATCGCGGGAACAGAGCCGAGTTTTCCCCGTACTTCGCCCGCTTTGGGCGCCGCCGCGCTTGCTATCCTTGCTCGCAATCCGGCATCGCGTCGTCGCGCCGCGCTTTTTGCGGCGGCCTTCGGCGCGGATTCGGGGCTGGATCGGGCCGGGCCCGCCGGGGCCCCTTGCCGGTTTCCCATCCGTATCTTCTGTGGAGACCCCATGACCGCGCCCGTCAACGGAATCGCTTCGGCGCTGCAACAGATGCAGGCGATGGCCGCCCAGGCGAGCGGCGCGAGCGCCGCGGCCACGGCCGCCGGCACCGGCGCCGCCACCGCCAGCGGCTTCGCGGGGGCCCTGAAGGCCTCGCTGGACCGGATCAGCGACACCCAGATGAAGGCGGCCGGCGAGGCCAAGGCCTTCGAGCTGGGCGCGCCGAACGTGTCCCTCAACGACGTGATGATCGATTCGCAGAAGGCCAACATCGGCCTGCAGTTCGGTCTGCAGGTCCGAAACAAGCTCGTCAGCGCGTACAACGACATCATGCAGATGTCGGTCTGACCCCGTCGGCGCACCCCCCTCGCGCTGACTTCGCGCTAAAGCTTTCCCCGTCATTACCGATAACGCCGGTATTACACAGCGTTACGCATGCCGTTTCGACGGGCGTCGCGCCACACGTCACGATCGCATCAACAGGAGGGCCGTCATGTTTTCCCCAGGACACGCTGGAGCCAGTGCCTACGCGCGCGTCGGCGTCGAGACAGGGGTGATGGGCGCGTCCCCGCATCGCCTGATCGCGATGCTCTACGAGGGCGCCCGCAAGGCGATCGCCCACGCCCGCCTGCACCTGAACACCGGCAATGTCGCGGCGCGCGGCGAGGCGATCGGCAAGGCCATGCAGATCGTCGAGAGCGGCCTGCAGGCCTCGCTCAACGTCGAGGCGGGCGGCGAGATCGCCGAGCGCCTGAACGCGCTCTATGCCTATATCCTGCGCCGGCTGCTGGAGGCCAACGTGAGCGCCAGCGAGGCCATGCTGGCCGAGGTCGACGGCCTGCTGGCCACGCTCGAGGAAGCCTGGATCGGGATTGCCCCGGAAGTGGCCCGCATGATGGCGGGGCAGGCGCAGCCGGAAGCCGTACGATGAGTCGCGAGGCAGCTTATCTCGCCCGCTACGAGGCGATCGCGGAAGTGTCCGGCCGGATGCTGGCTGCCGCGCGCGGTGCCGACTGGCTGGCGGTCGACGGGCTGCAGGCGGAATACCAGACGCTGGTCGACGGCCTCAAGGCGGCCGAGGAAGGGGTGATGCTCGACCCGAGCGAGCGCGGTCACAAGTACGCGCTGATCCGCCGGATCCTGGCCGACGACGCCGCCATCCGCGATCTCGCCAGCCCCGAGGTGGCGCGGCTGTCCGCGCTGTTCGACGCGGGCCGCTCGACGCGCATGCTCAAGGACATCTACCAGGCGCGGCGCTAGCCGCGGCGGGGCGGTCACACCACCAGACGCAGACAGACACGGACGCCGGCTCGGGCCGCGCGGGGACTCATCATGACCGGGATCGACGCGGTTACCGCCGCCATGCTCGCCAGCCGCATCGACAGCCTGCTCGAGGGCGGCGTGTCGGCCGGGGCGCCGGCCACCCAGGTCGGCATCCCGACCGGGGCGGCGCGCGGCGCGCCGCCGACCAACCTGCCGCTGCCGGCGCCGAGCCCGCCCGCGCCCTCGGCGCAGACCGCGCTGTCGAGCGTGGCGCTGACGCTCGACGCGATCTCGCGCCATGGCGGCGATGCCACGCCGGTGGTGGTCGGCAAGCTGCCCCTGCTGGACGCGCCGCCCGCGCTGGTCGACCTGCTGGCGGGCGATGGCGCGCCGGCTGCCGGCGCTGCCGCCCAGGCGGGCGGCGCTGCCGCGACGGCCGCCAATGCCGCCGGCGCGAACGCCGCGCCGGGTACCGCCGCGACGGCGAATGCCGCCGGCGCCACCGGCACCGCCGACGGCGCCCAGGCGGCCGCGCCGCTCACGCCGTCGATCGCCCAGGCGGCGATCGCCGCGCTGGCCGCCGCGCTGGCGCGCTCGGTGGCCGACAGCGGCCTGTTCTACGAATCCCATCTCGCGCAGTGGCTGGCCGGCCAGCGCGGGATGGCCGACCTCGCGCGCGAACCCCAGAACCAGTTGACCCAGGCGGCGGCACGCGAGGGCGGCGCATCGCCGGGCGGTGCAGCGCCTCGCGGCGCGGCTGCCGACGGTGGTGGCGCGACGCCCGCGGGCGCCGGCGGCGGGGCCGCGCCGGATGCGCCGTCTGCCCGCCCACCAGCGGCAGGCCAGTTCGGCGCGAGCGGCGCGCTCGCCTATGCCTCGCAGGCGGCCGAGGAGGGCGCGAGCCGCCTGCTGGCCGCCGCCACCAGCCAGCCGGGCGCGGCCCTGGTCGGCGATGCCAATGGCGCCAACGGCTCGGCGGCGATGGCCACCGTCAACCCGGCCACGCTGCCGCTGGTGCGCCAGCAGCTCGACCTGCTCGCGACCCAGCAGTTTCGCTGGAGCGGCGAGGCCTGGCCCGGCGCGCGGCTCGACTGGAGCGTCGAGCCCGACGCGGGCGGCACGCAGCCCGGCGAGGCGCCGCTGGCCTGGCGCACGCGGCTGATGCTGTCGCTGCCGACGCTGGGCGCGGTCGATGCGGAACTGGTGCTGACCGGCAGCCAGCTGGTGGCGCGGCTGCGCGCCAACGACGCCGGCGCGGCGCGCCTCAGCGCCCACGGCGAGGCCCTGCGCCAGCGCCTGCAGGCTTCGGGGCTGGAGCTCGGCGGCCTGACGATCCGCGCCGTCGACAGCGTGCCCGATCCCTTCGACAGCGCCGCCTCGCGCGCGGCCGCGGCGGCCTACGAGCAGGGCCAGGCGCACGCGCAGGCCGGCGCGGCGCGTCCCGCCGCAAAGCAGCACGACCTCGGCGATTTCGACGATATCGACGAATTCGGCTTCCTCGACGACGGGCTCTGGCGATGAGCGGCGACAAGCGCAAGCGCGCGGCCGCGCTGGTCTACGACCCGAAGGGCGGCGATGCCGCGCCGCGGGTGGTCGCCAAGGGTTACGGGCTGGTTGCCGAGATGATCGTGGCGCGCGCCCGCGAGGCAGGCCTGTACGTGCATACCGCGCCGGAGATGGTGTCGCTGCTGATGCAGGTCGATCTCGACGATCGGATTCCGCCGGCGCTCTACCAGGCGGTGGCCGAGCTGCTGGCCTGGCTCTATGCGCTGGAGCGCGCCGAGCCGCGCGAGGCCGAGGGCGCGGCGGCCGGTCCCGGCGGCAAGCCCGAGCCGGGCGGCGAGTTTCCGGCGCTGCCGCAGCCGCGTCGCTGAAAGTGGATGAGACGAGGGCGGGCTTGCCGGGTTGATCGGCCTCGCGGAATCACCCACTGCGAGCGGGCCGCTGAGGCGGGATGAAGCGAGGCGTGGGCTTCCGTCGCGACGCGGCCCCGACCGCTACGAACGCGCCGCCGCGGCGCTGCCCGGCACCGGCGCGAGCGCCGGCCCGTGGCGATGCGTGAAGCGGCTGGTATTGCGCAGCGCCAGCTCCTCCTGGCGCAGGTCCTTGGCGCGCGCGTGCTGGTCGAGCAGCAGCGCGCGGTAGCTCTCCAGCATCGCCTCGCCCTCCTCGCGCGGACGCACCAGCACCAGCGCATAGCTGGTCGCCATGCGGCGCGCGTTGTCGAGCATGCCGAGGCTGGTGTCGCGCAGCGCGCGGTAGGGCGAGCCGTCCGGCAGCGGCAGGCTCGACAGCACCGCGTAGAGGTTGCTCCAGCGCGGCACGATATCGGTCATCACCTGGTTCGACACCGCCAGCCGCTCGGCCTCGGTGCCCAGCGGCTCGCGCTGCAGCGTCGCCAGCGCGTTGCCGATCTCGGCCGAGGCGCCCGTCATCGCCATGTATTCGCGGGCGAAACGCAGCTCCTGCTGGCGTCCGTGGCCGGGATGGGTGAGCGGGTAGGCCAGCGCGATCACCAGCAGCGCGCCGATCCCGGCCGCGGTGGTCACGTTCGCGCCGGCGGTCGCCTCGCGCGCGGCCGGGTCGAGCGGCGGCGCCAGCGCCAGGCCCACCGCGAAGCCGGCCGCGAGGCCGCCGAGGTGGGCGGCGTTGTCGATCGCCGGATGCAGGAAGCCGTTGTAGAGGCAGTAGGCGACGAAGCCGAGCGCCAGCGAGCGCTGGTGGTCGTGCACCAGCGCCGGCAGCTCGCGGCGCCGGCGCAGCAGGCAGGCCAGCAGCGCGCCGAACACGCCGAGGATCGCGCCCGAGGCGCCGGCCGCGCATTGCATCGGGTCCCACAGCACGCTGGTCATGCTGGCGATCACGCCCGCGAACAGGTACAGCGAGAGGAAGCGGAAGCTGCCGTAGAGCCGTTCCGCGAGCGGCCCGAAACGCGCCAGCACCAGCAGGTTGACGGCCAGGTGCAGCGCCCCGAAGTGCTCGAAGCTGCTGGTCAGCAGGCGCCACCAGTCGCCGTCCAGCGTGTCGGGGCCGTAGTTCGCGCCCCAGCGGATCATCGCCGGTATGTCGGGCTGCAGCGGCGAGACGCCGTTGAGCACCATCGCCGCGAACAGCAGCAGGTTCGCCGCCACCAGGCCCCAGGTGGCCCAGGCGACCGGCCGGGACTGCACCAGGTCGCTGAAGCGCGCGTGCGCGTCGAGTTCGGCGGCGAAGGTGGAGGTGACCTGCATCGGCAGGCGCTCGGCGATGCTCGCGGCGGCGGCCGCGTCGGCGGCCTGCAGCGCGATGCCGAGCACGCCGTCGGGGGTGTGGAGATCGAAGAAGATGCGCTTGCCGGCGCTGCTGGCATCGAAGATCTGCGCGCGCGGGATCGCCAGGTGGAAGGGCTGGGCGCCGATCCAGCCGCCGGTGCTGCCGTCCAGCGACAGCGTGCCGGTGGCCGCGCCGAAGCTCAACGTGCCGCTGCCGGGAAAGCCGCCGTGGCGCGCGTGGCGGCGCGGATCGGCGGCGCGCGTCTGCACGGAAAAGCGGATGCGGAAGCTGTCGACGTCGCCCGGCGCGGCGGCGGGCAGGCTGGCTGGCGCCGCCGCCGCGCCGAGCGCGGCCGTGACGGCGGGCGCGAGCGGTGGACCACCCGGCGCGGATGCGATGTCGTTCATGAAGAGCTGGCCCCGTTTTTTTGTCGTCTTTGTGGTCCGGACGCCTGGTATGCCGCATGGCTTGCGTGGCGGCGGCGCGTCTCGATGAATCCCCGTCGAAGGCGCGGCACGTCCGGATGATGTCGGGATTCTAGCGCCGCCGGCATCAACGCGCGCGTTCGCGATGCATCGGATAACGAATTTCCTGGCCGCGACATGGCCCTGTCACGACAAACCATGACGATGCCGCCCCGGCAGGACGGAAACGCCCGTCTTTCGGGGCCGGTACGGCGGCTTCGGAACGCGAGCGAGGCGCGCGCCGCGCGCGGCTGGTTCGGACCCCGACGCATTGTTTCGGAGCCCGGCATGCAGGCGGCGATTGAGTCCCGCCGGGCTTTATGTAATGATAGCGATTCTCATTTGAAGTAGAGGGCGGCCAAGCGACCAGCGTCGCGGGCCGCCCTTGTCGTATTGGCATTGGAGTGAGCGTGAACGCGCCCGAATCGATCGAACCGAAGCTGTCTTCCGGCGTGGCGACGCGCTACGCGGGGGCGTCGGCCGGCCCGGCCCGCCCGCTGGCCGAGGCCGAGCTGGCCGCGCGGCGCCAGCGCTCGCGGCGCGCGACCTTCATCAAGTGGCTGCGCAAGGTGCATGGCTGGGTGGGGCTGTGGGGCGCGGTGCTGGGCCTGATGTTCGGCGTGACCGGTTTCGTGATGAACCATCGCGCGCCGCCGCTGAAGATCTCGCCGGGCGCGCCGCGCGTGAGCGAGGTGCAGATGCCCCTGCCCGTGCCGGCGCCCAAGTCTCCCGCCAGGCTCGAGGCCTGGCTGATCAAGGAGCTGAAGTTCGACGCCGGCCGCACGCGGATCCGCAAGGAAGCGGCGCAGCCGGTGGAATGGGGCGATCGCAGCGTGATGCAACCCGAGCACTGGCAGATCACGCTGTTCAAGCCGGGCGCGAACGTGGTGGCCGACTACTGGGTCGGCAGCCAGGCCATCTTCCTCAAGCGCAGCGACAACTCGCTGATGACCACCCTCACCAACCTGCATCGCGGCGTGGGCATGAACATCTTCTGGGTGCTGCTGATGGACACCATCGCCGGCTCGATGATCCTGCTCTCGCTGACCGGCGTGCTGCTGTGGACCGAGCTCAACAAGCGCCGCACCATCGGCGTGGTGCTGGTGGCCGGCTCGATCACGGCGGCGTTGCTGGCGGGATTGAGCTGAAGGGCGGCGGCTTCGCGGCGGCACCCGCAGCAGGATTCGCGGCGGCGGCGGATCCGGCCGCATCAAGCAAAAAGGCTCGTCGACGACGAGCCTTTTTCGTGGGCGCCGCGCCCGCGCGAGCGGGCGGCGGGCATGGGCGGGAGGCGAGGCTCAGTGCTGCGCGCCGCCCTGGGCGATCTTCGCGTTGCGTCGCGAGTAGACGAAGTAGATCACCAGGCCGATCACCAGCCAGATGCCGAAGGCCTTCCAGGTCACCGCGCTGAGGTTCAGCATCAGGAATACGCACGCGGCCACGGCCAGCACCGGCACCACCGGCACGCCGGGGCAGCGGAACGCGCGCGGCAGGTCCGGGCGCGTGCGGCGCAGCACGATCACCGCGATCGAGACCATCGAGAAGGCCGCCAGCGTGCCGATGTTGATCAGCTCGGCCAGCACGTTGAGCGGGATCAGCGCGGCGATCAGCGCGCACAGCAGGCCGATGATCCAGGTCGCCAGGAACGGCGTCTGGAAGCGCGGATGCACGCGCGAGAGCACGGCCGGCAGCAGGCCGTCGCGCGACATCGCGTAGGTGATGCGGGTCTGGCCGTAGGTCATCACCAGGATCACGGTCAGCATGCCGAGCACGGCGCCCAGGTCGATGAAGCCGGCCACCCAGTTCTGGCCCGCCACCTGCAGCGCGTAGGAGATGGGGTGCGTGATGCCGGCGTATTGCGAGGACGGCACGATGCCGGTGGCCACCGCGGCGACCGTCACGTACAGCACCGCGCACACGCCCAGCGAGGCGATGATGCCGATCGGCAGGTCGCGCTTGGGATTCTTCACCTCCTCGGCGGCCGAGGACACCGCGTCGAAGCCGATGAAGGCGAAGAACATCACCGCCGCCGCGCCGAACACGCCCGACCAGCCATGCGGCATGAACGGCGTCCAGTTGGCGGGCGTCACGTGGAACACGCCCACCGCGATCACCAGCAGCACCACCGCCACCTTGATGAACACCATCAGGTTGTTGACGCGCGTCGATTCGCGGATGCCCACCGAGAGCAGGGTGGTGATCGCCATCATCACCACGAAGGCGGGCAGGTCGAAGTAGGTGGTCACGCCGGGCACCGAGTTGGGCGCGGCGGTGAGCACGGTGGGCAGCACCACGCCGAAACCCTTGAGCAGGGACTGCGCGTAGCCCGACCAGCCGACCGACACGGCCGAGGCGGCAAGGCTGTATTCGAGCATCAGGTCCCAGCCGATGATCCAGGCCACCAGCTCGCCGAGCGTGGCATACGAATAGGTGTAGATCGAGCCGGCCACCGGGATGGTGGAGGCGAATTCGGCGTAGGCGAGCGCGGACAGCCCGCATGCGATCGCCGCCACGATGAACGAGACCATCAGCGCCGGCCCGGCCTGGACCGCGCCCGTGCCGGTCAGCACGAAGATCCCCGTGCCGATGATGGCGCCGATGCCGAGGAAGGTGAGGTCGACGGCGCCGAGCGCCTTCTTGAGGCCGGCGCGCTGGGCGCCGGCGATCATCTGGTCGACGTTTTTCTTGCGAAGAAGTGACATGCGGATTGAATGACGTGAGTCGCGGCCGACGGCTGCGGATTATGGTTATGGTCGGTGGAACCCCGGCATTCTAGCCGATCCGTTTCGGTTGCCCTATCCGGGTTGCACCTACATTCGTCTAATGAAAACAGGGGTTTGCGCGCGATGCGCGGGCGCGTCGGGAAGGGCGGGGATCGGCGGCGCAGTAGCCTGGGACGGCCGGCGAGACGGCGGGCCGCGGCGGCGGGTTCAGGCGCCGGCCGGGGGGGGCGGCGCCATCTCGAGCAGGCGGTTGCTCATCGCGTAGAAAGTCAGCTCGGCGTTGTTCGACAGCTTCATCTTCTCGAGCAGGCGCGTGCGATAGACGCTGACCGTCTTGACCGACAGCGAGAGGGTGACGGCGATGTCGGTGAGCCGCTTGCCCGAGGCCAGCATGCAGAGCGTCTGGTATTCGCGGTCGGACAGCTTCTCGTGCGGCAGCGGCTCGTTCTCGAACGAGACGTATTCGGCCAGCGCCTCGGCCAGCGCCGGGCTCACGTACTTGCGGCCGGCCGCCACCTGCTGGATCGCCGAGATCATCTGCGCGGCATTGACCGTCTTCGACAGGTAGCCGGCCGCGCCGGCCTTCAGCGCGCGCACCGCGTACTGGTCCTCGCGGTACATCGAGAACATCAGCACCGGGGTGGACGGCAGCTTGCGCTTGAGGCGCTTGAGCACCTCCACGCCGTTGATGTCGGGCAGCGAGATGTCGAGCAGGATCACGTCGAAGCTGCCCTTGTCGGCGGCCGCGAGCGCCTCGGCGCCCGATTCGGCCTCGGCCACCTCGTCTGCCACGCGGCGGTCGAGCAGCAGTTGCCGGATTCCCTGGCGGACGATCGCGTGATCGTCCACGAGCAACAGATTCAGCGCCATCGCGTCTCCTCAGCAGCCCGAGGCATGTGCCGATGCGCGCGGCGCGGCCAGCAGCGCATCCCAGGCGAAGCGCGCGCGCAGCACGGTGCCGCCGCCCTCGCGCGGCTGGTGCGCGAGCGTGCCGCCGAACGCGGCGCAGCGCGCGCGCATGTGGCCCAGCCCGCGGCCGCCCGGGGCCTCGGCGTCGCGATCGGCGCCGGCCGCCGCGAAACCGCGGCCGTCGTCGGCGACGATCAGTTCGAGATGCGTCGCGCCGGCCTCGAGCCGCACGTCGGCGGCCTGGGCGCGTGCATGCCGGGCGATGTTGGCGAGCGCTTCCTGGGCCACGCGGAACACCGCAAGGGCGTTGTCGCCGGCCAGTTGCGCGAGCCGCGCGTCGGCCGCGCAGACCACGCTGGTGCGCAGCCGGGTGCGCGCGCCGAATGCGCCGACCCAGCCCGACAGGGTGCCGACCAGGCCGGCATCGAGCGCGGGCGCGGCCTCGTCGAGCGCGCGGCGGTACGAATCGAAGGCGGCGTCGAGCGCCTGCTGGGCCAGCGCGAGCGCGCGCCGGCAGCCTTCGGGCGCCTGCTCGGGCAGCCAGGTGTCGAGATTGGCGAAGGCGAAGCGCAGGCCGGTGAGGTCGGCGCCGAGGCCGTCGTGCAGCTCGCGGGCGAGCCGGCGGCGGGCGGTTTCGTCGGCGGCGGCGAGCTCGGCCGCGAGTTCGGCCGAAAAGGCGGCCAGCCGGGCATCCGGGGCAGGAGCAACGGGCGACGGCGAGCTGGCGGCTGCGGTGGGAATCACGGCGAGGGCATTGGCGGAGCGTGCCGGGGCGGGGCCCGGCTCGGGCAGGGCGCTCGCTGAGGCGGCTGCGATACGCGGCATGTCCATGACGTTCCTTCCGGCGAGAACAGGTTCGATCAGCGACGACCTCGGTGGAGGCCCGATCGGGTAACAAAAGTTACATTCAGTAATACTTGGTTTGACCCTTGGCAAGTATGTCAAGAAGTGTCAAGACGCCGCGAATCATAACTCAGAATAAATGGGAAAGGCGCGCCGGGCGGGGATCGTTCCGGGTAAACAGATCAAAATCCTGACGCCCGTGTCGGAAATATCCGACAGGCAAGCTCGTCAGATTCGACAGATTTTTGTTCGCTTGACCGTAGGACGAATCGCAAGGGTTTGTAACTGACCGCCGAAAATGTAACTAAACCATATGACGCGCGCATAAAAAAACCGGAGCGCGAGGCTCCGGTTCTTGCCGAGGGCGCGAGGCCGTCGGGGATCAGTCGACGAAGGCGCGCTCGATCACGTAGTGGCCCGGCGCGCTGTTCTTGCCTTCCACCAGGCCGGCCTGCTTGAGCAGCTCGGTGGTGTCCTTGAGCATGGCGGTGCTGCCGCACAGCATCACGCGGTCGTTCTCGGGCGAGAACGGCGGCACCTCGAGGTCGGTGAACAGCTTGCCGGTGGCGATCAGGTCGGTGATGCGGCCCTCGTTGTCGAAGGCTTCGCGCGTCACGGTCGGGTAATAGACCAGCTTTTCCTTGATGATGTCGCCCAGGTACTCGTGGCCCGGCAGGTCGTGCTTGATGAAGTCCATGTAGGCCAGCTCGCCCTTCAGGCGGCAGGTATGGGTCAGCACGATCTTGTCGAAGCGGTCGTAGATGTCCGGGTCGCGGATGATCGACATGAAGGGCGCCAGGCCCGTGCCGGTCGACAGCAGCCACAGCGTCTTGCCGGGCAGCAGGTTGTCGGCGACCAGGGTGCCGGTGGGCTTCTTGCCGATCAGGACCGGGTCGCCCACCTTCAGGTGCTGCAGACGCGAGGTGAGCGGGCCGTCCTGCACCTTGATGCTGAAGAACTCGAGGTGTTCCTCGTAGTTCGGGCTGACGATCGAGTAGGCGCGCGCGAGCGGCTTGCCCTCGACCTCAAGGCCGACCATGGTGAATTCACCATTGTTGAAGCGCAGGCCCTGGTCGCGGGTGCAGGTGAAGCTGAACAGCGTATCGGTCCAGTGGTGGACGGACAGGACGGTAGCGGTATCGAATTTGCTCATGGAATACGGATACGAGACGGAAACCGAGGGCACCGGCCCGATCCGCAGACCGGCCGATGGCGGGCGCGTCACTCTCTAAAAGTGCACGCCTACCCGTTAACAGACGTTTGGAGAACCCCGTATTTTACCCTGCCTGGGCGCCGCGCGCGCTTGACCCCGGTGGGCGCGCGGAAATCCGCCCCGGGAAACGGGGCGGGAGCTTTCGGATTCCTGCCCATTGCCGAGGCGCGGCGCTTCAGTCCAGGCGCAGCCGCGCGATATAGGGCAGGTGGTCGGACAGCCAGGCGGTGTCGTCGGTCGGCGCCTGCCACTCCAGCGGGGTCAGGCCGCGCACGAACATCTTGTCGAGCGCCAGCGCCGGCGAGAAGGCCGGGAAGGTGCGCCCCGATTCGCCGAGCAGGGTGGCGACCTCGGACAGGCCGATCTCGCCGAACAGCGGCACCGAATCGTTGCGCCAGTCGTTGAAGTCGCCGGCCAGCACCAGCGGGCCGTCCTGGGCATGATGCTCGATCCAGTGCGCGATCCAGGTCATCTGGCGCAGCCGCGCGGCACGCGTGAGCGCCAGGTGGGCGCAGAGCAGGGTGATCGGCGCGGCGCCGGCCAGGGTGGCGCGCGCCACCAGCAGGCCGCGCCGCTCGAAGCGATGCGCGGAGATGTCCCAGCGCCCGCCCAGGTCCAGCGGATGCGGCGAGAGGATCGCGTTGCCGTGCCGCCAGGACGGCTTGAACACATTGGGGCCGAGCGCGATCTGCCAATCCAGCGCGCGGGCGATCTCGGTGGCCTGGCAATGCCAGATGTCGTCGACCGGATCCTCCATCGGCGCGCCGAAGCCCGAGGCCAGCATCGGCCGCGGCATGCGCTTGGCCATCGCCTCCTGCAGGAAGTAGATGTCGGCGTGGGTCGATTCGACCCAGCGGCGCATCGCGTTCCAGGCGGTGAAGCCGAGCGGCGAGCGGCCCTTGTGCAGGTTCCAGCTGACCGCGGTGATCTCGTTCGGGGCCGCCTGCGGGGCGGCGAACGGCAGGGCCTGGGGCGCGTGCATGGATCAGCCCTGCACCACGTGGGCGCGGACCTGGTAGAGCAGGCGCGCCTTCTTGTCGGCCGGCGCCCAGTCGGTCCAGCTCTCGGCATGGACCGCCAGGCCCGGGTGGCTGGCCGAGATCTGGCGCGGCGCGAGCGAGCAGCCGTCGCCGTCGTCCAGGGTTTCCTGCGCGTCGATCTGCAGCGTGACCGTGTCGCCCTCGACATAGAGCGGCGCGACCGTCACGGTGCGCGAGCGCCGCGGCTTGACCGCCGCCACGATCGAGGCTTCCTTGCCGGCGCAGGCCGCGCCCAGCGTGACGGGATAGTCGTGCGTATCGGTGCGCGACTGGCCGACCGTGGTGGTCTGGTGGAAGGTGTCGACGGTCTGGCCATCGTGCAGCACGCGGATCTCCCAGTCGATCGACTGCGGCGCGGCCGGCGTGGAGGCCTGCGCCCGCGCGGCGAGCGGCGCCAGGCTCGAGGCCAGGCAGGCGGCCAGCAACGCGCCGCGCAGGGCGGCACGCACCGTCAGCGGCGTCAACGGATTCGACATGCGGGCGGGAGCGGCCGGCCGGCGGCGCGGCAACGGGATCGCGGCCGAGCCCGGAAGGCCGGCCGCGATATTGAACGCGAAGGAACGAAGCATCGAGGAGATCGGGAAGGCGGCGCTGCCGAAAGCGTGTCTGACCGGGCGCGCGCGATTCGGGTTCCGGCCGCGCGGCGGGCGCGCGGGACGCGCGAGGCGCGGGTGGGCAAGCGGATCGGGCAGCGAAAGCTCGGTCATCGGCGATTCCTGTCGGGGCAGCAGGGGCCGGCGGCGCGGCGCAAGGCGGCGGCCGGCACGCGACGGTGAATCGTCGATGATACGCGCGCTTGCCGCGCCGTGCAGCGCGCGCCGCGATCAGCAGCAGAGCACGAGGAGTGCTGGCTTGCACGCCACTTTTGTCTGTCCAACACTGGCGGCGTGGGGTCTGATGCCGCGCGGCGCTGCTAGTGTCGGCGCCGGCGCGGCGGCGAGCCCGGGGCGACCGGGCGTGGCAAGCGAGAGGTGTGTGATGACGACGGCGATGGTGAAGCAGGAACTGGCGGTGGCCTCGTTCAGCCGCGTGTACGATCTCGATCGGGTCGAGACCGCGCTGAACGATCTCAACGAAGGGGCCAGCGAGGCCCTGCGCGCGACCTACGAGAAGATGCTGAAGACGGGCAACCTGCGCTTTTGCGTGAAGCCCACGCGCATGCCGGCCTTCGACGCGCTGGCCGAGGCGCTGCCGAATTTCGCGGGGCCGCTGGAGGACCTGCGCAAGCAGATCGCGCTGTGCCTGGAGACCGAGGACCGGCTCGAGCTGATGCCGATCCTGCTGCTGGGCGCGCCCGGGATCGGCAAGACCCACTTCGCCAAGGCGCTGGCGCAGATGCTCGGCACCGCCTACCACTACGTGCCGATGAGTTCGCTGACCGCCGGCTGGGTGCTGTCGGGAGCCTCCTCGCAATGGAAGAACGCCAAGCCGGGCAAGGTGTTCGACGCGCTGGTGCACGGCAGCTACTCGAACCCGGTGATCGCCATCGACGAGATCGACAAGGCCGGCAACGATGCCCAGTACGATCCGCTCGGCGCGCTCTACGCGCTGCTCGAGCACGACACCGCGAGCGCCTTCGTCGACGAGTTCGCCGAGGTGCCGATCGATGCCGGCAACGTGATCTGGATCGCGACGGCCAACGACGCGTCCTCGATCCCCGAGCCGATCCTCAACCGCATGAACGTCTACGAGATCCCCCCGCCCGACGAGGCCGGCGCGCGGCGCATCGCGCAGACCATCTATGCCGGGATCCGCGGCGCGCATGCCTGGGGCCGGCGCTTTCCCGAGATGCTCGGCGAGTCCGCGCTGGGCGCGCTGGCGGCGGTGCCGCCGCGCACCATGCGCCGCGCGCTGCTGCATGCGTTCGGCGCGGCGCGGCTCGACGGGCGCGACGCGGTGGAGGCGCGCGACATCCGCGCCGACGAGGGCATGCCGAGGCGGCGGCCGATCGGCTTCTGAGCGCGAAGGCCGCGTGCGGCATCGACGAGGCGGCGGGAGCGACGGACGAAGGGCGAGGTTCGGCCGGCGGCTTCCGTTCTGCTTCGCCGCGCCGTTGCGCGACCTTCTGTCGCACAACGCCGGGCTCCGGGCGGGCGCCGCCGTCGCGAGCCTGTCGCCTCGGCATCGCATGGTGGCCGGCAAGGCGCGCGACTTGCCGCCCGCCCCGGCTTCAGCGATTCCTTATCTCCGGGATTCGGCAGCGCAGATCCGCGGCGGCGGCGTTATGCTTCGCCGGTGCCGCCGTCAGAGCGGCCATTCCCCATGAAGAGAAGCTGGAGCACGTCCCCATGAAAACGTCCCGTCGCAGTTTCCTGATCACCAGTGTCGGCGCGGTATCGGCGCTCGCGCTGTCCTCGCGCGAGGCCTTCGCCGCGCCGATGCTGGCCGAGACCGATCCCACCGCGGCCGCGCTCGGCTACAAGGCCGACGCCACCAAGGTCGACAAGAGCAAGTTCCCGAAATACGCGGCCGGGCAGGATTGCGCGGCCTGCTCGATGTACCAGGGCAAGAAGGGGTCGACTTCCGCCGCCTGCGTCGCCTTCCCCGGCAAGGACGTGGCCGCCAAGGGCTGGTGCAGCGCCTTCAGCAAGATGGCCTGAGCGCCGGGCGCCGCGCGCGCCCCTGGCCTCGAACCAGAAACCCGGCAGGCAGCCCGCCCGCCGGGTTTTTTTGTGCCGCTTGTAATCGGCTTCGTCGCTCCCCTACACTCGCTGCACCACAACCGCGCCACGCCCATGCGGCGCATGGCGCATACCCCCGGCGGGAGAGGGAGACGCATGAGTTCGGCAAGCGAAAGGCAGCAGGCGACCCAACCGGCCGTGAATGGCCCCGGCCCCGGACGCAGCGCGGTGATCGCCGCCGTGATCGGCAATGCGCTCGAGTGGTACGACTTCACGGTGTTCAGCTTCATGGTGGTGGTGATCGCCGAGCTGTTCTTCCCGAGTTCCAGCGAATACGCCTCGCTGCTGCTGACCACCGCCACCTTCGGGGTGGCCTTCTTCATGCGGCCGATCGGCGGCATCGTGCTCGGCCTCTATGCCGATCGCGCGGGGCGCAAGGCCGCGCTGTCGCTGGTGATCCTGCTGATGACGGCCGGCATCTTCCTGATCGCGGCCGCGCCCACCTACGCGGCGATCGGCATCGGCGCGCCGCTCTTGATCGTGTTCGGCCGGCTGCTGCAGGGCTTCTCGGCCGGCGGCGAATTCGGCAGCGCCACCGCGATGCTGATCGAGGCGGCGCCGCGCGGCCGGCGCGGCTTCTACGGCAGCTGGCAGATGTCGAGCCAGTCGGCCGCGCTGCTGGTGGGCGCGCTGGTCGGCACCCTGGTCACGCACGGCCTGTCGAGCGAGGCGCTGCATGCCTGGGGCTGGCGCGTGCCGTTCCTGCTGGGCTTGCTGATCGGCCCGATCGGCTATTACCTGCGCCGCCACCTGGCCGACTCGGAGGTGTTCCTGGCCAGCAAGGCCAGCGCGCGCCGCGTCACGCTCGGCGAGGTGTTCGCGCAGCACGGCCGCGAGGTGCTCTGCGGGCTGGGCTCGGTGATCGCGCTGACCGTCACGATCTACGTGCTGATCAGCTACCTGCCGACCTTCGCGGTCAAGCAGCTCAAGCTGCCCTATGCCGAATCGTTCTACGCGGTGATCGTCGGCGGCCTGCTGCTGACGGTGCTCACGCCGCTGGCCGGCGCCTGGTCTGACCGGATCGGGCGCAAGACGCTTTCGCTGTGGTCGCTGGTCGCCACCCTGGTGCTGATCTACCCGCTGTTCATCTGGCTCGACGCGGCGCCCAGCGTGGGCCGGCTGGTGCTGGTGCAGGGGCTGCTGGCGATCACCCTGTCGGGCTACTACGGGCCGTTCGGCGCGATGATCGCCGAGCTGTTCCCGGCCCAGGTCCGCTCCACCGGGCTGTCGCTTGCTTACAACGTCGCGGTGATGCTGTTCGGCGGATTCGGGCAGTTCATCGTCACCTGGCTGATCAAGGCGACAGGTACGCCGCTTGCGCCGACCTATTACGTGATGGCCGGGCTCGCGCTGTCGGTGATCGCGGTGGCCTGCATGCCGCGCCGCGCGCCGGGCTCGGGGGACTGAGGCGCGGGCCGCGCGACGGCCGGCGCGGCCGTGGCCGGGCGCCGGCGGATTCACGCCCGAGCCCGCGCCAGGCCCGCGCCGGGCTGGCCCGGCCGGCGATCGGGCGGGCTCGGGGCGCGTGTCGCCGCCTGCTGCCGTGCCGGTTCGATCCGCGTCGCGGGCGCGGCGTATCCGTCACCGCTTGTTTAGCGATCCGACGAAACAGCGCCGAACAGCGCCGCTTCCGGTGCTTCATCGCGCCGCGCCCGCCGCGGCGGGCCGCCAAGCACGCCGGAAATCACCGCGCAAGCCTGGGCCGGCGCTTGATCCGGCCGGCTTGTTCCGGGCGTGAAAGCTCAAGTAAGATCGGCCGCACGCCGGCGCCAGCCGGCACGAGACCTGGAGATATCACAATGAAATCAGATCGTCTGTTGCGCGCCGCGATGGCGGGCGTCGCAGCGGCAGCGCTGGGCATCACGAGTGCCGCGCACGCGCAGATCCCGAACAAGACGCTTGTCTACTGCTCGGAAGGCAGCCCGGCCGGCTTCGATTCGGCCCAGTACACCACGGGTGTCGATTTCTCGGCAGCGACCTTCACCATCTACAACCGCCTGGTCGAGTTCGTGCGCGGCGGCACCAAGGTCGAACCGGGCCTCGCGGAATCGTGGGACGTCTCGCCGGACGGCAAGACCTACACCTTCCACCTGCGTCATGGCGTGAAGTTCCAGACCACCGACTACTTCAAGCCGACGCGCGAATTCAACGCCGACGACGTGGTGTTCACCTTCGAGCGCATGCTCGACACCAACCAGCCGTTCCGCAAGGCCTACCCGGTGAGCTTCCCGTACTTCACCGACATGGGCCTGGACAAGCTGATCACCAAGATCGAGAAGGTCGACCCGTACACGGTGCGCTTCACGCTGTCCGAGCCGAACGCGCCGTTCATCCAGAACATGGCGATGGAATTCGCCTCGATCCTGTCGGCCGAGTATGCGGACCAACTGCTCAAGGCCGGCAAGGCGCCCGACATCAACCAGAAGCCGATCGGCACCGGCCCCTTCGTGTTCCGCAGCTATACCAAGGACGCCACGATCCGCTTCGATGGCAACCCGGATTACTGGAAGAAGGGTGACGTGAAGATCTCGAAGCTGATCTTCTCGATCACGCCGGACGCCGGCGTGCGCGTGCAGAAGATCAAGCGCAACGAGTGCCAGGTGATGAGCTATCCGCGCCCGGCCGACATCGCCACGCTCAAGGCCGACGCGAACCTCGACATGCCCTCGCAGCCGGGCTTCAACCTCGGCTACCTGGCCTACAACGTGCAGCACAAGCCGCTCGACAACCTGGCGGTGCGCCAGGCGCTCGACATGGCGATCAACAAGAAGGCGATCATCGAGTCGGTCTACCAGGGGGCCGGCCAGGCCGCCGACGCGCCGATGCCGCCGACCCAGTGGTCGTTCGACAAGAACCTGAAGATGCCGCCCCACGACACCGCCAAGGCCAAGGCGCTGCTGGCCAAGGCCGGTTTCCCGAACGGCTTCGAGATCACGCTGTGGGCGATGCCGGTGCAGCGTCCCTACAATCCGAACGCGAAGCTGATGGCCGAGATGATCCAGGCCGACTGGGCCAAGATCGGCGTGAAGGCGAACATCGTCAGCTACGAATGGGGCGAGTACATCAAGCGCGCCCACTCGGGCGAGCAGGACGCCATGCTGATCGGCTGGACCGGCGACAACGGCGATCCGGACAACTGGCTCGGCACCCTGCTCGGCTGCACCGCGATGAACGGCAACAACTTCTCGCGCTGGTGCGACAAGTCCTTCGAGGCGCTGATCCAGAAGGGCCGCGTGACCAGCGGCCAGGAGGCGCGCACCAAGATCTACATGCAGGCGCAGCAGATCTTCGCGCAGCAGGTGCCGTATTCGCCGATCGCGAACTCGACGGTCTACCAACCGACCACCAAGAACGTGGTCGACCAGCGCATCGATCCGCTCGGCTACATCCGCTTCGACGGCGTCGGCGTGAAGTAAGCAGCGCCCGGCATCGCGACGTTGGACCGACTGCACGATAATTGACCCGGCGACGGGGGGCCTGCCCCCCGTCGCCGGTCGCATTTCATCCCCACGATTTTCCGAGACCCGCCATGTTGCGATTTGTGTTGCGCCGCATCGGCATGGTGATCCCGACCTTCATCGGCATCACCATCCTTGCGTTCGCGCTGATCCACCTGATACCGGGCGATCCCATCGAAGTGATGATGGGCGAGCGCGGTGTCGACCCGGCGATGCACGCCGAGGCGATGCACCGGCTCGGCCTCGACCAGCCCCTGCCGGCCCAGTATCTCCACTATCTCGGCCGGGCGCTGCATGGCGACCTGGGCCTGTCGATCATCACCAATACCAGCGTGATGGGCGAGTTCATGGCGCGCTTTCCCGCCACCGTCGAGCTGTCGATCTGCGCGCTGCTGTTCGCGCTGCTGGTGGGCCTGCCCGCCGGCGTGTTCGCCGCGCTGCGGCGCGGCACGGTGGTCGACCACGGCGTGATGGGCACCGCCCTGACCGGCTATTCGATGCCGATCTTCTGGTGGGGCCTGATCCTCATCATGGTGTTCTCCTCGACCCTGGGCTGGACCCCGGTGTCGGGCCGCATCGCGGTCGAATACGACATCCCGCACGTGACCGGATTCATGCTGATCGACGCGCTGCTCGCGCCCGACGAGGGCTCGTTCCGCTCGGCGGTGAGCCACCTGATCCTGCCCTCGATCGTGCTGGGCACCATCCCGCTGGCGGTGATCGCGCGCATGACGCGCTCCTCGATGCTCGAGGTGCTGCGCGAGGACTACATCCGCACCGCGCGCGCCAAGGGCCTGTCGCCGGCGCGCGTGGTGGTGGTGCATGCGCTGCGCAACGCGCTGATCCCGGTGGTCACCGTGATCGGGCTGCAGATCGGCACCCTGCTGGCCGGCGCGGTGCTCACCGAGACGCTGTTCTCGTGGCCGGGCGTGGGTAAGTGGCTGATCGACGCGATCAGCCGCCGCGACTACCCGGTGGTGCAGGGCGGCATCCTGCTGATCGCCACCCTGGTGATCATCGTCAATCTCGTCGTCGATCTGCTCTACGGCGTGCTCAACCCCCGCATCCGCCATACGAGGTGATTCGATGAGCGAACTCCCCGACGCGCTGCCGTCGGTCGCCGCCGGCGGCCGCCTGCTCGCGCTGCAAGAATTCTGGCATCACTTCGCCCGCAACCGCGGCGCGGTGGGCGCCGGCCTGATCGTGCTGCTGCTGGTGCTGGTGGCGATCTTCGCGCCGCTGATCGCGCCGCACAGCCCGATCGAGCAATACCGCGACTTCGTCAAGATCCCGCCCGCCTGGCTCGACGACGGCAACTGGCGCTTCGTGCTCGGCACCGACGAGGCCGGCCGCGACATCCTCTCGCGCCTGATGTACGGCGCGCGCCTGTCGTTCTGGATCGGCCTGGTGTCGGTGGTGCTGGCGCTGATTCCCGGCGTGGTGCTGGGCCTGGTGGCGGCGTTCTTCCAGCGCTGGGCCGACACGCCCGTGATGCGCGTGATGGACGTGCTGCTGGCGCTGCCCTCGCTGCTGCTGGCGGTGGCGGTGGTGGCCATCATCGGCCCGGGCCTGACCAACACCATGTTCGCGATCGCGATCGTGGCGCTGCCCGGCTATGTGCGCCTCACGCGCGCCTCGGCGCTCGGCGAGCTGCAGAAGGAATACGTCACGGCCTCGCGCGTGGCCGGCGCCGGCACGCTGCGCCTGATGTTCTCGCAGGTGCTGCCCAACTGCACCGCGCCGCTGATCGTGCAGGCCACCCTGGGCTTCTCCTCGGCGATCCTCGACGCGGCCGCGCTCGGCTTCCTGGGCCTCGGCGTGCAGCCGCCCGCGGCCGAGTGGGGCGCGATGCTGGCCTCGGCGCGCGACTACATCGACAACGCCTGGTGGATCGTCACCATGCCGGGCCTGGCGATCCTGATCTCGGTGCTGGCCATCAACCTGCTCGGCGATGGCCTGCGCGACGCGCTCGACCCGAAACTGAAACGGATGGCCTGAACATGAACGATCTATTGACCATCCGCAATCTGGCCGTCAACTTCAACGGCCTGCCCGCGGTGGACCGCATCAACCTGTCGGTCGCGCCCGGCGAGGTGGTGGGCGTGGTGGGCGAATCGGGCTCGGGCAAGAGCGTGACCATGATGGCCCTGATGGGCCTGGTCGACGCGCCCGGCATCGTCACCGCCGACGAGGTCAGCTTCGACGGCATCGACCTGCTCAAGGCCAGCCCGCGCCAGCGCCGGCGCATCGTCGGCAAGGACATCGCGATGGTGTTCCAGGACGCGCTGTCGAGCCTGAACCCGAGCTACACGGTCGGCTACCAGATCCGCGAGGTGCTGAAGCTGCACGAGGGGCTGCGCGGCGATGCGCTGAAGAAGCGCGCGCTCGAACTGCTCGACCAGGTCGGCATCCCCGATGCGAAGAACCGCATCGACACCTTCCCGCACCAGATGTCGGGCGGCATGAACCAGCGCGTGATGATCGCCATGGCGGTGGCCTGCAATCCCAAGCTGCTGATCGCCGACGAGCCGACCACCGCGCTCGACGTGACCATCCAGGCCCAGATCATGGACCTGCTGGTGTCGCTGCAGAAGGAGCGCGGCATGGCCCTGGTGCTGATCTCGCACGACCTGGCGGTGGTCTCCGAGGTGGCGCAGCGGGTGGCCGTGATGTACGCCGGCGAGATCATCGAGACCAACCGCGTGCCCGACATCTTCGCCGCGCCGCATCACCCGTATACTGAGGCGCTGCTCGCGGCGATCCCCGAGCACAACGTCGGCGCCGAACGGCTGGCCGCGCTGCCCGGGATGGTGCCGGGGCGCGACGACCGCCCCTCGGGCTGCCTGTTTGCGCCGCGCTGCAAGTACGTGGTCGAGGCCTGCCACGCGGCGCGCCCGGCGCTGGCCGAGCTGGTGCCCGGCGACGCCGCGATGCGCGCGCGCTGTATCAAGCCCTTGAATCTCCAAGCGATCGATCCGTCGGGAGGCGCACGATGAATGCAGTCCACGCTGAACCGCGCGCCGTCGGCCGCGATGACGCGGTGCTCGTCGCCGACGGGCTCGCGAAACACTATTCGGTGCGCCGCGGCATGTTCGGCCAGGCTACCGTCAAGGCCCTCAACGGCGTGTCCTTCACGCTCGCGCGCGGCCGCACGCTGGCGGTGGTGGGCGAGTCGGGCTGCGGCAAGTCCACCCTGGCGCGCCAGCTCACCATGATCGAGACGCCCACCGCCGGCCATCTGCGCATCGACGGCGAGGACGTGGCGGGCGCCAGCGGCGAGACCATCGCCGCGCTGCGCCGGCGCGTGCAGATGGTGTTCCAGAACCCGTTCGCCTCGCTCAACCCGCGCAAGACCGTCGAGCAGACGCTGGGCGAGCCGCTCGCGATCAACACGAAACTGGGGGCGGGCGAGCGCGCCGGGCGCATCGCGCAGATCATGCGCACCGTCGGCCTGCGGCCCGAGCACGCCAAGCGCTATCCGCACATGTTCTCGGGCGGCCAGCGCCAGCGCGTGGCGATCGCGCGGGCGATGATCCTCGATCCGCAGATCGTGGTGGCCGACGAACCCGTCTCGGCGCTGGACGTCTCGATCCAGGCGCAGATCCTGAACCTGTTCATGGACCTGCAGCAGCAGTTCGGCACCAGCTACGTGTTCATCTCGCACAACCTGTCGGTGGTCGAGCACGTGGCCGACGACGTGATGGTGATGTACTTCGGCGCGGTGGCCGAGCTCGGCGACAAGGCCACTCTCTACGCGCGGCCGCGCCATCCCTACACGCGCGCGCTGATGTCGGCCACGCCGGCGATCTTCGAATCGGACCGGCGCATCCAGATCAAGCTGGAAGGCGAGCTGCCCTCGCCGCTCAAGCCGCCCTCGGGCTGCGCGTTCCACCAGCGCTGCCCGTACGCGATCGAGCGGTGCCGCGCCGAGGTGCCCGCGCTGCGGGAGGTCGATGGGCGGCAGGTGGCCTGCCATCGTGCCGAGGAGGTCGGTGACGGGAATGCCTGAAGCCAGGGCGGCGGGGGCGCGTGGCGCGGGACAGGCCGCGCGCCGTTCGCAGGCGGGTGGCGCGCGCGGCGCGCGGATGCGGCGGCGTGCCTCGCATCGGCGCGCACGGGCGGTGGCCGGCGCGATGCTGGCCGGCGCCTGCCTGCTGGCCGGGCTGGCCTGGCCGGCCGGCGAGGCGCTGGCGCAGGGCGGCGCCGTGCACGCGCCGCTCAACGGCGCGCGCATGCCGCCCAGCCTGTCGCTGCCCGGTTTCCATTCGCCGCCGCCCGATCCGACCGTCTCCAGCGGCGCGGTGCGCGCCCAGCCGGCGCGCATGCCCTTCTACGTGGCCAGCAAGGGCAAGACCACCATTTACCTGCTCGGCACCCTGCATGTCGGCGATCCGGCCGACTATCCGCCCGCCCAGCCGTTCCGCCGGCCCATCCTGGCTGCGCTGGCCGCCTCGCCGGTGCTCGCGCTGGAGCTGTCGCCCGACGACCTGCTCGAGTCCGCCGACGATGTCTCGAAATACGGCAGTTGCCGTTACCCCTGCCTGCCGAAGCTGTTGCCCGAGCCGCTGTGGCAGCGCCTCGCCGGCCGGCTGCGCGGCAATCCTGCGGCGCTCGACGGGATCCGCCGGATGCGGCCCTGGCTGGCCGCGCTGGTGGTGGAGACCTACGACTCGCTGTCGGCCGGGCTGCAGACCGAATACGGCACCGAGGCGCAGCTGCAGAACGTGTTCCTGAAGAAGAAGGGCGCGCGCGTGGTCGGGCTGGAGACGCTGGCCGAGCAGATGCGCGCCTTCACCGGGCTGACGCTGGCCGAGCAACGGGAGATGCTGGCCCAGGACATCACCCAGACGCCGGCGCAGAACGCCGCCGACATCAAGGCCCTGCACCGGCTGTGGCGCATCGGCGACGCCGACGCGGTATCGGCCTGGGCCAACGCCAAGACCGAGCGGCTCGCGCATTCGCGGCCGCTGGCCGCGGCGATCGACAACAAGATCGTCTACGAGCGCAACCGCCGCTTCACCGCGCGCGCGATCGCGCTGGCGGGCCCGAACCGGCCGCTGTTCGTGGCGATCGGCGCGTTACATCTGGGCGGCCCCAAAGGTGTGATCGAATTGTTAAAGCGGCAAGGATTTCGCGTGGACGCCGGTTGATGATGGGGAAAACCCACACTTTTACCGATTTTCGCGGTTTAACGATTGACATGAAACATTGTCAAAACTATTCTCCAATCCACAACGGGATTGACACCGGAAAGTACAAAACACTACGGGGTAGTAGCACTATAAGAAGCGCGAGGAAGGCTTTGCCGGCACGTGTTTGACGTGCCGGCAAAGGCCACCGGCAGTACGCCAGGCCAACGACTAAGAAATACGAGGCACGCTTCGAGCGTGGTTGAAATTGGGCGTTCCGCCGCCCGGCCGGCCGTGGTCAGAGCCGGCGGGCGGCGGACGTGTTTTAAGCCAGTTTCAGGTCGGTAAATCATGCCGACATTATCGAATGTCACGATTTTGAATGGCGTCATTCAAATGGCATTTGAATTCGCTATTCAACGCGATTTAAAAAAGCAAAGCGCCCGAGGGCGCTTTTTTCATTGGTGACTATGATTCTCGCGGTGACGTTTGCCGTGAGTTTGTCGCACCGGCAGGCGGCGCCGGCGCGCCGCGGTCGCGCGCCATTCAGGCATGCGCCGCGCCCGGCGCCGTCAGCGTCACGCCCGCGTGCTCCAGCGCATTGCGGATACGCCGCGCGAAGGCCAGCGCATGCGGGCCGTCGCCGTGCAGGCAGACCGTCTGCGCATTGAGCGGCACCCACTCGCCCGTCACCGCCCGCACGCGCCGCCCGCGCACCATCTCCAGCGTGCGCGCCAGCATCTCGTCCTCGTCCTCCACCATCGCGCCGGCCTCGCTGCGCGGCACCAGCGAGCCGTCGGCGCGGTAGCCGCGATCGGCGAACACCTCCTCCACGGCGGCCAGGCCCAGGCGCCGCGCGGCGCCCACGAAGCCGCTGCCGGCCAGGCCGAACACGGCCACCGACGGGTCGAAGTCGTGGATCGCCGCCACCACCGCGTCGGCGATGCGCGGGTCGCGCGCGGCCTGGTTGTAGAGCGCGCCATGCGGCTTGACGTGGGCAATGCGTCCGCCCTCGGCTTGTGCGATCGCAGATAGCGCACCCAGTTGATAGAGGACGCCGGCGTAGATCTCGCTCGCCGGCAGGTCCATCTCCTTGCGCCCGAAGTTCTCCGGGTCGTGGAAGCTCGGGTGCGCGCCGATCGAGACATTCTTCTCGACCGACCAGCGCACGCAGTCGCGCATCGCCTGCGCGCCGCCCGCGTGCCAGCCGCACGCGATGTTCGCCGACGTGACGAGGTCCAGGAGCGCCTCGTCGGAGCCGCAGCCCTCGCCGAGATCGGCATTCAGATCGATTTCCATGATGTTCTCGTCATGAGGGGTGAGGGGAGCCGTCAGGCGGCCCGGGTGCCGGCCGCCAGCGCCCGGCGCTGCCGCTGGTGCGCCTCGTCGCGCAGCGCGATCGCCACGTCGATCTGGCGCAGATAGGCGCGCTCGGCCGCGAGCGCCTCGCGCGCGGCCTCGACGGTGGTCGGCACGAAGCGGATCGGCAGGTTCAGGCGCGCCTGGGCGAGCTTCCAGAGATCGGCGCGGATCACCGTGCCGATCTGCGGATAACCGCCGGTGGTCTGGGCGTCGTGCATCAGCACGATCGGCTGGCCGTTCGGCGGGACCTGGATGGTGCCCGGCAGCACCGCGTGCGAGAGCAGTTCCTCGCGCGCCTCGCGCAGCAGGGCCGGCCCCGCCAGGCGGTAGCCCATCCGGTTGCTGTTGGGCGTGACGCGCCATTCCTCGTCCCACAGCGCCTGCTGCGAGGCGCTCGCGAAGCCGCCGTATTGCGGGCCGGCCAGCACCCGCACCGGGGTGGGCCAGGACGCGTGCGTATGCGGGCGGCGCGGCAGCGCCTCGCTCGGCATCAGCGAGGCGCACCAGGCCGGCGCCTTGACGCCGAATTCCTGCGCCTCGGGCGCGAGGCAGGCGGGCGCGGGGGCGCCGGGCTGGCCGACCGGCAGGCGGTCGCCGTCGCGCAGCGCGCGCCCGCCCAGGCCGCCGAAGCGCGAGCCCAGGTCGGTGCTGCGCGAGCCGAGCACCGGCAGCACGTCGATGCCGCCCGCCACGCACAGATAACCGCGCATGCCGTGCTGCGCGACCTGCAGCGTGAGGGTCTGGCCGGCGGCCACCGGCAGGCTCCACCAGGCATGCACGCGCCGGCCGTCGAGCGTGGCGCCGAAGCCGGTGCCGGTGATCGCGATGCGCGTGGCGCGCGGGAAGCGGAAGCTGGCGGGGCCGAGCGTGATCTCGATGGCGGCCGCCTCGGGGCGGTTGCCGACCAGCCGGTTGCCGACCTCGAGCGCCAGCGTGTCGAGCGCGCCGCCCAGCGCCACGCCCAGGTGACGAAAACCGCGCCGGCCGGTGTCCTGCACCGTCGACAGCGGCCCGGCGCGCAGCACCTCGATGCCGGCGAAAGCGCGGCCCTGGCTCATGATGCCTGCACCTCCCGCACCGTGAAGCGTACGCGGTCGCCCGGCTGCAGCAGGGTGGGCGGCGTCTGCGCGGGATCGAACAGGGGCAGGGCGGTGCGGCCGATCAGTTGCCAGCCGCCGGGTGCGCTGGCCGGGTAGATGCCGGTCTGCGCGCCGCCGATGCCGACCGAGCCGGCCGGCACCTCCAGGCGCGGCGCGGTGCGACGCGGCGTGTGCAGGGCCGCCTCGAGCCCGCCGAGATAGGCGAAGCCGGGCTGGAATCCGATGAAGAACACGATGTAGCTGCCGGCCGCGTGGCGTTCGACCACCTCGCGCGCGGCCAGCCCGGTATGCGCGGCGACCGCCGCGAGATCGGGGCCGGCCTCACCGCCGTAGATCACCGGGATCTCGACCTCGCGGCCCGGCGCGGTATCGGGATCGGCCTCGCGCCAGGCGGCCTCGAGCCGCGGCAGCAGCGCCGCCGCCGAGGTCTCGAACGGATCGAACACCACCGTGAGATTGTTCATGCCCGGCACCACGTCGAGCACCTGCGGCCAGCCGCGCGCGAGCGCCGCGACCGCCCAGATCCGGCGCTGGCAGTCCAGCGTGGCGGGCGGCGGCGCTTCGCAGACGAGAGCGGTATCGCCTAGCGGGTAGAGACGGGGAGCAGTCATGGGCGGCTCACGGGCATCGATTGCTGCGGATGATACATCATCAATAATTTATCGATAAATTATCGACAAGGAGGGCGTGTTACGGCGGTAATCGCGCGCATCTGGCGTACACTGCGGCCATTCCCCGCCCTCGATGGTTCCCGCCGTGCCAGACAAAGCGCCCCGCTCGCCCGCCCAGATCGTTTCGTCCGAACATCTCGTCTCCGAGACCAGCGTCGAGCTGTCCGAGCTCGAATACGGGCTGATCATGGCGAGCAATGCGTTCAATCGCTGGATGGTCCGCTGCATGGACGCGGCCGGCGCCAAGGACATGACCGCGATCGAGGTCTCGCTGCTGCACCACGTGGGCCATCGCGACCGCAAGAAGAAGCTCGCCGACATCTGTTTCGTCCTGAATATCGAGGATACGCACGTTGCCACCTACGCGCTGAAGAAGCTCGCCGCGCGCGGCTACGTGTGCGGCGAGAAGTCGGGCAAGGAGGTGCTGTTCTCGGTGACGCCGGCCGGGCGCGCGCTCTGCGAGCAGTACCGCGAGGTGCGCGAGCGCTGCCTGATCGAGACGCTCAAGGAGAGCGGGCTGACCAACCGGCAGATCGGCGAGGCCGCGCAACTGCTGCGCAATGCCTCGGGGCTCTACGACACGGCCGCGCGCGCGGCCGCCTCGCTGTAGGCGGGGAGGAAGGAAAGGCGGGCGGCTCAGTCCGCCGCGCCCGAGCGATAGGCGTGGCGTTCGGTGACGATCCAGTCGAGCGGGCGGTCGTGCGATTCGCGCGGCAGCGCGTCGAGCGCCGACACTTCGTAGGCCACGCCGATCGTCACCGGCAGCGCCTCGTTCGGCCAAGCCGCCAGCGTGCGGTCATAGTAACCGCCGCCGTAGCCGAGCCGGAAGCCCTGCTTGTCGAAGCCGACGCAGGGGATCAGCAGCAGGTCCGGCACCAGCGCCTCACCCTCGGCCGGCTCGGGAATGCGGTGATGGCCGGTGCGCATCGGCGCGTCCGGGGTCCAGCGCCGAAACGACAGCGGCGTATGGGGCTCGGCGATCACCGGCAGCGCGGCGCGGCGGCGATGGTCGTCGGCGAGCCATTCGGCGATCGTGGCGCGTGCGTCGAATTCGCCCGGCAGCGGCCAGTAGAAGCCCACCGTGAGCAGCGGATGCTTGCCGAGCAGATCGAGGATCCGGCGCGCCAGCGCGGCATTCGCGGCCGCCTCGCCGCTCGCCGCGCGACGCAGCGGCGCGAGCGTTTCGCGCAGCGCCTGCTTGCGATTGGCGACGGGGGGGCGTGCTATGCTTTCGCTCACTTCGTGCTCCATGAAAAACGATGTCAACCAGCCTCGTCCGAGTATATCGCGCGGCCGCCATGACGCTGTCGGCGGTCGTACTGGCCGCGGGCGCCGCCGCGTGTGCCGCTCAACCCGTCGACGACGTCACGTCGAACGACGATCAGGTCTTCGTCCAGCTACGCGAGGCCGCGCGCGCCAACAACCCGGCCCGCGCCGCGCAGCTCGCCGCGATGATCCCGAATTATCCGGCGCCGTCCTATCTCGAGTATTTCCAGATCAAGCCGCAGTTGTTCGACAGCTCGGGCAAGGCCCGCATCGACGCGCCCGACGCGCCGGTGCTGTCCTTCCTGCAGCGCTACGACGGCCAGGCGATCGCCGACCGCATGCGCAACGACTACCTGCTGGTGCTGGGCGCGCGTCATGACTGGCGCGGCTTCGACGAGCAGTACAAGCGCTTCGTGCTCGACGACGACACCCAGGTGAAGTGCTACTCGCTCGAGTCGCGCGCCTCGCGCGGCGAGAACGTCGCCGACATGGCGCGCCACCTGCTGGTGGAGCCGAAGAACTACGGCGATGCCTGCGTCGACCTGATCTCGGCACTGGCGGTCAACCAGCAGTTCTCGTCCGACGACGTCTGGACCCAGGCGCGCCTGGCCTTCGAGCAGAACTACACCACCACCGCCGGCAAGATCGTCGACGTGCTCGGCCCGCGCCCGGCCGGCTTCGACCAGGCCGCCGGCGCGCCGCCGCTGTTCCTCGCGCGCGGCGTCGGCAGCGATGCCGTCTCGCGCCAGCTGGCGCTGATCGCGATCACGCGCATGGCGCGCAACGATCCCGACCAGGCGGCCGGCATGATGGGCACGCTCACCCAGCTCTCCAAGCCGGAGCAGGCGATCGCCTGGGGCGAGATCGGCATGCAGGCGGCGCTCAAGCGCTCGCCGATGGCGCTGCAGTACTACAAGCAGTCGGGCGGCGCGCCGCTGTCGGTGCCCGGCTACGAATGGCGCGTGCGCGCCGCGCTGCTGGCCGGCGACTGGCCCTCGGTGCGCTGGGCCATCGACCAGATGCCCGACGAGCTGCGCGCCCAGCCGGCCTGGCTCTACTGGCATGGCCGCGCGCTGAAGCAGGCCGGCGACGTCGGCGGTGCGAACCGCGACTTCGAGCAGGTGGCGGGCCGCTTCGACTTCTACGGCCAACTGGCCGCCGAGGAACTGGGCCAGAAGACCGTGATCCCGCCGCGCACCGTCGTCAGCGACGCCGAGGTCGACGCGATGAGCCAGGTGCCCGGCTTCGCGCTGGCGCGCCGGTTCTACGCGCTGAACCTGCGCCTGGAAGGCAACCGCGAATGGAACTGGCCGCTGCGCGGCATGACCGATCGCCAGTTGCTGGCCGCAGCCGAATACGCCAAGCGCATCGACATGCTCGACCGCACCGTCAACACGGCCGATCGCACCACCGCGATGCACGACTTCACGCTGCGCTATCCCTCGCCGTATCGGCCGATCGTGGAGCGCTACGCGGCCACCAGCGGGCTCGATATCGAGTGGGCCTATGGCCTGATCCGACAGGAATCGCGCTTCATCACCAGCGCGCGTTCCTCGGCGGGCGCCGGCGGCCTGATGCAGCTGATGCCGGCCACCGCGCAACTGGTGGCCAAGAAGCTGGGCATGGGCGGTCTCTCGCGCGCGCAGATGCACGACATCGACACCAATATCCAGCTCGGCACCTGGTACCTGTCCGACATCTACCAGAAGTTCGACGATTCGGCGGTGCTGGCCACGGCCGGCTACAACGCCGGGCCGGGACGCCCGCGCCAGTGGCGGCAGGTGCTGACCCAGCCGGTCGAGGGCGCGATCTTCGCCGAGACCATCCCCTTCAACGAGACGCGCGACTACGTGAAGAACGTGCTGTCGAACACCACCTATTACGCGGCGCTGTTCGAGGGCAAGCCGCAGTCGCTGAAGGCACGGCTCGGCTTCGTCTCGCCCTGAGCCGGGGCCGGCCCGGGCCACCTGCCGGGTCGAGCCGGGCCTTACCTTTCGCGCGGGCCGCGGCGGGATCGCGGCCCGCGATTCGTTTCCCGCGCGCGCTCGCGCGGTCGAGGCAGGGCAGGCAGCAGCCCGATCGTCGCGGCGCGCAGTCGACAGCTGACGGAGGCTCGCCCATGGATCGCCCGCCCCTCGCCCTGATCGGCGGTACCGGCTTCATCGGTGCCCGCCTGGTCGCGAACCTGGTTCGCGACGGCCGCCCGGTGCGGATCGCCGCGCGGCGCCGCGAGCATGCCCGCCATCTCGCCACGCTGCCGGTCGAGATCGTCGAGCTGGACAGCTTCGATACCCGCAGCCTGGCGCGCTTCGTGGCCGGCGCGCAGGTGGCCGTCAACCTGGTCGGCGTCCTGCACGGCGGCCACGGCAAGCCTTACGGCGAGGGGTTCCGGCGGGCCCACGTGTCGCTGCCGGCGGCGCTGGCGGCGGCCTGCGCCGAGGCCGGCGTCCCGCAACTGGTGCAGGTCAGCGCGCTCGGTGCCGATTCGCGCGGGCCCAGCATGTACCAGCGTTCCAAGGGCGATGGCGAGGCCGCGCTGCATGCGGCGGCGGCCGCTTCCGGCGGCGCGCTGGCGGTCACGGTGCTGCGGCCCTCGGTGGTATTCGGCCCCGGCGACGCGTTCCTGAGCACCTTCGCGCGGCTGCAGCGCAGCCTGCCGGTGCTGCCGCTGGCGATGCCCGACGCGCAATTCCAGCCGATCTACGTCGGCGACCTCGCGCAGGCGCTGAGTCGCGTCAGCGGGCTGCGCGAGGCCCATGGCAAGACCTACGAGCTGGGCGGCCCGAAGGTCTACACGCTCGAGCAACTGGTGCGCTACTGCGGCGTGCTGGTCGGGCACGAGGCACGCATCCTGCGCCTGCCCGACGCGCTGGCGCGGTGGCAGGCGCGCCTGTTCGAGTGCCTGCCCGGCGAGCCGGTGATCACGCGCGACAACCTCGATTCGATGCGCGTGCCCAACCTGGCGAGCGGGCCGCTCGCACCCGAGCTGGGAATCCGGCCGGCCAGCATCGAGAGCGTGGCGCCGTCCTACCTCGGCGCCGGCGGCATGCGCCACGATGCCTGGCGCGCGCGTCGCTGAGCGCGGCAGGGCGTCGCCCCCGATCCACTTATTTTTGATGAAGCAGCAAGGTTCGAGCATGCAATTGATCATTGGCGACAAGAGCTATTCCTCCTGGTCGATGCGGCCCTGGGTGCTGATGCGGCACTTCGGGATCCCCTTCGACGAGACGCTGATCGAGCTGCGCACGCCCGAGACGAGCGCGCGGATCCGCGCGGTATCGCCCTCGGGCAAGGTGCCCTGCCTGATCGACGACGACGGCCTGGCGATCTGGGATTCGCTGGCGATCGCCGAGACCCTGGCCGAGCGTCATCCGGCGCTGGCCATGTGGCCGGCCGAGCCGGCCGCGCGGGCCCGCGCGCGCAGCGTGTCGGCCGAGATGCATGCCGGCTTCGTCGCGCTGCGCGCCGAGATGCCGCTCGATATCCGCGCCACCCTGCCGGGCCGCGAGGCCTCGCCGGCGGCGCTGGCCGACGTGGCGCGCATCGACGCGCTGTGGCGCGACTGCCTCGCCGCCTCGGGCGGGCCGTTCCTGTTCGGTGCCTTCGGCATCGCCGACGCGATGTACGCGCCGGTGGTGATGCGCTTCGTCACCTATGCGCCGCCGCTGTCCGAGGTCGCGGCGGGGTATGTCGAGCGCATGCTCGCGGTGCCGGCGGTGGCGGCCTGGGCCGACGAGGCGCGTCACGAGACGCGCGTGTTCGATCACTGAGCGACGATGGACCAGGGAATGCGGCGGCGGCCCGGTGCCGCGCGCCGCGGCAAGGAGGTGATGTCATGAGGATCTACGCAGTCGGCGGCGCGATTCGCGACGAACTGCTCGGCGTGCCGGTCCAGGATCGCGACTACGTGGTGGTCGGCGCGACGCCCGAGCAGTTGGCGGCCCAGGGCTATCGCCCGGTCGGCAAGGATTTCCCGGTGTTCCTGCATCCGCGCACCCACGAGGAATACGCGCTGGCGCGCACCGAGCGCAAGACCGCGGCCGGTTATCACGGCTTCCAGTTCTATTTCGCGCCCGACGTCACGCTCGAGGAGGACCTGGCGCGCCGCGACCTGAGCATCAACGCGATGGCGCGCGAGGTGAGCCCCGACGGCAGCCTGGTCGGGCCGGTGGTGGATCCGTTCGACGGCCGCGCCGACCTGGCCGCGAAGCGCTTTCGCCACGTCGGCCCCGCCTTCGTCGAGGACCCGGTGCGGATCCTGCGGATCGCGCGCTTCGCGGCCCGCTTCGCCGATTTCACGGTCGCGCCCGAGACGCTCGCGCTGATGCGCGAGATGGTGACGGCCGGCGAGGTCGACGCGCTGGTGCCCGAGCGGGTCTGGCAGGAGCTCTCGCGCGGGCTGATGGAGGCGAAACCCTCGCGGATGTTCGAGGTGCTGCGCGAATGCGGGGCGCTGGCGCGCATCCTGCCCGAGGTCGACGCGCTGTTCGGCGTGCCGCAGCGCGCCGACTACCACCCCGAGGTGGATACCGGCGTGCACGTGATGATGGTGGTCGACTACGCGGCGCGGCACGGCTACACGCTGCCGGTGCGCTTCGCCGCGCTGACCCACGATCTCGGCAAGGCCACCACGCCCGAGCACGTGCTGCCGCGCCATATCGGCCATGAAGGCCGCAGCGTCGATCTGCTCAAGCCCTTGAGCGAGCGCCTGCGCGTGCCGAACGAATGCCGCGACCTGGCCCTGCTGGTGGCGCGCGAGCACGGCAACCTGCACCAGGTGATGAAGATGGGCGCGGCCGCGCTGGTGCGCTTGCTGGAGCGCGCCGACGCGCTGCGCAAGCCCGGCCGCTTCGCCGAGATGCTGCAGGCCTGCGAATCGGATGCGCGCGGGCGGCTCGGGCTGGAGACGCAGCCCTATCCGCAGGCCGAGCGCCTGCGGCGCGCGCTGCTGGCCGCGCGCTCGGTGGATGCCGGCCAGGTGGCGGCCGGGCTGCGCGGCAATCCGGAAGGGATCCGCGAGGCGGTGCATCGGGCGCGGATCGCGGCGGTGGCGGCCGAGCTCTCGATCGACGCCGACGCGGGCGAATGAGCGGCGCGCCGGCGGTGGCGATCCGCGCGGCGCGGCCCATTCGACCTGGTCGCGACTGAGCCGCGCGCCTGACCGGCGCGCTTCATCGAGATTCAAGCGGGGAAAAAACGAAACCGTCACCCACGGCCGATGCCGCGCGTGACGGTTCTGGGGGAAGCGATCTCAGCGCGCCGCGCCCGACACGCGCCCGTCCGGGCCGTACAGGCCGGCGCGCGCCGGCTGGGCGCGCAGCACCTGCAGGGTGCGCTCGTTGTAGTCCATGCGGATGCGGATCAGCATGCCGTTGTTGAGGTTGGCGTGGCGCACGCGCTCGGTGGCCTCGCGCAGCAGCTTCCAGCGGCTCGCGACGCTCGGGTCGCGCTCCGAGGCGGCGTCGATGCCGACGCGGCCGGCCGGATAGCCGAGCGCGGCGAGCTGCACGTCGCGCTGCTTCTCGAGCGTGGCCAGACGCTCGACCAGCTGGGTCTTGCGCTCGATGATGTCGGGCAGCGTATCGGCCGGCGAGGCCGCCGTCAGCGCCTGTTGCTCGTAGGCGAGCAGGGAGGCGAAGGCTTCCACCGTCGCGTGCTCGTCGTTGATCGTCGCCAGCAGTGCTTCTTTCATTGCGTCTCGCTCAAAACGCCGGCGCGCGGACCATCCGCGTGCCGATTGCGGTCGCCCCCCGCCGCCCTCAGCCGAGCTTGACCGGCGTCTGCACCAGCTCGCGAGCCGTCTGCAGGATGCCGTCCGCGATCTTGCCGGTGTCGATCGAGAGCGAGCCGTTGCGGATCGCATCGCGGATCGACGCCACCTTCGCGGTATCGATATCGGCCGAGCCCGACGAGGCCAGCGATTGCAGGTTCGTCGACACGGAGGACAGGTTCACGTTCGCATCGCCGCCGGTGGCGGGCGCGGCGTCGGCCACCGGTGCCGCGGGGGCGGCGGCCTGGCTGCGCGACGAAGCGGCGTCGGAGGACGCCGGGCGGACGTTCGTGGCGGGGGTGGAATCGATTTTCACGATGGGCTTCCTGAACGATTTGAGCGAGATAACGGCAGGACGGAGCCGAACTTTAGCGCTCGATCTTCAGTAAATGCTTTCAGAAACAAAAGTTTGCACTCTTTTGCAGTCTTACTGGCCGCGCTGGCGGCACCCATCATAACGGAATCTCGACCGTTCCCGAATCCTTCACCACCGCCGTGACGATCTGGCCCGCCGCGAGACGCACCCGCACCTGCTGGCCCGGCCCCGCGTTGTTCATCACGCTGCCTTCCGACGAAATCGTGAAACCCTTGCCGGCCGCCACCACGCGCACGGTCTGGCCGATCGTCACCGACGCGGCGCTGCGCAGCATGTCCTGGCGCAGCGGCAGGCCGGCCGCCACGCGTACCAGCGAGGTACCCCCGACCGCCTGGCCCGGATCGGTGATGATCGCCAGCGGCAACTGGGTCAGGTCGCCGTCGCGGGCGACCAGGTCGGCGGCCGTCAGCACCTCGCCGGGCGACAGCGCGCGGGCCGCCACGTAATAGGTGCCCTGCACCGAGATCTTCGATTGCAGGTAGAGCGTCCAGGGTTTCGCGCCGGCGCAGCGCACGCCCACCGTGGTGCGGCCCCAGAGACGCGCGCCGGTCGGCAGGAAGGGCTCGAGCCCGGTGCAGGCGGCCAGCCCGCGCGGGAAGGCCGGCGCCACCGTGACGATCGCCTTGCCCGGCAGGCCGGCGGTCTGCTGGCGCAGGAAGGCCAGCGCGGCCTGGCGGATCGCTTCCGGATCCTGCTGGCCCTCGGGTACCGGCGGCGCGGCCTGGGCCTGGGCGGGCGCGGCGCCGGTCGTGGCGGCGGCGGTGTCGCCGGCGGGCGGCAGGGCGGCGCGCGTCGAGACGCGCAGGATGCCGGCTACCGGCTGGCGCAGGGTGGCCATCGCGGCCGGCCCGGCCGGATGCGGCGGCGCCACGTCCTGGGCGACCACCGGCGCGACCTGCTGGGCGCGCGCGGCGGGCGACGGGGCGAAGGCGGCGCGCAGCGAGGCGCCGGCCTGGGCGGGCACGGCAGCGGCGCCGCCGGGCGCGCGATAGACGGCGGATCGATAAGCGGCAGGCGCCGCGGCGGCCGGGCCGGCCGGCGCCGCCTGCGCGGCGCGGCGGGCGGCGGCGATGCCGGCCGCGTAACCGGCGGCGTAGTCGGCGGCATAGGTCGCCGCGTCCTGGGACGGTTGCGCGGCGCCGGGACGAGCAGGGCTGTTGGCGGGCTGGGCGCCGGGGTTCGCGCGACGGCTCGGATACAGCGGCGGCTCGGGCCGGTTCGCGTCGGGATCGGCCGAGGCGGCCGCGCGCATCGCGGCCTCGCCGCCCGACAGGACCTCGACGGCCCGCGTGCCGGCCATGCCGCCTGGATTCGGATTCGCGCCGGCCGCCATGGCGGGCCGCGGCGCGGCGCCGGGCGCGCTGCCGGCCAGCACGATGTCGTTGGCCGAGGTGGCGCCGTTCGCGACGGCGCTGCCGCCGCCGTAGGCGCCGCGCAGCTCGGCGGCGCTGTAGCTGTTGAGACTGGTCGAGCCACGCGGGGCGGGGGTGTTGACGCCATGCGCGTTCGCGTTGGCGAGCGCCGTCTCGGCCGATTCGCCGCGCCCGGGGATCACGATCATGCCGTCGGCGCCGGCGCTCTGCGCCAGTGCCGCGGCCGGCAGCAGCGCGGCCAGCGCCAGCGCCAGCAGCGCGCGGCGGCCGAGCGCCCGCGCCGCCTTGCCGGATCCGCTCACCGGGCCTGCGTCCGTCGCCATCGCCGCCTCCTCGAAAAACCGTTGGTACGGCATCGCATTCTAGGCAGGCGCCACCCCGGACAAACGATGAATAGAGGGGGGCTTTGCCGGTTATTCGTCCGATTGCCGCTTGCCTTGCGCGCCTACGATGGCTGTCATCGAAAAGCGTCCCTGCGCCCGCCGCGTTCCTCGCGCGGGTCCGGGGCGCGGCACCGCTCTCAGCTGGAGGACCGCACGATGCTGGACAAACTCGACGCCGAATTCGCATTCGGCCGCCAGGCGCTCGACGTTCGCGCGTACCGGCAGGAACTGCTGTCGTCGAACATCGCCAATGCCGACACGCCGGGCTACCAGGCCCGCGACGTCGACTTCGGCGCGACGCTCGGCCGTGCCCTCAAGCAGCAGGCCGGCCAGGCCACCACCGACAACGCCACCCGCCTGCCGCTGGCGCAGCCGGCCGGCGTGACCAGCGGCATGACCCTGGTGTCGACCGAGCCCGGCCACATGAGCGGCGACACGCGCCTGACGGCCACCGGCGGGCCGGTCGAGGACTATGGCCGCGCCGCCTACCGGATCCCGAGCCAGCCGTCGCTGGACGGCAACACGGTCGACCTCGATGCCGAGCGCGTGCAGTTCGCCGACAACACGGTCCACTTCGAGACCGGCATGACGCTGGTGAGCGGCCAGATCAAGGCGATGCTGGCCGCGATCCAGTCGGGCAGCTGAGCCGGCGGCCCGAGCCGAGCCCGATGTCATCGTCCCGTCATCCGCCGCGCAGCCGCGCCGAGCACGACGCAACCCCAGCCGTACCCGAGGAGCCCACATGCCTTCGCTGATGAACATCTTCGACGTCGCCGGATCGGCGATGTCCGCCGAATCCCAGCGCCTGAACGTCACGGCGTCGAACCTGGCCAACGCGGACAGCGTGACGGGCCCGGACGGCAAGCCCTACCGCGCCAAGCAGGTGGTGTTCGAGACCCAGCCGGTCGGCAATGCGCGCACCCGCTCGGGGCAGGGCGTGGGCGGGGTGCAGGTCAAGCAGGTGATCGACGATCCCTCGCCGATGAAGACCAACTACGACCCGTCGAACCCGGCGGCCGACGCGAACGGCTACGTGACCATGCCGAACGTCGATCCGGTGCAGGAGATGGTCAACATGATCTCGGCCTCGCGCTCGTACCAGGCCAACGTCGAGACCCTGAACACCGCCAAGCAGCTGATGCTCAAGACGCTGACGATCGGCTCCTGAAGCCGGGCGCCGCCCTCGACACCGACCGCAAGACTTCCCAACCCGAACCAGCGTATCCGCGAGCGACCTCGCGAAAGGCAACCCGGAGATGAGCTCCTCCAGCACGATCGGCGGCAACGGCACCACGGTGAACAACACGCCGACCGACACCATGAACGCCAACAGCAGCAACACGTCGGCGGCGGATCTGCAGCAGACCTTCCTGACCCTGCTCGTCACGCAGTTGCAGAACCAGGATCCGACCAGCCCGGTCGACAGCTCGCAGATGACCTCGCAGCTCGCGCAGATCAACACCGTGAGCGGCATCGCCCAGCTCAACTCGTCGCTGACCTCGCTGTCCTCGCAGATCACGGCGGGCCAGCAGACCCAGGCGGCGATGCTGGTCGGCTCGAACGTGCTGGCCCCGGGCAACACGCTGAGCCTCTCGGGCGGCGCGACCACCGCCTTCGGCGTGCAGCTCAGCACGGCCGCCTCGAACCTGACCATCACCGTCACCAACTCGGCCGGCCAGGTGGTCAACACCATCAACGAGGGCGCGCAGCAGGCCGGCACGGTGCCGTTTACCTGGACGCCGACCGACAGCACCGGCGCCAAGCTGCCGGATGGCAACTACACCATCAAGGCGACCTACACCGATTCCAGCGGCAACACCGCCAGCGCCACCACCATGACGGTCGCGCAGGTGCAGGGCGTGATCCGCCAGGCCGACGGCACGCCGGGCCTGGCGCTGTCCAACGGCACCACGGTCGGCCTGTCGGCGATCGGCGCGATCTTCCCGTCGGCCTCGGCCTCGAACGGCTCGGGCTCCGGTTCGGGCTCGGATTCGTCGAACAACAACTCGAATTCCTCTTCCTGACTATTGACCCGGCCACGCGCCGACGGAGACCAACATGGGTTACCAACAGGGCTTGAGCGGTTTGCAGGGCGCGTCGAACGACCTCGACGTGATCGGCAACAACATCGCGAACGCGAACACCACCGGCTTCAAGGCCGCCACCGCGCAGTTCACGGACATGTACGCGAACTCGGTGTCGTCCGCGGTCGCCAACGGGATCGGCATCGGCACCCAGCTCGCGGCGGTCGCGCAGGTGTTCCAGCAGGGCGGTTTCACCACCACCCAGAACCCGCTGAACATGGCGATCAACGGCAACGGCTTCTTCCAGGTGACCAACAACGGCGTGACCACCTACACGCGTGACGGTACCTTCAACGCCGACAAGAACGGCAACATCGTCAACGCGGCCGGCGCGCAGCTGATGGGCTATGCCGTGAACGCCAACGGCGTGATCAACACCGGCGCGCTGGTGCCGCTCACCGCGCCGCAGGGCAATCTCGCGCCGAAGGCGACCAGCTCGATCACCGGCCAGTTCAACCTGAGCACCTCGGACACGTCGCAGTCGAGCACCGCGGCCTTCAATCCGAACGACCCGACCACCTACACGCTGCACCAGTCGGTGCCGGCCTTCGATTCGCTGGGCAACAGCGAGAACGTCGACCTCTACTTCGTGAAGTCGACTACCACCGGCAGCTGGGAAGTGTGGGCCGGCGCCAACGGCGCGGCGCCGCAGGACATGGGCACCGCCAAGTTCGACAGCTCGGGCAAGCTGATCGGCACGGTGGGCACCGACGGCAACCCGACCGCGGTGACCAACACCTTCGCGCTGGCGGTCAACAACACCAACGGCGCCACCGCCCAGACCATCAACATCAACCTGAGCGGCTCGACCCAGTTCGGCGCGTCCAAGAGCGGCGTGGCGAACCTGAACGCGGACGGCTACCCGACCGGCACGCTGAACTCGTATTCGGTCGGCGCGGACGGCACCATCCAGGGCATCTACTCGAACAACCAGACCCTGACGCTGGGCCAGGTGGTGGTGGTCAACTTCAACAACCCGCAAGGGCTGACCAGCATCGGCGGCAACCAGTACATCCAGACCAGCGCCTCGGGCGTGCCCCAGGTCGGCGTGCCGGGCAGCACCAACCACGGCACCCTGAAGGGCAGCACCACGGAAGCCTCGACCACCGACCTGACCGGCGAGCTGGTGAACCTGATCACGGCGCAGCGCGACTACCAGGCCAATGCGCAGACCATCAAGACGCAGCAGGCCGTCGACCAGACGCTGATCAACCTCTAAGGCGCGGCGCGCGAGAACTGACGGATCACCATGGACCGACTGATCTATACGGCGATGACGGGCGCGGGCCAGGCCCTCGAGCAGCAGAGCGTGATCGCGAACAACCTCGCGAACGCCTCGACCACCGGTTTTCGCGCGCAACTCGCGACCTACCGGGCCGTGCCGATGAACTTCGGCGAGGCCAGCAACCCGACCACCACCCGCACCTTCGTGCTCGACTCGACGCCGGGCGCCGACTACACGCCGGGGCCGATCACCCGCACCGGCAATCCGCTCGACGTGGCGGTGCAGGGCCCGGGCTGGCTGTCGGTGCTCGCGCCGGACGGCAGCGAGGCCTACACGCGCGCCGGCAACCTGCACGTGGACGAGAACGGCCAGTTGGTGAACGCCTCGAACCTGCCGGTGGTGGGCGGCGGTGGCCCGATCGCGATCCCGCCCAATGCCAAGGTGACGATCGGCCCGGACGGCACGGTCTCGGTGCTGGCCGCGGGCGACCCGCCCTCGGCGATCGCCATGATCGACCAGCTCAAGCTGGTCAATCCCGATCCGTCCACCATCACGCGCGGCGACGACGGCCTGTTCCGCACCACCGACGGCAACCCGGCCGATGCCGACCCGAACGTGACGGTGGCGGCCGAGTCGCTCGAGGGCAGCAATGTGAATCCGGTCGCCGCGATGGTGTCGATGCTGGACAACGCGCGCGCGTTCCAGCTCCACACCAAGCTGATCTCGACCGCCGACCAGAACGAACAGACGGCCAACCAGATCCTCAGCTTCAGCTGAGCGGCGCGCCCCCCAGGAGAACTACCGTGAATCGATCCCTCTACATCGCCGCCACCGGCATGAATGCGCAGCAGGCGCAGATGGACGTGATCTCGAACAACCTCGCCAACGTGAGCACCAACGGCTTCAAGGGCTCGCGCGCGGTGTTCGAGGATCTGCTGTACCAGACCGTGCGCCAGCCCGGTGCGAACTCGACCCAGCAGACCGAGCTGCCCTCGGGCCTGCAACTGGGCACCGGCGTGCAGCAGGTCGCCACCGAGCGGCTCTACACGCAGGGCGCGCTGACCCAGACCGGCAACTCGCGCGACATCGCGATCGACGGCTCGGGCTTCTTCCAGGTGCTGATGCCGGACGGCACCACCGCCTACACGCGCGACGGCTCGTTCCACCCGAACAACCAGGGCCAGCTGGTCACCTCCAGCGGCTACCAGGTGCTGCCGGCCATCACCGTGCCGCAGAACGCGCAGTCGCTGACGATCGGCTCGGACGGCGTGGTCACGGTCACCCAGCCGGGCTCGACCAACGCGGTGCAGATCGGCGCGATGCAGATCGCCACCTTCATCAACCCGGAAGGCCTGCAGGCGCTCGGCCAGAACCTGTTCGCCGAGACCACCTCGTCGGGCGTGCCGAACGTGACCACCCCGGGCCTGAACGGCGCCGGCTCGCTGAACCAGGGTTATGTCGAGTCCTCGAACGTGAACGTGGTGCAGGAACTGGTCAACATGATCCAGACCCAGCGCGCGTACGAGATCAACAGCAAGGCCGTGACCACCTCCGACCAGATGCTGCAGACCGTCACGCAGATGAAGAGCTAAGGGCAGGGCAGGTCGTCATGAAGCAGGTTCGTCCTTTCCGGGTGGTGCCCGGGCTTGCCTCCCGGGCCGCGGCGCTGGCGCTGGCGGCGGCATTCGCCGGCTGCGCGCAGATCCCGCACCAGCCGATCACCCAGCAGCCGATGACGGCGGTGCCGCCGGTGCCGCCGCAGATGCAGGCGCCGGGCTCGATCTACAACCCGGGCTACGCGGGCCGGCCGCTGTTCGAGGACCAGCGCCCGCGCAACATCGGCGACATCCTGACGATCATGATCGCGGAGAACGTCAACGCCACCAAGTCGTCCGGGGCGAACGCGAACCGCGGCGGCTCGACCGACTTCAACGTGCCGACCGCCGGCTTCCTCGGCGGCCTGTTCAACAAGGCGAACCTGTCGGCCAGCGGCAGCAACAAGTTCACCGCCACCGGCGGGGCGACCGCCGCCAACACCTTCAGCGGCACCATCACGGTGACCGTCACCAACGTGCTGCCCAACGGCAACCTGATGGTGAGCGGCGAGAAACAGATGCTGATCAACCAGGGCAACGAGTTCGTGCGCTTCTCGGGCGTGGTCAATCCCAACTCGATCTCGGGTGCCAACTCGGTCTACTCGACCCAGGTGGCCGACGCGCGCATCGAGTACTCGGCCAAGGGCTACATCAACGAGGCCGAGACCATGGGCTGGCTGCAACGCTTCTTCCTCAACGTCGCGCCGTGGTGAGCCGCATGAACCACGCCTCGATCCCGCGCCGCCCGTTTGCGCGCCCGCTGGCCCGCCTGTTCCGGCTCGCGCTGGCGCTGTTGCTGGCCGCCGCGCTGCCGGCCGCGCCGGCGCACGCCGAGCGCCTGAAGGACCTGGCCCAGCTGCAGGGCGTGCGCGACAACCCGCTGATCGGCTATGGCCTGGTGGTCGGCCTGGACGGCACGGGCGACCAGACCACCCAGACGCCCTTCACCACCCAGACGCTCGCGAACATGCTCGCGAACCTGGGCATCTCGATCAACAACGGCACCTCGACGGGCGGCACCGCCTCGCTGTCGAACCTGCAGCTCAAGAACGTCGCGGCGGTGATGGTGACCTCGACCCTGCCGCCCTTCGCGCGGCCGGGCGAGGCGATCGACGTGACGGTGTCCTCGCTGGGCAACGCCAAGAGCCTGCGCGGCGGCACCCTGCTGCTCACGCCGCTCAAGGGCGCCGACGGCCAGGTCTATGCGCTGGCCCAGGGCAACATGGCGGTGGGCGGCGCCGGCGCGAGCGCCAACGGCAGCCGCGTGCAGGTCAACCAGCTGGCGGCGGGGCGCATCGCCGGCGGCGCGATCGTCGAGCGCTCGGTGCCCAACGCGCTGGCGCAGATGAACGGCACGCTGCAGCTGCAGTTGAACGACATGGACTACGGCACCGCCGAGCGCATCGTCACCGCGGTGAACGCCAGCTTCGGGCCCGGCATCGCCACCGCGCTCGACGGGCGCACCATCCAGCTCACCGCGCCGGCCGATCCGGCCCAGCAGGTCGCCTTCATGGCCCGCCTGCAGAACCTCGAGGTGAACCCGGACCGCGCCGCGGCCAAGGTGATCCTCAACGCGCGCACCGGCTCGATCGTGATGAACCAGATGGTGACGCTGCAAAGCTGCGCGGTCGCGCACGGCAACCTGTCGGTGGTGGTCAACACCCAGCCGGTGGTCTCGCAGCCGGGCGCCTTCTCCAACGGCCAGACCGTGGTGGCGCAGCAGTCGCAGATCCAGCTCAAGCAGGACAACGGCGCGATGCGTCTGGTGACCGCCGGCGCGAACCTCGCCGACGTGGTCAAGGCACTCAATTCCCTCGGCGCCACACCGGCCGACCTGATGTCGATCCTGCAGGCGATGAAGGCCGCGGGCGCGCTGCGGGCCGACCTGGAGATCATCTGATGGCCAATTTCCCGAATGCCAACGACCTGACCCAGCGCTTCGCGCTGGACGTGCAGGGTTTCGACTCGCTGCGCCGGCAGGCCGACGCCTCGCCCGCGGCCGGCATGAAGCAGGTCGCCACCCAGTTCGACGCGATGTTCTCGCAGATGATGTTGAAGAGCATGCGCGATGCCACGCCCCAGGACGGCGTGTTCGACTCGAACACCTCCAAGCTCTACACCTCGATGCTGGACCAGCAGCTCTCGCAGCAGATGGCCTCGCGCGGGATCGGCGTGGCCGACGCGCTGATGAAGCAGATGATGCGCGCCGCGCACATCACCGACACCGGCGGCGCCGGCGGCAATGCCGCGGGCGGCCTGAGCGGCGCGCTGGGGGCGATGGGCGGCGACGAGGGCGGCATGGCCGCCACCAACGCGCTGGCGCAGGCGCTGGCCAACGCGCGTGGCAAGGGCCGGCTCGGCGGCGCGGGCGCCTATACCGGCGCGAGTTCGCTGACGCCGCCCGTCAAGGGCAACGGCACCTCGCCCGAGCAGGACGCCTTCGTCGGGAAGGTGGCGGATGCCGCGCAGGCGGCCAGCTCGGCCACCGGCATCCCGGCGCGCTTCATCGTCGGCCAGGCCGCGCTCGAATCGGGCTGGGGCAAGCGCGAGATCCGCGGCCGCGACGGCAGCAGCAGCTACAACGTGTTCGGCATCAAGGCCACCAAGAACTGGACCGGGCGCACCGTGTCGGCGGTCACCACCGAGTACGTGGGCGGCCAGCCGCGCCGCGTGGTGGCGCAGTTCCGCGCCTACGATTCCTACGAGCACGCGATGACCGACTACGCCAGCATGCTCAAGAACAATCCGCGCTACGCCGGCGTGGTGAGCGCCTCGACCACCCCGGAGAAGTTCGCCACCGGCATGCAGCGCGCCGGCTACGCGACCGACCCGCATTACGCGAAGAAGCTCATCTCGATCCTGCGCCAGATCGTCTGAACCCGCGCCGGGCCTGGCTTGCGACGCGGGCCGGGCGGCCCGGCCGGGTTCCCTCCTCCCCATTTCCGGGTAGCCGGCGTTTCGAATTTACGATTCGCCAAAGATCTCAGGATGTTTTCGATCTACACTCTTGCGCTGACGCTGCGGGCCGGCAGGGCTCGCGCGCCAAGAGACCAGCGGCCGCGCAAGCCGCGGGCAGGCCACCGCGTCCGGGCAAGCCGGGCGCCAAGCAGACGACATCCGGCAAGCCAACAATGAAGACCGAAGCAGCACTGACCGAAACATCGGCGGATGACGATTCCGTCCCCGATTACGGCCGTCGCAACCCGCTCGAAATCGGCGTGCAGTTGCGCAATCTTTTGAACCGGGGGGATTTCCTCACGGTCCGTTACCCGGGCGGGCAGATCGTCACGCGCGTGCTCGACGTCCAGGTCGGCTCGGGAACGTTTACCTTCGACTGGGGCGCGGTGGACGCGCACAACGCGCAACTGCTGGGCGCCTCGCACGGCGCCTTCGAGGCCCTGCCCGACGGCGTGCGCGTCGAATTCACCATCGGCACCCCGAGCGAGATCAGCTACGAGGGCCGCCCGGCCTTCCAGGCCAAGTTTCCCGAAGTGCTCTATTTCGTGCAGCGCCGCGAGTATTTCCGCGTCGACGCGCCGGTGCTGGAGCCCTATGTGGCACGCGGCACCCTGCCCGAGGGCGAGGGTTTCGTGTTCGAGATCGACAACCTCTCGCTGGGCGGCATCGGCCTGCGCACCGTGGACGAACGCGCCGCCACGCTCGAGCCGGGCGTGACCCTGCCCGAGGTCGAGCTGAACCTGGCCGGCCACGGCAAGCTCGCGCTCGACCTGCAACTGGTCTCGCAGCGCATCACCGATTCGCCCAACGGCGCGCGCCGCTACCAGCTCGGCTTCCGTTTCGTGTCGCTGCCGGGCGCCGCCGAGAACACCTTGCAGCGCCTGATCACCCAGCTCGAAGTGAAGCGCCGCCAGCTCGCGCGCGCGTAATTTCCGGTCATCGTCGGCGGCTCCCGGCGCCGCGGTTTTTCTCGCGCGCGGCCTCAATTTCCGCCGCGCGCGGCCGTTATACCGGGTGTCCCTTTCCCGGAGGCCGTTCGCGGCCGGCACTCATGTCCAGCAATCTCCTGAACCTCGGACTCAGCGGCATCAACGCCGCGCTCTGGGGTATCAACACGACCGGCCAGAACATCTCCAACCAGGCGACCCCGGGCTACTCGGTCGAGCGCCCGGTGTTCGCCGAATCGGACGGCCAGTACACGCCGAACGGCTTCAGCCCGAGCGGCGTGACCACCGTCACGGTGCAGCGACAGTTCAGCCAGTACCTGTCGGACCAGCTCAACTCGGCCAACACCACCGCCAGCGCGCTGAGCTCGTACTCGGCCCTGGTCGCGACGCTGAACAACTACGTCGGCAATCCGTCGGCCGGGATCGGCGCGGCGATCTCCAGCTACTTCTCGGGCCTGCAGACGGTCGCCAACAACGCCGGCAACCAGAGCACCCAGCAGACCGCGCTGGCCGCCGGCCAGACGCTGGCCTCCCAGATCAACGCGGCCGGCGCGCAGTTCGACGCGCTGCGCACCCAGGTCAACCAGCAGCTGCAAAGCTCGGTCACCAGCGTCAACGCGCTGACCGCGCAGATCGCCCAGCTCAACCAGCAGATCTCGGCGGCCGGCTCGCAGGGCCAGCCGCCCAACCAGCTGCTCGACCAGCGCGACCAGGCGGTCGCCAGCCTGTCGCAGTACGTGGGCGTGCAGGTCACCCAGGTCAACGGCAACTACAACGTCTCGATCGGCAACGGCCAGCCGCTGGTGGTGGGCAACAACAGCTACCAACTGTCGACCGCGCCCTCGGCGGCGGACCCGAGCGAGCTGTCGTTGACGGTGCAGGGCACCGTCAACGGCGCGGCCACCACCACCGTGGTGCCCGACAGCAGCGTGACCGGCGGCTCGATCGGCGGCGCGCTGCAGTTCCGCACCCAGACGCTCGATCCGGCCGAGGCGCAGCTCGGCGCGATCGCGGTCAGCTTCGCGGCCCAGACCAATGCGCAGAACGCGCTGGGCGTGGACCTGAACGGCAAGGTGGGCGGCAACCTGTTCAACCTGCCGACGCCGACCACCATCACCAATGCCAACAACACCGGCAACGCCACGCTCACGGCGGCCTTCGACAATGCCCAGCAGCCGCCGACCAGCGATCTGACGCTGTCCTTCAACAACGGCACCTACACGCTGACCAACAAGACCACCGGCACCGTGGTGGGCACCGCCAACTCGCTGCCGGCCACGCTCGGCGGCCTGAAGCTGTCGGCCACCGGCACCATGCAACCGGGCGATTCGTTCACCATCGAGCCCACCCGCGGCGCGCTGAACAGCTTCGGCGTGGTGAGCGGCGCGACCATCGCCTCCGGCGCGCCGGTGTTCGCGCAGAAGACCGCCACCAACACGGGCACCGGCGCGATCACCGCGGGCAGCGTCACGACCGGCTACCAGATTCCCTCGTTGACCACCACGCTGACCTACAACGCGGCCTCGAAGTCGCTGACGGGGTTCCAGGCCGGCACCACGGTGACCATCGGCACCACCCCGCCGACCACCGTGGCGATCACCGACGCGAACACCCAGGTGCCCTACGACGCCAGCAAGGGCGCCACGCTGACCATCACCAGCACGGTCCAGCCGCCGACCGACACCAACCTGATGAACAACGTGACGGTGTCGGTCTCGGGCGCGCCCGCGGACGGCGACACCTTCACCATCCAGGGCGGCAGCAGCGGCACCAACGACGGCCGCAACGCCCAACTGCTGTCGGCGCTGGCCACCTCGAAGGCCTTCGACGGCGGCAGCACCACGCTGAGCGCGGCCTACAGCTCCTACGTCAACAACGTCGGCAACGCCGCGGCGAGCCTGTCGGCCAGGAGTTCGGTGCAGGCCGGCGTGGTCAGCCAGATCACCACCCAGCAGCAATCGGTGTCGGGCGTGAACCAGAACGAGGAAGCCGTGAACCTGATGCAGTACCAGCAGATGTACCAGGCCAACGCGAAGGTGATCCAGACCGCCTCCACGCTGTTCAGCACGCTGCTCGGCATCTTCAACTGACGGAATCGATCATCATGCGCATCGCCACCTCGCAGTTCTATACGCAGAACATCGAGCTGATGAACAACCAGGAGTCGCAGATCTCCACCCTGTACCAGCAGGTGGCGAGCGGCAACCTGCTGCAGACGCCGGCCGACAATCCGCTGGGCGCCGCGCAGGCGGTGCAGCTGTCGGCCACCTCGGCCACGCTCTCGCAATACTCGGCGAACCAGAACACCGCGCTCTCCGCGCTGGGCCTGGAGGATTCGACGCTCTCGAGCGTGACCGGCACGCTGAACTCGATCGTCTCGCGCCTGAGCAGCGCGATCAACGGCACCATGTCGGACAGCGACCGCGCGGCGCTCGCCTCGCAGCTGCAGGGCCAGCGCGACACGCTGCTGAGCCTGGCCAACACCACCGACGGCGCCGGCAACTACATCTTCGCGGGCTTCCAGGGCTCGTCGCAGCCGTTCACCAATTCGCCGGCCGGCGGCGTGACCTTCTCGGGCGACACCGGCCAGCGCAACGTGCAGATCTCCGACACGCTGAGCGTGGCGCAGGGCGACAGCGGCGTGAACGTGTTCCTCTCGGTGCCCTCCACCGGCAGCCTGCCGGTGCCGACCGGCGCCGCGGGCAACACCGGCACCGGCACCATCGGCGCGGTGACGGCCGGCAAGCCGGGCGACTCGACCAACAACCACGCCTACACGATCACCTTCGGCGGCACCTCGACGGCACCCACCTACACGGTGACCGACAACTCCACCACGCCGCCGACCACCGGCGCCGCGCAGGCCTACCAGGCCGGCAGCGCGATCCAGGTCGGCAGCCAGAGCCTGGTGATCTCGGGTTCGCCGAACGCCGGCGACAGCTTCTCGCTGACGCCCGCGCCGGCCGCCGGGGCCGACATCTTCGGTGCGCTCGACGCGGCGATCGCCGCGCTCAAGGCGCCGGTGGGCAGCGACGGCGCCGCCACCGCGAGCTTCGTGAACTCGATGTCGACCGCGCTGACCAAGGTCAACAACTCGCTGGCCAACATCACCACCGTGCAGGCCTCGGTGGGCGGCCGCGAAACCGAGGTCAAGGCGATGCAGACCATCACCTCGAGCAATGCGCTGGTGGCCACCAACTCGCTGTCCGACCTCCAGCAGGCCGACATGCCGACCGCGATCTCGCAGCTGCTGCAGGTGCAGAACGCGCTGACGGCCGCGCAGAAGGCCTTCTCGCAGGTGCAGAACCTCTCGCTGTTCCAGTATCTGAACTGAGTTCCGCGGCGCCGGCCGGGCCCGATCCGGCTCGGCCGGCGCCGCGCGGTGTCCCCGCCGTCCCTCCCGTTTCCGCCGCGCTCCGCCTCCAGCCAGGCTTCAACCCTCAGCGCGCATCATCCCTGTGTCATCCCTTCTTGTCAGCGGCGTTCGCGCTTCGTACACTCGCGCCTGATCCGCCCCGGCGGCGCCGCGCGCGCCGACCGTTCCCGACAAGCCCCCCCTTCCGACAGGAGAGCCCGCGATGGCCGATTCCTATTTCCCGCGCTGGCGCGTGGCCGAGCGCGGCGCCGATCGCGTGGTCGCGCCCGACGAGCGGCTGCCCTGGCCGCAGATGGTGGCGATGGGCGTGCAGCACGTGGTGGCGATGTTCGGCTCGACCGTGCTCGCGCCGCTGCTGATGGGCTTCGATCCGAACCTCTGCATCTTCATGTCGGGCATCGGCACCCTGCTGTTCTTCGTGCTGGTGGGCGGGCGCGTGCCGAGCTACCTCGGCTCGAGCTTCGCCTTCATCGGGCTGGTGATCGCCGTGACCGGCTACGGCGGCAGCGGCATGAACGCCAACATCCCGCTCGCGCTGGGCGGCATCGTCGCCTGCGGGCTGGCCTATGGCGTGATCGGCTTGATCGTCTCGGCGATCGGCACGCGCTGGATCGAGACCCTGATGCCGCCGGTGGTGACCGGCGCGATCGTCGCCGTGATCGGCCTCAATCTCGCCCCGATCGCCGTCAAGGGCGTGAGCGCCAGCACCTTCGACAGCGTGATGGCGCTGGTCACCGTGCTGTGCGTGGGCGGCGTGGCGGTGTTCGCGCGCGGCATGATGCAGCGCCTGCTGATCCTGATCGGCCTGCTGATCGCGTACGCGATCTACGCGGTGGTCACCAACGGGCTGGGCCTGGGCAAGCCGATCGATTTCTCGATCGTCGGCCACGCGGCCTGGTTCGGCGTGCCGCATTTCACGGCGCCGGTGTTCGACCCGCACGCGATGCTGCTGCTCGCGCCGGTGGCGGTGATCCTGGTGGCCGAGAACCTCGGCCATATCAAGGCGGTCAGCGCGATGACGGGCCACAACCTCGACCGCTACGTCGGCCGCGCCTTCATCGGCGACGCGCTGGCCACCATCGTGTCGGGCAGCGCCGGCGGCACCGGCGTGACCACCTATGCCGAGAACATCGGCGTGATGGCGGTCACCCGCATCTACTCGACCCTGGTGTTCGCGGTGGCGGCGCTGATCGCGATCGTGCTGGGCTTCTCGCCGAAGTTCGGCGCGCTGATCAGCACCATTCCGGGGCCGGTGCTGGGCGGCGTGTCGATCGTGGTGTTCGGCCTGATCGCCGTGACCGGCGCGCGGATCTGGGTGGTGAACCGGGTCGACTTCTCCGACAACCGCAACCTGATCGTGGCGGCCGTCACCCTGGTGCTCGGCGCCGGCGATTTCTCGCTGAAGCTGGGCGGCTTCGCGCTGGGCGGGATCGGCACCGCCACCTTCGGCGCGATCCTGCTGCACGCGCTGCTGCGCCGCGAGAAGGAGCCGGGCCCGGTGGTGTGAGCGGCGGCGCGGGCCTGCCGGCCGCGCTTCAGGCTTCGGCGCGGCGGGCCTGCGCGTCGAGCCAGGCGCAGAACTTCAATACCGGCGGCGAGGCCTCGCGCGCCGCGATCCACCAGTAGCGCCGCGTGGCGATGCGCGGGCCCGCCAGCGGCGCGACCAGCCGGCCGCTGGCCAGCTCCTCGTCGAGCAGGGGCAGCGGGCCGAGCGCCACGCCCAGCCCGTCCACCGCGGCCTGCAGGGCCAGGTAGAAGTGATCGAAGGACTGCCGCTTGCGCGCGCGCAGCGGCGTGCCGGCCGCCGCGAACCAGTCGCGCCAGGCCGAGGGCCGCGTATCCGAATGCAGCAGCACATGGCGCGCGAGATCCTCGGCCGAGGCGATCGGCATCTGCCGCAGGAGCTTCGGACTGCACACGGGCAGCACCGTCTCGTCGAGGAAGTGGCCGCTGGCGCGGTTCGGCCAGCGCCCCGGGCCGCTGCGGATCGCCACGTCGAACTGGCCGTCGAGCGTGTCGAGCGGCGCGTCCGAGGTCGACAGCTTCAGCTCCACGTTGGGCATCTCGCGCTGGAAGCGCGACAGCCGCGGCAGCAGCCACTTCATCGCGATGGTCGCCTGGGCGTTGATGCGCAGCACATGGGCGGGCCCGGCCTCGCGCAACTGCTCGCTGGCCTGCGCGATGCGATCGAAGGCCTCGGAGAGGGTCGCCAGGTAGCGGCGGCCCTCCTCGGTGAGCCGCACGCGCCGGCCGTGGCGATGGAACACCGGCCGGCCGAGCCAGGCCTCGAGCGCGGCCACCTGGCGGCTGATCGCACCGTGAGTCACATGCAGCTCGTCGCCGGCGGCGCTGAAGCTTTCGTGGCGGGCAGCGGCCTCGAAGGCCCGCAGCGCCGGAAAAGGGGGGAGTAGACGCGTCATGCTTGTGAGTGTAGATCACAAGACGCGAGCCGAGAAATCGTTTTGCCGGGGTCGCGATCGGGCGTACTCTCGCCGCATCGATGGCACTCTCCCCAGGATTTTCCGCATGTCTTCCCCCCTCACACAGGACCGCCCGGCGCCGCCGCGCGAGGTCGGCATCGCCGAGCTGTTCCTCGGCTTTCTCGGGCTCGGGCTGGTCTCGTTCGGCGGCGCGCTGCCCTTCGTGCGGCGCGCCGTGGTCGAGCAGCGCGGCTGGCTCACGGCCGAGGAATTCACCGACCTGCTCGGGCTCTGCCAGTTCCTGCCCGGCGGCAACGTGATCAACCTGTCGGTGGCGGTCGGGATGCGTTTTCGCGGCGTGCCCGGCGCGCTGGCGGGCCTGCTCGGCCTGATCGCCGGGCCCACCCTGGTGGTGGTCGCGCTCGGCGTGATCTACGCCAGGACCCAGGGCGACCCGCGCGTGCAGCACCTGTTCGGCGGGCTGGCGGCCGCGGCGGCGGGGCTGCTGATCGCGATGGCGCTGAAGGTCGCGCGGCCCTTGCGGCAGGTGCCGGCGGCCGCCGGCGTGGCGGCCCTGGCCTTCGTGGCGATCGCGCTGCTGCGGCTGCCCCTGCTGACCACCATGCTGGTGCTCACGCCGATCAGCATCTGGCTGGCCGCGCGCGGGCGCATGCAGGCCGCGGGAGACGCACGATGAGCCACACGCTGGGGGCGCTGGCCCTGATCTTCTCGCAGCTCTCGCTGCTGGCCTTCGGCGGCGGCAATACCATCCTCCCCGAGATGCAGCGGCAGGTGGTCGAGATCCACCAGTGGATGCCGGCCACCGAGTTCACCGCGCTGTTCGCGCTGGCGCAGGCCGCGCCGGGGCCGAACATGATGATCGTGTCGCTGGTGGGCTGGCACGTGGCGGGCTGGCCGGGGCTGCTGGTGGCCTCGCTGGCCAAGTTCGGGCCGTCCTCGGCGGTCACCATGCTGGCGCTGCACGCCTGGGAACGCTTTCGCGACCGGCCGTGGCGGCGCTACGTGCAGCAGGGCATGATGCCGGTCACCGCGGGCCTGGTGGCGGCCAGCGCGATGCTGATCTCGCAGGCCTCGAACCACGCGGCGCTGCAATGGGGGATCACCGCGGCCTGCGCGGTGCTGGCCTGGCGCACGCGCCTGCATCCGCTCTGGCTGCTCGGCGGCGGCGCGCTGATCGGGCTGGCCAGCGCCTGGTTATGAGCGGTGTTCCGAGCCTGGCACCGAGCCAGATATCGAGCCAGATATCGAGCCGCGCGCCCCCCGTGCCCCGTGCCCCGCGCCCCGCGCCCCGCGCCACGCGCCGGCGGCGATGCCGATCGGTTGCCCGATCCGGTGCCGGTTCGCTATCGATCCGCCGCCGGTGCGCCGCGCGATCCGCGCTAAGATGCAGGCCCGGCGTCGAGCGGGCCTTGCTTTGGTCTCCGATGCATTGCCCGCTGCGCGCATCCCTCTCCAAGAGGCCAGCATGAAACTGAGTCCGGCGATCCCGATCCTGCGCATCTTCTCCGAGGCCAAGGCCCGCGAGTTCTACCTCGACTTCCTCGGCTTCGACCTGCTCTGGGAGCATCGTTTCGAGCCCGGCCTGCCGCTCTACGCGGCGCTCAAGCGCGGCGAGCTCGAGCTGCACCTGAGCGAGCATCACGGCGATGCCACGCCGGGTTCGACGGTATTCGTGCCGATGGAGGGAATCGATACGCTGCACGCCGAGCTGATCGGCAAGCAATACGGCTATGCGCGCCCGGGCATCGAGGAGCAGGACTGGGGGCGCGAACTGACGGTGGCCGATCCCTTCGGCAACCGGCTGCGCTTCGCCGAACTGAAGCGCGATTGATCCGGCGAGGACCGATCGACGACGGATATCGAGCCACGATCCGCGGCGATGCACGGCGGCGGCCCCGGCTGCCGCGCATCGCGTGCTGCATTGCCGCAAACCTGACGCGCCTCGCGGCCCGCCGCAATCGGGCCCTGCCCCAGTGCGTTGCGCGCGGGCGACAGCCGGGCGCGGCGCGGCGCGATTCTTTTTTGTTCCTTACAGCCTCCGTCTTATGATGCGGCCCACGCCGTCCGCGCCAGAAGCGTGCGACGCGCATCCGGCCGCGCGCCGTCGCGCCCGGACCATAACGACACCGTCAACGATAAAGAAAAGGATCGCTCATGAAGCAGACCAGATTCGCGGGATTGGTTGGGGGCATGATGCTCGCGTTCGCCGGCACGCAGGCGCACGCGCAGAGTTCGGTCACGCTGTGGGGCGTCGCGGACGTCAGCCTGCGCTACCTGACCAACTCGAACGCGAACAACGACAATCGCTTCTACATGACGAACGGCGCGATCACCAACAGCCGTTTCGCGCTGAAGGGCGTCGAGGATCTCGGCGGCGGCCTGAAGGCGATCTTCAACCTCGAAAGCGGCATCAACCTGCAGGACGGCTCGATGGCGGGCGGCTCGCGCCTGTTCAACCGCGCGGCCTACGTGGGCCTGCAGAGCCAGTACGGCACCGTCACGCTGGGCCGCCAGAAGACCCTGCTGTTCGACCTGCTGGCCGATACCTACGACCCGCTGACGGTGGGCAACTACTTCGAGAACGCCTGGCTGCCGGTGGCGCTCGGCGCGGGCCTCTACGCCGACAACGCCGTCAAGTACAACGGCAAGTTCGGCGGCCTGTCGGTCGGCGCGATGTACTCGTTCGGCACCGATTCGACCTCGACCGGCGCGAACGGCTTCTCGGGCCAGGTGCCGGGCCACGTCGGCGCCGGCAACATGTACGGCTTCACGCTCGGCTACGCCTTCGGCCCGCTGAACGTGGCCGCCGGCATGCAGCAGAACAGCGACAACTCGAACCGCAAGCAGACCATCTACCACGTGGGCGCGGTCTACGCGTTCAGCACGGTCAAGCTCTACGCCGGATACCTGCGCTCGAAGGACGATACCGGCTTCGTCGATTCGACGCTGGCCCAGCAGGCCATCGTGCCGGGCATCAGCTCGCTCAAGGGCACCGGCCGGATCGACGACGGCCCGTACGCCGGCGTGGCCTGGCAGGCGAGCCCGACCATCACGCTGACCGGCGCGTTCTACTACGATCACTCGCGCAACGCGACGATCTCGAGCGGCGTGCTCGGCAGCGGCAATCGCTACGCGATCGTCGGCCTGGCCGAATACGCGCTGTCCAAGCGCACCGAGATCTACGGCACGGTCGACTTCAACAAGGCGACCGGCGCCTCGGTGGTCGAACTGCCGGGCCGCAACAACCAGACCGGCGTCTCGATCGGCCTGCGCAACATCTTCTGAGCGGCGCGCCGGCTGACTGCCGGCGCCGCTTCCACCGCCCCGGTCGCGATTCGCGTCGCGACCGGGGCGATGTCGTTTACGGGCGCCGAAATCGGCCACCGAAATCGGCGCCGAAGCCCGCCAGCAGAAAACCGGCGGCGTCGCCAGCCGGGCCCCGGCCGGCGCCTCGGCCCTGTCTCACGCGTTTCCCGAAAACTTGCTATCGTGCCGATTCCAAATCTGCCGGAGCATTTCGATGGACTACGACTATGACCTCTTCGTGATCGGCGCGGGCTCCGGCGGCGTGCGGCTCGCCCGCATCTCGGCCTCGCTCGGCGCCCGGGTGGGCATCGCCGAGGTGGAGCAGATCGGCGGCACCTGCGTGCTGCGCGGCTGCATCCCGAAGAAGCTGCTGGTCTACGCCTCGCATTTCCCCGACGACGTCGAGGATGCCGCCGGCTACGGCTGGCGGTTCGGCGAGGGCGAATTCTCCTGGCCGACCCTGATCGCCGCCAAGGACCGCGAGATCAACCGGCTCTCCGCCATCTACATCAAGCTGCTGAACGATGCCGGCGTGAGCATGCACGAGGGGCGCGCCACCATCGTCGACGCGCATACCGTCGAGGTCGGCGGCAAGCGCTACAGCACGCGCCACATCGGCGTGGCGACCGGCTCCTGGCCGACCCTGCCGGAGATTCCCGGCATCGAGCACGCGATCACCTCGCGCGAGGCGCTCGACCTGCCCGAGCTGCCCCGGCGCGTGGCGGTGGTCGGCGGCGGCTACATCGCGGTGGAGTTCGCCGGCATCTTCAACGGGCTGCGCTCGAAGGTCGACCTCTACTATCGCGGCGAGGAAATCCTGCGCCACTTCGACGACGACCTGCGCCGCGTGCTGCACGAGGAGATCAGCAAGCACGGCGTGGCGATCCATACGCAGGCGCAGGTGCGCGCCATCACGCGCAATGCCGACGGCTCGCTCACGCTCGACGTCGACGGCACGCCGCAAGGCCCCTACGACGCGGTGCTGTATGCCACCGGCCGCCATCCGAACACGGCGGGGTTGGGCCTGGAGAACGCCGGCGTCGAGCTGGAGAAGGGCGGCGCGGTGCGCGTCGATGCCTACTCGGCCACCAACGTGCCCTCGATCCACGCGATCGGCGACGTCACCTCGCGTCCGCAGCTCACGCCGGTGGCCACGCGCGACGGCGCGCTGCTGGCGGCCAACCTGTTCGGCGAGCAGCGCATCGAGGCCGATCACCGCGCGATTCCCTCGGCCGTGTTCAGCCAGCCGGAGCTGGCCACGGTCGGCCTGAGCGAGGCCGAGGCGCGCGCCGAGTACGGCGCGCTCGACATCTACAAGACCTCGTTCCGCGCGCTCAAGCACACGCTGACGGGGCGCGACGAGAAGATCTTCATGAAGCTGGTGGTGGTGCGCGACACGCAGCGCGTGGTCGGCGCGCACATGATCGGGCGCGACGCCGCCGAGACCATCCAGGGCATCGCGATCGCGGTGCGCATGGGCGCCACCAAGGCGCAGTTCGACGCGACCATCGGCATCCACCCGAGCGCGGCCGAGGAGTTCGTCACGCTGCGCACCCGCTCGCCCGATCCGGCCTGAGCACGGGCAGGCCACGGGGCGCGTGCCGCGGCATGCGCCCCGTGGCGAATTCGCAACCTGGACCCTGCGTCCAATGTCTTGCACGACGAAATGACCTGCGCGCGAAGCGGGCGTGGCTCAGCGCGAAGCGCTGGGCCCCTCGCCTTGCTGCGCCGCTATCGGCCTGCCGAGCAGCCGCCCCGTGCAGTCGCGCCGGTATTCGCGCATCAGCCTTTGATGCGCGGCGCGCGCCGCATCGGGAAAATCGCTGTCGTTGGCCGCCTCGGGCGAATAGCCTGCGGCCTCCAGCTCGGCGAGTTCGCCGATCACCTGCCGGTGCGTGAGCGCCCGGCCATCCTTCACGAACGGATAGTCGCGGCACTGCCGCGCGCTGAGCGGCATTGCCTGCGCGGCGGCCATCGTGGCGCCGAGCATCAGGCCCGCCGCGAACAGCGCGGCGCCCATCGCGCGCCCGATGCGCGCCGCGCATCTCACGATGCCGCGCCGTGCTTGACGCAGTCGCGCTGGTACTTCTGCATCAGCTTTTCCTGGGCGCTGTCGATGTCATCCGGGTAGTTGCTGTCGTCGCCGGCCGAGGGCTGGTAGCCGACCGATTCCAGCTCCGAGAGCTCGTTGACGATCTGCGCATGCGTGACCGGCCCCTTCATCTTCACGAACGGATAGTCGCCGCATTGCTGCGGCGTGAGCGGCGCGGCGTGGGCGGCGATGCCGACGGCCATCAGGCCGGCGCAGAGCAGGGCGTGTTTCAGAGTCGATGCGCGGTGCTTCATGATGTCGTTCCTCTAGACGGGTTGGGCGCCGGCGACCTGCCGGCCTGGTCATCCGATCCGGCGCGAAAGGCGTCGTGATCACGGAATGCAGGCTAGTGGAGGGCGCTTGTCGAAACGGTGGAGCGCACATGAAACTTCCTTCATTCGCGGCGGCGCGCCCTCGCTGAAATATCTTTCACCTCGCTGCCAGCGTTCGTTCAGGTGCGTCGGCGTATGGTGCGGGGCATGGCGGCGCGCATCGATCGATGACGCGGGCTCCGGACCCAGGACAGGAGGAGATTGGCGTGAACGGACGAACCATCGGATCGATAGGATTGGCCGCCGTCGCGCTCTGCGTGGCGAGCCTGGCCGAGGCGAAAGTGCAGGGCAGCGGCGGGCCGATCGCCGACGTGGTGCTCGATCACGCGAGGGTCGAGCGCCAATATCGCGCGATCGAGGACGCGCGACGCCGCTCCGGCGGGGAGATGCGGCGCAACGTCGCACAAGCGCCGGCCGGCACGCCCGCGCCGGCGCTCGATCATCCCACTTGAGACGAGCCGCTTTCGGTCTCGATCGCGTCTCGCGGGAAGCGCCCGCGCACCGCGTGCGATGGGCGCGGCGGCGGTTTACGCGCGCCGGATGAAGAATGTTTAATGAACCCGATACCCGGGCGACACGCGCGCGCGTGTAGCCTGCGCTGATGGCTGTCGATGCGCGACGGCCGCTCAACGCCCGGGCCGGATATGGCAACATTCCTCTCCTCTCATCACGAATCGCCGGTGCCGCCTCTGTTCGCGGCCGGCGGCACGACAATGTTTCGAGTCCTGACCATCGAAGACGATGAAATCACCGCGAATGAAATCGTCGGCGAACTGAAAGATCGCGGCTTCGCGGTGGAATGGGTGGCCAACGGCCGGGACGGCATGGCGCGCGCGCTGAGCGACGAGTACGACGTGATCACGCTGGACCGCATGCTGCCCGGCGTGGACGGCCTGACCATCGTCACCACCATGCGCAGCATCGGCGTGCGCACGCCGGTGCTGATGCTCAGCGCGCTGGGCGATGTGGACGAACGCGTGCGCGGCCTGCGCGCCGGCGGCGACGACTACCTCACCAAGCCCTTCGATCCGGAGGAGATGGCCGCGCGCCTGGAGGTGCTGCTGCGCCGCAGCCGCAGCGCGCCCGCGCAATCGGAGACCTCGCTCACGGTGGGCCCGCTCGCGCTCGACCTGATCGGCCGCAAGGCCAGCCGCGACGGCGTGGAGATCGCGCTGCTGCCTACCGAGTACCGCGTGCTCGAATACATGATGCGCAACGCCGGGCAGACCATCACGCGCACCATGCTGTTCGAGGCGGTCTGGGGTTACCACTTCGATCCCGGCACCAACCTGATCGACGTCCACATGGGACGCCTGCGCAAGAAGATCGATCCACCTGAGGTCGCGCCGATGATCCGCACCGTGCGCGGCGCCGGCTACATCCTGTCCTGAGACGCCCATCGTGATCGAACAAGCAAGCCGGGTCGCCGGCGGGACCGGCATGCCGCGCTGGTATTCCAGCACGTTCCGGCTGGTGACCGTCTACGCGGTGATGTTCTCGCTGTCCGTGATGCTGCTGCTCGGCGTGATCGCCACGCAGATCACGCACGACATGAAGAGCGAGACCGACGTGGTGATCGACTGGCAGATGATCTACTTCAATTCGATGGCGGACACCAACCTGCCCGGCGCGATCCATCGCCGCCTCGAACACGAGCGCATGCACACCAATTACTACGGCCTGTTCGCGCCGGACGGCCGCCACGTGGCGGGCGACGTGCTCGAGTTCCCGGCAGGGCTGCAGACCGACCGCACCGGCCAGACGCTCTCGCATACGCTGAAGATCGCCGGCGACGAGGTGGCGCCGGTGGTGCGCGCGATGGCCGAGACGCGGCCCAACGGCTATCGGCTGGTGCTGGCGCGCGACCTCACCCACATCCTGCGGATCCGCGAGGCCATCATCAACGCGCTGGTGGTGGGCGGCGTGCTCTGCTTCGGCGCGGGCCTGCTCGGCGGGCTGATCCTCAGCGTGCGGCAGATGCGGCGCATCAAGGCGATCCGCCAGGTCACCCAGCGCATCGCGCGCGGCGATCTGGCCCAGCGCCTGCCGGTGGGCGGGCGCGACGAGATCGACATGCTCTCGCACCTGGTCAACCACATGCTGGCCGAGGTCGAGCGGCTGATGCACGAGGTCAAGGGCGTGTGCGACGGCATCGCGCACGACCTGCGCACGCCGCTGGCGCACGTGCATACGCTGCTCGCGCACGCGGCCGAGCGCGCCGGCACGCAGGACGACGCGGCGATGGCGAGCCTGGTCTCGCGCGCACGCAACGAGACCGATGCGCTGCTCGGGCGCTTTCGCGCCATGCTGCGGATCGCCGAGATCGGCACGCTGCAGCGGCGCGGCGGTTTCGCCGAGGTCGACCTGCAGGCGCTGGTGATCGATATCGGCGAACTGTTCGAGCCGCTGGCCGAGAGCCGCGATATCCGCTTCGAGGTTCGCACCGAACGCGTCGACGCGGTGCACGGCGATCGCGCGCTGCTGTTCGAGGCGCTCACCAACCTGCTCGACAACGCGCTCAAGTATTCGGCCTCGGGCGGCACGGTGCGGCTCGAGCTGCGCCAGCGCCTGCAGGGGCCGCAGATCGACGTCAGCGACGACGGCCCCGGCATCGCCCCCGACGAGCGCGAGGCCGTGCTGCAGCACCGCTACCGCAGCCGCCGCACCGGGCACCTGGCCGGCTCGGGGCTGGGCCTGAGCATCGTCTCGACGGTGCTCAACGTGCATGACTTCACGCTGCGCATCGGCAGCGCCGAGCCCGGCACGCGCGTCACGATCGAATGCTGGTCGAGGTCGCTGGTATGAGGATCGCTCGTGTTGCTGCCTGCCACCGGGGGGCCTGCTGAGCATGCGTGTCCTGCTCGTCACGTCGCCGCATCCGGAAGCGTCCTGGCTGCACAAGGCCTTGCAGGAGAGTGGCCACAGCCTGCAGCGCGCCGACGAGTTGCGCGACGGCCTGTTCCTGGCCTCGCAGGAAGCCTTCGACGCGATCGTGGTGACCGCCTTCGAGCCCGGCGCCGACGCCGCGCTGATCGGCATGCTGCCGCGCTTCGTGGCCGACGGCGGCGGCGCGGCGCTGGTGGTGCTGCTCGGCCATGCCTCGGCGAGCGAACGGATCCGCGCGCTGCGCGCCGGCGCCGACGCCTGCTTCGGCGCGCCTTATTCCTTCATCGAGCTGCATGAGCGCCTGCAGGCCCTGCAGCGCCTGGCCGGGCCGCGCGAGGCGGAAGGCCCGCATGCGCCCTCCGCTTCGTCGAGCTTCGAGACGCTGTCGCGCGAGCTCAAGGACGGCAAGCTGCGGCTGGCGGTGACGCGCCGCGAGTTCCTGCTGCTCGAATGCCTGATGCGCCATCCGAACGCGCCGGTGCCGCGCGACCAGTTGATCCGTTATGTGTGGCAGGACAAGGAGGATGTCGATCCGTCGAGCGTCAACCTGGTGGTGTCGCGGCTGCGCCGCAAGCTCGCGAGGCACCTGCCCGACGTCAGGATCGATACGGTGAGCCGCTACGGCTACCAGGTGAGCCTGCCGGACGCCTGAGCGCGCGGCGCGGCCGCTTCACCAAGCGGCGACATCATGCATGGACACGAGGGGCGCACTGCCGACGGCAGCGCGCCCCTCGCGCATTGACGGATCGAATCACGAACCGAAGAAAGGCACGCAGAAATCGGGCGGGCCGACGCAGTCGCCGGGGCCATTGGGCCGCGCGGCGGCGCAGCCGGACAACAGGGCGCCGGCGGCGACGGCGAGCAGCGCGAGACGGGTGGAGCGCAGCAGGAGGGGACGAAGCTTCATGATTGGCGAGCGAGTCAGGTAGGGAGCGGCGTCGCTGCGGACGGCGCGGGCGGCCTGAGCGGGACGCCGGGGCCGGCCGCAAGGCGGCACACATCAGTGCGCGTAGAGCGTGGAGTTCAGGTACTGGAGCTGGCCGTCCTGCTCGGCCTGCACGAGCTCCTGGTAGACCTCGGCGCGCGTCTTCTCGTGCACTGGCTGGCCATAGGGCGCGACCCACTGACCATTGGCGGCGGCCCACTGGCTGTTGGTCGCCGCGCCCGGCACGCCGTCCTTGGTGGCGGCCGGCGTCATCCGCATCGGCTGGGCGCTGGTCTGCGCGAAGGCGGGAATCGAAAGCGCGGCGAAGGCGGCGAGCAGGGTCGTCGCGACTAGCTTGGTGGTGTTCATCTTCGTTGTCCTCATGATCAATGACTGGTTTCATCCCCGTCGCGGCATCTCGACGTGACGCAGCGGGTTGAGGACAAGCATAGAGGGGGGGCGATAGCGGATCGGCATACGCAGGGTGAAAAGAAATTCATGCAGCGCCCCGGGGGCTGTCGGCATCGACATGAAGCCGGCATATCGCGTGGATGAAAAAGGTTTCATTTTTCAGGCCGTTTTCATAACGGCGCTGTCACGCCCGCTGCCTAAATTGGCGCCATCGCATCGCGGACGGATCGGCTTTCCCACACGCAGCCGGCGGTGCGAGAAGACCGACCCACTCTAGCGAAACCATCATGAAGAAATATCTGGCAATCCCGGCGGCGCTCGCGTGTCTGCTTTCGACCGCCGCGCATGCGCAGAGCAGCGTCACGCTGTACGGCACGATCGACGCGGGCCTGGACTACATCAGCAACCAGAAATCCTCGGGCGGCGCGGGCCCGACCTACGGCGTGCAGAGCGGCAACGTCAGCACCTCGCGCTGGGGCCTGCGCGGCAACGAGGACCTGGGCGGCGGGCTGGCTGCCGTGTTCACCCTCGAGAACGGCTTCAACGTGGCCAACGGCAAGTTCGGCAACGGCGGCGACGAGTTCGGCCGCCAGGCTTGGGTCGGTCTCGCGAGCCGGCAATGGGGCACCGTCACGCTGGGCCGCCAGTACGACTTCCTGGTCGACTTCGTGGCGCCGCTGTCGGCCACCGGCTCGGGCTTCGGCGGCAACATCGCCGACCATCCCTACGACAACGACAACCTCGCCAACGACACGCGGATGAACAACTCCGTGAAGTTCCGCAGCGCGAACTACGGCGGCTTCACGTTCGGCGGCGCCTACGCCTTCAGCAACGCGGGCGGCCAGTTCAGCAACAACAACGCCTACAGCCTCGGCGCGCAATACGCGAACGGCCCGGTCAACCTGGCCGTGGCCTACCTGCAGTCGAACCAGCCGGGCGGCGTGAACACGCCGCAGAACACCGGCGGCGCGCTGAGCAGCTCGGACGGCGATTCGATGCTGGTGGGCGGGCGCTGGCGCACCTTCGGCGCCGGCGCGCGTTACGCGTTCGACAAGGCCACGGTGGGCTTCGTCTACACGCGCACGATCCTGAACGACCCGCGCGAGCTTTCGCAGGGCGGCTCGTACGGCAGCGTGAACGGCCAGCTGCTGACCTTCAGCAACTACGAGCTGAACGCGCGCTACTTCCTGACGCCGGCGCTCTCGCTGGGCGGCTCCTACACCTTCACGCAGGGCCGCTTCGACAACGCCGGCCGCAGCATCGCGCCGAAGTGGAACCAGTTCATGCTGCAGGCCGACTACGCGCTGTCGCGCCGTACCGACCTCTACCTGGAGGGCGTGTACCAGCGCGTGACGGGCGCCGACGGCGTGGCCGTGCTGGGCAATGCGGGGATCTTCAACCTCGCCGCCTCGGGCAACGATCGCCAGGCCGTGGTGGCGGCCGGCATTCGTCACAAGTTCTGACCGGTCCTCGCCGGTTCAAGCCGGCCAGGCCGCGCGGCCTGGCCCGGCGCGAGGATCGATCGATTCGCGCGCTTGGGTGGCGGCGCATCCGGTGAGCGACCGGGTGCGCCGGTAGTGCGGTTCCCGCCGCCGTCCCGGCACTGGTTGCAGCGATGTCGGGACGGTTTGGGCGGTGATCTTTGGCCCCGTGACGCGGATGCGTCGCGGGGTTTTTTTATGTTCGCAATCATGCGAATCCGACTCGCGCCGCTAGATCCGCTCGGCAAGCGCGGTCGCGAGAAAATCGGTGGCACGGCGCACGCGGGTTGGCACGAACCGGCGCTTGGGCCATACCAGGCTGACGTCGCGGCGCTCGTCGATAAATTCGTCGAGGATGGTCACCACATCCGAACGCCGGAATTCCCCCACCAGCGACGCACGCTGGAAGATCGCGATGCCGAGCCCGGCCGCGACGCCGGCCAGGATCGTCTCCACGCTGTTGGACGAAAGATTCCCATGCACCGGCACGGTGAAGCGGCCTTGCGGCCCGATGAACGGCCACTCTCTCATTTCACCGTAGATCAGGCAGTTGTGGCCGCCCAGATCGGCAGGCGTCTTCGGTGTTCCGTGCCGGGCGAAATAGTCACGGGAACCCGCGCAGACCAGTGAGGTGCCCGCCACCCGCCGGACCACGGAATCCGGATCGCTGACCGGGCTGACGCGCACTGCAAGGTCGATACGGTCTTCGACCATGTCGCGCACCGCGTCGGACAACACCACGTCGACCTGCAGACCGGGATGGCGCGACAGCATCGCGGGGATCAACGGCAGCACGTGCAGGCGGCCGAAGGTCGAGGGAGCGGCGATCCGCACGAGCCCGGAGGCATCCAGGCTGCTGCTGGTCAATTCGAGGTCCGCCACCTCGATCTCGTCCACCAATGGCTTGGTGCGCTCGTAGTATTTCGCCCCCTGATCCGTGAGGCTCACCTTGCGCGTGCTGCGATGGAGCAAGGCGACGCCCAGGCGTTTCTCCAGCGCGTTGACCGCCTTGCTGACCGCCGATTGCGACTCGCCCAGCTTGCGCGCCGCGGCGGAGAAGCCGCCGGTTTCGACCACCGCAATGAAGGCGTTCAGTTCGTGAAATCGATCCATTCTATTTGGGAATAAGTCTTATCGAATTTAAACGGATTATCGCCTTCATCGTGAGTAATTACCATGCCTCTGACACCGACTTCGGTGAGGGACGTCGTGCCATGGCATGGCCGGCGACGCAGGCTGACGCCTCAACTTTCTGACAGGAATCCAGGACATGCATATCGAACTCAAGGGCCGCAGGGCCATCGTGACCGGCTCCACCGCCGGTATCGGCCGGGCGATCGCCGAGGGGCTGGCGCGCGCCGGTGCATCGGTGGTGATCAACGGCCGCACGCCGGCACGCGTCGACGCCGCGTTGCGCGAGATGCGGGCTCTGCTGCCGGGTGCCGAATTGACCGGCGTGGCCGCCGACGTCGCCACGGCGCAGGGCTGCGCCGACCTGGTTGCCCAGGCGCCGGACGCCGACATCCTGGTCAATAACGCCGGCACCGCCCGGCCGAACAACTTCTTCGACCAGACCGACCAGGAATGGCTCGACCTGCTCCAGCTCAACGTGCTGAGCGGCGTGCGTCTGTCGCGGCACTATCTCCCGAGGATGACGGCGCGCAACTGGGGGCGCGTGGTGTTCATCAGCAGCGAATCGGCCTTGAACATCCCCAAGGAAATGATCGACTACGGCGTCAGCAAGACGGCGCTGCTCGCGGTGTCGCGCGGGCTGGCCGAACTGGTCGCGGGCAGCGGCGTCACGGTGAACGCCGTGGTGCCTGGCCCGACCGGCTCGGAGGGCCTGTCCGGCTGGATGAAGGCGACCGCCGAGGAGCACGGCATCACGCCGGCCCAGGCCGAGCAGGAATTCCTGAAAACGATGCGCCCGACCACGCTGATCCAGCGTTTCTCCACGACCGAGGAGGTGGCGAACATGGTGGTCTACGTGGCGTCTGAGCAGGCGTCGGCGACGACCGGCGCGGCCTTGCGCGTCGACGGGGGCGTGCTGCGGTCCATCTCCTGACGCCTTGCTCCCGGGTGGGTAAAGCGGCGATCGCCGCAGCCGGTGTCGGTGCCGCAGGCTGCCGATTTCGATCAAGGGCGCGCCCTTGAAGGACAACGTCGCCGCCAAGGCTTGCGGCACCGGCCCGAGGGCCAGCGGCCTTGCCGGCGCGTCGCGATGCTCAGGCGCCCACCTTCACGCTCATGCCGCCGTCGGCCATCACCACCGAACCGACCATGAAGCTGGCGCACTCGGAAGCCAGGAACAGCACCACCTCGGCGATTTCCTCCGGCGCCGCGGCCCGCCCGATCGGCGCGCTCGCGCCATGCGCGGCCAGGGCGGCAACGCCGTCGCCGTCGGCCGCCACGGTGTTGAGGATGTTGGTGAGCACGTCGCCGGAACCCACCGCGTTGACGCGGATGCCGTGCTCGATCGCCTCCAGGGCGAGGGTGCGCGTCAACTGCGCCAGCGCGCCCTTGGACGCCGTGTAGGCGGCGATGGTGGGGAAGGCGAAGTAGGACGCATAGGACGCCACGTTGACGATCGCCCCGCGCGCCTGCGGGATCATGGCCTTCATGGCCTCGCGCGAATGCAGGAAGGCGGCGGTGGCGTTGACGTCCATGATCCGCTCCCAATCCGCGCGCGACATGTCGACCACCCGCTTGTTGATGATGATGCCCGCGTTGTTCACCAGCAGGTCGAGGCGGGAGAACCGCTCCAGGGCCAGGGCCACCGCCCTCTCCGCGCTGCCGTCCATGCTGATGTCGGCCACCAGCGGCACGACGCCGGGGCCGGCCATGGCCTCGACGGCGGGGTCGATATCCTCGGCGATCACGCGTGCGCCGCGTGCCGCCAGCAGTTCGGTGATGGCGCGCCCGATGCCGCTGGCCGCGCCGGTGACGATCGCGACCTTGCCGGCGAATTCATTGATGTCCTGCATGTCCATGTCCTCGAAAATGTGGTGGGGCGAGCGAACCGGAAATCGGTTCGACGCCGTGCAGGCCAATGTATCGGCGGCATCCCGGGTCGGCCATGGCAGCCGCTCTCGCAGTCTTGCCCATAACTATCAAACGGGCATGCCGCTCGCGGGCATCGGCTATAGTCGTCGTCGAATCCATCGGAGGAACCATGCCGGGCAGGCAAGCGCGCATCATCGAGTTGATCGGGCGGCTGGCGCCGAACGAGGGTTATACGGCCTCGCTGCTGCCGGGAGTCAGCTTCATGCGTTCGAACCGTTCGCTGGGGCGCACGCCGGTGCTGTACGAGCCGAGCATCGTGCTGGTCTGCCAGGGTTGCAAGCGCGGCTTCCTGGGCGACGAGGTGTTTCTCTACGATGCGAATCACTACCTGGTGCTCTCGGTGCCCCTGCCGTTCTCCACCGAAACCGAGGCCAGTCCCGAGGCGCCGCTGCTCGCGGTCACGCTGCGTCTCGACCCGGGGCTCACCGCGGAGCTGATGCTGGCGGTCGACGCGCCGGGCCGCAAGCCGCCCGCGATGCCGCGCGGCATCTATTCCACGCCGTTGAACCAGCGGCTCTCGGCGACCCTGCTCCGGCTGCTCGAGGCGCTGGGCTCGCCGCTCGAGGCGCGGGTCGTCGCGCCGCTGGCGCTGCGGGAGATCTGTTTCCTGGTGCTGACCGGCGAGCAGGGCGACGCGATGCGCGCCTCGCTCGCGTCCACCGGCCATTTCTCGCGGATCGCGCGGGCGCTGCGCCGCATCCATGCCGATTACGGCCAGCCGATCGACGTGGAATCCCTCTGTCACGAGAGCGGCATGAGCGTGCCGAGCTTTCATCGGCACTTCAAGGCGGTCACCCACACCACGCCGATCCAGTACCTCAAGTCGACCCGGCTGCACCAGGCGCGGCTGTTGATGATCCGAAGGGGTCTCACGGCAGCGGCGGCCTCGGCCTCGGTCGGTTATGAAAGTCCCTCGCAGTTCAGCCGCGAATTCAAGCGCATGTTCGGTCGTTCGCCGACGCAGGAAGTCGAGCAGATGAGGGCGGCCTTTGCCTGGTCCGAATCGATGTTCGACGGTGGCATCTGAAGGCGGCGGACGCGCCGGCGCGATTCGGGCGCCGAGCGGCGCATGCCGGCCAAAAAAACGGCACCCGCCTCGCGACGGGTGCCTGAAAACGCGACACGCACCACACATGTCGCGCGAGATCTAGCTGCTCGAGCGCGCCGTCGCCAGGTTCGGCCGCGTGGTCGAAACCGGCATCGCCGCCGGCACCGGCGTGGCCGGCTTTGCGCCTGGCGCCGCGTTCGCCTTGTCGGTCGTCGCGGCCATCGTCGCCGCCCGATCCACCGACCACCCGCCGCCCAGCGCCGCGATCAAGCCCACCGCCGCCAGTTGCCGGCGCGTATCCAGCTCCAGCATGGTGATCTTCGTGTTCAGCTCGGTGGTCTGCGCCGTCACCACGTCGAGGTAGCTGACCACGCCATCGCGGTAGCGCGACATCGACAACTGCAAGGTGCGCTCGGCCGCGTCGAGCGCTTCCTGCTCGCGGTCGGCCTCGTCGCCGAGGTGATGGGTGAGCGCGAGGTTGTCCTCCACCTGCTGGCAGGCGGCCAGCACCACCGCGCGATACTGCGCGCCGTTCTCGGCCAGCTTGGCGTGGGCCTGGTCGGTGATCGCCTGGCGGCGGCCGCCGTCGAACAGCGTCAGCGCCAGGCTCGGCCCGATCGACCAGATCTCGTTGGGCGCGCTGAGCCAGTGGCCGAGCCCCGAGCTCTGGTAGCCGCCGATCAGCCCGAGCGTGATGTCGGGGAAGAAGGCCGCGCGCGCCACGCCGATCCGCGCGTTGGCGGCCGCCATGCGCCGCTCGGCGGCCGCCACGTCGGGGCGGCGCTGCAGCAGCGTGGCGGGGATGCCGGCCGGGATCGCGGGCAGGTAGGCCACCGTCAGGTCCGGCGCCAGCGAGAACGCGGAGGCCGGCACGCCGACCAGGGTGGCGATCGCATGCTCGTAGAGCGCGCGGCGCGCGCGCACGTCCTCGGCCGAGGCGCGCGCCGAATCGAGCTGGGTCCGTGCGCGCGAGACGTCGAGGTCGGAGGCGATGCCGCCCGCGTGCCGGCTCAGCGTCAGCTTCAGCGCGCGCTGGTAGGTGTCGATCGTGTCGGCCAGCAGCTTCTGCTGCTGGTCCAGCCCGCGCAGCTTGAAGTAAGCCGTGGCCAGGCTCGCCTGCAGGCTCAGGCGCACCGAGGCCAGGTCGTCGGCGGCGGCCTGCGCGTCGGCGCGGCCCGCGGCCACCTCGTTGCGTACCTTGCCCCACAGGTCGAGGTCGTAGTCGAAGCCGGCATCCAGCGTGTTGGCGCCGTAGATGTCGGGCTGGGTCGCGCCGCGCAGCGGGCGCGTGGCCGAGGCGCGGTTGCTGGAGATCTGCGCGCCCAGGCCGAGGGTCGGAAACAGCCCCGAGCGGGCCTGGTCGAACAGCGCGCTGGCCTCGTCGTGGCGCGCCACGGCGGCGGCCACGTCGGGGTTGGCCGCCGCCACCTGGATCTCCAGTTTGTCGAGCGCCGGATCGCGGAACGCCTTCCACCAGCCGTCGCGCTCGATGCGGTCGGCCGGCTGCGCGGTCTGCCAGCCGCCGGCTTCCTTGAAGGTGGTCGGCAGCGCCGTTCGCGGCGCGTGATAGACGGGCGCGAACGAGCAGGCGGAAAGAAAGGCGACGCCGGCCAGCATCGCGCAGAGCCGACGTTTACCCATTGGCCTGCTCCGTCTTGCCGGTCGTCGAGGCGACCGTGCCGACCGGCGGCGCGAGCCGCACCGGGTCGCCGTTGGACAGCGAGTCGGGCGGATTGTCGATCACGCGATCGTCGGGCGCGAGGCCGGTGGCGATCTGCACGTGGGTGCCGAAGTCGGTGCCGATCGTCACCGGCTTGAGCACCGCGCGATTGTCCTTGCCGACCACCGCCACCTGCAGGCCCGCCTGGCGGAAGATCAGCGAGCTGGCGGGAATCGTCAGCGCGTGGCTGCTGCCGGCGGGCAGCGCGAAATGCACCTCGGTGTATTCGCCGGGGATCAGCTTGCCGTCCTGGTTGTCCACCATCAACTGCACCAGCAGGGTGCCGGTGGCGCCGGCGATCGAATCGTCGGTGTCGACCAGTTTCGCGTGGAAGGTCTCGCCCGGGTGCTCGGGCACGGTGAGCGTGGCGTTCATGCCGGGATGGATCGCGGCAGCCTCGTTCTGCGGCACGCTCACGTAGACGCGCAACTGGTGCACGTCGGATACCGCGAACAGCTCGGGCCCGGTGCCCTGGTCGGCCGAGATCAGTTGGCCGATGTCGGTCTTGCGCGCGGTGACCACGCCGTCGAAGGGCGCGACGATGCGCTTGAAGGCTTCCAGCGCCTCCAGGCGCCGCACGTTGGCCTGGTTGGCCGCGACGATCGCCTGCTTGGCGGCCAGGTCGCTGGTCTTCTCGTCGGTTTCCTGCTGCGAGACCGAATCCTGCGCCAGCATGCGGGTCCAGCGCGCGGCGGTGGAGGCCGCCAGCTTCTCGTTGGCCAGCGAGCTCTGCAGGTCGGCGCGCGCCTGCTGCAACTGCTGGTCGAGCTCGGGCGTGTCGATCAGGCCGAGCAACTGGCCGGACTTCACGTGCGCGCCGATATCGGCGTACCAGGCATGCAGGTAGCCCGACACCTGCGCGTGGATCGGCGCGTTCTCGAACGCCGACAGATGGCCCGGCAGCACCAGGGACGTGCCGTCGGCGCCGCTCGAGGGCGTGTAGGCCACCACGGTCGGCACCGCCTGCGCGGCGGACCAGCCGGTCAGTTCCTGTTTCGCGTGGACCCGCCCGGCGATGCCGGTGGCCACGATGCCGAGCGCGACCAGCGCGGCGACCGCGGCGACCAGCTTGAGGTTGGGCAGCCGTTTCGGCGACTTGATTTCGATCTCAGTGGACATGGGAAGCTCCGGACGCGGAAGAGGAGGAAGCGCGGGTGCCGTCGTGCTGGTGCGCGTCGCGCCGATGCACGAGGCTGAACACGACGGGGACGAAGAACAGCGTGGCCAGCGTGGCGCAGGCCAGGCCGCCGATCACGGCGCGGCCGAGCGGGGCGTTCTGCTCGCCGCCGTCGCCCAGGCCGAGCGCCATCGGCGCCATGCCGATGATCATCGCCAGGGCCGTCATCAGCACCGGGCGAAAGCGCGTGAAGCCGGCCTCGAGCGCGGCGGCCAGCGCGTTGCCGGTTTCGGCCAGGCGTTCGCGCGCGAAGCTGACCACCAGGATCGAGTTGGCGGTGGCCACGCCCATGCAGAGGATCGCGCCGGTCAGCGCCGGCACCGACAATGGCGTGTGGGTGGTGAACAGCATCCAGACGATGCCGGCCAGCGCAGCGGGCAGCGCCGAGACGATCACGAAGGCATCGGCCCAGGAGTGGAAGTTCACCACGATCAGCAGGTAGATCAGCGCGATCGCGCCCACCAAGCCCAGCAGCAGGCCGGCGAAGGCGCCGTTCATGGTCTGCACCTGGCCGCGCAGCGTGACGGTCGAGCCCTTGGGCAGGTCGTGGGCGGTGGCCTTGACGATGCCGTCGATGTCGGTGGCGATCGCGCCGAGGTCGCGGCCCTGGGTGGTGGCGTAGATGTCGAACAGCGGCTCGATGTTGTAGTGCGAGACCACCGCGTCGCCGATGCCGCGCGTGATGGTGGCCAGCCCGCCGAGCAGTTGCGAGTCGCCGCTGGCGCCCGTCACCGGCAGGTTCTGCAGCGCCGAGAGCGTGGTCATGCGGTATTGCGGGGTCTGCGCCACGATCGGGTAGGACACGCCGTTCCTCGGGTTGAGCCAGTAGGTCGGGTCCACCTGGCTGGTACCGGCCAGGGTGGCGACCACCGAGTTGGTGACGTCCTGCTCGGTGATGCCGAGCTGGTCGGCGCGCGTGCGGTCGACCGCCACCGTGAACTGCGGATAGGTGGTGGCCTGCTGGATGCGCGTGTCGGCGATGCCGGGGATCAGGCGCATCCGGCGGTACAGCTCGCGCGCGTACTTCAGGTTGGCGGCCTGGTTCGGGCCGGCCACCTGCAGGTCGACCGGGGCCGGCGCGCCGAAGTTGAGGATCTGGCTGACGATGTCGGCCGGCAGGAACGAGAAGCTGGTGCCGGGGTAGGCGCGCGGCAGCAGCTCGCGCAGCTTGCGCACGTAGCCGGCGGTGGGCGCGTGATCCTCGGACAGCGAGATCAAGATGTCGCCGTCCTGCGGCCCGATCGTGCCGCTGTTGTTGTAGGTCAGGTTGATGCCGCTCTTGGGCAGGCCGATGTTGTCGATCACCTCGCGTAGCTGCGCGGGCGGGATCACGCCGCGGATGGTGTTCTCGATGCGGTCGAACTCGGCGGCGGTCTCCTCCACGCGGGTGCCGACCGGCGCGCGAACGTGCAGCGAGATCTCGCCCGAATCGATGGTCGGGAAGAAGTTGCGGCCGAGCCAGGGCGCCAGCAGGAAGGAGGCGGCCACCACGCACAGGAAGCCGGTCACGAAGGGCTTGCGGCGCGTCAGCGCCAGCCCCAGCAGGATCCGGTACGAAGCGCGCACCGCCTCGAAGCGGCGCTCGAAGGCGCGCTGGAAGCGCACCAGCGGATTGCGCGAGGGCGGCACGTCGTGCGCGCCGGCGTGGCCCGCGTGCGAGTCCATGATCGCGGCCATCTCGCCCGAGGCGTGGCCGGCCGAGGCATGCGGCTTGAGCAGGTATTGCGCGAGCATCGGCACGAAGGTGCGCGACAGCACGAACGAGGAGATCATCGCGAAGATCACCGCCTTGGCCATCGGCACGAACAGGAAGCGCGAGATGCCGTCGAGCATCAGCATCGGCACGAACACGATGCAGATGCACATCAGCGAGACCAGCGCCGGCATCACGATCTGCCGCGCGCCGTCGATGATCGCGCTGCGCGTGTCCTTGCCCTGCTCGAGGTGCCAGTTGACGTTCTCGATGGTCACCGTGGCGTCGTCCACCAGGATCCCGACCGCCAGCGCCAGGCCGCCGAGCGTCATCACGTTGAGGGTCTCGCCGGTGGCGGCCAGCAGCGCGATCGCCGAGAGCACGGCCAGCGGGATCGAGGCGGCGATGATCAGGGTCGAGCGCCAGGAGCCGAGGAACAGCAGGATCATCAGCGAGGTGAGCGCCGCGGCGATCACGCCCTCGCGCGCCACGCCGCTCACGGCGCCCTTCACGAAGGTCGACTGGTCGCCCATGGTGACCAGCTTCAGGCCCGGCGGCAGGGTCTGCTCGATCAGCGGCAGCTTGGCCTTCACGCCCGAGATGATGTCGAGCGTGGAGGCCGAGCCGTTCTTCAGGATGCTCATCAGCACCGCGCGATGGCCGTCCACGCGCACGATGTTGGTCTGCGGCGGGAAGCCGTCGCGCACGTGGGCCACGTCGCGGATATAGATGGTGGTGCCGCCCACCGACTTGATCGGCAGGTCGTTCAACGCATCGAGCGCGAGCGGGCTGTTGTTGAGCTTGATGTTGTACTCGAAGCGGCCGATCTTCTGCGTGCCGGCCGGGATGATCTGGTTCTGCTGCGCCAGCGCGTGCGCCACGTCCTGCGCCGACAGGCCCTTCGATTGCAGCGCCTGCGGGTCGAGGTCGATCTGCACCTCGCGGGTCTTGCCGCCATAGGGCGTCGGGATCGCCACGCCGGGCACCGACAGCAGTTGCGGGCGGATGAAGTTCTCCGCGTAGTCCTCCAGCTTCTGCTCGTCCAGCGTGCTGCTGGTCAGCGCGATCTGCAGCACCGGCACGGTCGAGGCGTTGTAGTTGAGGATCTGCGGCGGCGTGGTGCCCGGCGGCATCTGCTTGAGCACGGTCTGCGAGATCGAGGTGACCTGCGCGGTGGCGGTGCGGATGTCCACCGTCGGCTGGAAGAAGATCTTGACGATGCCGAAGCTGCGGAACGACTGCGACTCGATGTGCTGCACGTCGTTGACGGTGGTGCCGAGCGTACGTTCGTAGTACGTGACGATGCGCCCCGACATGTCGTCCGGCTGCAGGCCGGCGTAATTCCAGATCACGCTGATCACCGGAATGCGGATGTCCGGGAAGATGTCGGTGGGCGTGCGTAGCGCCGCGAGCGGGCCTGCCAGCAGGATCAGCAGCGCCAGCACGATGAACGTGTAGGGCCGGACCAGGGCGAGCCGGACGATTTTCAGCATGTGATGCTGCTCCGTAGAAAGCGTCGTTCGGGTGAGGGGCTGGCGCGGCCGCTTGGGGAAAACGCGGACACGCGCCGACGACAGCATTCTGGGGAGCACGCCCTAACAGCCTGCCGCTAAAAACATGAAAGAAGTTTCATGGCCCGGCGCGATCGCGGCGAGGGCGGCGCGCTTGCGTGCCGGGCCTTGGCCGTCATGCGTGACATGCCGATGAAGCGACGATGAATGCTTGCGCGCGCAACCAGAACGACGATGCCCCGCACGGGCGGAGCATCGTGATGTCGGCGGCGAGGATGGCGCCGCGGCGCTCAGCCGAGCATGTAGCCGGCGCCGCGGATGGTGCGGATCAGAGGGCTCTCGCCGGCGCGGTTGATCTTGCGGCGCAGCCGGCCGACGTGCACGTCGATCAGGTTGGTGCCGGGATCGAAGCGGCAGCCCCACACGCCCTCGAAGATCATGGTGCGCGTGAGCACGCGCCCGGCGTGGCGCATCATGAATTCGAGCACGCGGAACTCGGTGGGCAGCAGGTCCAGCTCGCGCGCGCCGAGCATCGCGGTGCGCCGCACCAGGTCGAGCTCGATGCCGTTGGCGCGCAGCACCGTCTCGGCGTGCGCGTTGCGCGGGCGGCGGCGCATCAGCACCTCCAGGCGCGCCACCATCTCGTCGAGCGAGAAGGGCTTGACCAGGTAGTCGTCGCCGCCGGCGCGCAGCCCGGCGATGCGCTGGTCGACCTCGGACATCGCGCTCATCACCAGCACCGGCGTGTCGAGGCCGACCCCGCGCATGGTGGAGAGGATCGCCAGGCCATCCAGGTCGGGCAGCATGCGGTCGAGCGTGACGGCGTCGTAGTCGCCCGCCATCACCTTGGCGATGCCCTCGCGGCCGGTGCGCGCGACGTCGACGCTATGGCCCTGCGCGTGGAGCTGGCGCGCGATGCTGTCGGCGATCAGGACATCGTCCTCGATCGTCAGGATCTTCGACATGGAGCGGTATCAGGCGACGGCGCGCAAGGTGGCGGCGCGATCCGCGCCGCGATAGCGTCCCACCGCGAAATCGATGAAGCTGCGGACCTTCATCGACAGATAGTTGCGGCCCGGGTAGAGGATCGAGATGCTGCGCGGGCCGCCGTTGGCCGCGTGGCCGTCGAGCAGGGCGACCAGGTCGCCGCGCGCCAGGTCGCCCGCCACCAGTGGCTCGGGCAGCAGGGCGATGCCCATGTGGCTGAGCGCGGCCACCCTCACCATCGCGCTGCCGCTGGAGGCCAGCGCCTGGCCGGTGTAGACGCGGCACACGCCGTCGCGGTCGGCGAATTCCCAGGTGCGCGCGGTGCCGTCGGACACCGTCAGCAGGCTGTGCTCGTTGAGCGCACCCGGGTCAGCCGGCGTGCCGTGGCGCGCGAGATAGGCGGGCGAGGCCACCAGCACCTCGCGCACCGTGGTCAGCGCGCGCGACACCAGGGTGGCGCTGACCAGCCGGCGGTCGTCGGAGAAGCAGACGTCGTAGCCGCCTTCCACCATGTCGATATGGGTGTCGAAGGTGGTCACGTCGAAACCCACGCGCGGATGCTGCAGCCGGTAGGCGGCCAGCAGCTCGCCCAGGCCGCCGGCGGCGAAGCTCATCGAGGCGGCCACCCGCAGCGTGCCGCGCGGGTCCCGCGTGGCGCGCACCAGGTTCGATTCGATCTCGTCGAGTTTCTCGATGATGGTGCGGCAGCCGTCGAGGTATTCGCGGCCCGCCTCGGTCAGCGAGAGGCTGCGCGTGGTGCGGTTCAGCAGGCGCATGTTCAGGTGCGCCTCCAGCATGCCGACGCTGCGCGTGACGGCCGCGGCCGACATGCCGAGCTGGCGCGCCGCGAGGTTGAAGCTTTCTAGATCGACTACACGCGTGAAGACACGCATCGCCTGGAGCTGGTTCATGGTTGTGTGAACAACGATTGCGATGCATCCATGATCGGCGCGTGGCGTTAACAACTCGCCGCCCGGAACATGAAGGTTTTTTCAGAATCGCGCGCCGCGCACGAGGCGCGGCGCGCCTCAGTTCGGCAGGCCGGCGGTCTCGCGCTGCTCCTCCAGGTGGCGGCCCAGCGATTCGTGCAGCCGCTCCAGGCTGCGCGGCGGCAGCGCGAAGCCGCTCCAGCCCAGGCCGGTATGGCGCAGGAACAGCACCGCGCCGCCGTACAGCGCGTGCTGCTCGGTGTACCAGCAGGGATCCATCTCGACCACGTACTGCTCCGAGCGCGAGGGCGTCTCCGGCACGGCCGGCTGCATCGAGGCGCGCAGCAGGCTCAGGTACTGGATCACCGCGTCGACGTCGGCGGGATCGAGGATCACCGAGGCTCGATCGATCGAGACCAGCACGGCTTGCTTTCCGTATTCGTTGATCATTTCGATACTCATCGGGCGTGTCATCTCCGGCTCCTGTCCAGGTCACGATGCGTCGATTATCGGACCGCCTGCCGGGGCCATTTCTGAAACAACCGTATCGTCGGATGAAATTTTGTTTAAGGACCGGCGGGGCGCCGAGCGCCCCGCCGGCGTCGATCCGCCGACGGCGGGCTTCCTCGTCCCAAATTGGGATGGCGGGCTGCCTGTTCGGCCCGGATCCGCGCCGGGCGGGCGCCCGGCGGCGATTTTCCCTATATCCCTGGCGGCATTCGGGCCGGCGACAAGACTTGCCTCATAATCAGGCACCGCCGATACTTACGGGTTACGCGCTCCTCCTTTCGATCACGATTTAATCGGTTTCCTCGTCATGACCACGATTCTTGAAAGTCTCCCGACCGGCCAGAAGGTCGGCATCGCCTTCTCCGGCGGTCTCGATACCAGCGCCGCGCTGCACTGGATGCGGATCAAGGGCGCCGTGCCTTACGCCTACACCGCGAACCTCGGCCAGCCCGACGAGGCCGACTACGACGCGATCCCGCAACGCGCCCGCGAATACGGCGCCGAGAACGCCCGCCTGATCGATTGCCGCGCGCAACTGGTGGCCGAGGGGATCGCCGCCCTGCAATCGGGCGCCTTCCATATCTCGACGGCCGGCGTCACGTATTTCAATACGACCCCGATTGGCCGCGCCGTGACCGGCACCATGCTGGTGGCCGCCATGAAGGAAGACGGCGTCAACATCTGGGGCGACGGCAGCACCTACAAGGGCAACGACATCGAGCGCTTCTACCGCTACGGCCTGCTGGTCAACCCGGACCTGAAGATCTACAAGCCCTGGCTGGACCAGCAGTTCATTGACGAGCTGGGCGGCCGCGCCGAGATGTCGGAGTTCATGAACAAGGCCGGCTTCGGCTACAAGATGTCGGCCGAGAAGGCCTATTCGACCGATTCGAACCTGCTGGGCGCCACCCACGAGGCCAAGGACCTGGAAAGCCTGGAGTCGGGCATCAAGATCGTCAACCCGATCATGGGCGTGGCGTTCTGGCGCGACGACGTGAAGATCGCCGCCGAGGAAGTGACGGTGCGCTTCGAGGAAGGCCGCCCGGTCGCGCTGAACGGCGTGGAATACGCCGACCAGGTCGAGCTGCTGCTGGAAGCCAACCGCATCGGCGGCCGCCACGGCCTGGGCATGAGCGACCAGATCGAAAACCGCATCATCGAGGCCAAGAGCCGCGGCATCTACGAAGCCCCGGGCCTGGCGCTGCTCTACATCGCCTACGAGCGCCTGGTCACCGGCATCCACAACGAGGACACCATCGAGCAGTACCGCGAGAGCGGCCGCCGCCTCGGCCGCCTGCTGTACCAGGGCCGCTGGTTCGATCCGCAGGCCATCATGCTGCGCGAGACGGCCCAGCGCTGGGTGGCGCGCGCGATCACCGGCGAGGTGAAGATCGAGCTGCGTCGCGGCAACGATTATTCGATCCTCAGCACGATCTCGCCGAACCTGACCTACGCGCCGGAGCGCCTGTCGATGGAGAAGGTCGCCTCGACCTTCTCGCCGCGCGACCGGATCGGCCAGCTGACGATGCGCAACCTCGACATCACCGATACGCGCGACAAGCTGCGCGTGTACTCGCAGGTCGGGCTGCTGACGCCGGGCGAGGCGTCGGCCCTGCCGCAGATCAAGCAGGACGAGAAGGCCGGCAAGTAAGCTGGCGAATCAGCTGGCGACGGGCGCGGCGGCCGGGGCATCGGCCGCCGCGCCTCGCGGTACCCGGGCCCCGCGGCGCGCGCACCAGAGGCGTGTGTCGCGGGGCTTCGCGCAGGGGCATGCGCGTGTCGAGCAAGACCTTGCATCGGCTGTCCGAATCCAAGCAGAACGAAAGAGAGAGGCCACCATGTTCACCATGATTCCCGAGATGTCCTTCGGCCGCCGCCTGTCGCTGTGGTGGTCCTGCATCTGGCGCCAGACGCTGGCCACGCTGCCGATCTGGCTGGTCGCCGGCGGCTTCGTGCTCTATTCCATCGTGCGCGCCGAGCATGGCGAGGCGAACTGGCTGTCGTCGCTGGTCAACTCGATGGGCGCGCTGGTGCTCGTCGGCGGGGGCGTCCTGCTGGTGGTGAGCCTGCTGTGCATCCCGATCATCGGCTACATGACACGACGCGCCTTCGCCAAGCACCAGCTCAGCGTGCCGCCCGACTACAGCTTCGGCCAGGCGGCGATGCTCGGTCTCACCACCTGGGGCTGGACCATCGTGGTGTCGATGGCGGTCAACGTGCTGTCCTACCTGCTGCAGGCCGTGGTCGGCAAGGCGTCGGTGGTGATGGCCGTGGGACAGCTGGTGTTCCTGGTGCTGAACATGATCGGCGCGATCTATATCGTGCTGCCGCGCCAGGCCTGGCGGCTGCGCCGGCAAGCGGGCGAGCCCGAGGCGCAATGAGCGCCGGGCGGCGCGCCGCCCCGATCGCCTTTTCCTGCGGCCTCGCCCTCGCGGCGGGGCCGTCTGCGTTTACGCCGACAGCCGACAGGCGGCGATCTCCGGCGCCCGCCGCGCCTGCTCAGAACGGCCCGCGGCTCTGCAACTGGCGATACTGCTGCTTGAGCGCGTCGATCCGCTCGCGATAGGCGGTGGCCAGGCAGGACTGCGAAGCGCCGCAACGCGCGCGACGCTTGAGCCACTGCTGCTGCGCCTCGCCCATGTCGCCGCGGGTGCCCATCGCCACCAGCCCCATCAGCATCTCGTAGCGCACCGACATCTCCACATCCTGCTCGCTGAGCGCACGCGAGGCGCAGATCGCGCGCTCGTCGGCCTGCCTGGCTTGCTTGCAGTCGAAGCTGGCGGCCTGGGCGGCCAGGGGCAGGGCGATCAACAGCGGCAGCAGCGCGAGGCCGGCCGCGCGCAGCGTGCCGGGGCGAAGGCGGGCAAGGCAAGAGGGATAGGGCATGTCGGCTCCGATCGGTTCGGGGAGCCATCGATGATACCCGTGCCGCCGAGGCAGCTTGTCGGTGGCGCGGGCGGGCGGATCTTCTATACTTTCCGCACGAACCAGGGCGGGAAGCAGGAACAGCGATGAAACGGAAGAGCTTGGCCGGAATGGATTGCGCGGTGGCGCTGGCGCTGGAGCAGGTCGGCGAATGGTGGAGCCTGCTGATCCTGCGCGACGCGATGCAGGGCTCGACGCGCTTCGAGCAGTTTCGCGAGAGCCTCGAGATCTCGCCCACCATGCTGTCCAAGCGCCTGTCCGATCTGGTGGAGGGCGGCCTGCTCGAGCGCGTGCGCAGCACGCCCGAATCGAGCCGCGACGAGTATCGCGTGACGGCCAAGGGGCGCGGGCTCGCGCCGGTGCTGATCACCTTGTTCGCCTGGGGGCGCCGCCACGTCAAGGGCCATCCCTGGGGCGTCGATTTCGTCGATCGCGAAACCGGCAAGGCCGTCGATCCGGTGCTGATCGACCGTCATACCGGCAAGGTGCTGAGCCGCGAGACGCATGCCTTCGTGCCGGGGCGCCATGCGTCCGAGACCACGCTCAAGCGCCTGAAGACGCTCGCCGAACTCGACGAGACGAACTGAGCGGCGCAGCCACCTCCGCACGGCGCAGCCACCTCTGCATTAGCCAGCTTCCTGGCGTTCACCCCCCGTTTCCCGCCCTGCCAGGCGACCCGGGCCCGGCGCTTGGCTTTCCTGTTCCTCCCGGTGCGGCATCCCTTTCGTGCCGCCGTCCCCCTTGCCTGATTGCCCGAGCCCGGCCGCGCCAGCCGGGTCCGTCCCCGTTCGCCACCCTCTCGCGGCTCGCCACGGCAGCGACACCGGGAAATCACTACAATGACGATACTGAATGTGGTGTTCCCTGAAACCGAGTCAGCCGGCGCCGCCGGCCCAAGCAGGAGGCATGCAATCGTGACCCTCAACCGTGAAATCATCCTGGCCGCGCCGCTGCGCACCGCCATCGGCACCTTCAACGGCACCCTCAAGGACATTCCCGCCACCGATCTCGGCGCCCACGTGATCAAGGCGGTGCTGGCGCAGACCGGCGTCGATCCTTCGAAACTGGGCAGCGTGGTGCTCGGCAACGTGGTGCAGGCCGGCAATCGCATGAACCCGGCGCGCCAGGCCTCGGTCAACGGCGGCGTGCCGGTGGCGGTGCCGGCGCTGACGGTCAACCGCGTCTGCGGCTCGGGCGCCCAGGCGATCGTCTCGGCCGCGCAGGAGGTGCTGCTGGGCACCGCCGAGGCCGCGATCGCCGGCGGCATGGAGAACATGGACCGCGCGCCCTATCTGCTGGCCGGCGCGCGCCGCGGCTACCGGATGGGCGACGCGACCATGCAGGACAGCGTGCTGCTCGACGGCCTGCTCGACGCCTTCTCGGGCGAGCATTCGGGCTGGCATACCGAGGACCTGGTCGCCGAGCACCACGTGACGCGCGAGGACCAGGATCGCTGGGCGGCGCGCTCGCAGCAGCGTTTCGCCGAGGCGCAGCGCGCCGGCCATTTCGCGGCCGAGATCGTGCCGCTGGACGTCAAGGCCGGCAAGCAGCAGATCGAATTCGTGCAGGACGAGCACAACCGCCCGGATACCACCCAGGAGAAGCTCGCCCAGCTTCGCCCGGCCTTCCGCAAGGACGGCACCATCACGGCCGGCAACGCGCCGGGCCTGAACACCGGCGCCGCGGCGATGCTGGTGGCCGATCGCGCCTTCGCCGAGAAGCAGGGCATCGAGCCGCTCGCCCGGCTGGTGGCCTGGGGCGTGGCCGGCGTCGAGCCGGGCCAGTTCGGCTACGGGCCGGTGCCGGCGGTGCGCCAGGCGCTGTCGCGCGCGGGCTGGAGCATCGGCGACATCGAGGCGATCGAGATCAACGAGGCCTTCGCGGCCGTGCCGATCGTGGCGCTGCGCGCGCTGGGCCTGGCCGAGGACATCGTCAACAGCGAGGGCGGCGCGGTGGCTCATGGACACCCGATCGGCGCGACCGGCGCGATCCTCGCCACGCGGCTGATCCACGCGATGCGCCGGCGCGGCCAGCGGCGCGGCGTGGTCACGCTCTGCATCGGCGGCGGGCAGGGCATCGCGCTGGCGCTCGAGACGCTGTAAGGCGCCGGGCCGGCGCGCGGCGGGGCGGCGGGGCCTGTACGGGGCCTCGCCGCCTCGCGGGACGCCGCGCCGGCGGCGCTTGCCGTTTTTGACATGCGTTTTCTTCGCGTGTAGTGTCGGCCGCAATCACATCACTCGATTGCCGCGCCCGCCGACCATGTTCACAGACTGCTACTGCACGCAATTCCGGCGCTCGGCCAATGCGCTGACCAGCGTCTACGACGACGCGCTGCGTCCCGCCGGCCTCAAGATCACGCAGTTCTCCCTGCTGCGCGCGCTGGAGCGGCTCGGCGCGGCCACCTACACCGAGATCGCCGCCGAGGCCGCGCTCGACAAGACCACCATCTCCCGCAACCTGAAGATCCTGATCGAGGCCGGCTGGGTCGATACCTCGTCCGACGAGGACGCGCGCTTCAAGGTCGCCCGCCTCAGCAAGCGCGGCATCGCCAAGCTGCGCGGCGCCGAGCCCTACTGGCGCGAGGCGCAGGACAAGGTCGAGGACGAGGTGCGCAAGTTCATGAAGGGCCCCGCCAACAAGCGCCTGCTGCAGGCGCTCGAATCCCTGCAGCAGGCCGCCAGCGACGCGAAGTAGGCGCGCGGCGAGGATGGCGGGTTAACCCCGCCTGTCTGTCCGGCGCGGCGGACCGTAACATGAGATGTAGCTACAACCAATCGGCATCGATCTGATCATATGGCCAGAAAGATGCAGCTACATCCATCTATCGGGAAATCGGGAGTACGTCATGCCAACCTATGTCGTATCGGCGGCGGCAGGCCGCCTCGACGCGCAGCAGAAGGCGCGGATCGCGGCCGGCATCACCGAGGCGCACAGCCAGGCCACCGGCGCGCAGGGCTTTTTCGCGCAGGTGATCTTCGTGCCGATCGCCGAGGGCGATCACTTCCTCGGCGGCCGTCCCTTGAAGTCGGACCAGATCCACGTGAACGGGCAGATCCGTGCCGGCCGCAACGCCGAGCAGAAGCGGCGCCTGCTCGACGCGATCGTCGAGCTCGTGACGCGCGCCGCGCAGGCCGAGCCGCGCGCCGTCTGGGTGTACATTGCCGATGTGCCGCCTTCGCAGATGGTCGAGTACGGCAGGGTACTGCCCGAGCCCGGCGAGGAGGCGAACTGGCTGCAGGCCATGCCCGACGAGGATCGCGCCTATCTCGTCGGCATCGGCCAGTGAACCCGCATCGGAGCCGCCTCTCGCGGCGCCGTGTCCACCGGAGGAGATCGCCATGTCCGAACTGCCGCCGCGCGTCGTTGCCACCGACGCGGCCCGCAAGCTGATCCAGACGCTCAGCGAGAAGCACGGCAAGCTGATGTTCCACCAGTCGGGCGGCTGCTGCGACGGCAGCGCGCCGATGTGCCTTCAGGATGGCGAACTGATCATAGGCGGCTCCGACGTCTGCCTCGGGTCGATCGAGGGCATGTCCTTCTACATGAGCGACAGCCAGTACGAATCCTGGAAGCACACGCAGCTGATCGTCGACGTGATTCCCGGCAACGGCGGCATGTTCTCGCTGGAGCAGCCGACCGGCATGCGCTTCCTGACGCGTTCGCGGCTGTTCAGCGACGAGGAATTGGAGCAGCTCGGGATGCGCCGCTGAAGGGGGCGGCGGCTCGACAGACGAGACGCGGCCGCCCGCTCGATCGCCACTGTCAGTACCCGGCGCCGCCCTTCTGCATGGTTGGGCCGCCCATCGAGCCGGCGCTGCCCGCGTGGGCCTCGGCCACCGAGGCGATGATGCCGATCGCTTCCTGGATCTGCCGGCGGGTGATGTTCAGGTAGGGAATCGCGCGCACGCCGTCGGCGCCGGACGCCAGCACATGCAGACCGCGCGCATGCAGCTCGTCGACGAAGCGCCCGGCCGGCAGCGAGCTGACGCCGAAACGCACGATATTGGTTTCCACCGTGGCGGGATCGAGCGCGATGCCGGGCAGGCCGGCGATGCCTTCGGCCAGCAGCCGCGCATGTTCGTGATCCTCGCCCAGCCGCTCGCGATGATGGCGCAGCGCATGCAGCGCGCCGGCCGCGATCATGCCGGCCTGCCGGAAGCCTCCGCCGATCTGCTGCTTGAAGCGGCGCGCCCGCGCGATGAACTCGCGCGAGCCGGCCAGTGCCGAACCGACCGGCGCGCCCAATCCCTTCGAGAAACACACGCTGACCGAATCGAAATGCCTCGCGTATTCGCTTTCCGCGATGCCGGTGGCGGCCGTCGCGTGCCAGAGCCGGGCGCCGTCCAGGTGCAGCGCGAGGCCGCGCGAGCGCGCCAGTTCGCAGACGGCCCTCAGCGAGTCGAGCGGCCAGACCTTGCCGCCGCCGAGGTTGTGCGTGTTCTCCAGGCACAGCAGCTTCGGCGGCGCCGGAATGGTGGCCGGGAAGAAGCGATGCGACACGCCGAGCACGTTTGCCACGTCCTCCGGCGTGAAGATGCCGCGCGCACCGGGCAGCAGGCGCGGCAGCACGCCGGAGATCGCGGCCGGCGCGCCGCCCTCGAGGATGTAGACGTGCGCCTGCTGGTCGAACAGCACCGCGTCGCCGGGCTCGGTATGCGCGCGGATGCCGACTTGGTTGGTCATGGTGCCGGTCACCATGTAGACGGCATCCTCCTTGCCGAGCAATTCGGCGACTTCGCGCTCCAGCGCCTTGACGCTCGGGTCGTCGCCATAGACGTCGTCGCCCACCTCGGCCGAGGCGATCGCCTCGCGCATGGCGGACGTGGGGCGGCTGCAGGTATCGCTGCGCAGATCGATCATGGTGGGCACCTCCTGGGGCCGATGGGTCGAAAGGCACAGCATGGCCGGTGCGATGCCGGCCGCTTTGGACAATCTTGCGGATTTCAGCGGCGAGCGAGGCCGGGCGGCACGCCGAAGAAGCGGCGGAATTCACGGCTCAGGTGGCCCTGGTCGCAATAGCCGACCTCGATCGCCACCTGCCGCAGCGGCAGGCCGCGCAGCAGCAGGTGACGCGCGCGCTCGACGCGGCGCTGCACCAGCCAGGCGTGCGGCGCCACGCCGATCGCCTTGCGAAATTCGCGCAGCAGGTGATACGGGCTCATGCCGGCGGCCTCGGCGAGCGTGTCGAGCGTGGGGTTCTCGGCCAGGTAGGCATCGAGGTAGTCGCGGGCGCGCTTCACGGCGCCGGGCAGGGCCGCCGCGGGCGGCGTCATCGGCGCGAGGCTGGCGTGCCGGCCGATCAGCTGGAACACGGCGGCGTTCAGGCGTGAGGTCTTTTCCAGCCGGCTCGCGTCGGACGATTCGGAGCAGCGATGCGCTTCGAGGAACAGGCGCAGCGTCGGCGCGTCGTCGATCACCAGCTCGGGGAAATGCAGTTCGCCGCGAAAGCCTTCGTCGGCCCGCCGCAGCAGCTCGAGCAGGGCCCCGCTCGGGATATAGGCCATGCGGTAGTCCCAGCCATCCTCGCCGGCCGGCCGCCCTTCGTGAAGCTGCCCAGGATTGATCACGCACAGCCTGCCGGCCGGCATGATCGCGCGCCGGCCGCGTCCATCGAGGAAGGCCTGCGCGCCGCGCTCGATCACGCCGATCGCGAACGCGTCGTGCGCGTGGCGCGGGAAGCGGTGGGTGCGGTAGCTGGCGCTGAGCAGTTCCGCGTCGGCGAAACCGGGCTCGCGCCAGAGCCTGGCCTGGTTGGGGGAGGCACGCGAGGTTCTCATCTCGATGTGTGTGATTCGAAAGAAACGCGATACGGCCCGCGAGGGCATGCGGGCGATTGTAGGTACATCTTCCACCGCGTCAAGTTCGAAAAATTCGGGAACGAGCCGCCAGCTTCCGCAACCGGGTCGAGGGTAGCGATGCTCAGGCCTCGCTGCCGTGCAGCAAAGCCCGGCGCGTGCGAGGCGTTCATGCGGGAAACCCCTAGGCAGGATTTAGCCATGTATTACCAGCCCCGCGGCCGCGCTCGCTACGCTGGCGTTCATGCATGGCCCATCCCCACGAGAACAGGACAAAGCATGATTCGAATTCGTCGCAGCGCGGCTTCAGGTATTGCGGGTGCATCGTCTCGACGGCTCGCGCCGGCCCTGCTGGCGCTCGCCTGCCTGGGCGCGGCCGGCGGCGCGCAGGCGGTGGGCAATCCCGCCCAGGGCCAGGCCCGATTCGGCGCCTGCGTGGCCTGCCATGGCGCGAACGGCAGCCTGCCCACCTCGCCCGCCTTCCCGAAGATCGGCGGCCAGAACGCGGCCTATGTGGCCGCCGCCCTGCACGCCTACAAGAGCGGCCAGCGCAACGGCGGCACCGCCCAGATGATGCAGCCGATGGCGCAGGGCCTGTCCGACCGGGATATCGACGACCTCGCTGCCTACATCGCCACGCTCGGGCCGAAGTGAGGCGCGCGTGACGGCCCGCCCTTCCATTCACGCAAAGGAGCCAGACATGGCAAGACGCCACCCGATCATCGCCGGCCGATGCGCCGCGGCAACGGCACCGACTTCACGCGCGCGCCGGCGCGCGTCCACGCCTTACCCGGCATGTGCATCGCGCCTCCAGGAGAGCACCGCATGGCCAAGCTGATCCACACCATGGTGCGCGTGCGCGAGCTCGATCGTTCGCTCGCGTTCTACGAGGCGGCCTTCGGGCTGCTGCCCTCGCACCGGCTCGACTTCGACGATTTCTCGCTGGTCTACCTGCGCAATGCCGAGGCCGAAGCCGAACTCGAGCTCACCTGGAACAAGGGCCGCGAGCCGGCCTACACGCATGGCGACGGCTACGGCCATGTCGCTTTCGTGGTGGACGACGCGGCCGCCGAGCGCGCGCGGCTGATCTCGCTCGGCATGCAGCCGAGGGATCTCAAGGAGTTCCGCGACGGCCAGGGCGAACTGATCGCCCGCTTCTTCTTCATCGAGGATCCGGACGGCTACAAGATCGAGGTACTGGAACGACACGGCCACTACCGCTGATCGACAAGCCGGCCCGCATCACTGC